>NZ_JBIAGW010000030.1:0-55912 GCF_042869955.1 Streptomyces sp. NPDC006691
AATCTGGCGTTGACTTTTGGCACGCTGTTGAGTTCTCAAGGAACGGACGCTTCCTTTGTACTCACCCTCTCGGGCTTTCCTCCGGGCGCTTCCCTTCGGTATTTCGTGTTCCCGACTCTATCAGACTCTTTCGTGTCCGATTTCCTCGGTGCCTTTCAGGTTCTCCCTCTCGGGATTTCCCTTTCCGGCGATTCAAACTCTAGCAAGTCATTTCCGTCTTCCTGACCACCGCTCCGCGAGCATGCGGAACCAGAGATTCAGGTTAGGATCGGGACTTGGTAGGTGCCGCCGACCGTCGAATCACAGTGTCGTGATGGGGTCAGGCAGGAGTACGACAGTACATGCCACCGGGAGTTGAGGCAAATCGTTTCCGGTGTGCACCTAGGTCCGCCAACCAGTACCTGTCGTGCGGAACTAGGACTTCTTATGACTTACCCTTCTGAACAGTACGCCGTCCAGGACAGGTAGTGACGGCGACACTAGAAGCTCCGCCCCTGGGAGGCTCCCCATGACTAGCGTGATGTCCCCACTTGCCGGACGGGCCATCGGGCTCGCGGCAGTGCCCGACCCCGTCTTCTCCGGCGCGATGGTGGGCCCCGGCACCGCTATTGATCCCGTACGTGAGCCGTCGGCGGCCGTGGCGCCTGTTGACGGCGTCGTTGTGTCCCTGCACCCGCACGCGTTCGTCGTCGTCGACGGCGAGGGCCACGGTGTGCTGACGCACCTCGGAATCGACACCGTTCAGCTCAACGGCGAGGGCTTCGAGCTCCTCGTCAACAAGGGCGACACCGTGACGCGCGGCCAGGAGGTCGTGCGCTGGGACCCGGCCGCCGTCGAGGCCGCCGGCAAGTCCCCCATTTGTCCCATCGTGGCGCTCGAAGCCACCACCGACTCCCTCTCCGATGTCGTCGAGAGCGGCGATGTGAAGGCCGGCGACGCGCTGTTCAGCTGGCAGTGACGCCCGCGCCGCTGTGACGGCGCGCTGGACAGACCACAACGGCGGCGGCATCGACCGCCGCGACTATCGGAGACGGGTGAGATGGAGACAACGCTGCGAGGCGTCGGCGTGAGCCACGGTGTGGCGATCGGCGAGGTTCGGCACATGGGCACGGCGGTTCTTGAGCCGCCGGCCAAGCAGATTCCGGCATCGGACCACGGGCGCGAACAGGGGCGTGCCCGCCAGGCCGTGGAAGCTGTGGCCGCCGACCTGATGGCGCGTGGCAATCTGGCCGGCGGTGAGGCGCAGGCCGTGCTTGAGGCCCAGGCGATGATCGCCCAGGACCCGGAGCTCATGTCCGATGTCGACCGGCGCATCGTCGTCGGCAGCACCGCGGAGCGCGCCGTCTACGACGCGTTCTCGCACTACCGCGAACTGCTCGCGGGTGCCGGTGAGTACATGGCCGGACGCGTCGCCGACCTCGACGACGTGCGGAACCGGATCGTGGCACGTCTGCTCGGCGTGCCGATGCCGGGTGTGCCGGACAGCGACGAGCCGTACGTGCTCATCGCCCGGGACCTCGCGCCGGCCGACACCGCGCTGCTGGACCCGGCGCTCGTGCTCGGCTTCGTGACCGAGGAGGGCGGGCCCACCAGCCACAGCGCCATCCTGGCGCGGGCGCTCGGCGTGCCCGCGATCGTGGCCCTGCCCGGCGCCGGTGAGCTGGCCGAGGGCACGCTGGTCGCCGTGGACGGCAGCACCGGTGAGATCTTCGTCGACCCGAGTGCCGAGAAGCAGGCCGAGCTTGAGCGGGCCGCGGCCGAGCGCAAGGCGGCGCTGTCCGCCTCGTCCGGCCCGGGTGCCACCTCGGACGGGCACAAGGTGCCGCTGCTCGCCAACGTCGGCGGTCCCGCCGATGTGCCGGCCGCGGTCGAGGCGGGCGCCGAGGGCGTCGGTCTGTTCCGTACCGAGTTCCTCTTCCTCGACGACTCGGCCAAGGCGCCGTCGGAGGAGAAGCAGGTCGAGGCGTACCGCAAGGTGCTTGAGGCGTTCCCCGAGGGGCGCGTCGTGGTGCGGGTCCTGGACGCGGGCGCCGACAAGCCGCTCGACTTCCTCACCCCCGCCGACGAGCCCAACCCGGCGCTCGGCGTGCGTGGTCTGCGCTCGCTGCTCGACCACCCCGAGGTGCTGCGGACGCAGCTGACCGCGCTGGCCAAGGCCGCCGCGGGTCTGCCCGTCTACCTTGAGGTCATGGCGCCGATGGTGGCCGACCGTACCGACGCCAAGGCGTTCGCCGACGCGTGCCGGGAAGCGGGGCTTCAGGCGAAGTTCGGCGCGATGGTGGAGATCCCCTCCGCCGCGCTGCGCGCTCGCTCGATCCTCCAGGAGGTCGAGTTCCTGTCGCTCGGCACCAATGACCTGGCGCAGTACGCCTTCGCCGCCGACCGTCAGGTGGGCGCGGTGTCGCGACTCCAGGACCCGTGGCAGCCCGCTCTGCTCGACCTGATCTCGTTGTCCGCCGAGGCCGCCAAGGCCGAGGGCAAGAGCTGTGGTGTGTGTGGTGAGGCCGCCTCCGATCCGCTGCTGGCCTGTGTCCTGACCGGGCTCGGTGTCACCAGCCTTTCGATGGGTGCGGCTTCCATTCCTTACGTGCGCGCGACGCTGGCGAAGTACACGCTGGCCCAGTGCGAGCGTGCGGCTTCCGCGGCCCGTGCCGCGGACACCGCCGAGGATGCGCGCAACGCCGCTCAGGCGGTTCTGTCCGGCGAGTGACCGGACGGTCGTGAGACCGGTGTGAGATGTGGGAGGGGCTTCCCGGCGCGAGGCGCACGGGGAGCCCCTTTCGCTTGCCTCTCAGTGGTGGGGATCGGGATGGCCGACGGGGAATCCCGGGCGGTATTCGACGCCGGGTTCGGGGGCGAGGGGTTCTCCGGTCTCGGCGTCGGTGCAGTAGGCGCTGAACACCTCGCCCTCGGTCAGCGGATCGAGATGGCCCTGCCGCAGCCGCCATCCGTGCAGCCGGTCCGGGCTGCCCGGCTCGGTCGTGCGCAGGACGAGGCCGCCGGCGCTGTCCCGGGCGATGCCGGCGGCGAGGACGGTGACGAACTCGGCCGCGTCCGTCTCGTCGAGGCGCACCGGATCGGAGCCGGGGCGCTCCGCGTGGAGGACGGCGATGAGCTGCTCCTCCTGGGCGGGGATGCTGCAGACCAGGTGGTGGTGGCCGGGGCCGGCGGCCTCCAGCAGGTTCAGCAGGAGCTGGGAGGCCCGGTCGAACGCGGATCGGCCGATGTCCTGGCCGCACTCGGCGCAGTCGCCCGCTTCGGCCAGGAGCAGCGTCGCGTACTCCCAAGTCGCTTTGCGGACGGCCTTGTTGATGAGCTGTGGGACCAGGCTGTCGATGGGCTGGCCCGCATAGGCGACGCAGGCGCCGCCCGCTGCCAGTTCGGCGGTGAAACGGGTGCGGCTGTCCGCTGTGTCCGGGTCCAGGCCCCGCGCCGTACAGAACTCGGTGAACTCGTCCGGGTCGAAGAGGGCGACCGTGGTGTGGGCGCCCTGGGCGGAGAGTGAGCGAAGGAGTCCTTCGACCTGACGGAGGTAGCGGCTGTGGTCGTCGAAGACGAAGGAGCGGTATCTCGTCATGGCCGTGAAGTCGCGCGCGTCGGCGATGAGGCCGACGGTGCCCGGCATCTCACGGCGGAGTGTGCGCCGGACGGCCTTGATGTGGTGTGTGTGCGCCATGTTTCCCCCTGAGCACGGTGTCGATCAATGCTCACTCACCGTAACCGAGGCCACTGACAGTGGCGTCCGGGCCGCTGGCGGGCGGACGAGCCGGTGCTGGACCAGGCACGTTCCCGCGATGCCGGCGCCGAAGGCGATCCAGCCGGCCGGCCCCGTCGCGATGGCGGCGGTGACGGCGAGCGGGCCGACGCTGCGCTGGACCGACTGGGCGAGGCCGTGCACTCCGAGGTAGCTGCCCTGCGCCTCAACGGGGGCCAGCGCGATGGAGAGTTCCCAGGAGATGGTGGCGTGGACGATCTCGGCGAGGGTGAAGGCGATGGTCGCGGCCACGAGGAAGACGGCGGCGGGGCCGGCGCCAGGGGTCGCGGAGGCCGCGATGGCCACGCCCGCGACGGCGAAGGCCGCGGAGAGCGGGAACAGCAGCCGTCGGGCCGCCGGGGTGTTGGTGCCGAAGCGCGCGAGGGGCACCTGGAGCCCGACCACCATCACATTGTTGATGACCATGAGGAGCGGGACGAGTCCGTGCGGGGCGTCGGTGGCGTGTACGGCCCAGAGCGGCAGGCCGACCTTGAAGACGGCGTCGTCCAGGAAGAGGACGGTTTCGGTGGCCACGAACGCCAGGTAACGGCGGTCGCGCCACGGGTTGGTGAGGCTCGGACCCGCCGTGGGCTCCCCGGACCTGGCGACCGTCCGCGAGGGCGTCGCGGGTTCGGCGCAGAGCCCGGTGATGAGGGCGGAGCCGAGGAAGGACAGGGCGTTGCCCGCGAGGAGCCATTGGTAGGCCGAGGCCGAGCCGATGGCGATGGCACCGGCGGCCGCGAGGCCACCGGCCGCCCAGCCGGCGTTGGCGACGGTACGGCTCACGGCCTGGTAGCGCACGCGCTCGGGTCCTGCGATGCGGGCCGCGTACAGCTTGGTGAGCACGTTCGCGGAGCGGTCCCCGAAGCTTCCCACGGAGGCGAAGAGCAGGAGCAGCGCGAAGTGGTCGGTGGTCAGCAGGGCGAACGCCGCGGCCGCGCGCACGATTTGGAGGCCGACCAGGACGCGGGTCAGGGGCAGCCGGTCGGCGATGCGGCCGCCGATGGGCGCGCCGGCGATGCCGACGGCTCCGGACGCGGCGACCAGGGTGCCGATCTGGGCGAGGGAGAGCCCCGCCACATAGGTGAAGTACAGGACCGACACGGCTTCCCAGAGGCCGCTTCCGGTCCGGTCGACGAAGGCGACGGAGAGCATCCGGCGGCCGTCGATGCCTCCCGGGATGCGTTCCCACAGTGCGGCCCGTCGGCGGCTCCAGCTCATTGCTCCCCCTTGACCCAACTTATGTATTGATACATACTCACTTACGTGGCAACACAATATTCGATCGCTGGTACGACAGCCAAGGGAATTGCCGCGTCCGTGGAACGCGCGGTCGCCAACGGGGGCCTTGGTCCCGGGGACGCGCTTCCGCCCGTGCGCAGGCTGGCCGATGAGCTGGCGGTGAGTCCCGGCACCGTCGCCACCGCCTACAAGGAGCTGCGGCAGCGCGGTGTGGTGGTCACCCGTGGCCGAGGCGGCACCGTGGTGGCCGCGGCGCCGGCCGTCGCATCGCGCCGGCCGCCCAAAGTGCCCGACGGGCTGCGGGATTTGGCGGGCGGTCATCCCGACGCGGCCTTCCTGCCGGACCTGCCGGCGCTCGTAGCGCCCTCGACCGGGCCGCGCTCGCACCGCTCCACGCCTCGGCTCCCCGAGCTGGAGGAGCGGGTGCGCGCCTGGTTCGCCGGGGACGGAGTGCCGGCCGGGCACGTGACGTTCGCGCACGGCGCGCTCGACTGCGTCGCCCGGCTGCTGACCACCGAGCTGCGGCCGGGGGACGCGGTCGCCATGGAGGATCCCGGCTATCACCATCTGCTCGACCTGCTCCAGGCGATGGGGCTGCGGATCGTGGCGGTCGCCGTGGACGACGAGGGCATGCGGCCCTCGGAGTTGAGGGAGGCGCTGCGGGCCGGTGCGCGCGCTGTGGTGTGCAGCCCCCGGGCGCAGAATCCGTACGGAGGCCGCTTCTCCGCGGCGCGGCGTGACGCCCTGGTCGAGGTGCTGCGGCAGTTTCCCGAGGTGCTGGTCATCGAGAACGACCACGCCGCCGAGATCGCGGGCGCCGACCTCAACTCCCTTACCAGTGGCGGCCTTTCGCGGTGGGCCCAGGTCCGGACCGTGACCAAGTACCTCGGCACCGATCTGCGGTGGGCGGCCGCCGCGTGCGACCCGGTGACGCTGGCACGGCACGACGGACGATTGCTGCTCACCTCCGGCTGGGTGAGCCATCTCTTGCAGGCGGCCGTGCTGAGCCTGATGGACGATCCGTCGGCCCAGCTATTGGTGACGCGAGCGGAGCAGACCTACGGGGAGCGGCGTACGGCGTTCGTCAAGGAGCTCGCCCGGCGCGGGATCCCGGCACACGGGGCGAGCGGGATGAATGTCTGGGTGCCGGTGCGGGACGAGTCGGCGGTGGTCAACGGCCTTCGTACACGCGGCTGGTGGGTGGCGGCCGGGGCTCGGTTCCGCCTGGCCTCGGGCCCGGGCGTACGGATCACGGTGGCAGGTGTGGACGGCTCGGAGGCCGCGCTCCTGGCCTCGGACTTCGCCGATGTCCTGGGCGAGTCCGAGGCCACGTACGGCGGTTGATCCGGGCCACCAGCCACGTACGGCAGTTGATCCGGCCACGAGCCGCGTACGGGATTGGTCAGCCGCGCTTGCGGGCGATGTCCTCGTAGAAGCGCAGCAGCTCCAGGTTGTCGACCGAACCGGGGTTGACGGCCTTGTCCAGGGCGGCGCCCTGGAGGAGGCGCTTGACCGGCACCTCGATGCGCTTGCCCGTCAGGGTGTGCGGGACGCCGGGGGCCTCGATGATCTCGTCGGGGACGTGGCGGGGCGAGAGCTGTTCGCGGATCGCCTGCTTGATCCGCGTTCGCAGTGCCTCGTCCAGGACCGCCCCCTCGGCGAGGTGGACGAACAGCGGCATCCAGTAGCCGCCGTCGGGCTCTTCGAGTCCGATGACGAGGGATTCGCGGACCTCGGGGAGGCGCTCGACGACCTCGTAGATGTCGGCCGAACCCATGCGCACGCCCTGGCGGTTGAGGGTCGAGTCCGAGCGGCCGTGGATGATCACCGAGCCGTGGTCGGTCAGGGTGATCCAGTCGCCGTGCCGCCATACGCCCGGGAACATGTCGAAGTAGCTCTCGCGGTAGCGGCTGCCGTCGGGGTCGTTCCAGAAGCGGATCGGCATGGACGGCATGGGGTTGGTGACGACGAGCTCGCCGACCTGACCGACGACCGGCCGGCCCTGGGCGTCCCAGGCCTGGAGGTCGGTGCCGAGACAGGGCGCCTGGAGTTCACCGATGTGCACGGGCAGGGTCGGTACCGCTCCCGCGAAGCAGGAGCAGACATCCGTGCCGCCGCTGACCGAGGCGATCCACAGGTCCTCGCGCACCTCGTCGTGGAGCCAGCGGAATCCGTCGGGCGGCAGCGGCGAGCCGGTGGTCGCGACGCCCTTGACACGGGACAGGTCGAAGTCGCGCCCCGGGTGCACATCGGCCTTGCGGCAGGCCATCACATAGGCGGCCGAGGTCCCGAACAGGGTGGCGCCGGTGCGCTCCGCCATCCGCCACTGCGCGCCCGTGTCGGGGAAGCCCGGGCTGCCGTCGTACAGGACGACGGTGGTGCCGGTGAGCAGGCCGGAGACGAGGAAGTTCCACATCATCCAGCCGGTGGAGGTGTACCAGAAGAACCGGTCCTCGGGGCCGAGGTCGCAGTGCAGTCCGAGCTGCTTGAAGTGTTCGAGGAGGATGCCGCCCTGGGACTGCACGATCGCCTTGGGCAGGCCGGTGGTGCCGGACGAGTAGAGCACCCACAGGGGATGGTCGAAGGGCACCTGCTCGAAGACGGGCTCCGCGTCGCCCGCGGTGAGGGCGGACCATGCGAGGGTTCCCTCGGGGGCCGGGGTGCCGAGCAGCGGGATGTGTACGACGGCGCGCAGGGTGGGGAGTTCGCGACGCAGTTCCGCGACGACGTCGGTGCGGTCGTGTTCCTTGCCGCCGTAGCGGTAGCCGTCGACCGTGAACAGCACGACCGGCTCGACCTGCTGGAAGCGGTCGAGGACGCTGCGGGCGCCGAAGTCGGGGGCGCAGGACGTCCACACGGCGCCCACGGCGGCCGAGGCGAGGAACGCGACGACGGCCTGCGGCACGTTGGGGAGATAGCCGCTCACCCGGTCTCCGGGGCGCACGCCGAGCGCGCGCAGCTCGGCCGCGAGGGAGCCGACCTGGCGGCGCAGTTCGGACCAGCTGGTCTCGGCCGGCTCGTGGGTCTCGTCGACGTGCACGAGCGCCGGGTCGTCGGCCCGGGCGGGGTCCTCGGCGGTGCGCAGCGCGTGTTCCGCGTAGTTCAGCGTGCCGCCCGGGAACCACTGGGCGCCGGGCATCGTTCGATCGGCAAGGACAGCGGTGTACGGGGAGGAGAAGCGGATGTCGAACCAGTCGGCGACGGCCCGCCAGAAGGTGTCGAGCTCGGCGACGGACCAGCGGTGGAGAGCCGGGTATCCGCCTTCGGCCGGTGCGCCGTAGCGCTCCGCGGCCCAGGCCTGGAAGCGGGTGATCCGCGCGGCGGCGATGCGTTCGGAGTCCGGCTGCCACAGGGGCGCGGGCTGCGGAGCGGGGTTCGCTGCTGAAGTCATGGGTCGGCTCCCGGGCTGTAACGCGTGATGTGCGTGTGTCCCGCGCACACGCGAGGGGTGTGCGCGTGAGGCGGCTGACAGGGACGATGCCATGTGATCGTCTTCCGCACCAGGGTGTGCTCCCCATACTCGACCGCCCGGGTATGTGGCGCCACCACGGGTGAACGGCAGTTGAACGAACCGCCCGCGGGGCCGTCCGGGTGGCAGGGTGAGCTGCATGAACGGCGATGACCTGGTGCGCTCGGTGAAGGCGGTCGGCTCGGTGCGGGGGCTGCGGGCGGTGCGCTCGGCCCTGCGGCGGCGCCGGGCGGACGCGCGGGACCTGCCGGCGCGCGGGCCGGAGCGGGCCCGGGTGCCGGGTGCCGTGATCGCCGCGGAGCCCAGGCCCGGCGGCGGCGTGGTGCGCTTCGCGCGCTCCCGGCTTGAGGTGCGGGTCGCGGCGGGCGGTGCGGTGTTCTGGGGCTGGGACGGTGCGGAGCCCGAGCCGTCGTACGCCGTGGACGGCCGGGTGCCCGAGCCGGATCCGCGGGCCGTTCTGGAGCCGGACAAGGACGGCGGCTGGCGGATCGTCTCGGAGCGGCTCACCGTTGTCATCTCGCGGCACGGCGCGGTGGACGTGTGCACGCCGGGCGGTGTGGTGCTGCGCCGGGAACTGCCGCCGCGCTGGTGGGAGCCCGTCGGCGGCGGGCCCGCCCGCTGGCTGCAGCGGTCCGAAGTGGCCGCCGACGCACGGTTCTTCGGGCTCGGCGGCCGCGCGGGCGGCCCGCGCCTTCGGGACGGTACGTACCGGCTGTGGAACACCGACCCGGGCGGCGGTTTCGGCCCCGTCGACGACCCCCTGTACATCACGATGCCGGTCCAGTTGGTGATCGCGGACGCGGGGTGCCACCTGGCGTTCTACGACAGCACCTGGGACGGCCGGGTGGTGCTGCGCGAGGGCGAGGAGGGCGCCGGGTCCGGCCACGACCGGCCGGGCGGCAGCGAGCTGCGCATGGATGGCGGCCCGCTGCGCTGCTGGGTCGTCGCCGGCACCCCCGCCCGGGTGCTCCAGGGCTGGACTGCGCTGACCGGCGCACCCGCCCTGCCGCCGTCCTGGGCGCTCGGTCCTCAGCACGCCCGCTGGGGCTTCGGCACCGAGCGCGAGGTGCGGCGCGTCGTCGGCGGCTACACCGAGCGCGGCCTGCCGCTGTCGGCGCTGCACCTGGACATCGACCACTACGACGACCACCAGGTCTTCACGGTCGACCGCGCCGCCTTCCCCGATCTGCCCCGGCTCGCCAAGGATCTGGCGCAGGACGGGGTGCGGCTGGTCTCGATCGTCGATCCCGCGGTCCGGGCCGAACCGGGCAGCGCGCTGTACGAGAGCGGGCGCACCGCCGGGGCCTTCGTCCAGGACGCCCGCGGGCGCGAGGTGCGCGGGGAGGTGTGGCCCGGCGAGTGCGCCTATCCGGACTTCACGGCTCCGGCGGCCCGCGCCTGGTGGGGCGGGCAGTACCAGGAGCGGCTCGACCAGGGGTTCGCCGGGGTGTGGCACGACATGAACGAGCCCGTGGCCTTCGCTCCGTTCGGGGATCCGACGCTGCCCAGGTCCGCCCGCCACGAGTTGGACGGCCGGGGCGGCGACCACCGCGAGGCCCACAACGTGTACGGCCTGTGCATGGCCCGCGCCGGCTACGAGGGCCTGCGCCGGCTGCGCCCCGACGAGCGGCCGTTCCTCTTCTCGCGCTCGGGCTGGGCCGGGATGCAGCGCTACGGCGGCACCTGGTCGGGCGATGTGTCGACCGACTGGGCGGGCCTGCGCGCCTCGCTCTCCCTGGTGCTCGGCCTCGGCCTGTGTGGGGTCCCCTACTCGGGGCCCGACGTGGGCGGCTTCACCGGCAGCCCGTCGCCCGAGCTGTATCTGCGCTGGTTCCAACTCGGCGCCTGGCTACCGCTGTTCCGTACGCACGCGGCCAAGTGGGCCGGGCGGCGCGAGCCCTGGGAGTTCGGGCCGAAGGTTCTGGAAGGCGCGCGGGCCGCGCTGGCCGAGCGGCAGCGGCTGCACCCGTACTTCGTGACGCTGGCCCACTTGGCGCGGCTGACCGGCGCCCCCTATGTCCGCCCCCTGTGGTGGGGCGCGCCGGGCGACCGGGCGCTGCGCGACTGCGAGGACTCCTTCCTGCTCGGCGACGCGCTGCTCGTGGCCCCGGTGCTGGAGCGCGGCGCCGACCGGCGGGCGGTGCGGCTGCCGCGCGGGCGCTGGTACGACACGGCGACCGGGGAGGCCCACGACGGGCCCGGGCAGGTGCTCCTGAACGCTCCCCTGTCCCGGATCCCGGTGCTCGCCCGGGCCGGCTCGGTGATCCCGGTGCTGGGCGAGGGCGGCGGCCTGGAGCTGGAGGTGTGGGCGCCGGCCGCGGGGCGTACCGGGGGCGGGCTCGTGGTGCGGGACTCGGGTGACGGCTGGGAGCAGGCGAAGGTGGAGCGCTTCGCGACCCGCGTCGATCACGGCCGGGTCGTGGTGGAGCGGGTCGACGTCGGATCGGGCACCGAGGCCGGCCATCCGGTGCGGGTGCGGGGGGCGGTGCGCTGAGCGGGTGCCCTGGGGGTGCGTTGAGCGGGTGCGGGGCGCGGGGTATCCCGAGGTGCGCTGAGCGGGTGCCCCGCGCAGGACGTACTGATGGTCCGTCAGGCGAGCGGCGTCGGCCCCTGTTCGTACGCCCCCGCGAACCATTTGCGGACAACCTCGGTG
This sequence comes from Streptomyces sp. NPDC006691, assembly GCF_042869955.1. Taxonomy (NCBI): domain Bacteria; kingdom Bacillati; phylum Actinomycetota; class Actinomycetes; order Kitasatosporales; family Streptomycetaceae; genus Streptomyces; species Streptomyces sp. NPDC006691. The sequence continues at coordinate 11,119 of NZ_JBIAGW010000030.1, forward strand.
TGCAGCGGGAAGGTCAACTCGGCCGGTTCGCGCAGGAGTTCCCAGCCTTCGCTCTCGTCGGTCGGGCGCGAGGGCGGGAGCCGGTCCGCGCGGCGCGGGGGCAGCAGCCCGAACAGGAGGACGTGTTCGGGGGAGCTGAGGGCGTCCGCCAGCCGGACCTCGGCGACGGGCACCTCGATGCCGGTCTCCTCCTTGAGTTCCCGGACGACCGCGTCCTGCCAGCTCTCGCCGAAGTCGATGAACCCGCCGGGCAGGGCCTTTCCGCCGCGCCGGGGCTCGATGGTGCGGGTGATGACGACGAGTCCGGTGCCCCGGGCGTCGGTCACGGGCAGGAGGGCGATGGCGACGGGCAGCGGATTGCGGTAGGCGACGGTCCCGCAGACCGCGCAGGAACGGGGCCAGGCGCCGTTCGGTGCGGAGTACGACGCTCCGCACGCGGCACAGTGGGAGTCCGGCACAGGCTGCTTCGGGATGGCGATCACGCGCGGACTCTAACCGACCACCCTTCCCCGTACCCCAGTTGACCTGATAGAGGGTGTGTACATGACACAACATACCGAAGGGCGAGGCACCCCGTTCCGGCGCAGGGCCTCGCAGGCCTGGCGGACCTCCCGGACCTCCCGGACCTCGCGGACCTCGCGGACCTCCCGGACCTCGCGAACCTCGCGAACCTCGCGAACCTCGCGAACCTCGCGAACCTCGCGAACCTCGCGATTGCTGCGCGGGGCCGCCGCCGGGGCCGCCGCGTTGCTCGCGGTCGCCGCGCCCTCCCCCACCGCGTACGCGGTGCCGGAGCCGAAGGCACCCGAGGAGTTCGTGGCGCTGCGCACCGTCGACCCCTCGATCATCCAGGAGATGCGCTACATCACCCCGCACGACTTCGTGGGTGAGCCGATCGACGGCTACCGGCAGCCGCTGTGCATCCTGACCCGCCCCGCCGCCGAAGCGCTGCACCGCGCACAGCTGAAGCTTCTGCGGCAGGGCTACTCGCTGAAGGTGTACGACTGCTACCGGCCGCAGCGGGCCGTCGACCACTTCGTGCGCTGGGCCAAGGACCTGGCCGACGAGCGGATGAAGGCGGAGTTCTATCCCCGTGTCGACAAGTCGAGACTCTTCGCGGACGGCTACATCGCCGAGAAGTCCGGGCACAGCCGGGGCAGCACCATGGATCTGACGATCGTGAAGCTGCCCGCGCTGCCCACCCGCCCCTATCACCCGGGCCAGCGGCTCGTGCCCTGCTACGCACCCAAGGGCCAGCGGTTTCCCGACAATTCGCTCGACATGGGGACCGGCTTCGACTGTTTCGACACCCTGGCGCACACCAATGACCCGCGCGTCCAGGGCGCGCAGCGGGCCCACCGGCAGTTCCTCAAGAGCGCCCTGGAGGCGCAGGGCTTCGTCAATCTGCCCGAGGAGTGGTGGCACTTCACCTATCAGCCGGAGCCGTTCCCCAGCACCTACTTCGACTTCCCGGTGGCCCGGCGTTCGGTGGCCGGCCACTGAGGACGGGAGTGCGTTCGGGGCGGCCGCTCGTCCCGCTGCCGCCGGCGCCAATGATCACCGAGGCGACTCCGCTTGAGGGGCGAGCGGACGTCCGGGGCCACCCCCGTGGGTCCCGGGCGCCCGCTCTGTCCTTTCGGACGCGAAGGAGCCGTATCCGGTTCTCCGGGGAACGATTAGGTTCGGTCGCATGACCAAGACGACGAGCACGACGACAGGGCGGACGACGGCCAGGACGCCGAACACCACACCGCCGACGTTCGATTCGTACGACGAGTTCTGGCCCTATTACGTGGCGATGCACTCCCGGGCCGCCACCCGCTGGGTCCACCTCGCGGGGACTCTCACCGGACTCGCCCTCAGCGCCTACGGCCTGGCGCGCGGACGCAAGCGGTACGCGCTCGCTCTCCCACTCATCGGGTACGGGACCGCCTGGCCCGCGCACTGGTTCATCGAGAAGAACAACCCGGCCACCTTCGGGCACCCCGCCTGGTCACTGCGCGGGGACCGGCAGATGATCGCGACGATGCTGGCCGGGCGCGACCGCGAGCTCGGCGAGACCGCTGCCAAGTGGCTGGCCGAGAACCGCTGATCCGGGACCCGGACCCGACCGCCCCTCCCCAACTCCGGTTGCCCGTGGCACACTTCTGACGTTCCGTCAGAAGGCAGTGCCGGGAGGGGCCTTGACAGACGCACGCACGCGCACGCCTGTGGTCGCGGGCTGGTTCACGGACGCGCAGGGGCCGGACTTCCGGCTGCTCGGCACCCGGTGCACCGCCTGCTCCTCGGTCTTCTTCCCGCGCGAGGACGCCTCCTGCCGCAACCCCGGCTGCACGGGCGGCGAGCTGGCGGAGGTCCCCCTGTCTCAGCGCGGCAAGGTGTGGTCCTACACCGACGGCCGCTATCGCCCGCCCGCCCCCTATGTGTCGGACCCACAGGTGGAGTGGGAACCCTATGTGCTCGTCGCCGTGGAACTGGCGGCCGAACGGATGGTGGTGCTCGGCCAGGCGGTGCCCGGCGTGAGCGCCGCCGATCTCGCGGTGGGCATGGAGGTCGAGGTGGTGCCAGGGGTCCTCAACGAGGACGCGGACACCACCTGGACCACCTGGCACTGGCGACCCGTGGAGGCGGCGGCATGAGCGGCGACATCGCGGTACTGGGTGCGGGAATGCATCCCTGGGGCAAGTGGGGACGGAGTTTCGTCGAGTACGGGACCGTCGCGGCCCGGGCCGCGCTCACCGACGCCGGGATCGACTGGACCCGCGTGCGGTCGGTGGTCGGCGCGGACACCGTGCGCGGCGGCTACCCCGGCCATGTGGCGGGCGCGACCTTCGCGAAGGCGCTCGGCTGGCAGGGCGCGCGGGTGACCAGCGTGTACGCGGCCTGCGCCTCCGGCGCCCAGGCGATCGGCGCGGCCCGTGCGCAGATCCTGGCCGGGCTCGCGGACGTGGTGCTCGTGGTGGGCGCCGATGCCGCGCCCAAGGGGTTCTTCGCACCGGCCGGGGGCGAACGGCCGGACGATCCGGACTGGCTGCGCTTCCGGGTGCTCGGCGCCACGAACCCGGCCTACTTCGGGCTCTACGCCCGGCGCCGCATGGCCCTGTACGGCGACACGGTCGACGACTTCGCCCAGGTCAAGGTGAAGAACGCGGCGGCCGGCGCGCTCAATCCGAACGCCCGCTACCGCAGGAGCGTCAGCGCCGAGGAGGTCGCAGCCTCCGCGGTGGTGGCCGATCCGCTGCGGCTGCTCGACATCTGCGCCACCTCGGACGGTGCCGCGGCCCTCGTCCTGACCAGCATGGACTTCGCTCGCCGGCACGGCACCAGCGACCCGGTGCGCATCCGCGCGGTCTCCACGGTCACCCCCACCTTCCCCCGCTCGGTGCTCGATCTGCCCGACATCGCGACCGACTCGGCGGCCGCCGTCGAGCCCGCCCCGCACTCCTTCCGCGCCTCGATCGCACGGGCCGCCTACGAGGAGGCGGGCGTCGGGCCCGAGGACGTGTCGCTCGCGGAGGTCTACGACCTGTCCACCGCGCTGGAGCTGGAGTGGTACGAGGACCTCGGCCTGTGCGGGGCCGGTGAGGGGGCCAAACTCCTGCGGGACGGGGAGACGGCGCTCGGGGGCCGGATTCCGGTCAACCCCAGTGGCGGCCTCGCGTCGTTCGGGGAGGCCGTGCCGGCCCAGGCGATCGCCCAGGTCTGCGAACTCACCTGGCAGTTGAGGGGAGCGGCCGGGGACCGTCAGGTGCCCGGGGCCCGGATCGGAATCACGGCGAACCAGGGCCTGTTCGGACACGGCTCGTCGGTCGTGGCGGTGCGCTGAGGGACACGTCCGGCAGCCGCCGCCGAGCACCGCACGTATCCACCCAGCCCACTACCGCTGCATCAACACCCCTTGCTGCGCGCGACCTTGACGACCCATCACGTCCGGTGAACACTTCCCGTTGTCTCTCGGCAGCGCCGCGTCCACCGCCCGAAGCCCCCTCGACCGGCCTTGCCGCCATGGAAACGCGCCGAGCCTAGACAACCAGGGGTAGCCATGACGGACCGGTTCGTTGCCGCGATCGACCAGGGGACCACCTCCAGCCGCTGCATCATCTTCAACCAGGACGGGGCGACCGTCGCGGTCGACCAGCGTGAGCACCGCCAGATCTTTCCCAAGCCGGGCTGGGTGGAGCACGATGCCACCGAGATCTGGTCCAAGGTGCAGGCCGTGGTAGCGGGCGCGCTCGCCCGCGCGGGGCTGCGCGCCGACCAGCTCAGCGCGCTCGGCATCACCAACCAGCGCGAGACGACGCTCCTTTGGGACCGGGCGACCGGCAAGCCCGTGCACAACGCGATCGTGTGGCAGGACACCCGGACCTCCGCGCTCTGTCACCAACTCGGCGGCGAGCACGGCCAGGACCGGTTCCGGGACGCGACCGGGCTGCCGCTCGCCAGCTACTTCTCGGGTCCCAAGGCGGCCTGGCTGCTCGACAACGTGCCGGGCCTTCGCGCTCGCGCCGAGCGGGGCGAGATCGCCTTCGGGACCATCGACTCCTGGCTGATCTGGAACCTGACGGGCGGCACGTCCGGAGGCGTCCACATCACCGACGTCACCAACGCCTCGCGCACGATGCTGATGAACCTGGAGACCCTGGAGTGGGATCCCGAGATCCTCGCGGCGATGAACGTGCCCCGCGCGGTGCTGCCGGAGATCCGGTCCTCGGCGGAGGTGTACGGCACGGCCGTCGGCCCCGTGGCCGGTGTGCCCGTCGCCTCCGCGCTCGGCGACCAGCAGGCAGCGGTCTTCGGACAGGCCTGCTACGAGACGGGCACCGCGAAGAACACCTACGGGACGGGGAGCTTCCTGCTGCTCAACACCGGTACCAGGCCGGTCACTTCCAAGAACGGTCTGATCACGACGGTCGGCTACAAGATAGGCGAGCAGGCGCCGGTCTACTGCCTGGAGGGCTCGATCGCGATCACCGGGGCGCTCGTGCAGTGGTTCCGCGACCAGCTGGGCATCATCCGGCACGCTGACGAGATCGAGGCGCTGGCCGCGAGCGTCGACGACAACGGCGGGGCCTACATCGTGCCCGCCTTCTCCGGGCTCTTCGCGCCCTACTGGCGTTCCGACGCACGCGGGGTCGTGACGGGCCTGACCCGCTACGTCACCAAGGCGCACCTCGCCCGCGCGGTCCTGGAGGCGACGAGCTGGCAGACCCGCGAGGTCGTCGACGCCATGTTCCAGGACTCGGGCGTGCGGATCAGCACCCTGAAGGTGGACGGCGGGATGACCGCCAACCATCTGCTGATGCAGCATCAGGCGGATGTGCTCGGAGTGCCGGTGATCCGCCCCAAGGTGGCGGAGACGACGTGCCTGGGAGCGGCGTACGCGGCCGGGCTCGCCACCGGCGTCTGGTCGGGCCTCGACGAGCTGGGGGCGCACTGGCAGCGCGACGTGGAGTGGTCCCCGCGCATGGCGGAGCCGGTCCGGGAGCGCGAGTACGCCAACTGGCACAAGGCCGTGGAGCGCAGCCTCGGCTGGCACGAGGAGGACGGCCGGTAGCCCGTCCGCCCCGAACGCGCGGCCCGTACCCCGGTCGGCGGGGGTACGGGCCGCGTCGGAATCGGAACGGGACAGCCGTCACGTCACCGCGTGCTGACGGGACTTGGCGGACCTCTCCATGGCGTGCTCGACCACGCCGACCAGGATCTCCTTCACCGACTCGCGCACCCGCGCGTCACACATGCGGAGCGGCACCTCGGGGTCGAGGTCGAGCGCGGCGCGCACCGTGTCGGCCGGGTAACGGGCCGCCTCGTCGAAGCAGTTGACGGCGACGGTGAACGGGATGCCGCGCCGCTCGAAGTAGTCGATGGCGGCGAAGCAGTCCTCCAGGCGGCGGGTGTCGGCGAGGACGACCGCGCCGAGCGCGCCCTGCGCCAGCTCGTCCCACAGGAACCAGAACCGGTCCTGGCCGGGTGTGCCGAAGAGGTAGAGCACCAGGTCCTCGCGGAGCGTGATGCGCCCGAAGTCCATGGCCACCGTGGTGGTGCTCTTGCCCTCCACCCCCACCAGGTCGTCGACCGGGCGGCCCGCCTCGCTGAGGCGCTCCTCGGTGCGCAGGGGGCGGATCTCGCTCACCGACCCGACCAGGGTGGTCTTGCCGACGCCGAAGCCGCCGGCGACGAGGATCTTGAGCGTCACCGGATCGACGTGCCGCTTCCTGCGGCTAGAGCGCCCGAAGGCCATTGATCACCTCGCGGAGAAGGGACTCGTCCGGCAGCTCGGCCGGCGGAACGGGTCGGGTTACGTGCACCAGGGCGTCGGCGACAAGATCGCCGACCAGAACCCGGACCACCCCGACGGGGAGGTCGAGTCCGGCCGCGAGCTCGGCGATCGACTGCGGGGAGTCCACGCAGCGTTCGACGATCTCCACGTGCTCAGGTGAGAGCGTCTGGTCGCGGCCGGGGTCGTCGGCGGCGGGTTCCGGGACGACCACGGCGATCAGGTCGAGGCGGTGCTGGCCGGCGCTGGTGGTGCGCCCGCGCGTCATCGCGTACGGCCGCACCACCGGCCCCGCGTCGTCGTCGAACCAGTGGTCCGGCCGCCCCGGAACGGTCGCTTCCGAGGGGGCCCGCAGCTGGTCCTGGGTCCGCTGGTCTGCCTCACTCATCCGGTCCCCCGCTCATGGCGTCCCCCGCTCACCCTCCGGTGCGCAGGCCGGTCCGTGGTGCGGTGGTCAGGTGGACGCCCACCCGCTTGACCATCAGGGTCATCTCGTAGGCGACCTGGCCGACGTCGGAGTCGGCGTCCGACAGGACGGCCAGACAGCTGCCGTCGCCGGCGGCCGTCACGAAGAGGAAGGCGTCGTCGAGTTCGACGACGGTCTGACGGACCCGGCCCGCGTCGAAGTGGCGGCCGACACCCTTGGCGAGGCTGTGGAAGCCGGAGGCGACCGCGGCCAGGTGCTCGCCGTCCTCACGGGTCAGATCGCGCGAGGTTCCGGTCGCCAGACCGTCGCTGGAGAGCACCAGGGCCTTGCGGATCGAGCCGACGCGGTCGACCAACTCGTCGAGGAGCCAGTTCAGTTCGCCGGAACCGCTCCCGGTGGTGTTGCGTGCTGCGGCTGAGTCCTGTGGCGCGGTCATCGACCGTCCCCCTCCGGTGTGGTTCGTCGTGCGGTGTCGCTCCGGTCCTGCGCGAACGGTCCATCCGCGGTGTCCGATGCTTCGTTGTGCCTGCGGCCGCGCTGCCAGCCGCGCTGGAGCGAGGCCATCCGGTCGCGCACCTCGTCGGCGTCGCGCTCCGGCTCGGGCCCGTCGTCGGGCCCGGCCGCGGCGCGTTGGCTCTCGGGGGCGTCCTTGAGCTGCGGCGCGAGGCTGGCCTGACGGACCCGGCGGGGCAGTCCGCCGAGCGGGGCGGTGGCGTCCGGCTGGGGTTCGGGAAGGCTGCCCCACGAGGGCGCGGAGCTGGGCGCGCCCGGCAGGTCGGCCGGATTGGCCGGGCCCGCCGGAGTGCGCTCGCCCAGGCCGCCGGGCCTGACCGGCGTCAGACCCGAGGGCTGCGAAGCGGGCCGCAGGGAATGTGGGGCGGGGGGCTCGGCCAGGGGTGCGGAGGGGCGCGACGGCTGGGGCGGGCGGCGCTCGGGCAGCCGGCCTTCACCGCCGTGGCCCTCCCGGGCTTCCGGGTCGGGTCCTGGCGCCGGATGCCCGCGTCCGTGGCCGTCGACGCGGCGGCCGTTGTCGCTGACCAGGGTCGGTACCCGGTGGCGGCGCGGCAGCGGCAGCGCTCCCTGGTCCTCGCCCTCGTCCGCGGCCTGCTGGTGCTGCTGACGGTCGTCGGCCGACTCCGCCGCACGGCGGGCCGAGCGCAGCAGGCCGCCGCGCCCCGGCTCCCTCGTCTCGCGCCCCACGGGGGCCTCGAACACGGAGGGCTCGTCCAGGCCCAACGGGTCGAGCGGGGGCTCCAGTTCGACGGGTCCGTCCAGGACCGACTGGCCGGGGATCCCGACCGGCATGGGCGAGAGGGCCCGGCGGGGCGTGTCCTGCGCACCCCTGCCGTCACCCTTGGTCCCCTTGCGGTCCAGGCGCAGGTCGCTGCCCTCGGTCTCGGGTGCGTCGGTGAGCAGCGTCGCCGGGATGAACACGACGGCGGTGGTTCCTCCGTACGGCGACGGCTGGAGCGAGACCCGGACGTTCTGACGCTGGGCGAGACGGCTGACGACGAACAGGCCGAGCCGGTCGGTGTCGGACAGCTCGAACTCGGGGGTCTCGGCGAGCCGCAGGTTCGCGTCCAGCAGGGCCTCGGGAGCCATGCCGAGACCGCGGTCGTGGATCTCCAGGGTGAAGCCGTTGGCGACGCGTTCGCCGTGCACCTGGACGGCGGTGTGCGGGGGCGAGAACACCGTGGCGTTTTCGAGGAGTTCGGCGATGAGGTGCGTGAGGTCGGCGACGGCCGGACCGCCGACGCCGAGCCGGGGCAGCCTGCGCACCTCGATGCGTTCGTAGTCCTCGACCTCGGCTACCGCGGCCCGTACGACGTCCATGAGCTGGACGGGCCTGCGCCACTGCCGGGAGGGGGCGGCGCCCGAGAGGATCACCAGGCCCTCGGCGTGCCGGCGCATACGAGTGGTGAGGTGGTCGAGGCGGAAGAGGTCCGCGAGTTCGTCGGTGTCCTCGGTGCGCCGCTCCATGGTGTCCAGGAGCGTCAACTGACGGTGCAGGAGTACCTGGTTGCGGCGGGCGAGGTTGACGAAGACCTCGGAGACGCCGCGGCGCATGTCGGCCTGTTTGACGGCGGCCTCGACGGCGGCGCGCTGAAGGGTGTTGAGGGCCTGGCCGACCTGGCCGACCTCGTCGCGTTCGTAGTCCAGGCGGGGCGCCTCGGTCTCCACGTCGACCTGTTCGCCGGCGGCGAGGCGGCGCATCACGCTGGGCAGGCGGACACCGGAGACCTCGTGGGCCTCCTTGCGGAGCCGGGTGAGGTCGCGGACCAGCTCGCGGCCGATGCGCACGGACATGAACAGGGAGACCAGGAGGGCGAGGAGGCCCAGCACGCCGGCGAGGCCCGCCTTGATCAGCACGCTGAAAGCGACCGGTTCGACCCGGTCCTGGTACCGGTTGCCGGCCTCGGTGCCCAGTTGGGCGAGGCGGTCGAGCACCGGCGTCGCGGCCTGCTGCCAGCGGGTGGCGTCGATGTGCCGGGGGTCCTTGGCGGGCCCGGCGTCGATGATGGCGGCCTCGGCGGTGCGCAGCGCCTCGGTGTCGGGGCCGCGCCAGTACTGCTCGAAGACATCGCGTTCGGAGCTGGGCAGGATCTCCAGATTGGTGTCGTAGAGCAGCTGCCGATTGGCCACCAGGTCGGATATGCGGCGCAGTTCGGGGGCGGTGGTCTTCGGGGTGATCAGGGAGGAGGCGACGAGAGCGTCCTCACGGGAGAGCATCTCGCGGGCCCGGGTGATGCCGACCAGGGCCCGGCCCTGCTTGTCCATCTCCACGTTCTCCAGGGCATGGAGGTTCACGAGGAAGCTGTAGCAGGGGTCGATGAGGCGGTTGTAGAAGTCCAGCGCCTGGGTCCGGTCGACGGTGCCCTGCTCGATGGAGCTGCGCAGCCCGGCGAGCGAGTCGAAGCCGTCGAGCACGGCCTTGAGGCGGTCCCTGGCCACAGGCTGGAGGTCGCTGCGGACATCGGAGTCGCGGCCCGCCGCACGGATGGCGGCCACCGCGGTGTCGGTGGCGGCGCGGCGGCTGCGCAGCGAGGTGAGGGCGTCGGCGGGGCGTTCGTCGGCCAGGTAGACGAGGGTCTGGCGACGCTCCTGCTGGATGACACGGACCGTGTCCTCGATGGGGTAGCCGACCTTCTTGACGATGTTCGCCACGTTCATCAGCTCGTTGGCCTGTCGGCCGGTGAGATAGGTGGAGAATCCCCACAGCGCGGTGAGGGAGACGAGCGGCACCAGCAACAACGCCACGATCTTCCTGCGGATGGACTTCCCGCGAAAGCGCATGGCCTCCCCCAGATCAACCGTCAACAAACGGCGTGAGCCTACTACTGACACAGAGACAACTCGAAGGCACGTCCGGACGATTTTCGGCCGCCCTGAACAGCGGTGATCATGCGTTGTCCTGGCATTCCAGGAGATGGCAACCCCCTTCGAGACCGGGGGCACCTGTCATGGCGGCTTTTCGACCCTGGGGGCAGATGGCTGGAACTCTTCGTTCCGGGCAAATCCCGGGAATCTTCCGGGAGTTCCGTTCGTCTGTCTGTACGGGTGGTGCGGAACGGCCGGGGTACGCGTTGCGGGAGCGAGGCGTCGGGGCCCCGCGGGTGGGGAGGAATGAAGGCATGAGCGTTGAGCAGCGGCCGTTGTGGGTGGAGGAGCCTGCGGTGCGAACGCGCCTGCCGGATCCGGTGCGTACCGCGGCCGTGCGCGCGGTCATCATCGTCGCGGCGACGCTGATGCAGGCGATGGTCGCCTTCCTGAGCGCGCTCGCAGGTTCGTGGCTTGCCTTTCCGATGGTGCTGAGCAGCGTCGGCAGTACGGTCCTGGCCACCTGGGGGGTGCTCGACGTCTGGATCACCCGCCAGGTGTGGAACCAGCGCAACGGCGTGGTGTCGATACCGAGCAGCACGGCGCGCAAGCTGCGCAAGGAGCGGCGCCGGGCCCGGCGGGCCGCCCGGGCCGGCGAGCGCGGCGCCCGAATACGGTCGGCGGACGGCTCGGGGCAGCGGCTGTCACGCGCCTGAGCCCGGTCCGCCGGGACCGGGCTCAGACTCAGACTCAGGCGCGGATGCAGAGTCCGCGTTCCGGAACTCCGGGCTCCGGGCTCCGGGCTCCGAGCTCCGGGCTCCGGATGTCAACTCCCCTGCGTGGCAGGCCTCTTGAACATGCGCGTCGCGGTGATCTCACCGTGCACCGTCTCGCCCGCGGTGTCCTGCTGCGGCAGTCCCGGCCGCAGATGCTCCTCGACGCTGATGTACTTCAGGCCCGCCCGGAGGTCCGCGTCATTGCGCAACCGGATCACCAGAGGGAACTCGGCGAGCGCTGTCGTGTCGAACAGGCCGGTGGTGTAGAGGAGTTGGACGCCGAGCGCGTCGGACACGGCCCGCTGGAGTTCCAGGAGGTACGTCGCGTTCGCGCGGCCGATCGGGTTGTCGAGGAAGAGCGTGCCGGCGTGCCGGTGCTTGTCGCGGCCCCGGTCGTTGCTGCGCAGCGCCGCCATCGTGCAGTACAGGGCGATCGCGGCGGTGAGCAGCTGGCCGCCGGAGAACACATCGCCCATCTGCCCGACGGGGACGCGCTCGGCGCGCAGCACCGCGTCCGGCTTGAGGATCTCGACGCTGATGCCGCGCGGCTCCAGGGCCGCCTGCACACCGCGCAGCAGCAGGGACATGCCGTCCCTGCGCAGGTCGGAGTTCTTCTTGACGGCCGCGCGGGTGGCGTCGTCGATGACCTCGCCGAGGCGCTCGGTGAGGGTGGCCTGGTCGGGCTCCTCGAAGCGGATGCGCAGGAATTCCTGGCCCGACCACTCGCCCAGGCCTTCGGGGAGCTGGGACAGGCGCTGGGCGGAGCGCAGCGTGGTGAGCGCCGACTCCACCAGGCCGCGCAGCCGGTCGACGATGGAGTCGCGGTTGCGCTCCAGCTGCTCCAGCTCGTCGGTGAGGACGCGCAGGCGGGGCTCGAAGGCGGTGGCCCAGGCGGCGGCGTGCTCGGGCAGGGAGGCCGCGGGCAGTTCGCGAATCTGCTGGCGGGCCGGCGTGCGGACCTGCTCGTAGCGGGTCGCGTTGGCGTGCCGCACCAGGATGTCGCTCGCCTCGCGCACGGCGGAGTCCGCGGCCGAGAGGTCGCCGGAGCAGCCGCGCAGGGAGCGGCGCGCCTCGGTGGCGGACTGGCGGGCCTCTTCCAGGCTGCCCGGGTACGGGTCGGGGGCGCTCTCCTCGTCCGGGCCGTGGCTGTTGTCCCGTAGCAGGTCGCGCAGCAGGGCCGCCGTCTCGTCGAAGCCGCCGGCCCCGTCCTCGGCGGTCCGGTGGGCGGTGAGCAGCTCGGCGTGGGCGGCCCGTGCGGTCTCCAACTCGTCGGTACGCACGGCCAGTTGGGTGGTCGCGGTACGCAGCAGGGCCTGGGCCTGCTCGGCATCGGCCGGGACCTGGTCCTCGGGCAGTTCGGTGTGCCGCTCCCCGTCGGCCGGCGCCAGCCGCTCGGCCTCGCCGCGCAGCCGGCCGAGTTGCTCGCTGGCGGTGGAGGCACGGGTCTCCAGCATCTGGACCAGCGACTCGGCGCGCGCGGCGGCGGCCTGGCGGGAGGGGCCGTCCGCGCCGTCGGTGCCTTCGAGGAGGGTGGCGGCGCGGGTGCGCACCTTGTTGCTGAGCCGGTCGAGCTCGGCCAGGGCCGCGCTCTCGTCGCTCTCGGCGCGGGCCTGCTCGGCACGCAGGTCGGCGCCGACGCCGACCTTCTCGTACAGCTGGGACGCGGCGCGGTAGGCCTCGCGCAGGGCGGGCAGCGCGTGGCGCGGGGCGTCCGCGTCGGGCTCCGGGAGGTTTTCGGGGGCGCCCGCGATCTCGGCGCGCTCGGCGCGCAGCGCCCGGGAGGTGCGGTGGGCGTCGTCGGCGGCGCGCTGGGCGGCGCGGCGGTCCTCGTCGGCGGCCTTGGCGCGCTCCAGGAGCGACTGGGCGCGGGCCTCGGACTCGGCTGCCTCGTCGGCGAGTTCACGCAGCTTGACCTGCCAGCCGGCCCGCTCGCGGAGCCGGAAGGCGAGCCCGGCGAGGGCGTCGGCGGCGCGCCGGGCGCGCTGGGCGGCCTCCTGGCGCTCCTCGCGCACGCGGGCCGTCTCGGCGGCCGCCTCGTCCGCCTCGGCCCGGGCGGTGCGGGCCTCGGTCAGTTCCTCGGCGGCCTGCTTGGCGGTTTCGCGGGTGGTCTCGGCCGCCGCGGCCAGCTCGGCGAGCATGCCGGGCGGGCAGTCGGCGCGCCAGGATCCGATCCGGGCGGCGAGGGAGCGGTCCCCGGTCAGCCGGGCGGCGAGCGTGCGGATCTCCTCGTCCCGGGCGGTGGCGCGGGCGCGCAGCGACTGGCGCTCCTCGTCGGCGGCGTGTTCGTCGTGCATGGCCGGGTTCGGCGGCACGAGGAAGATGCCGCTCTCGCCGCCCGAGTCCGCGGCCGGAACGGGCGCGAGCAGCGCGGCCGTGGTGCCGACGGCCACGGCGGAGCGCGGCAGCAGGGCCGCGTTCGCGAGCGCCTCGCGGGCCCGGACGTGCGAGGCGGGGTCGGTGATGACGACGCCGTCGACGAGCTCGGGGCGGGCCGCGAGCACCGCGGCGTGGTCGGCGGGGGCCACGGCCTGGGCGAGGTAGCGCCAGCCGGGCAGTGCGGGGATGCCGTGCTCCCCCAGGTACTCGACCGTGGCCAGCACGTCCGCGCTGGGCGGCAGGAGGCCGCCGTCACCGAGCGCGCCGAGGATGCGCGCGTCGTCGGCGGCGGCCGTGCGCAGCTCGAAGAGCTGGCGTTCGGCAGCGGCGACGGACTGGTCGAGGAGCGCGCGCAGTTCGTCCGCGCTGCGGTCCAACTCCGCTGCGCCGAGCGGCCCTTGGGGCATCTCGTCCTGGTGCCTGCGGGGCTCGGGCACCCCGGAAGCGGTGCCGGCGCCGGTGCCGGGCAGACCGAGCAGTTCGGCCAGGCGCTCCTCGGCGGCGATCGACTCGGCGGCCCGGCGCTCGGCGTCGTAGGCGTTGCCGGCGGCCCGCGCGGCGTCCTCGGCGCGGGCCGCGGCCAGTTCGGCGCGGGCCTCGACGGAGGCGGCCTCGCGGGCCCGGTCGGCGGCGGTGCGGGCGGCTTCGCGGGCCGTGTCCCAGCCGGCCACCGCGGTCTTCTCGGCGTCGCTGGCGGCGAGCGCGGCGCGGGCCGGGTCGGCGTCCGGCGCGCTGTCGTCGAGCCAGCCGGCCCGGACCGCCTCGGCGGTCTCCTGCTCGACCTCGGCGAGCCGCTGGCGCAGGTGCCCGGTCTCGCTGCGGGCGCGCTGGGCCTCGGTGGCGGCCGCGGTGGCATCGCGGTGCGCGGCCTCCCCCGCCTCCTGAAGACCGGCCGAGCGCTCCTCCTCCTCGGCGGCGACCCGCTCACCGTCCTCGGCGGCCGTGTGCAGGGCCCGTACGAGATCGGCGGCGGCCCTGGCGCGGGCGGCGAGCGCGGGAGCCGCGTCGCGCTCGGCCTCCTGGATGGCGGCGGCGACGCGGGCCGAGCGGTCGGCGGCGGCGCGGTGGCGCAGCACGGCCTCGGCGGCCTGCCAGGCGGAGTGCAGGGTGCGGGCGTCGGCCAGTTCACGGCGCTGCGCGGCGGCCGCCTTCTCGGCGACGGCGAGCGCCAACGAGGCGTGCCGGTAGGCGAGTTCCGAGGCGATCAGGGAGCTGGTGCCGCGGGCCCGCTCGGCGAGCGTGACCTGGTGGGCGGCGGCGGTGACCTGCTGGGCGAGGTCGGTGGCGCGGCCACGCTCCTCGGCGGCGCGGGCCGAGAGGCGGCGGGCGAGCGTACGGGTGCGGCGCTCGGCGCCGGCGTGGATGTCGCGGGCCCGCGCGCGGGTGTCGGCGGCTTCGACGATCCGGTTGAGCAGGTCCACCGAGCCCGCGGTGAAGTCGCGTTCGGCAGTGAGTTCGGCACGGCGGCCGAGCTTGTTCCCGAAGCCGCTGACCAGGTCGGCGAGGCCGTCGGTGTCGCGGGTGTCGGTGACGGCGCGCAGGAGCAGGTCGGTGAAGTCGGAGTCCTTCTTGACCGCGAACAGGCCCGCGGCCTCGCCCTCGTCGGCGTTCATCTCCCGCTGGTAGCGGAAGAGTTCGGGGTCGAGACCCAGGTCGCCGAGGTGCTCGTTCCAGCGGTCGTGGATCTCCTCCCAGTAGACCTCCAGATGCGGGTACGCCTTGGTCGCCTCGGTGATGGCGTCGCGGAAGCCCTTCATGGTGCGACGCCGGCCCTGGGCGCCGGAGGCGCCTTCCGCGGACGGGCGCATCGCGCTGGACTCGGCGACCGGCAGCGAGTCCAGGCTGAGGCCGGGGCCGGGCCGGAAGGAGTACCAGGCCTCGGCGAACTTCCTCGGGTCGTTGGAGACTTGGCGGCCGCGCCACTCGCTGACCTTGCCGACCACGACCAGTTCGCCGGTGAGGGTGTGCTGCCACTCCAGGGCCACGTGTCCGCAGTCGTCGGCGAGCAGGAACTTGCGCAGCACGCCGGAGCTGGCGCCGCCCAGGGTGTTGCGGTGGCCCGGCAGCATCACCGAGAAGATCAGCTTGAGCAGTACGGACTTGCCGCCCCCGTTCTCCAGGAAGAGCACGCCCGCGGGCGCCGGGCGGCGCGGCGGGCCGACCGGCTCGTCCTCGAAGAACTCGGCCTGCGCGGGGGCCGGGTTGGGCACGGGTGCGCCGACTCCCCGCAGGTCAAGCACGGTGTCGGCGTAGCGCGCACCGGCGGGCCCGATGGAGTAGAGGCGGACCCGGGACAGCTCGTACATGTCGGCGGACTCTCGTCGTTGTGGGGGGGCGGGGAAGGCGGGTCAGGAGTGGAAGGGCAGTCCGGCGTCGGCCGCCAGTTCCAGGTCGTCGGCGTCGGGCGGCGGCAGCAGGGTGGCGGCGCCGTCGGTGACCGCGACCACGCCGAGCTCGATCAGCTCGGTGAGGGCGGCGCTGCCCGCCATGTCGCGGACCTGCAACTGGTAGCGGGCGGTGGTGCGGTAGGCGCCGCCCGCGTCGTCGCCGGTCCGCTGGAGGAAGCCGGATTCGGTGAGGAAGGCGACGGCCTTGGCGACGATGCCGGTGGTCGAACCGGCGAGCCGGCGGGCGTCCTTGGTGGCTCCGGTGGAGCTGCGCCGGGCGTAGATCCGCCAGGCGGCCTCCAGGCCGGGGGCGCCGGTCTCGGGGTCGGTGTTCTCGCCCGTCTCCTCGGCCCGCTCCTCCAGGCGGCGGCAGGCCTGCCGGACGAAAGCGTCCACGCCGTTGACGGTGATGCGGCCGATGTACCCGTCGTCGGCGAGGTCCTCGGGACGCGGGAACGCGAGGGCGGCGACGGCGAGATGGGCCAGGCCGTGCAGAAAGCGGTCCGCCGAGTCGGGAGCGGCGGCGCGGCGCGCGTAGTCGCCCATGCGGACCGCGAAGACGGAATCCTCCGCGGCCGTCACGGCCATGCCTGCGCGGGGCGACACCTCCAGGACGATCAGACCGAGCCCCGCGGCGACGGCGTCCGCCAGGCGCGCGAACGCGGGGTCCTCGCGGTGGCGGCGGAGCAGTTCCGCGTACTCCGCGTCACGGGCGGGGAGCAGCTTGGGCTGGAGGCCGAAGGCGACGAGCCGCGCGGCGTCGGCGGCGTCGGCGGGGGTGATCCGGCCCTCGCCGCCGGTGCCGGGTGCGGGGGGCGCCGGCTCGGCCTCGTCGCCGAAGGCGACGTGCTCGGTGGGGTGGTCGGTCACGGGGTGGTCTCCTTGGTGCGTGCGTTGCTTGGCGCGGGGTGCGGGGCGCCTGCGGCGGGCTCGCTTCCCGCCCCGCCCCTTCCCGCGACCCTCCGGGGGCGGGCAACCGGGTGCGGGCCGGTGCTCCCGGGGCTCCGCCCCCGGCCGCGCTCCTCGATCGCCGGAGGGGCTGGATGTGACCGCGCGGCGGGGCCGGGGGCTGAGGCCCCCGTGGGCGCCCGGGTCGGGGAAAGGCTCACGCCGCCTCCGTCCGGCCCGCGGCCATTCCCGCCGCGTCCAGCAGGGCCATGCCCACGATCAGGTCCGCCCCACCGAACTCGGGGTCGTCCAGCTGGGTGCCGTCGTCGACCGCGAACAGCAGGCGCTCCTCGCCCTGACGGTAGGCCGTGCCGACCGGAGGGCTCGCGGCGTGGACCGCCAACAGGGCTACCAGGTACGGCAGTTCGGGGTCGAGACGGCGGGCGTCGGCCAGCAGGCCCGAGAGGCGGCGGGGCGCGTCGTGCTCCAAGTCGAGCAGCTCCATGGCCGAGGCCAGCTGTTCCTCGCTGAAGCGGCTGTCGTCGGGGGTGGTGATCAACTCGGGCTCGGGCATCTCCGCGCCGAGGTGTTCCCGCTCCGTGGGCGGTGTGAGCAGTATGTCCACCAGGTCCCCGACGCGTACGGACACCGGGGTGCGCAGGCCGGTGCCGCGCGCGAAGAACGCGTCGGTCACCCGGATCGCGTCCGCCACCGGGAGCGGCAGCAGCGGGGCGACCAGCTGGCCGTACAGGTCGAGCCCCGAACGGGCGGCGGGCCGGGCGAAGGCCTGGCGGTCCTGCTCGGCGCGGAAGAGCGGGCCGGCCTCCAGGAGGCGGGACTGGAGCTGGGTGTGGCGCCGGATGCAGTCCTTGACGATGTCGACGAGCTCGGCGGCGCGGCGCTTGTTGTCCGGGTCCTCCGCCTCGTCGCGGGCCTTGCGGATGTTGGTGAGGATCGCGTTCTCGTGCCGGTAGCGGTCGGCGACGTGGTCGAGGGCCTCGGCGATCATGTCCGGCACCGCGTGGAGCCAGTCGACCGCGCGGACGTTGCGCCGCGTCGCCTCCAAGGTGCGCCGCAGCGTCTCGGCGTACTGCACCGTGCGGTAGCGGGCCTGTTCGGCGGCGAGCTGGGCGTCGGCGAGGCGACCGCGGCTGATCAGGACCTCCAGCTTGACCTCGGCCGCGATCTGGGCGCTGGTGACGTCCGTGTCGAGGGCGCCCACCAAGACGTTGACCGCCTCGTCGGTGGTGCGCAGGTAGACGGCGCCGCCATAGCCGGGGACCTCTTCGAGGAGCTTGAAGTCGTAGTCCCTGCGGACGTAGACCCCGTCGGGGTTGAACGTGCCGTACACCGCGCGGAAGCCGCGGTCCACGCTGCCGACGTTGATCAGGTTCTCCAGGACCCAGCGGGCCACCCGCTCGTGCTCGACGGTGGGCCTGGTCGGTGCCTGGGCGGCGACGCGCGGGACGAGCCGGGCCACGATCTGGTCGTGGTCGGCGCCCGTGTCGAAGTCCATGTTCAGGGTGACGAGGTCGATGGAGGCCAGCGCCACCTCGGCCATGGCGTACACCGAGTACTCGCCCGCGAGGTTGGCCTTGCGCACGTCGAGGTCGTGCAGCGGCGCGGTGCAGGCCAGCGCGCGCAGGCGGCGCGCGAGGCCCTCGTCGGCGGCCGGGCCCGGTGCCGGGCGCACGGCCGCGCTGAGCTGGGGCGGAACGGATTCCGTCGAGGCAGGCGAAGTCACGCTGGACAGATTAGGTCCTCGCACTGACAACGGTCGAAACGGCGCAGATCCGCCCGCCTCGCGCGGCCGGGGCGCGGGTCAGGACGGAAGGTCGGTGACCAGTTTCCCGTACGCCTCGACGAGCTGGGCGCGCGAGTCGTCGAGGTAGTCGGCGAGCAGCCGCCGGGCCGCGTCCCGCTCCCCCGCGCGCAGCGCCTCCAGGATCTCCCGGTTGCGCACGAGGTAGGGCTGGTGCAGGCGGCGCGGGTCGTCCACCACGTGGAAGGCCAGGCGGAGTTCGGCCAGGACGCCGCGCATCAGCTCGTCCGTGCGGACGCTGCCCGCGAGGCCCACGAGTTCACGGTGGAAGTGGATGTTGGCGGTGGAGACGCCCGGCCAGTCGCCCTCCCCGGCCGCGCGTTCGCCGTGGGAGACGGCCGCGTCGAGCCCGTCGAGGAAGTACGGCGGCTCGCCCAGCCCCTGGACGACGGCGCATTCGACCAGACGCCGGGTGCGGTAGATGTCGGCCACGTCCTCGACGGCGAGCACCCGGACGAAGACCCCGCGATTGAGCTCGTGGACGAGCAGCCGTTCGTGGGTGAGCAGCCGGAACGCCTCGCGCAGGGTGTTGCGCGAGACGCCGAGGGCCTTGCCGATGGCGTCCTCCACGAGGCGCACCCCCGGCGGGAAGAAGCCTTCCGCGATCCGGGTGCGCAGGATGTCCGCGACCCGCTCCGCCGTGCTGGTGCGGCCGAGCAGCGCGCGGTCCTCGGCAAGTCCGCCCCGCCCGGGACCCGTTGTCGCCACAGCACCCTCTCTCCCCCGCCGGCCGTTCCCGCCGACGTGCGCGCCCATCGTAGAAGCACCTTGAGGACATGAGGAAGCGGGAACGTCCACGCAAGAACCTTGTCGGATCGTTCAACAATCCTCTACGTTGAAACGACCGCACCCCGGGACCGCACCCCGGCCGCGCACCCGACACGCCTCCCCCTCCCCTTGCGCACAGCCCCGGCAGCCCTCTTCTCATCCGCCCTCTCGTCCCCTCCTGCGAGGTGCACATGAGCACGACCAAGGCAGCGCCGACCCACGGTCAACTCCCCGACGACAGCGGCCCGTTCGGCTGGCTGCGCGCTCTCGGCCCCGGCGGCCGCCGCGCGTTCGGGGGCGCCTTCGGCGGCTACGCGCTCGACTCCTACGACTTCTTCACGCTCCCGCTCACCATGGTCGCGATCGCGGCCTACTTCGGACTCGACAGCGGCCAGACCGGACTGCTCACCACGGTGACGCTGGTGGTCTCGGCCGTCGGCGGCGCGCTCGCCGGGGTGGTCGCCGACCGCATCGGCCGGGTCCGGGCTCTGATGATCACCGTCGGCACCTACGCGGTCTTCACCGTCCTGTGCGGCTTCGCGCCCAACTACGAGACCCTGCTGGTCTTCCGCGCCCTCCAGGGGCTCGGCTTCGGCGGCGAGTGGGCGGTCGGCGCGATCCTGGTCGCCGAGTACGCCTCGGCCCGCCACCGCGGCCGCACCCTGGGCGCCGTGCAGAGCGCGTGGGCGGCGGGCTGGGCGCTCGCCGTCGTCGTGTACACGCTGGTGTTCCAGTACGTCGGCCCGGACACCGCCTGGCGCGTGGTGTTCTGGACCGGGGCGCTCCCCGCCCTGCTCCTCGTCTACGTACGCCGCAACGTAGAGGACGCGCCCGAGGCCACGGAACAGCGGCTGGCCACGGCCCGCGCCACCGGCGGCGCCGCCACCTTCGCGGCGATCTTCCGCGGCCCGCTGCTGCGCACCACCCTGTTCGCGGTGCTGCTCTCCGCGGGAGTCCAGGGCGGCTACTACACGCTCGCCACCTGGGTGCCGACCTTCCTCAAGAGCGAGCGGCACCTCACGGTGGTCGGCACCGGCGGCTATCTGGCGTTCCTCATATCGGGTGCCTTCGCCGGCTATCTGACCGGCGGCCACCTCACCGACCGGCTGGGCCGGAAGAAGAACATCGTCCTGTTCGCCGTCCTGTCGGCCGGCTGCATCCTGGCCTACACCCATCTCCCGTCCGGGGCGAACACCCTCCTGCTCGTGCTCGGCTTCCCGCTCGGCTTCTGCATGTCGGCGATCTTCAGCGGCTTCGGCGCCTTCCTCAGCGAGCTGTACCCGACGGCGGTGCGCGGCAGCGGCCAGGGGTTCACCTACAACACCGGCCGGGCCGTGGGCGCCTTCTTCCCGACCCTGGTCGGCTACCTCGCCGACAGCTGGGGCGTGGGCGGCGCCCTGGTCTTCGGCGCCGTCGGCTACGCGATCGCCGTACTCGCCCTGCTCGGCCTGCCCGAGACGCGCGGACAGGAGCTGTCATGACCCGGCTCGAACCCCTTGCTCCCGCCTCCCCCCAGCAGGGCCGCGCCCTGTTCCGTTCCGGCACGGACGCGCCGACGGCGGGCTGGGCCCCCGGGCACACCCAGGCGAACCTGGTCTGTGTGCCGGCCGACTGGGCCGAGGACGTACGGCTGTTCTGCGAGCGCAATCCGCAGCCCTGCCCGGTCCTCGACGTCACCGCGCCCGGATCGTTTGGCACCCGGCTCGCACCCGGGGCCGATCTGCGGACGGACGTTCCCCGCTACCGGGTCTGGGAGAACGGCGAACTCGCCGCCGAACCGGTGGACGCCACGGCCTTCTGGCGCGACGACCTGGTGACGTTCCTCATCGGGTGCAGCTTCACCTTCGAGTCCCAACTGGCCGCCGCGGGAGTCCCGTTGCGCCACATCGAGCAGGGCCGCAACGTCTCGATGTATGTGACGAACCGGCCCTGCCGTCCGGCCGGGCGGCTCAGCGGGCCGCTGGTGGTGTCGATGCGGCCGGTCCCGGCCGCCCTGGTGGGCACCGCCCGCCGGGTGACCCGGGCGATGCCCGCCGTCCACGGCGCGCCGGTGCACTCGGGCGATCCGGCGGCGCTCGGCATAGCGGACCTGTCCCGGCCGGACTTCGGGGATCCGGTACGGGCCGAGCCCGGTGACGTGCCGGTGTTCTGGGCCTGCGGGGTCACCCCGCAGGCCGCCGTGATGGCGTCCCGGCCGCCCTTCGCCCTCACCCACGCGCCGGGCCGGATGTTCCTCACCGACGTCCGCGACGAGCACTACCGCACCGGCTGAACCACGCACGACCGTGTGCCCCGGCCGAGCGCGTCACGCCCGATCGGGGCACACTGCACCACAGCACCCCGCACCCCCGTGAACAGGAGACGCCCCGCCCATGACCCGGTCCGCGACCACGTCGATCGACCTCAACGCCGATCTCGGCGAGGGCTTCGGCCACTGGCGCCTCACCGACGACGAACAGCTCCTCTCCGTCGTCACCAGCGCCAATGTGGCCTGCGGCTTCCACGCGGGCGACCCGGCCACCATGCGGCGGGTCTGCACCCTGGCCGCGGAGCGCGGGGTACGCATCGGCGCCCAGGTCTCCTACCGCGACCTGGCGGGCTTCGGCCGCCGCTCCATGGACGTACCGTCGGCCGAGCTGGCGGCCGAAGTCGCCTACCAGATCGGCGCGTTGGAGATCTTCGCCCGCGCGGCCGGCAGTCGGGTCTCGTACGTCAAGCCGCACGGCGCGCTCTACAACCGCGTGGTGCACGACGAGGAACAGGCGGCCGCCGTCGTCGAAGGGGTACTGCTCGCGGACGCGCGGCTCCCGGTGCTCGGCCTGCCGGGTTCCCGGCTGCTCGCGGCCGCCGAGCGGGCCGGGCTCCCGGTGGTCACCGAGGCGTTCGCGGACCGCGCCTACACCTCCGACGCCACCCTGGTGCCGCGCGGCCGGGACGGGGCGGTGGTCAGCGACCCGGACGCGGTGGTGGCGCGGGCCGTGTCGATGGCCCTGGACGGCACGGTCGTGGCCGAGTACGGCGAGCGGGTCGCCGTCGGGGCGGGTTCGCTGTGCCTGCACGGGGACACCCCGGGCGCGGTGGACCTGGCCCGCCGGGTGCGGTCCGCACTTGAGGCGGCGGGCGTCGAGGTGGCGGCGTTCTCGTGAGCACCGTGCGCGTCCTGCCGGTCGGGGAGCACGCTCTGCTGATCGAGCTCCCCGACGGCGATGCGGCCGGGGCCCTGCACGCCGAGCTGCTGCGCCGCCGGGCCGCCGGAACGCTCCCCGCGGTGCGCGAGATCGTGCCCGCGGCCCGTACCGTCCTGCTCGACGGCGTGGGCGATCCCCCCTCCCTGGCAGCCCAGTTGACCACCTGGGACATCCCTCCCCTGGCGACGGGCTCCCAGGAGACGGTCGAGATCCCCGTACGCTACGACGGCCCCGACCTCGCGGACGTCGCCGCCCTGTGGGGGGTCTCCGAGGACGCGGTGGCCGGGATCCACTCCGCGGCCGAGTTCCGGGTCGCCTTCTGCGGTTTCGCGCCCGGGTTCGCCTACCTCACCGGACTCTACGACCGGTACGCGACGCCCCGCCGGGACACCCCGCGCACCGCGGTCCCGGCGGGCTCGGTCGCCCTCGCGGGCCCGTACACCGGCGTCTACCCACGCTCCTCGCCCGGCGGCTGGCAGCTGATCGGCAGTACGGACGCGGCCCTGTGGGACCCCCACCGCGAGCCCGCCGCCCTGCTCACTCCGGGCACCCGGGTCCGCTTCGTCCCCGGGGCCCCGCGATGACCGACCGCGCCCTGTCCGTCGTACGGGCCGGCGCGCTCACCTCCGTACAGGACGAGGGGCGGCACGGGCACGCGCACCTCGGGGTGCCGCGTTCGGGCGCGCTCGACCTGCCCGCGAGCCGGCTCGCCAACCGCCTGGTCGGCAACGCCCCGGGGGCGGCCGTCCTGGAGTCGACCCTCAACGGCTGTGCGGTACGCCCCCGTTGTGCGGTCACCGTGGCGGTGACCGGGGCGCCCTGCCCGGTCACCGTGGCCGGCCGGCCGGTCGCTTGGGGCGCCCCGGTGCGGGTGCCGTCGGGCGCGGTGATCGAGGTGGGCGCGGCGACGCGCGGGGTGCGCTCGTATCTGGCGTTCGCGGGCGGCATCGCCGTGGAACCGGTCCTCGGCAGCCGCTCCACCGACCTCCTGTCGGGGCTCGGCCCGGCGCTGCTCAGGGACGGGGAGGTGGTGCCGCTCGGCCGTCCGGAAGGCGCGCACCCGTACGTGGACTGGGCGCCCGCGCCCGGAATGCCGGACGAGCTCGTGCTGCGGGTGCGCCCGGGGCCGCGCGCGGACTGGTTCACGCCGGACGCGCCCGCCGTGCTCGCGGCCGGGCACTACCGGGTGTCCTCGGCGAGCAACCGCATCGGGCTGCGCACCGAGGGTCCCGCGCTGCGGCGGTCCTCGGGGGGTGAACTGCCCAGCGAGGGAATGGTGTTGGGGGCGGTACAGGTGCCGCCGGACGGGCGGCCCGTGGTCTTCCTGGCCGACCATCCGACGACCGGCGGCTACCCGGTGATCGGCGTCGTACCCGAACCGGACCTGGCGGCCGCGGCACAGGCCGCGCCGGGCACCCCGCTCCGGTTCGCCCTGACGCACTGGAGCTGATCCGGTACCGGCGCGACCGCCGCGAGGGCCGCGGCGAGCGCGTCGGCGGCCTGCAGATCGAGGCGGACCGCGGTGCCGCGCGCCCCGTGCCGCAGCTCGTCACCGGCCAGTCGCAGCAGCTGGGGCAGCAGGTCGGCGGAACGGCGGGCCAGCCAGGCGGTGCCCGCGGTGGCCAGCCAGTACAGGGAGGCGGCGGTGCCCGGCGGCGGCCGCTCCGGTTCGGCCGAGGGCGGTGCGCCCGGGGCCAGGCCCCGCTCCGCGAGCAGGGCGTGACAGCGGGCGGCGATCAGCCGGTGCCCGCGCTCGCCCGGGTGCAGCCGGTCCGCGCTCCACAGGGTGCGGTCGTCGACCCAGGCCGGGTCGGCCAAGTGCAGGTGCACGGCCCCGTAGCGCGCGGACAGCGCGTGCACCACGCTGTTGACGGCCCGCTGGCGGCGCGCGAGCGGGCGGGCGAGCGGACCCGGCAGCCCCAGCATGGCGCCGGGATCGGGCAGGCAGGCCGTGAGCAGCACGGCACCGTCCCCGACGAGGCCTGCGTACAGCGTGTTCAGGCGGACGGCGATGTGCCGGATGTCGAAGGTCCGGCGCAGGGTGTCGTTGACGCCGACGACGACCGAGACCAGGTCGGGCCCGAACTCCCGTGCCCTGGGCGCCTGTTGCTCGACCACGTCGAGGGTGAGCGCCCCGCTGGCGGCGAAGTTGCGGAACTCCCACCCGCACTGCCCCGCGGCCAGCAGCGCGGCCCAGCCGCGCCGCCCCCCGGCGACCGGATCGCCGACGCCCTCGGTGAGGGAGTCACCGAGCGCCGCGAACCGCAGGGCGCGCGGCGGGACTTGGGGCATCGTCTCGACGGCCAGGGCGCTCACGCAGTCACCTCCGGTGCCGCTCGGCTCGGGGCCGGCCCGGAGGCCCGGGTCGTCGGGCTGTCGTGCGCGGTGGGCGCGGCGGGTTCGGGCGCTCGTACCACCGGAGCGTCGTGCGCCGCGAGGAACGCGGTCACCGCCGTGTCCCAGCCGAACAGTTCGGCCCTCGCCCGCGCGCTCGCCCGGCGTCGTCCTTCAGGCCGGGCCAGCAACTCACCGACAGCCAGGGCGAATTCCTCGCCCGTGCCGCCCGCCGCGAGTCCCGCGTCCCCGATGACCTCGGGGAGCGCGGACGATGCCGCGCACACCACGGGGGTCCCGCACGCCAGGGCCTCAAGGGCCGAGAGGCCGAAGGTCTCCGCCGGGCCCGGCGCCAGGCAGATGTCGGCGGCGGCCTGGAGGTCGGCCAGGGCCTCGCGGTCGGCGATGTGGCCCAGGAACTCGACCGGAAGCCGTTCCGCCGCCGCCCGGCGTTTCAGGCTCCCCGCGAGCGGGCCGTCCCCCGCGACCACCAGGGCCGCCCGCACCCCCGCGCGCCGCAGCGCCACGAGCGCGTCCAGGGCGAGGCCCGGCCGTTTCTCGACCGAGAGCCGCGAGCACAGCAGGAGCAGCACCCGGGCGCCGCGCGCGTGCCGGGCCCGCAGCACCGTGGAGCGCCGGCCCGGCCTTGAGCGGACCAGGTCGACGCCGAGCGGCGCCCGGACCACGTTGCGCGCGCCGATCCGTACGAACTCGCGCTCGGCCCATTCCGTGGTGCACACGATCCGCGAAAACGCCCAGGCCGTGCGCCTGTTGAGCCGATCGGCGGCGCCCCGGGCCACCGCTTCGGGCAGGCCCCAGGTGCGCAGGACACCGTCGGCGGTCTCGTGCGAGACCATCACGGAGGGCACCCGGGCCCGCCGCGCCCACTCCCCCGTCCAGCGCAGGGTGGTGCGGTCGGACACCTCGACGCGGTCGGGCGCGAGGCCGTCGAGGACCCGGCGGACCGGGCGCGCGTCCGCGAGCACCCGGTAGCCGCCGGTGCCCGGCAGCAGGGTGCCCGGCAGGGTGATCACCCTGCCCTGTTCGGTGCGTTCGTCGCTCGCCCGCGCGCCGGGCACGATCAGTACGGGTTCGTGCCCGGCGGCCAGATAGCCCCGGCCGAGTTCGCGCAGGGCGGTGCGCAGACCGCCGGACGCGGGGGTCACGAAGTTGGCGAGCCGGACGATCCGCAGGCCGCTCATGCCGCCACCACCGTCCGCGCGTCGAGCACCTCGGCGTAGTGGTCCAGGAGCAGATCGCCCACCGCGGCCCAGGTCCGCCCGAGCACGGCGGCCCGCCCGGCCCGCCCGAAGGCGGCCCGGCGCGCCGGGTCGACGAGGTTCAGCAGGGCGTCCCGCACGGCCCCGGCGTCGCCGGGTGGCACGAGGAATCCGGTTCTGCCGTGGGCGACGAGGTCGAGCGGGCCGCCCGCCGCGGGGGCGATCACGGGCACCCCGCTCGCCATGGCCTCCTGCACGGTCTGGCAGAACGTCTCGTACGGGCCGGTGTGCGCGAAGACGTCCAACGAGGCGTAGATGCGGGCGAGTTCGGACCCGGTGCGGCGGCCGAGGAAGACGGCCCCCGGCAGCGCCGAGCGCAGCGCGGGACCGCTCGGCCCGTCGCCGGTGACGACGACGCGTACACCGGCCGACGCGCAGACGCCCGCGAGGAGTTCCACCTGCTTCTCGGGGGCGAGCCGGCCCACGTAGCCGACGATCAGTTCGCCGTTCGGGGCGAGTTCGCGGCGCAGGGCGGCGTCGCGCAGGCCGGGCCGGAAGCGCTCGGTGTCGACGCCGCGCGGCCACAGGCGCACCCGCCGTACGCCGTGTTCGGTCAGATCGCGCAGGGCCGCGGTGGACGGGGCGAGGGTGCGGTCGGCGGCCGAGTGCACCGCGCGCAGCCGACGCCAGGCGGTGCCTTCGCCGGCGCCCATGTAGGTGCGGGCGTATCCGGCGAGGTCGGTCTGGTAGACGGCGACGGCGGGGACGCCCAGGCGGGCGGCTGCGGCCATGCCCCGGACACCGAGGACGAAGGGGCTCGCGAGGTGGACGAGGTCGGCGCGGTGCGCGGCGATGGCGGCGGCGACGCGGCGGCTCGGCAGAGCGAGGCGGACCTCGGGATAGCCGGGCAGCGGCAGCGAGGGCACCCGTATGACGGGGCACGGCGCGTCAGAGCCCTCCCCCGTGGCCGTGGCCGGGGCTATGACGAGCGGTTGGTGACCGCGTACGGCCAGATGCCGTGCGGTCTGCAGGGCGCAGTGGGCCACGCCGTTGACGTCGGGCGGGAAGGACTCGGTGACGATGACGACACGCATACCCGTGTTGTCGTCGCGCCGGGAGTGGCCCGGTCGACTTGGATCTTTCCGCCCGGGGAACGTCCCATGAGCGTTGCCCTTCCGGGTCCGGTTTCGGGGCCCGTGAGCGGTGTCCTTGCGGGTCCGGCCGTGGATCGCACGGCCTGCCCCCGCCGGCCGTGGATCACACGGCCGTGGCGTCCGGGCCGAGCCGGTCGTGGATGGCGCTCTGCACCTCGGCCTCCTCGGCCGGGTCGGCGGCGAGCCTGCGCAGCCGGTCGGCCACCCGGGCGTCCACGAGCTCCGCGTACTGGGCGGCTACTTCTCTGGTGGTCTCCTCGCAGTCCCACAGGCATTCGACGGCGAAGCCGGTGGCGAAGGAGGGGTCGGTCGCGGCGAGCGCACGGGCGGTGCGGCCGCGCAGTTGGGAGGAGGCGGTCTCGCGGTAGACGTGCCGCAGGACGGGGGCGGCGCAGCAGATGCCGAGCCGTCCGGCCCCGTCGACGAGGGCCCGCAGGAGCGGGGCGTCGGGGCCTTCGGAGCGCACGGTCTCGCGGAGCGCGCCGAGCACCAGCTTCTCGTCGCCCGCCTCGCCGCGTGCGGCGAGCACGCTGGCGGCGGAGGCGCCGAGCTGGTCGGGGCGCTGGACCCAGCCGCGGGCCCGGTCCACGGCCTCGGGGCCGCACATCCGCTCGAAGGCGTGCACGGCCGCTTCGGCCGCGGTCCGCGAGCCGGTGGAGACGGCCGCTTCGATCAGGTCGAGCACGCGGGCGTCGCACGATTCGGCGAGGTAGTGCAGGGCGGCGCCGCGGGCTCCGTCGGTGCCGGAGCGGGCCGCCTCGATGATGGCGTCCCGGTCCTCGGGCCCGGCGACCGCGCCGAGGCACCTGGCCGCGGGAAGGTGCAGGACCGCGCCGCGTTCGAGACCCTCGTCGGCCCAGTCGAAGACCGCCTGGACGCTCCAGCCGGGGCGGGGCCCCGACGGTCGCATCTGGCGCTGCCATCGGTCGAAGGAGCCGGTCTCCCGGGCTGCCCGCACCCGCTTGCCCACCTCGTCGCGCGGGTCCTCGGCCCACAGCCGCCAGGGCCGGGGCTCGAAGGCGTCGCGCACGGTGGCGGCCAGCTCGGCGTCACCCTCGGTGGTGGCCGGGAAGCGGCCGAGCACGGAGGTGGCGAGGCCGCGCAGGCCCGCGTCGTCGTCGCGCAGCGCGAGCTCGTCCAGGGCCCAGGCCCAGTTGGAGCCGGTCGCGGCGTAGCGGCGGAGCAGCGCTAGGGCGTCGCTCCTGCCGTACGAGGCGAGGTGGCCGAGGACGGCGAGGGCGAGCCCGGTCCTGGAGTCCTCGGTGTCGAGGACGTCCTCGGCTCCGAAGAGGTGGCGCTCGATCTGATCGAGCCCGCCGTCGAGGTCCAGGAAGAGCCGCGCGTAGTACAGCGAGCGGTTCTCGACCTGCCAGTCGTGGCGGGGGTCACTCAGTACACAGTGGTTGAGGGCCGCCAGGGCCTCGTCGCGCGGGGCGGCCAGCGCGTGCAGCGTGCCGTCGCCGCGGCCCCGCTGGAGCAGGCCGAGCAGCGTGCCGCTCGGCGCTATGACTGGATCGAACATGGAATTAGCCTCACATCAAGCTGTCGACGCAACCGGGGATTCGTGCCTTGCCCTAGGCCGCGCAGCAACATGAGGGGTCGCCCGCCGTCTTCTGCTTGGTGTAGACCATCTTCCTGCCTCTCGTCGTGGTTCCGGATGACGGAACCCTGCCCCCGATGTAGGGGTTCGACGTCATGATGACCCAGCCATTTCGCCATTGCGACCACATTTACGGCGCCCCTCTCCGCGGGCTCTTCGATGGATCCCCCGTAAACGCTTGGTGGACGCTCAGTTGGCCCCGAACAGGGCGAGCAGGTCCGCCTTGCCGAACATCCGGGCGGTGTCGACCGCGGAGGGCGTCCCGGCGGAAGGATCGGCTCCGCCGGCCAGCAGAGCCTTGATCACGGCGTCCTCGCCCTTGAAGACCGCTCCGGCGAGCGGGGTCTGGCCGCGGTCGTTGGCGCGGTCCGCCTCGGCGCCGCGGGCCAGCAGGGCGGAGACCGCCTCGGCGTGCCCGTGGTAGGCGGCGAGCATCACGAGCGAGTCGCCGCGGTCATTGGTGAGGTTCGCGGGGACCCCTGCGTCGACGTACGCGGCGAGCGCCTCGGCGTCCCCCTGGCGGGCCAGCTCGAAGATCTTGGACGCCAGCTCGACCACCTCGGGATCGAGTTCCTCGCTCATCGACAACTCCTTAGGGGCAACGGAACAAACCCGCACGGCGACAGCGCCGTACGAGTGAATCGACAGGGTACTGCGCACCGGGCGACATGACGTGGCCCACCGGCGGCAAAGATCACCGCGCGTGACGGTTTGACCGGCCGACGGCCGCACAGTGTCCCGCTCCGGGCTGCTTTTCATATCCGCCACTCCAGTGAAAATGGCGGAGTTTCACCCGTTTGCACCTTTTATCGCATAGATACTTCCTGTGAGCCTGGAAGAACTCATGGTGACCGTCCCCATCAACCAGGAGATCCCCAATGATCCTGTCCATCTCAGGTGTGGTGCTGCTCGGAATCATCTGCTTCCTCTTCTTCAAGAAAGACGGACTCAAGGCCTCGCACGCCCTGGTGTGCGCGCTCTTCGGCTTCTACCTCGCGGGCACCGCCATCGCCCCGAGCATCACCGCCGGAGGCGCGAGCCTCGCCAGCCTGCTGGGCGGGATCAAGTTCTGACCTCCCGCCGTCCGCCGTCCCACGGCGGACATCACGGCGGATCCCCTTGCGGACACAACTCCAGGAGAACGATGTGGCCCGGCGACCACTCCCCCGCATTCTGAGCAGCAGCAGCGCATCCATCGTTCGCAGCCGCGAGATCGCGCGCACGGCCGCCGACAGCGCCACCGACGTTCTCCATCCGCTCATCACGATCAGCCGCGGCCTGCGGCTGATCGCCGCCGCCCTGCGCGGCAAATGGGCCGCCACCCCCAAGGAACGGCGTGGTCCCGCGCTGTTCCTGACGGCGGCCGTGGTCCTGGTCGTCGCGCTCATCCCGTACGGGCCGCTCCTCGCCCTGATCACGGTGATGGGCGCGGCCGGCTGGAAGGGCCGGGTGAAACCGGTCGTCTCAACGGGCCCGGACGAGGCCGAAGCCGCCCGCCTCCAGGCGCTCTACGAGGCACTGGTGCCCTACTTCTCCGTCCCCGAGGACCCGAGCCCGCTCTTCTCCCACGGCGGCGAGTGGGACAAGGCCTTCGGCGACCACGCCTTCGACGACAGCGGCCGCCTCACCCGACTCACCATTCGCTACCCCGCGTACTTCACCGACGGCGAGCCCGCGGCGCGGGCCCGCATCGAACAGCTTCTGCACGCCAAGTCGGGGCGCGGCCGCGAGTACCACTTCGCCTGGGACGAGGAGGCCAACCAGCTGACGATGAGCGTCCTGGGCGCGCTGCCCACCTCGATCGCGGCCCAGCGCTTCGTGACCTCGCCGGGCGAGACCGTCCTGGGCTTCACCGACGCGGACGCCGTGCGGCGGACGGTTCCGGTGACCGCGGGAGAGGAGAGCCGCGATGCCCCTCCGGTGATCTGGCGCACCGGCCCCCGCTCCACCGAGCCCCATCTCCTGATCGTCGGCCGCCCCGGTTCGGGCACCACGACGCTGCTCCGCTCGATCGCGCTCCAGGCCCTCCAGCACGGCGATCTGCTGATCGTCGAAGGCAGCGGCACCGGGGAGTACGCCTGCCTGACCGGCCGCTCGGGCGTGCTCGCCGTCGAGTGCGGTCTGGCGGGAGCCCTCGCCACCCTGGAGTGGGCCTCGCACGAGACCGAGCGCCGGCTGATCTCGGCGAACCGGGCCCGCCAGGCGGGCCACCCCGCGCCCGAGGACACCAAGCGCCCGCTGTGGATCCTGCTCGACCGCCCCAGCGTGTTCGCCGACCTGGCCGCGGCCGACGGCCGCCCCGACCCGCAGCACCTGCTCCAGGTCCCGCTGCGGCACGGCCGGGCCGCCGGGGTGACGGTGGTGGTGGCCGAACAGTTCGAGACCCTGGACGACCTGTCCGAGCCCGTACGCTCACACACCCGGGCCAGGGTGGTCCTCGGCCCGGCCTCGCCCGGCCAGGTCGAGTCGGTCCTGGGCGTCCCGCCGCACACCACACCCACCCCCGAGGTCCCGCCCGGCCGCGGCTACGCGCGCCTTGGCACCGGCCCGGTGCTCCGCCTCCAGGTCCCCGCCACGCCGGACCCGTACGACGACGCCACGACCGAGGCCCACCGCCAGGCGGTCCTGGGCCTCCTTCCGGAGCGGGAGGGTCCGGTGGACGCGACGCCGGTGGAGGCCGCGACCGTCCAGACCGCGCCCGCGGACGCGACACCCGTGGAGGCGACACCCGTGGAGGCGGTCCCCGCCGAGGGATGACGGGCCCCCGCCCGGAGGAGCCGGTGGCCGCCGAGCGCTGGAACACCCCGAGGGCTGGAACACCCGCCCCCCGCCCACTTGAGCCCCTTGGGCCCCTTGGGCCCCTTGCGTACGGAGTTGCTCCGTCTAGGCCACGAACGTGCGCGGCGGCTCCGCGCTCCCCGAACCGCCGCCCGTCTCCACCAGGCGGGCCGCCGCCGCGAGACGCACCGCGGCCTCCTCCGCGACCGGGCCGCCCACCGTGAACGGCAGCCGCACATAGCCCTCGAACGCCCCGTCCACGCCGAAGCGCGGCCCCGAGGGCACCCGCACCCCGACGCGCTCGCCGACCTCGGCGATGCGGGAGCCCGACAGGCCTCCGGTGCGCACCCACAGCGTGAGGCCGCCGCGCGGCACGTCGAACTCCCAGCCGGGAAGTTCCCGGCGCACCGCCGCCACCAGGGCGTCCCGGTTCTCGCGGGCCTGGGTCCTGCGCAGTTCGACCGCCTGCTCCCAACCCCCGGTCCCCATAAGCCAGTTGACGGCGAGCTGCTCCAGGACCGGAGTCCCGAGATCCGCATACGCGCGGGCGGCGACCAGCGAGCGGATGATGTCGGGCGCGGCCCGTACCCAGCCGATGCGCATGCCCGCCCAGAACGCCTTGCTCGCCGAACCGACCGTGAGCACCGTGGCTCCGGCGGGGTCGAAGGCACAGACGGGGCGCGGCATGGCGAGGTCCTCGTCGAGCCACAGCTCACTCATGGTCTCGTCCACGACGAGAACCGTTCCGGCCGAGCGGGCCGCGTCCACCAGCTGACGTCGCTGATCCTCGTCGGCGAGCGCACCGGTGGGGTTGTGGAAGTCCGCCACGACATAGGCGAGCCGGGGCGCGGCGTCCCTCAGCACCTGGCGCCAGCGAGGCAGGTCCCAGCCGGCCAGGCCCTCGGCCATGGCGATCGGCACCAGACGGGCGCCCGCCTCGCGCATGAGCTGGAGGATGTTGGCGTAGGAGGGCGACTCGACGGCGATGCGTTCGCCGCGTCCGGCGAACAGATGGCAGATGGCGTCCATCGCCCCCATCGCGCCCGTCGTCACCATGATCTGCTCGGGCATCGTCGGGATGCCGCGCGCGGTGTAGCGGTCGGCGAGCATCTGACGCAGGGCGGGCAGCCCCGCCGGGTAGTCGCCGTGGGTGTGGGCGTACGGCGGAAGCTCTTCGAGCGCGCCCTGGACGCCCCGGGTCAGCCAGGGCTCGGGCGCGGGCAGCGCGGCGCAGCCGAGGTCGATCATCGAGCCGAGCGACTCGGGGGGAAGCGGTTCGAGCCCCCGGCCGGGCAGCGGATGCCCGGCGGGCACGGCGGTCCAGCTGCCCGCGCCGCGCCGCGATTCGAGGAAGCCCTCGCCGCGCAGCGCCTCGTAGGCGGCGGCGACCGTGGTGCGGCTCACCGACAGGGCCACGGCCAGCTCGCGCTCGGCGGGCAGCCGGGCGGCGGCCGGCACCCGGCCCTCCAGGACGAGCAGCCGGATCCCGTCGGCGAGCGCCCGGTAGGCGGGCGGCTTGCGCAGGCCCGTACCGATCGGGCGGGGCTGCTGTGCCTTGAGCTGACGGGCGAGTTGGGCGGGCCCGATCGCCGAGGTCCACTGAGCCATCGAAGTCAGTCCACCTTCCCGGAATTGGCCATGGTTGCAGTCCATTGTGCCGCCTCAGAGTGGCACGGGTCAGTCCACTACCACCACACAGGGGGCCCACCTTGTCCACGCACCTCACCCGGAGGGTGGTCCAGCTCTATGTCGGCCTGGCGCTGTACGGCGTCAGCTCGGGGCTGCTCGTCCGCGCCGGGCTCGGCCTCGAACCCTGGGGGGTGCTGCACCAGGGACTCGCCAAGCACACCGGTCTCTCGATCGGCGTCGTGTCCATCATCGTCGGGGCGGCGGTCCTGCTGCTGTGGATCCCGCTGCGGCAGCGGCCGGGCCTCGGCACGGTCTCCAACGTCTTCGCGATCGGCGTCTTCATGGACGCCACCCTTGCCGTCGTTCCCGATGTGCACGGGCTGCTCGGCCAGGTTCCGCTGACGGCCGCCGCGATCGTCTGCAACGGGGTGGCGACCGGCCTCTACATCTCGGCCCGCTTCGGCCCGGGCCCGCGCGACGGACTGATGACCGGCCTTCACCGGGTGACAGGACGTTCAATTCGGCTCGTGCGCACGTCACTTGAGGTCGTCGTGGTGGCGACCGGCTTCCTGCTCGGCGGCTCACTCGGCATCGGCACGGTCCTGTACGCCCTGGCGATCGGACCGCTCGCCCAGTTCTTCCTCCGCGTCTTCGCGATCCCCGAACCGACTCCGGCGTCGGCCCCGGCCCCGGCCCCGGCCCCGGCCCCGGCCCAAAACCCGAGCCCTCCCACTGCCCCTGCAAGCGCCTACGCCTCGACCTCGACCTCGACCTCTGCAACCGCCTACGCCTCGACCTCGACCTCTGCACCCGCACCCGCACCCGCACCCGCACCCGCACCCGCACCCGCGGGCAACCCCGCCGTCGCACCTGCGTCACCGGAGCACGCGATACTTCCCCGGTGACTCGCGTACGCCACCCCTATCTGGACCATCCCTCGCCGATCCCGTTCGCCCACCGCGGCGGGGCGGCCGACGGCATCGAGAACACGGCGGCCGCCTTCGAGCGTGCGGCCGAGGCCGGTTACCGGTACTTCGAGACCGATGTGCACACCACGGCCGACGGCCGCCTGGTCGCCTTCCACGACGCGACGCTCGACCGGGTCACCGACGCCCGGGGCAGGATCGCCGAGCTGAGCTGGGACGAGGTGAAGCGGGCCCGGGTGGCCGGCCGCGAGCCGCTGCCGCTGTTCGAGGAACTCCTGGGGTCCTTCCCCGAGGCCCGCTGGAACGTGGACCTCAAGACCGAGTCCGCGCTCGCCCCGCTGGTCGACCTGATCCGTCGTACCAACGCCTGGGACCGGGTCTGCGTCGGCTCGTTCTCGGAGGCCAGGGTCGCCAGGGCGCACCGGCTCGCGGGCCCGCGCCTGGCCACCTCCTACGGAGTGCGGGGCGTCGCCGCGCTGCGACTGCGCTCGTACGGGATCCCGGTGCCGCTGCGGCCCGGCGCCGTCAGCGCACAGGTCCCCGAGAGCCAGTACGGCGTCCCGGTCGTGGACCGGCGCTTCGTGCGGACCGCGCACGCGCTCGGCCTCCAGGTCCACGTCTGGACGATCAACGACCCCGAGCGCATGAGGGCGCTGCTCGACCTTGGCGTGGATGGCATCATGACCGATCATCTGGAGACACTGCGCACGGTACTGACCGACCGGGGCGTCTGGCACTGACCCGACCCCCCGGCAGCCACCGCTTCGCGTACGGGCACGAGCGAGGGGCGCGGGTTGAGCACTGAGACCACGGACACGCTGGACCGGCCGGAGCGGCCGGCCGGTGCGGCCGACCGCAAGCGCGAGCAACACGGCTGGTACTTCTACGACTTCGCCTGCTCGGTGTATTCGACGAGCGTGCTCACGGTGTTCCTCGGCCCCTATCTGACCTCGATCGCCAAGTCGGCGGCCGATGTCGACGGGTTCGTGCATCCGCTGGGCATTCCGGTGCGCGCGGGCTCCCTCTTCGCGTACGCGGTCTCCGCCTCGGTGATCTTCGCGGTGATCCTGATGCCGATCGTGGGCGCCGCCGCCGACCGCACCGGCCGCAAGAAGCCGCTCCTGGCGGCCGCCGCCTATACGGGTGCCGCGGCCACGGCCGGGATGTTCTTCCTCGACGGTCACCGCTATCTGCTCGGGGCGGTGCTGCTGATCGTCGCCAACGCGTCCCTGTCCGTGTCGATGGTCCTCTACAACGCCTATCTGCCGCAGATCGCGGGGCCCGAGGAGCGTGACCAGGTCTCGTCGCGGGGCTGGGCGTTCGGCTACACCTCGGGCGCCGGCGTCCTCGTCCTCAACCTGATCCTGTACTCGGGGCACGACGGCTTCGGCCTGTCCGAGTCGACCGCGGTACGGATCTGCCTGGCCTCGGCCGGAGTCTGGTGGGGCGCGTTCACGCTGGTGCCGCTGCGGAGGCTGCGCGACCGCAAGGTCGCGACGGCCGCGGGCCGGGCCGGCGCGGGCGACGGGCGGGTCGGCGCGGGCTGGCGGCAACTGATCTCGACGCTGCGGGACATGCGGGCCCGTCCGCTCACCCTCGCGTTCCTGCTCGCGTACCTCATCTACAACGACGGTGTGCAGACGGTCATCTCGCAGGCCTCGATCTACGGCTCCGAGGAACTCGGCCTGGATCAGGACACGCTCATCGTGGCCGTGCTGCTCGTGCAGGTCCTCGCGGTGGCCGGGGCGCTCGGAATGGGGCGGCTCGCGCGGACGTACGGGGCGAAGCGGACGATCCTCGGCTCGCTCGCCGTCTGGGCGGTGATCCTCGGGGTCGGCTTCTTCCTGCCGGCCCGTCAGCCGGTGCTGTTCTTCGTGCTCGCCGGCGCGATCGGCACGGTGCTCGGCGGCAGCCAGGCGCTTTCGAGGTCGCTTTTCTCACACATGGTGCCGAGCGGCAAGGAGGCCGAGTACTTCTCGGCCTACGAGATGAGCGACCGCGGCCTGAGCTGGCTGGGGCCATTGGTGTTCGGTCTCGCGTATCAGCTGACCGGGAGCTACCGGGATGCCATCATCTCGCTGGTGGTCTTCTTCGCGGTGGGATTCGTACTGCTCGCCCGGGTGCCGGTGCGGGCCGCCGTGGCCGCCGCGGGGAATCCCGTTCCGGCGCGGATTTAGACGTTGAAGTGAAAGGCCGGTAGTGTACGCCTTTGGCCTGCCAGGCGGACCGTTACTGCGTGCTCAAGTAGAGAAGACGCTGGGTGACATCTGCTGTCAGATGTGACAAACCGGTCACTGGTGGGTACAACAAGGGGCGGCACGACGGCGACGCATGACCCAGAACGGGAATCTTTACCGCCGACCGGACGTTGACCGGATGACGACGACAGTGACACCTGTCCTGTGGGCGACAAGCCCGGGAGGCACGATTCATGAGTGAGCGAGCTCTTCGCGGCACGCGCCTCGTGGTGACGAGCTACGAGACCGACCGCGGCATCGATCTGGCCCCGCGCCAGGCCGTGGAGTACGCATGCGAGAAGGGACATCGCTTTGAGATGCCCTTCTCGGTGGAGGCGGAGATTCCGCCGGAGTGGGAGTGCAAGGTCTGCGGGGCCCCCGCACTCCTGGTGGACGGCGACGGCCCTGAAGAGAAGAAGGGCAAGCCCGCGCGTACGCATTGGGACATGCTCATGGAGCGGCGCACCCGCGAGGAGCTGGAGGAGGTTCTGGCCGAAAGGCTGGAGGTCCTTCGTTCCGGCACCATGAACATTGCCGTGCATCCGCGCGACAGCCGCAAGTCCGCCTGATCGCGCAGTTCGGCGATACAGCGCACAACAGCTGAGGGTCGGTCACACCATCTGGTGTGACCGACCCTCAGCTTTTGCGTGGGCCGCGCGCGTTCGCCCTGCTCCTGTTCCTGCTCCTGCTCCTGCCCTGCCGCTGCTCGGATGAGGGCCCTGGGTCGGGGGTCGGGAGTCGGAGTCGGATGGGATATGACCCAGGCCCGTGGTGCGCCGCGCGGTCCCGCGCACGGAAGGCACGGACAGGGAGGGAGCCGGAGGCCGACGGTCAGGGGCCGCCGACCCGACGTCAGGGACCCCGAGGCCAAGAACCCGACGTCAGGGCCCGAGGTCAAAGACCCGACGTCAGGAGACCAGCGGTCAGGACCCGAGGCGATGGAACCGAGGTCAGGAGACCAGCGGCGGACGCGGGCCGCGGTCCTCGCCCGGCGGGTATGCGGAGGACCCGTCCTCCCTGATGACCTCGCCCGGCACGACCTTGCCGTCGGGATAGTGGATGCGGGCCTGCTGGAAGGCGTCCCCGAGGGGGCCGCCGCCCGCGGCCCGCATCCGCTTGTCCAGCGAGCGCTGGGCGAAGCGGGTGACGTACTTCCGCACCGGCGGGAGCAGGCAGAGCAGCCCCAGCGCGTCCGAGACGAAGCCGGGGATGATGAGGAGCAGGCCGCCGAGCATCGTCAGGGCGTTGCCCTCGCCCCCGCCCTTCGCGGCCGTGGGGGCCGCGCCGGACTGCTGCTCCTTGAACGCCTCGGTGAGGTTGCGGAAGGCGCGGCGGCCGGCCCGCTTGATGACGTAGCTGCCGAGCAGCAGGCCGCCGATGAGCAGCAGCACCACCAGGAGCCCGCTGGTGGCCGAGGCCACCACGGTGAGCAGCCAGATCTCCAGGACAAGCCAGGCGGCGATCCCCAGGGGTACGAAGGTGCGTGCGCGCGAGCGCTTGGGCGCGGTCGGAGGCGGAGTGCCGGTCGTCATGCTCCCAGTGTGCCTGGGAGCCGATCGGGACGACGTAAGGAAGAGATCAGTACGCCCTGGTCAGGGACCCAGGCCCCGTGAACGATCCGCCCCTGAACAGTCCGGCCCCATGGACGACCCGCCCACGTGAACGACCCGACCACGTGGGCACCGCGGTCACGTGGGCACCCCGGTCACGTGGGCACGCCGCTTACATGGCTGCCCCGCGCCACCTCGGCGAACCGACCACCGGCCACGTGGGTACCCCCGGCACCCGTCCGCCCGCCCGCTCGTCCGCCCGTCCGTCCGCCCGGCCGCTCGTCCGCCCGGCCGCTCGTCCGCCCGGCCGCTCGTCCGCCCGTCCGTCCGCCCGGCCGAGACGCCCCGGCCCCTTCCGGGCTACCGCTTGCGGCCCAGCAGCTTGTTGGCGCGGGACTCGACGCCCCAGGCGGTGACCCGCCAGAGCGCCTCGACCAGGATGTCGTTGCTCATCTTGGAGTCGCCGCGTTCGCGCTCGACGAACGTGATGGGCACCTCCACCACGTGGAAGCCCTCGGCGACCGCCCGGCGGGCGAGGTCCACCTGGAAGCAGTAGCCGGCCGAGGCGACCTCGTCGAGGCCGAGGCCTTCGAGGGTCTCGCGGCGGAAGGCCCGGAAGCCGCCGGTGACATCCCGGATCGG
Organism: Streptomyces sp. NPDC006691; assembly: GCF_042869955.1. Classification (NCBI taxonomy): domain Bacteria; kingdom Bacillati; phylum Actinomycetota; class Actinomycetes; order Kitasatosporales; family Streptomycetaceae; genus Streptomyces; species Streptomyces sp. NPDC006691. The sequence goes on from NZ_JBIAGW010000030.1 coordinate 49,413, forward strand.
GACGCCGAGGAGCAGCCGGGAGTACGTGGAGCCGCCGCGCGAGATGTACTCGCGGTACTTGGGCCAGTTCACGATCCGGCCGCCGGGCACCCAGCGGGAGCCGAGCACCAGGTCGGCACCCTTGAGCGCGGTGAGCAGCCGGGGCAGTTCCTCGGGCTGGTGGGAGCCGTCGGCGTCCATCTCGACGAGGACGCCGTAGTCGTGCTCGATGCCCCAGCGGAAACCCGCCAGATAGGCGGCGCCGAGGCCTTCCTTGCCCTTGCGGTGCAGCACGTGCACCTGGTCGTCCTCGGCCGCGATCTCGTCCGCGAACTTGCCCGTGCCGTCGGGGCTGTTGTCGTCGGCGACGAGGACGTGGGCCTCGGGGACCGCCGCCCTGACCCGGGCGACGATGGGCTTGATGTTCTCCGCCTCGTTGTAGGTCGGAATGATCACCAAGGCCTTGCCCAGCGGGCCGTACCGCCTCTGACCGCCGTCGTTCACTGCTGCCCCTTATTGTCCGTACGCAGGGGTCCACCATAGCGAGCGGTCGTGATCAGGCCGTACCGCGAGGGTGTGTGGTGTCGGATGCGCCCGGATGGCGGCGGGGATCCGCCGGAATGCCGGATGTCATGAACGTGTCGGTACGGGGGCCCGGCGCCCTTCGGGCCGACCTGGGACCCGCTGGCTGCGGGTCGACCGAAAGCCGTTGTCTACTGAGCATCCGGGCCCCACCCGGGTCGCACCTTCCCCGGGCCCTCGGCGGGCAGGGGGGACGCCCTCACGGCTGAAACCTTCCCTCGCCCCCGAGGCGCGGGCGCTGAACCTGGCTGCCAGTGGTGGTGCGCCGGTGCGGCACACCACCCCATGACCCAGCGGCGTTCGACGACTGCGTGGAGGATCAACCGGTCGGACAGTCCTGTGGTGGACTCGGCCGAACCTACCGGCCCGTTGCCGCGTTCTGTCAACAGCCGATTGAGCTGCGACGTTTTTTCAAATCCCCAGGTCAGTCCCGAAGATCCGCAGGTCGTGGCGATGCCGTGACAGCCACCCGTCGGCGGTACGAAATGTCCCTATGTCACTCGTTCGGACGCGCGAATACCGTTTGTCCGAACACCACGGTGCGCAGACAGACCGGCAGGGCCGCGCCCGGAGTGAGGTCCGGCAGGCCCGGGGTGCCCGAGCGCGGGTCGGTGGACCAGCGGGCCACCCGGTCGTCCGGGGCCTGCACCACCAGGTCCTCGGCGCGCCAGACCGCGTAGTCGGCCGGGGCGCCCGGCACCAGCGTCCCCGCGTCGTCCCGGCCGAGCGCGCGCCAGCCGCCCCGGGTGTGAGCGGTGAAGGCGGCACGGGCGGAGACGCGGTGCTCGGGCGTGTGGTGGAAGGCGGCCGCGCGCATGGCCGCCCAGGGGCCCAGCGGGGTCACCGGGGCGTCGGAGCCGAAGGCGAGCGGCACGCCGGCCCGCAGCAGGGCCGCGTACGGGTTGAGGGTGCGGGCCCGCTCGACGCCGAGACGCTCGGCGTACATGCCGTCCTCGCCGCCCCACAGCGCGTCGAAGGCGGGCTGTACGGAAGCGGTGAGCCCGAGCTCGGCGAAGGCGGCGATCGACTCGGGCGTGAGCATCTCGGCGTGCTCGACGCGGTGCCGGGCGCCCCGGATCCGGGCGAGGCCGACCTGCTCCGCGGCGGCCCGTACGCCCTCGACGACCGCGCCGAGGGCGGCGTCCCCGATCGCATGGAACCCGGCCTGGATGCCGGCCTCGGTGCAGGCGGCCACATGGGCGGCGACCTCGGCGGCGTCCAGGTGACGGGCTCCGGAGTGCGGGGCGTCCGCGTACGGGGCGTGCAGGCAGGCGGTGTGGGAGCCGAGGGAGCCGTCCACGAAGAGGTCACCGGCCGCACCGACCGCGCCGAGTTCGCGGATGCGATCCACGTCCTTGGCCCCGGCGACGCGCTCGGCCCAGTAGCCGAAGACCCGGGGGCCGGCGTTGTCGCGGGCGAGCGCGAGCAGGGAGGTGAAGTCGTCCTCGTCGGAGATGTCGGGGCCGCCGCACTCGTGCACGCTGCCGATGCCGAGCGAGGCGGCCCGCCCCAGCGCCGCGCGCTGGGCCTCGGTGCGCTGGCGCGGGGTGATCGCACCGTGGGCCGCGGCCCGCACCGCATGGTGGGCGGCGCCCGTCAGCGGCTCGCCGTCCCGGTATCCGGCCAGGTCACGGACGCCCGGGACCAGGTCGAGCAGGCCGGTGGTGACGACGGCGGAGTGCACGTCGATGCGCGGCAGATACAGCGGGCGTCCGCCGGTGGCCGCGTCGAGCTCGGCCCGCGAGGGGTGGCGCCGCTCGGGCCAGCGCGCCGAATCCCAGCCGTTGCCGAGCAGCACCTTGTCGTCGGGGCGGGCGGCGGCGTGGGCGCGCACGGCGTCGAGGGCCTCGGCCAGGGTGCGGGCCGAGGACAGGTCGAGGCCGGTCAGGGCGAGGCCGGTGGCGGTGGTGTGCACATGTGCGTCGGTGAACGCGGGGGTGACGAGGGCGCCTTCGAGGTCGACGACCTCGTCGACGCCACTGGCGAAGGCGTCCGCGGCGCCCTCCGAGCCGACCCAGGCGACGTGGCCGCGTTCGACGACCATCGCGGTGGCGAAGGGGTCGGCGGGGCTGTGCACGTCACCGCCGCGCAGCAGGACGGTGCGCCCGCCGGACTCTTCGGTGGGGTCTTCGGTCGTGGAACTCGCGGAACTCATGGAGGACAGCCTAGATATGCGGCGGCCGCGCCTCGTACGGGGTCGACAGGACCACCGTCGTCCGGGTCGAGACGCCGGCCAGGGTGCGAATGCGGGTGAGCAGGTGCTCCAGCTCCAGCGGGGTGGCGACCCGTACCTTGAGGATGTAGTTCTCGTCCCCGGCCACGCTGTGGCAGGCCTCCAGCTCCGGCACGCCGGCGAGGCGCTCCGCGATGTCGTCGGGGGCGCTGGGGTCGAAGGGCTTGACCGAGATGAACGCGGTCAGCGGCAGGCCCACCGCCTCGGGGTCCACGACGGCCGCGTATCCGCGGATGACCCCGCGCTGCTCCAGCCGCCGTACGCGCTGGTGCACCGCCGAGGTGGACAGGCCGGTGGCCTTGCCCAGGTCGGTGTAGCTCATCCGCCCGTCCTTGACGAGCAGATCCACAATCTGACGGTCCAGCTCCTCCATGACGATCAACCTATGGCCCCGGGTGCCCTCCGGCACAGTCGGGAGACGTCCGAAAGGGCACCTGCGGGCGGCATGTGACGAACGCCACAGGTTCGCGGACGGCCGGACGGGGGGCCGGTGGTTATCGCCACGGCTTGGCGGGAAGTGCTTGCTTTGGTCGCGGCCGCGGCGCAAATGCCGGCCCACCCGAGGGGGAGTGTCCCAATGCAGAATCCCAAGCGAACCGGACGTACGGAACGCGAACGTGGCGAATTGGAGCCTGTCGATATCGCCGGCCTCGTCGAGGACGAGGACTCGTTCGACGCGTACGACACCTTCGAGATGTACCGGGTCATCTGCCCGGACTGCGCCCAGCCGATCGCGCTGCTCGCCGACGAGGAGGAGCTGCCGGAGCACGCGCTGTGCCCGAGCCCCTGGAATCCGTTCGTGCTCACGGTGTGTGCCGGGACCGGGCGCCCCGCCGCGGCGGCGAAGGCGGCCGACGAGACGCTTGAGGTCCAGGAGCAGGACACCGCACTGCTGTTGACGCTCCCTCAGGGGCTCGACTGGCGCACCCAGCCGTTCTCGCACGTCGGCGGCCCGGGCTCGCGCCCGTTGCGCGTGCCGCAGATGCGCCGCGCCGCCTGACCGCGCGCCCGCTGTGACGGCCGGACGCCACCGGGGGGCGTCCGGCCGTCACCTCCGGGTCCCGGTACGCACCGCGCACCGCCCTTCCTCAACTCCAGTACGTGCCAAGCACCATGGCCTCCAGCGTGGCCCGGTGCAGGATCAACGCGTCCGGATCCAGCGGCGGTTCGACCTCACCGAAGTGCACCTGCCGGTAGGCGATCCGCAGCATGACCACGGCGTGCCGCAGCGCCGCGTACAGGGTGTGGAACTCCATGTCGCGCGGGGTGTGTCCGGTGAGTTCGGCGTACCGCCGCTCGATGTCCGCGCGCCGCAGGAAGTCCGGCAGGCCGGGCTGGCCGAAACCCACCGTGAGGTCCTGGAAGAAGCGGTGCAGATAGACGGTCCAGCCGAGGTCCAGTTCGCGCGGGCCGCAGGCGGCCATCTCCCAGTCGAGGACGGCGGCCGGCTCGAAGCCGTCGTAGACGATGTTCCCGATGCGGGCGTCGCCCCAGTTGAGGACGGCGGGGCCCTCGTCCTCGGGCCAGTGCGCGTCGAGCCAGTCGAAGGCCGCCTCGATGAGGGGTGAACGCGGCACCCCGTCAACCACCCATGCGTAGTAGTCCCGTTGGGCCGCCACATGCCGCTTGAGCGCGGAGCCCTGCGGGAACTTCGCCGGCAACAGGAACTCGGCCTCACGGGGCGGGACTTGGTCGTGCAGGCGGGCCAGTACGGACAGGGTGCCCTCCTGGAGGCGGGCCCGCTCGGCGTCGGTCGCCGCGTGCAGCCAATTGCCCTCGTACGTATAGGGCATGACGTCCGGCGGTACGCGCCCCTCGGCCCGGTCCATCACGAAGAACGGCGCACCGAGCGGCGCCGGGTCCTCCTCCAGCCAGCGCACGCGCGGCACGGGGACGTCGGTGTGCTCGGCGACCAGGCTCATCACGCGGTGCTGGCGGGCCATGTCGTACACCGGGAAGACGGTGTACGCGGCCGGGTCCGCGGCGAGCCGCAGCGCGCAGGCGCGGACGGGGGTGTCGGGGTGCTCGATGTCGAAGAGCAGGGTCTCGCTGGACATGCCGTTGGAGGACGGCACCCGGATGTCGGTGACCCGGGCGCCGGGTAGTCGGACGTCCAGCCAGGCGGTGAGGCGACGGCCGACGTCCTCGGGGTCGCGGGTGGAGGTGCGGGGGCGCGGCGCGGTGGCCAAGGCGGTGCTCCTTTCACGGCGAACGACGGACGACGAACCACGAGCGACTAGCGACCCGCGACCAGCGACCAGCGACCAGCGACGGGCGACCAGCGACGGGCGACGGGCGACGGGCGAGCGGCGACGGACGCAGCGCGAGCGGCGAACAGCGAGTGGGCGGCTGGGTCAGGGGGCGACGGAGGAGTAGTCCGTGAAGCCGCTGGGGTCGTGGCGGCCGAAGCTGCCGTGCTCGAAGATCCCGTAACCGGTCCGCCCGTCCAGGGTGAAGCGGGCCGCGTGGTCGGTGACGCCGTAGGCGGCCATGGGGTGGGCGGCCGGGTCGGACAGGTCGTAGACCTGCCGGTCGATCCAGTCGCGGCCCTGCCAGGTGCCGTGCTGCCAGCCGTCGGCGGGCGGGTATCCGGCGCCGACCGCGAGCGGCGAGGAGGCGAGGATCTCCACGCCGAGTTCGAGGGGTTTGCGGGACTGGTCGGTGAGGTGGATGACAGCACGTTCGGGGTGCCGGGTGCCGGAGCGATACGTGATGTCGGCCTGGGGCCAGCCGAGTTGGGCGTCGGGCTGCCCGTCGCGCACCAGCGCGGCCTCGTTGAGCGTGCGGTAGCCGTCGGCGTCCTCCTGGGCGATGACCATGACGAACCGGTCGTCGAACCGGGCCGGCACCCACAGCCAGTGGAAGCCCTCGGGCCGGTACTCGGCGCCGCGCCCGGCCTCCTCGCCGGGGATCGGCCGCACACCCCAACTGCGGTCACGCGTCCCGGTCCACTCCCCCGCCGTGACGGGTATCTCCTCGCCGCCCACCCGGATGACCCCGGTGCAGTGGCCCGCCTGCACGAACCGCCGCCCCTCAAGCGTCAGCCGGCCGCCGCTGCGCTGCACGTGATGGGGTTCCCACAGCGCGGGGAAGTCCGCGTTCCAGACGATGTCGTACGAGAGCGAACTCGGGTCGCGCGGATCGGGAGCGCAGTGGAGCGAGAGGCGGCTCAGCGGGACGTCAACGGTGATCCGTAGGGGGCCGACGGCCAGGTTCATACGGTCGTCGGTGAGGGCGTCGGAGGCGCGGACGGCGTGCAGTCGGTCGCCTACGCGGAGGGTGGCGTAGGCGTCGATCACCCCCGTGTTCGGGTAGACCCCGAGGCCCGCGATCAGCAGGGCTCGGCCCTGGTGGTCGAAGACGTGGAAGATGCAGCGGTCGTAGGCGTTGCGGTCGCCCGTCGCGACGTGGCGCATCGAGAGGGGGGCCTGGTGGATGGGGTACTCGTCGAGTGGGGCGGGGCGGTTCTGGGGCATCGGCAACCTCCATGCGTCCGGGGCCACCTGACGGTACGTCAGCTCCTGGGCTCCCGCCATACCCTGGGCGGCGGGCCTTGCCCCCAGGGGTTCGCCCACCCGCCCTCCCGTGACCCGGGGTTGGTTGGTTCCGGCCCCTGGGGCTGCGCCCCAGACCCCCTGAGGGGCTGCGCCCCTCGGACCCCCGCAGGGGGCTGCGCCCCCTGCACCCCCGGTTCGGGGCTCCGCCC
>NZ_JBIAGW010000031.1:0-51182 GCF_042869955.1 Streptomyces sp. NPDC006691
GGCGACCAGCTGCCCACCCGCCGCCGCCGGGTCGCGGTACGCGGCACCCGCGGCATCGGCCCCGCCGACCTGCTGCTCAACTCCCGTACCGGCGCCGTACAGGTGGGGGCGGACACCGGGCTCGTGACCCTTGATGGTGTCCCGATCAGCTCGGAACCGGCCCACGAGGTATCCCTGAACCGCCTCTACTTCCTGTAGCCCGGCCCCGTAGTCGCCGGACCCGCGCCGACGAGGCGGCCCCCGAGACGACCGGGCCGGGCCGGAGGGCCGCGAGCCACCAGGCCCGAGTCACCGGCCCTGAGCCGACGGCTTCCCCGGCCCACGCGGCCGGCACCACGCGGCCTAGATCTTTCGGTCGCCCATCTTGACTGAATTTTCAGTTCGGAGGAGTATTCCGGGCACATCAACGGCCGTCGCGGTCATCGACCGCCCGCTCGGCCCGCCCCTTCGGGCGCGACCCGCCCGGAACCGGCCACACACCTTCGTGGCCCGCCATTGCCCCGTCCTTGCGCAGACCGATTGCCCCGCCGTCGCGAAGAGCTGTCGAACACCTGACGAAGAGAGCTGTGATGACCTTCCGCATGCCCGCCGAGTGGACCGAGCACGAGCGCTGCCTGATGGCCTGGCCCACCCGCCCCGACCTGTGGGGCGCCGTCCTTGAGCAGGCCAGGCAGGAGTACGCCCAGGTGGCTCGGGCCATCGCCGGGTTCGAGCCGGTGACCATGGTCGCGCCGCCCGGCCACGGCGACGAGGCCCGTACCCGGTGCGGCGAGGGTGTCGACGTGATCGAACTGCCGCTGGACGACTCCTGGTTCAGGGATTCCGCGCCGGTCTTCGTTCTCGACCCCGAGGGCCACCGCGCCGGCGTCGACTTCCGTTTCAACGCCTGGGGCCGCAAGCACCACCCGTACGACGCCGACGACCGGCTCGGGGCGCTGCTCCTGGAACACTTCGGCGAGACCGCGATCCGCTCGGAGATGATTCTCGAAGGCGGGGCGATCACCGTGGACGGCGAAGGCACCCTGATCACCACCGAGCAGTGCCTGCTCCACCCCAACCGCAATCCGGGCCTGACCAGGGACGAGATCGAGGCCGAGCTGAAGGCCCGGCTCGGTGTCAGCAAGGTCGTCTGGCTGCCGTACGGCGGACTCCTGGACACCGAGACCGACGGCCATGTCGACGGCGTCTGCGCCTTCGTCGCGCCGGGCAAGGTCGTGGTCCAGCTCCCGGACGACCCGGAGCACCCCGACTACGCCCGGATGCGCGCCAACCGCGCGATCCTCGAAGCCACCCCCGATGCCCAGGGTCGCACCCTGGAAATCGTCGATCTTCCGCAGAGCGCGTTCACCGAGGTCGACGGCGTGCCCGTCGAGGTGGGCTACCTCAACTTCTACGTGGCCAACGGCGGAGTGGTCGTCCCGGTGGCAGGCCTGCCCCAGGACGCGGAGGCGCTGGCCGTGATCGCCGCCGCCTGTCCCGACCGCAAGGTCGTCGGGGTACCGACGACGGCGCTCGCCCACGGAGGCGGCGGCATCCACTGCATCACCCAGCAGGTGCCCGCCGCGCCCCGCCGGGCCTGACCCCTCCCGCCCGGCGCCGCCCGCCCGATCCTGACCGCCCAGGCCGGGCCGGCCGGCCGCCTGCGCCCGCCCGACCCCCATCGCGCCCGTACGGAGAGGAACCGCGTCGATGCCCACCCCACCGCCCCGGCCAGGAGTACGCCGTCCCCACCGGCACGCCCTGATCGCCGCGGCCCTGTCCGCCGCCCTCCTGCTGTCCGCCTGCGCGGGACCGCCGGGCACCAACTCCCCAGCCGCGGCAGCCGACTTCGAGCTGTCCGCCACCACTCCGCCCGCCAAGGGCGAGATCGACTCCTTCGGCTGGGCCCTGTACGCGGAGCCCCCGACACTGGACTACATCTCCGCCTTCGACTACCCGCAGAACATGATCCTCTCCAATGTCTGCGAGAGCCTGATGCGCTGGACGCCCCAGCTCAAGACGGTCCCGGGGCTTGCCGAGAAGGCGACCAACCCCGAGCCGTCGACCTGGGTCTACGATCTGCGCGCCGGTGTGCGCTTCCACAACGGGGCCACCCTGACCGCGGACGATGTCGTCTTCAGTCTCGGCCGGCAGAGGAACCCCGACAACGGGGCCTCCTGGGCCCAGGTCTTCGAGAACGTCGACTCGGTCACCAAGACCGGGCCCCTCCAGGTCACGGTGAAACTGAAGCGCCCCGACTCCCAGTTCCCCCAGTACATGGCGACCGCCGCGGGCGTGGTCGCGAGCAGGGCCGGCGTCGAGGCGGCGGGAAAGGACTACGGCACCTCCGGCGGCCTCGACTGCACGGGACCGTACGAGCTCGGGAAGTGGGAGAAGGGCCAGTCGGTCGAGCTCGACCGGTTCGCCGGGTACTGGGGGAGCAGGGCCAAGTCCGGAAAGGTCGTGTTCCGATTCCTCACGGACTCCTCCGCGCGCACCAAGGCCATGCTCAGCGGCGAAGTGGACGGCGGATACCTCATCCCCACCGAGAGCTACGGGGCGCTGCGCTCCAGCGGGGCGGGCACCCTGTACTTCGGGGAGGGCCTCAGCACCGACAACGTCAACGTGACCAACATGCACGGCGTGCTCGGTGACGTCCGCGTGCGGCGCGCCCTGTCCCTGGCCCTCGACCGCAAGGGCTTCGTCAAGACCGGCCTGGGCGGGGCCGGGACCGTCACCCCGTCCCTCACCACCAGAGCGGCCTGGGCCGAGGCGCCCGAACAGACCCGGCAGACCGCCTTCGCGGGGCTGCCCTCCACCGTGCCGAACCTGAGGGAAGCCAGAAAGCTCATCGAGGAAGCCGGGGCCACGGGCAAGAAGGTGACCGTCGCGACCAGCCAGATCGGGCAGGACGTGTCCCTGCTCGCCACCGCCCTCCAGGCGGCCGGCACCCAGATCGGACTCGACGTCCAGCTGAAGACGATCGCCCCGAACGCGTTCACCGCGCTGTTCACCGACCCCAAGGCACGCGAGGGCATCGACCTCTTCCCGGAGACGTACTACGACTCCATCACCGACCCGCTGGACCTGCTGGGCAACTTCCGTACCGGCGCCTACCAGAACTACGCCGGATACAGCGACCGCTCCTACGACCAGCTCGTCGACCGGGCGCGCGCCGCCTACGACCCGGCCACCCGGTTCGCCGTCGAGGCGAAGCTCCAACAGAAGGCGGCCGAGCAGGTGTTGTGGATCCCGGTCGCCGAATGGCCGACCGCCGTGTTCCTCAACAAGCGCATCACCGGCGCCCCCACCACCATCTCCTACCTGTACTACCCCTGGGCGGCGGACGTGGGGGCCGCACGGTGAACTTCCTCAGATTCGGCCTGCGCCGCCTCGCCGAGATGGCGGTCACCCTGCTGGCGGCATCGTTCGTCATCTTCGGCGCGATGTATCTGGCGCCGGGCAGCCCTGCCGCCTTCCTGCTCTCCGGACGCTCCGCGTCCCCGGCCGCGCTGGAGGCCATCAACCGGCAGTACCACCTCGACGACCCGTTCGCCGTACGGTACTTCCGCTGGCTCGGCCAGCTGCTGCACGGCGACTTCGGCCGCTCGATCACCTACCGCACCGATGTGTCACGGCTGCTGGCCGACCGCCTTCCCAGCACCCTGCTCCTGGTCGCCATGGCCCTGGTGCTCGTCGTGGTCGTGGGTCTCGCGCTCGGCCGGATCGCCGCGGTGCGCGGCGGCGCGGTGGACTCGACGATCCTGGTCACCACCACGCTCGCCGTCGGCACCCCGTCCTTCGTCGCCGCCGTGCTGCTCCAAGGCCTGTTCGCGGTGCGCCTGCACTGGTTCCCGGCCGGTGGCACCGGCGACGGGCCGGTCCAGATGCTGTGGCACCTGACGCTGCCCGCGGTAGCGCTCGCCCTGTACCTGATCGGCATGCTCGCGCGGGTCACCCGCAGCGCCATGGTGGAGGTCCTCGGACAGGAACATGTGACCGTCGCCCTCAGCCGGGGCGTGCCCCGACGCAAGGTGATGGGCCGTCATGTGTTGCGCAACGCGCTCGGCACGGTCCTCACCACCGGCGGTCTGATCGTGTCCACGCTCCTGGTGTGCACCGTCCTCGTCGAGTCGGCGTTCGGCGTCGGCGGCATCGGCCAGCTCCTCGAACTGTCCATCACCACCAAGGACTTCCCCACCGTGCAGGCGATCTCGCTGACCATGGTCGGCCTGTTCATGCTGGTCAATCTGGCAGTCGATCTGGCACATCCCCTGGTCGACCCGCGCATCGCCCTCGCCCCCCGGAGGCCCGTCTCATGAGCGTCGCCGTCCTGCGGCGCCCGGGCCTGTCCCGGCTCCGCACCCCTCGCGCACCCCTCTACCTGCTGTGCCTCGCCTTCGTCACCGTGGTCGTCCTCGCGGCACTTCTCGCCCCCTGGATCTCCCCGGCCGACCCCAATGCCGTGGACCTGGGCAACGCACTCGCGGGCCCGTCCGCCGCCCACCCCTTCGGCGTCGACTCCTCAGGCCGCGACACGCTCGCCCGACTGGTCACCGGAGCCCGCACCTCCCTGCTCGGGCCCCTCGCGGTGGTGGCCTTCTCCACCCTGGCCGGCGTGGTCGTCGGAACCACCGCGGCGTGGCGGGGCGGCTGGCTCGACTCCGTACTCTCGCGCAGCACGGAACTCGTCTTCGCCTTCCCCGGCATGCTCCTCGCGATCCTCATCGTCGCGGTGTACGGAGAGGGGCTCACCGCGCCCGTCATCGCGCTCGCGGTCGCCTATCTCCCGTACGTCAGCAGACTCACCCGTTCCTTGGTGCTCGCCGAACGTCAACGCCCCTATGTGAACGCCTATGTGGTGCAGGGCCACTCGGCCCAGCAGATCTGTCTGCGGCACGTCCTGCCCAACGTCGGGCCCGTGGTCCTCGCCCAGTCCACCATCAACTTCGGGTACGCCCTCATCGACCTGGCCGGGCTCTCCTTCCTCGGCCTCGGCGTGCCCGCACTCACGCCCGACTGGGGCCGCATGGTGCTCGACGGCCAGACCGCCATCCAGCGCGGCTACCCGCTCTCCGCGATCTGGCCGTGTGTCGCGATCGTGCTCACCGTCGTCGCGTTCAACGTCGTCGGCGAGCGCTGGGCCGACCGCGTCGCCAGGAGGGACCGATGAACACCCGGGAGAAGCGCGGAAGTTCCGCGTCCACGAACTCCGTCACCGCCTCGCCCGTGCTCGACATCCGAGGGCTGCGCCTGCGTCTTCCGCGCACCGCCCGGCCCGTGCTCGACGGCGTCGACCTCACCGTGGCCGCCGGGGAGACCGTCGCCCTGGTCGGCGAATCGGGCTCCGGCAAGACCCTCACCTCGCGCAGCGTGCTGCGCCTGCTTCCGCCCGGTGCCACCACCGAAGGCAGTGTCGAGGTCGCGGGCGAGGACGTCCTGACGATGAACGCCGCACGGCTGCGCGCACTGCGCACCGGTACGGCCGCCATGATCTTCCAGGACCCCCGGGCGGCCATCAACCCGCTGCGCAGGATCGGTGACTTCCTCACCGAGAGCCTGCGCCTGAACACCGGGACGCCCGCCGATGAGGCCCAGCGGCGTGCCCGGGAGATGCTCGTGGCGGTCGGTCTCGCTCCGGCGGCGATGCGCCAGTACCCGGGACAGCTCTCCGGCGGCATGCTCCAACGCGTCATGATCGGTGCCGCGTTGATGGGCGACCCGGCACTGCTTCTCGCGGACGAGGCGACCACCGCCCTCGACGTCACCACCCAGGCCGAGGTCGTCGCGCTCCTCGGTGACCTCCGCGACCGCTTCGGCACCGGGCTGCTCTTCGTCACCCACGACCTCGGCCTCGCGGCGACCATCAGCGACCGGGTGTATGTGATGTACGCCGGCCGGATCGTCGAGGCCGGCCCCGCCGACGCCCTGTTCACCCGGCCCCGGCACCCCTACACGGCGGCCCTGCTCGCGGCCACTCCGCGACTCGACGCGCCGCAGGGCAGGCTCAACGCGATCGACGGCCAACCACCGGACCTGAGAGCCGAGTTGACGGGTTGCCCCTTCGCGCCCCGCTGCGTCCACGCCACCTCCCTCTGCACGGAACAGGCCCCCGGGGACCGGGCCGTCACGGATGACCCCGACGGGCGTGAGCACCGGGTCGCCTGCCACCACAACGACCGCGTCCGGGGGAGTGCCGACCATGGCTGAGACCGTGCTGCACGTCAGCGGCGTACACCGCCGGTACGGGAGCGTCCAGGCCGTCGACGACGTGTCGTTCTCCCTCGACAGGGGCGGCTCGCTCGGCATCGTCGGCGAATCCGGCTCGGGCAAGACCACCACCGCCCGGATCGTGGTGGGCCTGGAGTGCGCTGACGCCGGGCACGTACGGGTGCGCGGCACCGAGCGCACGGGCCGGGTGCGTGGCCGGGGGGCCCGGCTGGCGCGCGCCCGGGAGGTGCAGATGGTCTTCCAGGACCCCTTCCTCTCCCTCGATCCAAGGGTGAGTGCCGAGGCGGCGCTGCGGGAGACCCTGCGCCTCCACTTCCCCGGCACCGACCACGCCCGCTGCATCGCCGAACTCCTCGACCAGGTCGGGCTCGGCGCCCGGTCCCGTGACGCGCTGCCCCGACAGCTGTCGGGCGGCCAGCGCCAGCGCGTCGCCATCGCCCGCGCGCTCGCGGTGGAGCCGGCCGTCCTCGTCCTGGACGAGGCCGTGGCGGCCCTCGACGTGTCCGTGCAGGCCCAGATCCTCAATCTGCTGGCCGACATCCGTGCGGAGACCGGCGTCGGCTACCTCTTCATCACGCACGACCTCGGGGTGGTGCGCTGTGTCACCGACGACGTGCTCGTCATGCGACAGGGCCGGATCGTTGAAGCGGGCAGCACCGAGCAGGTCCTCTCGGCGCCACAACACCCTTACACAAGGCTCCTGATGGAGTCCGTGCCGCGCCCCGGCTGGGATCCGCACGCCATCGCGGCCGCGCGCCGGGCCCTGCACCACACCCCGTCACCTCCCGACAGCACCCATGGACAGCGCACCGTACACAACTGATCGGAGAGCAGAGATGAACGACCACCGTGCTTCGAGCGTCCCCGCGTCCGGCCGGCTCGGCAGGCGTACCTTCCTGACGGCCGTCGGAGCCGCCGCGGCAGGTGCGACCTGGGCGGCCACCGCGGGGGGCAGGGCGCATGCGGCCCCCGCCCCGGCCCCCGCCCCGGCCTTCGCCGTGCCCGTCGACGCCGTTCCGCACACCCGTACCTGGATGGCGTGGCCCGACAGCGGTGCCATCTGGGAACGTCAACTGGGCGCAGTCCAGGCCGACATCGCGCTCATCGCGAAGACCATCGCCCAGTACGAACCGGTCACGCTGTGCGCCAACTCCGCCAGTGTGGCGAAGGCCCGCAGTGCGTGCGGGCCGTCCGTCACCGTCATCGGCACGATTCCGGTCGACGACTGCTGGATGCGTGACACCGGGCCGGTCTTCCGCACCGACGGCGCGGGCGGACTGGATGCCGTGGGGCTGAACTTCAACGGCTGGGGCAACAAACAGACCCATGCCAAGGACGCCCTGGTCGCGCAGCGGATAGCGGCGAGTCTCGGGGTCCCGTTCACCGCGGCGGCCCTGGTCGGGGAGGGCGGTGCGGTGGAGACGGACGGCAACGGCACGCTCATGGCGACCCGGAGCAGTCTCATCAACACCAACCGCAACCCCCGGCTCAAGCAGGCGCAGATCGAGACGGCCCTGTGCGACGCGTTCGGCGCGGACCAGGTGATCTGGTTCAACGGCGTGACCGGGCGGGACATCACCGACGACCACGTGGACGCGACCTCCAGGTTCCTGGCGGCCGGCTCGGGACTCGTCCAGATGCCCCTGGCCACGGACACCGACGCCTGGTCCAAGGACGCCCGCCGGCAGTACCAGATCCTGTCGGCGGCCAGGGACGCCGACGGCGATCCCTTCTCCGTCGCCCGGATCCAGGGCCCCGACTACGCCCGCATCCGGTCGAACGACCCCAACTTCGTCGCCTCGTACGCCAATTACTACGTCTGCAACGGCGCGGTGATCTCGGCCCGGTTCGGCGACGCGCGTGCGGACGCCGCGGCCGAGTCGAGCCTGCGGCAGCTGTTCCCGGGCCGGGTGGTGGAGCAGCTCGACATCGACGCCCTCGGCGCGGGCGGCGGCGGCATCCACTGCGTCACCCAGCAGCAGCCCCGCCCCTGAGGGGGCGGGACCGCCGCTGTTCACGCCCGGCGCAGTGCGGAGCGGCCCGCATACCGGGCTGATGCGCCCAACTCCTCCTCGATCCTGATTAGTTGGTTGTACTTGGCGGTCCGGTCGGAGCGTGAGAGCGAGCCGGTCTTGATCTGACCGCAGCCGGTCGCGACCGCCAGGTCCGCGATGGTGGTGTCCTCCGTCTCGCCCGAGCGGTGCGACATGACGGCCGTCCACCCCGCCCGGTGGGCGGTGGTCACCGCGTCCAGTGCCTCGGTGAGCGTCCCGATCTGGTTGACCTTGACCAGGACCGAATTGCCGACACCGGTGCGGATGCCCTCGCGCAGCAGCGACTCGTTGGTGCAGAACACGTCGTCGCCGGTGAGCTGACAGCGGTCTCCCACGCGTGCGGTCAGTTCACGCCAGCCCTCCAGGTCGTTCTCCGCCATCGGATCCTCGATGGAGACCACCGGGTAGGCGTCGATGAGCTTGGCCAGGTAGTCGACCTGCTCGGAGCGCGTGCGGCGCACCCCCTCGCCGGCGTACTCGTACCCGCCGTCGCGGAAGAACTCGGACGACGCCGGGTCCATGACCAGACCGATGTCCGTGCCCGGGCGGTAGCCGGCGCGCTCGATGGCGGTCACCACGAAGTCGAGCGCCTCTTCGGCGGTGCGCAGCGCGGGCGCGAAGCCGCCCTCGTCGCCGACCCCGGTGGAGTGCCCGGCGGCCAGCAGGTCGCGGCGCAGGGTGTGGAAGACCTCACTGCCCATGCGGACGGCTTCGGCGAAGGTGTCCGCGCCCATGGGCGCGATCATGAACTCCTGGAAGTCCAGCGGGTTGTCGGCGTGGGCACCGCCGTTGACGATGTTCATCAACGGCAGCGGCAGGAGGCGGGCGTGGGCGCCGCCGAGGTAGCGGTAGAGGGGCCGGCGGTGGGCCGCCGCGGCGGCCTTGGCGGTGGCGAGGGAGACGCCGAGGATGGCGTTGGCGCCGAGCCGTGACTTCGTGGGCGTGCCGTCAAGGGCGGTCAGGGCGGCGTCGAGGCCCGCCTGATCCACCGCGTCCCGGCCGCGCACGGCCGCCGCGATCTCCCCGTTGACATGGTCCACCGCCCGGTCGACGCCCTTGCCGTGCCAGCGCGCGGAGTCGCCGTCGCGCAGTTCCACGGCCTCCCGGGCGCCGGTGGAGGCCCCGGAGGGGACGGCGGCGCGCCCCAGGGACCCGTCCGCCAGAACGACATCGACCTCGACCGTGGGGTTGCCCCGGCTGTCGATGATCCGGCGGCCGTGGACGGTCCGGATGGCGGAGGCCGCGGTTTCGACTGGGCTTGCGGACATGGGAGTTCCTTCCCGTTGTCGTATGCCGTGGCTCCGGCTGCGACAGCGCTGGCGCTGAGCCCGACGAGCCGAACCCTACAGCAAGACTGCACAGCAATGCTGCTCAGTTTTGCTGCACAGCATCGCTGTGCAGGACAGCCGTGCCGCCCGGTCGGCCGGCGGGTTAAAGTGCCCTATGTCCACCCCGGAAGCCGCCGCCATCGCCACCGAACTGCGCACTGCGATGGGCAAGCTCACCCGACGCGTCAAACACGAGGACCGCATCCCGCTGGGTCAGGCCGCCGTGCTCGGCGCGCTCGACCGCAACGGCGCGATGACCACCAGCGACCTCGCCGCCGACCAGCGGGTACGCCCCCAGTCGATGGCCCGGGCGGTCGGGCTGCTGATGGAACAGAACCTGGTCACCCGCCGTGCGCACCCGAGCGACGGCCGCAAGTCGCTGGTCGAGCTCTCGGCAGCCGGCCGGTCCGCGCTCGAAGCAGAGCGCGGCCGCCGGGCCGGCTGGCTGGCGCAGGCCATCGAGGCCGAACTGACCGATGGGGAAAGGGAGTTGCTGGCCCGGAGTGCCACCCTGCTTGAACGGCTCGCCACGCGGTGACGGGAGCGGACGACGGCGCGTGACGATCTCCCGGCGGGCTGCGGAGCGGGCCTCGTCGGTGCCGGGCCGACTCGCCGAGGGCAGCAAATCGGCCGGACCGCGTGACGCGGGGTGCCGGCCGGCCGAATGATGGAGGGTGGCGGAAGGCACGGGCGGTCGCGCGGGAGAGGGGCGTTCATGTGGTTCAAGCGCCTGAGAGGGCAGCCGCCGCACGGTGCCGGGGAGTTGCCGGAAGCGGCGGGGCAGCCGCCGCACAGCGCGGGGGAGTTGCCGGAAGCGGCGGGGCAGCCGCCGCACAGCGCGGGGGAGTTGCCGGAAGCGGCGGGGCAGCCGTCGCACAGCGCGGGCGAGCCGCATGCCGTGGTGGAGGCCGCGGGGGAACGCTCGGTGGCGGCAGGGCAGCGGGTGGGGATCGCCTCGACCGGCGATCACGCGGTGAACGTTCTCACCCGGGCCGAGCACGCGACGGTCCTGCCTCCCCAGGCCCTCGTTCCGATGGCCGAGCTGTCCTCCCCCGCCGGCCTGATCAACCTCCCGCCGTACGCGGCGGCCCAGTTCGTCGGCCGCGGGGACGCACTCGACCGGCTCGACGCGGCCCTGCGGGTCCCGGGACGTGCGGTGGTGCAAGCGGTCCACGGCCTCGGGGGGATCGGCAAGAGCACCTTGGCGGCCCACTGGGCCGCCACCCGTGGACACGGCCACGACCCGGTCTGGTGGATCACGGCCGACAGCCCGGCCGCCCTGGACACGGGACTCGCCGGGCTCGCCACCGCCCTGCGGCCCGAACTGAGCGGTCTGCTGTCGATGGAGGCCCTGCGGGAACGGGCCGTCCAATGGCTCGCCGCCCACGAGGGGTGGCTCCTCGTCCTCGACAACGTCAACGACCCAGCCGACATAAGGCCGTTGCTCTCCCGTACGCGCGGCGGCCGCTTCCTGATCACCAGCCGCCGCACCACCGGCTGGGACCACCTTGCCGTTCCGGTCCCCCTCGCCCCGCTGGACCGGACCGAGGCGCTGGACCTGCTCGGCCGCATCCTCGCCGCGGACCCGTCCGGCGGTCTGGAGGGGGCGGACGAACTGTGCGCCGAACTGGGCGGGCTGCCCCTGGCCCTGGAGCAGGCGGGTTCGTACATCGCCGAGACCGGCATCACGGCGCGTGGCTACCTCGATCTGCTCGCCGGGCATCCGGCCGGCCTCTTCACGGACGCCGCCGAGGGCACCGACCCCGCTCGCACCGTCGCGCGCATCTGGCACGTCACCTTCGACCATTTCGCCGACGATCCCCTCACCGGAACCGTGCTGCGCACCCTCGCCTGGTTCGCCCCCGACCACCTGCCCCGCCACCTCCTGGACGGACTGGCGGAACCGTCTCAAGTCACCCGCTCCATCGGCCGGTTGGTCGCGCACGGGCTGGTCACCGCCCATGCCGGCACCGCCACCTTGAGCGTGCACCGCCTGGTGGGAGCCCTCGCCCGCACCGCCGACCCGCAAGACCCCTACCGTCGTCCACGCGACGTGGACGATGCCCGCGCCCGCGCCACCGGGCAGTTGGTCCGGGCGCTGCCCGACGGCGAGACGCCCGAGCACTGGCCGGCCTGGCGCGCCCTGCTCCCGCACATCGACGCCCTCATCAGTCACGCGAACCCTGACAGTGACACCGACACCACCGCCGATCTCCTCCACCGCACGGGCGGCTTCCTGAGGAATCAGGGCGCGTCCCCGCGGGGCATCGCGTACGCCCGCCGCGCCCTCACCGTCCGTCAGCGAACGCTCGGCAAGAATCATCTGCTCACCCTGAACACCCGCATCCACCTCGCCTACGCGTACCAGGCGGCGGGCGATCTGGAGGAGGCGATCGCCCTTTTCGAGCAGTCCCTCGTGGACCGGCTCGCGACCCAGGACATCCCCCGTCCGGGAACCCCGGGCGGGCACACCAATCTCGCCGCCAGCTACGAATTCGCGGGCGATCACCTCAGACGGGCCATGGCGTTGCACGCGTACGCCAACGGCGGGGCGGGGCACCTCGAACAGTCCGTTCGGCTGCACGAGCGGATCCTCGCCACCCGGCGGCGGGCGCTGGGGGACGGCCACCCCGACACCCTGGCCTCACAGAGCAACCTCGCCGACGCCCTCCGGGCGGCAGGAGACCCGGAGCGGGCAGCCCTGCTCGACCGCCGAACCCTGGCCCGATGCGTACGGGAACTCGGAGCGGACCACCCGCTCGCGGGGGTTCTGCGAAACAAGCTGGGCGCCGTCCACCCCCGCCGGCCATGACGCCTCGTTGCGCCGACGGCGGGACACCGCCGGGGGCGTGCCGCCACGATGGAGGACATGACGACACGACAGCGGGTGTGGGCGTGGGCCGGGGTGGTGGCCGGGGCCGTGGTGGCCATCGGGCTGCTCGTGCTCGTACTGGTGGCGGACCTCGACACGGCCGGGCAAGTGGCGGGCATCGTGGGCACCCTCGTAGGCATGGCCGCGCTGGGCGTCTCGACGTACGCGCTGGCGGCGCCTTCCCGCTCACCCGGGCGCGGGCCCCGCGTCACGGCGGGTGGCGCGCGGTCGGTCGCGGTGGGCGGCACGATCTCCGGGGCCGTCTCGACCGGCGACGGCCCCCGGCCGATGTCCGACCCGGCCGTGCCACGACCGCCGTCGACGCCACCCGGCACGCCCGCTCCTGGGGCGGTGAGCGCACCGGGCGAGCGGTCGGTGGCCGCGGGAGGTGACATCTCCGGAAGTGTGTCGACCGGCGACGGCGGTTCACCCGGGCACCCCTGACGATCCGTCAAGAAGTCCGCCGCACCACCAGGATGTGATCGGTGACCTCGGCCTTCCGGCCGTCGGGCCCCGTGGCGATGCGGCTGGACGGTTCCGCTCGTTCGATCGTCCAGGCGGCCGGGTCCACGCCGATCCCGGCCGTTACCTCGCTCGGGGTCGGGAAGTACGCGTCGGGGTCCTGGTTCCACGACCACGGGGCGGTCGAGCCGTGGTCGACGACCAGGAGGCGGCCGCCGGGGCGCAGTGCGTGTGCGGCGCCGCGCAGCACTGCCGACCTGTCCAGGGCGTAAGGGGTGTGCAGATAGTGGGCGTTGATCAGGTCGAACCCGCCCCCGGGGAAGGCCTCGTGCAGGTCGTGCTGCCGTGCGTCGACCCGCTCGCCCAGGCCGCCGGCGCGGGCGAGGCCGGTGAGCCGCTCGACCGCCACGGCCGAGATGTCGACGGCGGTCACCCGCCAGCCCTGGCGGGCGAGCCACAGCGCGTCACCACCGTTGCCGCAGCCCAGGTCCAGGGCGGTGCCGGGCGGCAGGGCCGTGACGATTTCGGTGAGGCGGACGTTCGGCCGTGGGTCGGTGGCCACCGGCCGTGCCGCGTAGACGTCCTGCCAGTACGTGACCGCGTCCGCCGCTTCGGGGGTGCTCATGGAGGGCTCCTCGGGTAGGTGTGCGCCCAGTCTCGGCAGGCCCTCCACGACTTGGCACGAAAAGTTGCCGCTCTGGCAAGATGGTGGCGTGGACCGGGGAACGGAAGACGTGCTCGACGCGGTGGGACCGCGACTGCGTGCGCTGCGGCGCGAGCGCCGGATCACCCTCGCCGCCCTCGCCGCGACGACCGGGATTTCGGAGAGCACCCTGTCCCGCCTCGAAAGCGGGCAGCGCAGGGCGACCCTGGAACTGCTGCTGCCGCTGGCCCGGACGTACGACGTCCCGCTGGACGACCTCGTCGGCGCCCCGCGCACCGGTGACCCCCGCATCCATCTGAAGCCGGTCCAACGGTTCGGGATGACGTTCGTGCCGCTGTCCCGGCAGCCCGGCGGCGTACACGCGTTCAAGATGGTCATTCCCGCTCGCCCCGAACCGCGGGCGCCGACTCCGCAGACACACGAGGGCTTCGAGTGGCTGTACGTGCTCAGCGGGCGCCTGCGGCTCGTGCTCGGCGAGCGTGATCTGACCCTGCCGCCCGGCGAGGCCGCCGAGTTCGACACCTCCCTTCCGCACTGGCTGGGCAGTTCCGACGGCGGCACGGTCGAGCTCCTCGTTCTGTTCGGCCTGCAAGGGGTGCGCGCACACGTGCGTGGCGGCTCCCCGTAGGTCGTCCGAGCCGACTCGATTCCTCCGCGTCGTCCATGTCGTCCGCGTCGTCCATGTCGGCCGGGTCATCCGCGTGGTCCGCGTGGTGCCGGGACGGGCGTGGTGCCGGAACGGGGGTGGTGCCGGCGGGGGGTCCGGGGAGGACGGACACCGCCTCGGACCCGGCCTCCGATTCAGCCGGCCCTGCGCTCTGTCACCAGCAGGGTCTGCACCACCCGCCCGCAGTCCCCGGAGCCGTCGTACATCAGCCCCGTGGCCAGGCCCGAACCGGCCGGGCTGGAGGCGGTCTCCGAGCGCAGGCAGAGCCATTCGCCGACGGGATCGCGGTGCAGGGCGAGGGTGATGTCCGTGTTGATGACCAGGCCTTGGCGGTGGTCCAGCTCGAACGCCACGGCCCAGCTGCTGTCGGCCAGGGTGAGGGCCCGGGTCAGGGCGGTGTCCTGCTCCCCGGCCACCAGCGGGACGCGCTGGCGGGCCCAGACGGTGCCCGGGCCCGGTGAGTCGAAGCTCCGGCCGTCCTCGAACCGCCACTCCATCGCGGAGACATAGCCGCCCAGGTACGCCCCCGTCATGCTGCCCAGGGGCCGGGGCCCCGGCAGCGGCGGAGCGGCGGGCCCGTGCCGCAGCGAGGGCGTGTCCTCGGGGCTGGCCACCATGCGCCAGGCGCGGGCGAGCAGCACCGGCTCGCCGTCGGCGGTCAACTCGCCCTCCAGGAGCTCGACTCGGGCGCCGGAGCGTACGGCCCGCACCTCCACCCGCAGGTCCGCGACCGGCACCGGGCGGAGCAGCTCCACGGTGACCCGGGCGATCCTCGCACCGGGCCGCCCGGGGTGCCGTTCCATGGCCCGCCCCACGAGCGCCGACGGGGGACCGGCGTGCTGGGTCTTCGGGCTCCATGGGCCCGCGGTCGCCGGTGTGCTCTCGAAGGAACCGTCGGTGAGTTCCCGGTAGAAGGACGCGGGCAGGGCGGGGGTGACGGATTCGGGTTCAGGGCTCATGGCGGAAATCTGTAGACCATGAGGCAGCGACGCGGCAAGGGGACTCCGGCCACGCGATCTTCCTGGCACCGTGCACCCCGACCACCAGCACCGCCGGAACAGCAGCGCAGCCGCCCAGCACCATCACGGCCGCCGGCCAGGAGTGGCCGGCCACGAGTACCGCCCGCCGGCGCCCCGAGGGAGAGGGGGCCTGGAAGGACGCCGTGGACACGAAGGGCAGGCTTCGGGCGGTGCGGGCAGGCGCGTTCAGGCCGGCAGGCGGCTGGCGTGGGAGGAGCGGCGGGCCGCGGACAGCAGGGCGTGGATCTGCGGGCCCGCCTGCTCGATGTCCTTGACGGGGCGGGGAAAGGGCAGTCGTACGTCCTGGTGGGCGGCGGGGTACTCCAGGCGCAGGGTCAGTCCGTAGCGGTCGAGGGCCACGGGGAGGACACGGGACAGCGAGCTCTTCACCTGGGGCCGGACCAGCCGGAGCAGCAGCGGAACGAGATCCTTGTGGCTGTCGACGAGATGGTTGAGCATGCTCGCCTCACGGGTGGCCAGTGGGTCGAGCTCCGTCTCCTGGAGAGCGTCCAGGGAAATGTCCGTACGCCCCTGGGCGTCCTCGATCCACGCCGCGGCGAATTCCACACAGGTGCTCTCCGCCGCGGCGGGATCGTAGGGGGCGCTCAGGAGTCCCGAAAGGGTCACGCGGGCGCGCATCCGGTCGCGTACCGGGGTGGGAGCGATGTCGGTGAGTTCCAGACGGACGGGCAGGGGACCGGTGCGCTGCCCGTGGTCGAGGTCTCCGGGCTCGTGCAGATGGACACGGCCCGCCGCGCCGCCTTCGCCGGCGCAGTACACCTCGTGTCGGCCCTCGGCGGTCACCACGGTCATCGAATGGGCCGCCGCGAGGATCGACCGTACGCGCTCGGCGGCGGTCGGCGTGGCGGAGCGGACGCGGAAGGGGCGCATACGGGTTCCTCCTGGGAGGCGGCGTCGATACCCAAGCCCTCTGCTTAGGTATGCCTAACCTAACCTATCCGTCGCCTGCCCCCGCCGCCGCCGTGGCGGGAGTGACGTACGGGGCGTGCGATTGGCCCGGCTTCGCAAGTGAAACCCCTTGTGGGCAACGGGAATTGCCCACTTTCGAGGGACAGCACGGCTCGGCGCGGCATCGCTACGATCGGCGGCACTCCTCGGTTCCCTGAAATTTCACCGCCTTGGGTCCGCGCCCGGCGGCGAAGGGGCCGGGAGCTCGACGGCGCGCGGGGCCGCCAAGGGCTTCGCGCAGCTCGGACGGAGAGAGGCGGAACCCGATGGCAGGCCATGGCAACGGCGTACGGGCCGACGAGATCGCGAACGCGGTGTGGGTGAAGGCGACCGCGAGCGATGCCTACAACGACTGCGTTGAAATTGCGCGGCTCCCCGAGGGGGAGGTGGCCCTGCGCAACTCCCGCTTCCCACAAGGGCCGGCGTTAGTCTTCACCTCCTCCGAACTGGCGGCCTTCCTTGACGGGGCGCGCAAGGGGGAGTTCGACGGAATGGTTGGCTGAAAACCCGTAGCGACGGGTTGTGGCGGCCACCCCGGTTCCTCAGGATGGGCGCGTATCGGCGAGGGTCGCCGTGCGCTGGAGGAGTCAGGGTGGCCGCACGCGTTCTCGGTCCCGTCCCGGACGAGGAGCCCGAGAGTCCCCGCGCGAGCGCCGCCCCGCCCGCGCGCGTACTGGGTCTCCGGCTGCGTGAGATGCGGATCGAGGCGGGGCTGCGCGGCCAGGACGTGGTGGCCGCGGGCGCGATCGGCTCGGCCTCCAAGCTCAGCCGGTACGAGACGGCCAACGGTGACGCCCGGCCCGACACCGAGACCGTGACCCGGCTGGCCACGCTCTACGGCTACGACGACCGGGAGTCCCTGAGGGCGCTGACCAGCCTCGTGGACGACGCGAACCAGCGCCGCTGGTGGACGGACTACCGCGATGTGGTCGACAAGTCCCTGCACAACCTGATGGCGGTCGAGAGCGCCGCCACGGAGATCCGCACCTTCTCCGACTCGCTGGTGCCCGGTCTGCTCCAGACCTCCGAGTACGCCCGAGCCATCATGCAGGCCCCCTACCTGGGCAGACCGGACCACCCCACCATCGACCGCCGGTGGGAGGTGCGCCGGCGCCGGCAGCAGATACTCGAATCGCCCGAGGCTCCTGACTACTCGGCGGTCATCTCCGAAGGGGCGCTGCGCAAGTGGGTGGGCGGCCGCAAGGTGATGCGCGGCCAGCTGAGGCACCTGTTCAACCTCGCCGAGAACCGCGACCGGGTGCACATCCGTGTCTTCACCGACCGCGCCTGCGCGCGGGTGTTCCCGCCGACGACCGCGATGACGGTCTTCAAGTTCCGGCCGCGGGACGAGCCGGACATGGTCTACACCGAGGGGCTGAACAGCGGCGGGACCTGGCTGAGCGAGCTCGGCGACGTCGACCTGCACGCCGCCTCGATGACCGAGCTGATCCAGCACAGCCTCGGCAAGCGGGAAACGCTGGCCCTGCTGGAACGGCTCATCGCCGGCTTCGCGGACGACGCGGACCGGCCTTAGGGCCGGACGACCTTGCCGACGCCGCCGTACTCGATCCACTCCTGGGTCGCCTGGCGCGGGAAGATGTCGGTGTCGGGGTACCAGGTGGAGACCTCCACCGGCTCCTCGGCCTTCTGTAGGGCGAGGCCGTCGAAATACCTCCGGACCTCGGCGGTGGAGCGCACCCGCCCCCAGGTGCCGCCGGTGGTCTCGCGCATGAACTCCGTCACCCGGTGGCGGAGTTGGGCGTGGTCGCTGGCGAGCTGGGAGACGACCAGGTGGCTGCCGTCGGGCAGCCGGGCCGCGACGTCCTTGACCAGCTGCCAGGGGTCGTCGGCGTCGGGGACGCAGTGCAGGACGGACACGAAGAGCGCGGCGACAGGCTCCCCGTCCTCGGTCAGGCGCCGCACCTCGGGACGCCCGAAGTTGCCGTCGACATCGCGCATGTCGGCCTCGACGACGGCGGTGGTCCTGAGGTCCTCGGCGAGCATGAGCCGCCCGTGCGCGTGCACGAGCGGGTCGTTGTCGATGTAGACGACCTGGGCGCCGGGCTGGGACTCCTGGGCCACCTGATGGACGTTGGGCCGGGTGGGCAGCCCGGAGCCGTGGTCGATGAAGCGGCGGACGCCGCACTCCTGGGCGAGGTAGCGCACCGACCTCACCAGGAACGCCCGGTTGATCAGGGCGAGTTCGCGGGTACTGGGGGCGATCTCCAGGAGCCTGCGACAAGCCGCCCGGTCCGACTCGTAGTTGTCGGTTCCGTCGATGAGGAAGTCGTACATGCGCGCCACGCTCGGCGTGCTCACGTCGATGGACATGGCTCTCTCCCCCTTCGGGTGCGGCCCGGTCAACTGGTCTGCGGCTGGCACCGGTTGGCAGAGGAGCCATGCTAAGCCCCAACTGGCTGGGTGTGGAGGGCAGTTGGGGCGGTGTGCGGCGGGATCGGGCGATTCTCGGCCGGTGCGGCTACAGCCGGGTGACGCGGAGGTAGACGACCACGGTCCGGTCCGCCCACGCCACCGGAGCCGCCATCATCAGTGCCTCCGGAGGCAGCCCCATCCACACCACACCCGCCACCGTGGCGGTCACGAGCACCGAGGCCCAGCGGGCCGTGACGGCGAGGATGCCGACCACCGCGGTCTGGGCGATCACCTGCAGCGGGATGGTGGTGTCGGGCCGGCCCGGGAGCAGCAGGACGAGCTTCCGGTAGACGCGTTCGAGCACGACGTTCTCCTCTGGGTGGTTCAGCGGTCGTTGCCGGCTCGAACGCAACCACCGGGCGAGCCGTGCTCGCCAGAGCGGGAAATCCCTGAAAACAGGACGGGAACTCCGCCCGTGCCCACCGCCGCACCGCCCGCCACCTCCGCATCACCGGTCCCTGCGCGGCGGCGCGCCACACGGCGTGCGGACAAGAGGCGCCAGCGTCGTACCTCGACTCAACCCGAACGTATGAACAGGGGAACGCCGTAACCAAGGGCGGCCGAAATTTCATGCCGACCGCCGTCGGCCGGGTGCCGTGAACCTGTCGTGAACGCGGAAGAGCGACGCCCCGGACGGGGGCGTCGCTCTCCGTGCTGTCGCCGGCGCCGGCCCGAAGGGGTCAGACCCGGTCCGCCGCGATGAGGACGTACTGGAAGGAGCCGTCCCGGTAGGAGTTGATGAACGCCTCTTCGATGCCCGTCACGAGCGAGGACGTGGCCCGCAGCTCCCAGTACGGCAGGGTGTCCGGGGTGAGGTCGATGACGGCCTGCGGCACGAGCCGGTTGTCGGCCATCGCGCGCAGGTACTCGCGGCGCGAATGGATGTTGCACTCGAAGTGCGCGTTGATCTGCGAGACCCACTTCGAGGGCTGGCCGTACCGGGGGTTCCAGCAGCCGGTGATGGTCACATAGCGGCCCCCCACCTTCAGGATGCGGGAGTGCTCGGCGAACAGGTCGTGCAGATCGACGTACATGCTGGACTCGTTGTTCCACGAGCCTGCGGCCTGGCCGGTCTCGAAGGGCGTGGACAGCATGTTGCAGACCTGGGCGTGGACATGGTCCTGGATGTGGAGTTCGCGTGCCCGCCCGTTGGCGAAGTCGGCCTGCTTGGCCGACAGGGTGACACCTTCGACCTTGCACCCGAAGCGCTGGTGCGCCATCACCATCGAGCCGCCCCGGCCGCAGCCCGCGTCCACCAGGGTGTCCTCGCGCCCGATGTCACCGAGGTGCCCGAGGAGTACCTCGGCCTGCGCCGACTCCAGCCGGTGCAGCTCGGTGATCAGCTTCTTCTCGCTCTCGCTGTCACCCGGGTCGCCGAGCGCGGAGTGGTCGACGTCGCCGATGCCGTAGTGATGGTGGTAGAGACCGTCGACATCGCCGAGACGCAGGTTCACGGGCCGGGCCTCCCCGTCCCAGTAGCGCGCGATGTCACCCTGGTAGGGGGTCGCCGGGCCGGGGATGAAGAGGGCGGCGTCGGTGGCGGTGAGTTCGGTGCTGGTCACAGATGAGTCCATTCTTCCTACCAGAAGTCGGGCAGGCTGTAGCGATAGGTGTTCGTTTGGTGCCAGTGGTGGTTTCCGTCGACCCAGGCGGCCACTCCGCGCAGGAAGCGCTGCACGTTCGGGAGCGGGCAGTCGGCGGCCAGGGACGCGGCCGCGCTCTCGAAGTCGCGCATGAGGTCGTTGTGGACCTCGACCGACTTCAGATAGGCCTCCCGGTCGGAGAGGTCCTCCCGCTCGGCGATCACCACGGGCAGGTTCAAGTGCCGCCCGGGTGAGTCGAGTTCCTTGGTGTAGGAGTACAGGTCGTTGACGATGGTCGTCGCGTTTCCGGCGAGTGCGATGACCTTCTGCATGGCAGCCTGCGCGTGCAGGTCGGCCGGCAGTTCGTAGCCACCGACGGTGTCGGTGATGGTGGGGCAGGGGCGGAAGTTGTTGAACTGACGCATCGCCAGGTACTCCCACACCTCGGGTACGTGGTCCTGCTGCGCCCAGGCCGCCTCCGCGAGGTATCCCAGGTGCAGCCGGGCCATGTCGTGCCGGAACCGGTCGGCCTGCGAGGGGCTGGCCGCCCGGACGAAGTACTCCATGGCGGAGCGGTAGGCCCGCCGGGGCGCGTCCGAGTGCAACGACTCGGCCCACTGCGACTGGTACTCCCCGGTCGTGTACAGCGGGTCCAGGGCGGTGTGGGCCAGCAGAAGCCGTTCGCCGAGGCCGATGGGTGAGCCGCCGTGGTCCTCGCAGTAGCAGTCGTCCACCGCGTTCTCCGCCACCATCAGCCGGGTGGCGAGCATCAGGTGGTCGACGGACGGGGCGTCCGGGTGGCAGCCGACCATGTAGCGGCCCACGGAGAAGCCGTCGAACTCCTCCTCCCAGTCGTCCGGGTACAGCGAAACCTCGTCCAGCGCCCAGGACTTGATCCTGCGGCTGACCTCCTCGACCCGCACCGGATCGGGTTCGGCCACCGGGTGGTGGTAGAGGCCCGGGATCGGGGTGCCCTCGACCGCCGGCGGCGCCGCCGGTACGGGCGTCTCCTCCCGCAGGGTCAGGCGCAGGCCCGACGTGCCGATCCCGCTGGGACCCCGCAGGAGCCGGTCCAGATCGCTGCTCGGCGGCGCCGCCCCGACGTCCGGCGCCTCGGCCGCGGGTACCCCGGGGGGCGCGGGCGATGGCGGCGCGGTCGCGGCCGGCGCGATGGCGGGAGGCGGCGGCCCGGTCGGCACCGCGATGGCGGGGGGTGTCGCCGGAACAGGTGCGGCGGTCTGGGGCGGCACGCCTGGGGGCGCGCCCGTGGCGGCCTGGATGTCACGGGCACGGGCCGCCGCGTCGGCGAGGGTGTACGCCCCGAAGCGGGCGACGGCCTCGGGCAGACTCGACTGGGGAGGTGTCAGATCGGGCGCGGGCAATCCAGGACTCCTTCGTGGGGTGGGCGGCTGTCCCCGGGCGGTTCGGGCGTGCGCGACGGGCCCCGGCGGACGGGCGGGGCCGCGCGGGGGCGTACGGGCCGGGCCGGCTACCTGGGCCGCCGGGCGATCTGCACGTTCTCCAGGACGCCTACCGCGTCGGGTACGAGAATGGCGGCGGAGTAGTAGGTGCTGACGAGGTAGGACGTCATCGCCTTCTCGTCGAGACCCATGAAGCGGACCGAGAGCCCCGGTTCGACCTCGTCCGGCAGACCGGTCTGCCGCAGCCCGATGACGCCCTGGTTGTCCTCGCCGGTACGCATGATGAGGATCGAGCTGGTCTGCTCCTCGGTGACGGGGATCTTGTCGCAGGGCAGGATCGGCACCCCGCGCCACGCCTGCACCGACCGACCGTCGAGATCGACCTGGGCGGGGCGCAGACCGCAGGCGTTGAACTCGCGGCCGATCGCCGCGATCGTCCTCGGGTGGGCCAGATAGAACTTGGAGCCGCGCCGGCGGCAGAGCAACTCGTCCATGTCGTCCGGGGTCGGCGGGCCCGAGCGCGGCTGGAGCCGCTGTTTGAAGTCGGCGTTGTGGAGCAGTCCGAACTCCCGGTTGTTGATGAGCTCGTGCTCCTGGCGCTCGCGCAACGCCTCGATGGTGAGCCGGAGTTGTTCCTTGGTCTGGTTCATCGGCCCGTTGTAGAGGTCGGCGACCCTGGTGTGGACCCGTAGAACGGTCTGCGCGACCGAGAGCTCGTACTCGCGCGGCGCCGCCTCGTAGTCGACGAACGCGCCCGGCAGCTCCTGCTCGCCCTTGTGGCCGGCCGCCATCGCGATCTCGGCCTCGCCCTTGTGGTTCTGCCGTCGGCGGGGGAGCGAGACGAACGTCTCCACGTGGTCCCGCAGCTCCGGTGCCGAGGAGCGCACTCCCGCGAAGTCGGCGCGGGAGAGCGTGAGCAGGGTGCCCGAGGTCTCGGCGGTCGCGGTGTGCTTCCAGCGGGCGTCCTCGTCCAGCAGGGCGTGCTCGCCGAAGTGGTCGCCGTCGCCGAGTACATCGAAGGACAGCTCGTCGCCGTACCCGCCGACCGAGGTCTGGCCGATGCGGCCGTGGGCGATCAGATGCAGGCGGTCCGCCGGGGTGCCCTCCTCCACCAGCGTCTCGCCGGCCGAGAAGTCCCGCTGGACGCAGCGATCGGCGAGGGCGGTGAGCACCTCCACGTCGTCGAAGCCGCGCAGCAGCGCCAGTTCACCCAGCTCGCGCGGGATCACCCGGACCGCGGCGCCGTCCTGGACGAACTCCACCCGGCCGTCGCCGACGGTGTGGGTGAGGCGCCGGTTGACCCGGTAGACCCCGCCCTTGGTCTCGACCCACGGCAGCATCCGCAGCAGCCAGCGGTCGCTGATCTCCTGCATCTGCGGGGCGGACTTGGTGGTGGTGGCGAGGTTGCGCGCGGCCGCCGTGCCCAGGGACTGCCGTGGCGGCTCCAGCCGAGTGTCCGGGCGCGAATCAACAGTCATCGGGCGAGCTCTCCTCGGTCGGGGGGCGGCAGCGGGCATGCGGATGCACGGGGCAAGAGGTACGAAAGGGGTATACGAACGGATTCCGTCCGGGACCAGAAGGACACTAACGGCCGGTTCGCCCCCCGGACCAAGGGAAGCCGGGGACATTAACTCGATACGATGATCGCGCCTTCGCGATGTTTGCCCACGTACCGTCGGGATTCGGTCAGGCTGAACGTTCCGTCCGGACCTGCCGTCGGCTCTCGTACGGGGCGTCGGAGGTGGCGCGCGCAGGCCTGAAGCCAGGCCGTTCGCGCAGTTGGGGGAGGTAGAGCGGCCGCCCGGACCGTGCGTGTCCCGCCCTTTGTCGCGCGCTCGCTTCGCGCCGAGGCGTCAGAAACGCGTCACGGCCCGTCGTCCTGTGCGCAGGATCCGGGCTTGCGGCCGGACCGGACGCGTGAACGCCCTGGGGCGACCCTCGTCCTGCGGAGTCCGCCCGGTGGGCACCCAGGTGGCGGACCGCCCATCCCGCGGAGCGACCACAGGTCAGCGAGGTGACGTCCGCGCCCGTGCGCCCCGTGCGACACCTTGACCCGATCCGGGCCGCGATGGCCGAAATGGGCCTTTCCGGGCCCGAGTTCGCGGTCGGCGGGAGAGGAAGATCACGCCAAGTGGCGTGGTCTTGGCCGCTTCCCGGCCGCGCGGTACCTTCAGTTGGATATCGACGACGTCAGAACGGAAGCCGGTGGAATTCCGGCACGGTCGCGCCACTGTGAACGAGTCGCCCCAGGAGAGGCGGATCGGAGTCAGACCCGTAGCCGTCGTCATGTGCACCACCGAGATGGGACGCGAACTCCCAGAGGAGGCCCCTGCCATGGCGCAGCATGTCGCCCAGCCGACTGCCACCACCCCCACCCTTCCCGCGAAGCTGCCGCTGAGCGCCGTCGTCCCCTGGGCGGCCTTCTTCGGCATCCTGATGCTGGTCCTGCTGTACTTCGTCGGCGCCGAACAGGGCGCCACCTCCCTGGTCAGCGGCGCCGGTGTCCACGAGTGGGTCCACGACGCCCGCCACCTGCTCGGCTTCCCCTGCCACTGACAGGGACGCCGAACATCCATGAACTCCGCAACGGTCAGAAACCTCCTCGTGCGGGGCATGCTCGCCGGCCTCGGCGCCGGCCTGCTCGCCCTCGTCGTGGCGTACTTCCTCGGTGAGCCCGGCGTGGACAGCGCCATCGGCTTCGAGGAGGCACACGCCCCGGCACACGAGCACGAGGTCGAACTGGTCTCCCGCTCCCTCCAGTCCACCGCGGGCCTCGCCACCGGCGTCCTGGTCTACGGGATCGCCTTCGGCGGCATCGCCGCGCTCGCGTTCTGCTTCGCGCTCGGCCGGGTCGGGCGCTTCTCCGCGCGCGCCACTGCACTGCTCCTGTCGGGAGCGGCGCTGCTCGCGGTGTACGTCGTGCCGTTCCTGAAGTACCCGGCGAACCCGCCGTCGGTCGGCGACCCCGACACCATCGGCAAGCGGACCTCCCTGTACTTCCTGATGATGGTGCTCAGCGTGCTCCTCGCGATCGCCGCGACCATTCTGGGCAAGCGTCTCGCGCCGCGCCTGGGCACCTGGTACGCCACGGTCGTCGCACTGGCGGCCTTCGCGCTGGTGATCGGCCTCGCTTACGCGTTCCTGCCGGTCATCAACGAGGTGCCGGCCGACTTCCCCGCCACCTTGCTGTGGCGGTTCCGGCTCTCCGCGCTGGCCATCCAGGCCACCCTGTGGGGCGGACTCGGCCTGATCTTCGGCGAGTTGGCGGAGCGCCTGCTCAACCCGAAGCCGGCGGCCGTGCCCGCGGCGGGGGTACCGGCCGCGAACTGATTCCTTCCGCGGACAGCCGCTGAGCCCTTGCGGGCACCCCGTGCGGCGTCCTTCGGGACGCCGCGGCAGGCACGGCGCTCCGCCGCACGAGGTACCAGGACACGCCCGGCGGGCCCCCGGATCGATCCGGGGGCCCGCCGGGTTTCCGCATTCTCCCGCCCAGCCGGCCTCGCCCGTCCAAGGGATCCTCCCGGCCGCCGGCCCCGATCCCGGTCTCCCGCGGCGACCGCCGGACGCCGACTCGACCGGTAGGGGCGGACGGGAATGACCGGTATATGCGGACAGGCGCGAGAGGGCGCCGCGGCCGGGAAGGCGGGGCCGCTTGCATCGAGGGAGCCACAGAGCATACTGGTCGGGCCCCGATCACTCACAGAACGACTCCATGGCCAAGAACAGCACCTCCCCGACCACCGTCCCCGACACCGCGTGGCTGGGGCGCGGGCGCCACCTCGGGCCCGAGCCCGAGCGGGACGTCCGGCGCAACCTGATCGCCCTCAAGGCGGCCGGCGTGCTGGACGACTTCCTGGACCTCGACCCCGTCGAGGCGGCGCGCCCCACCGTCCTGTACCCGCGGGACGAGTCCGCCGACCCCGGCCCGTCGGCCCGCCGCCTGTTCGAGGCCCGCTGGCGGGTGTCCGGCGACGTCACCGTGCGCGCACAGCTGACCACGTACGAGCCCGACAGCCGTCGCAAGACCGACGAGGGCGTGACCTGGGTCCTGGCCGCCGAGGCCGAGCGGGCCTGGGACGCGCACTGGCCGTCGCCCGCCACGATGTTCTGGCCGGACAGCGACCAGATCGACTGGGACCACGACACGGTGGCGAACCTGCGGCTGCGGACCACGAACCACCTGCCGAAGGACGACGACGAGCTGCGCCACCTGCTGCGGGAGTGCACCCGGCAGAGCTGGTACGTCCACGTCGTGGTGCACGAGGCGATGACGCCGGACGCGCGGGGACAGCGGCCCATCTCCGCCTTCCTCCCGCCGAGCCTGCGCCACCGGGTGATCGAACACCGGGGCACGCCGGAGCAGGCACAGATCGCCGACCACGCGATGAAGCGCGAGCTGAGCGTGCGGATGCCGCGCGGCGGCGGCGTCGTGCTGCCCACGGTGCCTCCGGGCACGTGGTACGACGCGGACCGCTTCACGGTGCGCAGCGTCTTCCTCGACGGTTCGGAACCGACCGAACTCCTCGACAGGATCCGGGAGTTCGCGGCCATGCCGCAGATCCTCACGGCGGACGCGGAGCAGGCGCTGACCCGTCTGCGCAGGGGCTGGCACCTGCTCGACCCGCACGAGGAGCTGGCCCACGCCCAGGCCATGGTCGCCCAGTACGCCGAGGCGCTGGACGCCATGACCCACCAGCGCGACCTCTACCGCGAGGCGGCGGAGGCGGCCCACGCCGCCCTGGCCGAGGCGCCCGGCGTGGACGCTCCCCGGCTGCCGGGCCCGAGGCCGGACAAGGCTGAGGCCTCGCCGCTGAGCGGGCTGACGAAGGCGTTCGGGCGGCTGCGGGGGCCGAACAAGTAGCAGGCCGGACCCTCGGCGCGGGGCCGCCGCTCACGCCGGGTCGAGCAGCCCCGTGCACGAGCCGCCGAGCGTCCGCTGTCCTCGTACGGCGCTTACGGCATGGCCCGCACGATCACCAGCGAGCCCTCGTAGACCGGCTGGTCGCGCAAATGGCCGAACTCCTCGTCCCACGCGCCGGAGGCCAGGTCGCGGCGCAGGGCGGTGTCGAAGCGCTCGCGGGCCAGGTCGTCGACGAAGCTCCAGGCGGAGCAGGCCTGGCGGGCGGCCGGGTCGAGCAGCCTCTCCGGACGGCCGTAGTAGGCCTCGTTGAAGCCGTCCGTGCAGTCCAGCGGAATGGGCACGTTCTCGACGGTGCAGTCGCCGCCGAGCGCGGTGACCACCTCCTCGACGGCCGGGTAGCGCCGGGCCTCGGTGTCCAGGACCTCGGGCGCGTACCGGTACAGCCAGAAGTCCCGTACCAGGGCCGGATCGCAGGTGAGGACGACCACGGGGCCGCGGGCCACCCGCCGCATCTCGCGCAGCCCGGCCCGCACGTCCGACCACTGGTGCACGCTGAACAGCGTCATCGCCCCGTCGAACTCCCCATCCGTGAACGGCAGGTTCTCGGCGACGGCGTCTATGGCGCGCACGAGGCGGGCGGGCCGCTGGGCACGCATCGACTCCGACGGCTCGACCGCCGTCACGGCCTGCGCCGCGTTCTCGTAGGAGCCCGCGCCGGCGCCGACGTTGAGGACGGTCCGGGCGTCGCCGAGCGCCTCGGCGATGCGCCGGGCGATCCGCTCGTCGGGGCGGCGGTAGGAGGCGTATCCGGAGCCGATGGCGCCGTAGTCGACGTCTCCGGCGCTGCCGTCCTCGGTGCGTGTGGTCATGGGTTTGCCTCGCTTCGTGAGCAGGAACCGTGGAAGGGGTCCCGCGCGCCCATCGGTTGTGCCGGGCGGGAGCGGGGGACCGGCAGGGGTGCTACGACCAGAGCTGGAAGCGTTCCCAGCCCCGCTCGGTCCGCTCGTACCGCAGCCTGGTGTGGACGCGGCTCTTGGCCGCCTGCCAGAACTCCACCTCCGTCGCGGCGAGGGTGTAGAGCGTCCAGGCGGAGTCGACCAGCGCCGGCTCGCTCTCGACCAGGGCGAGGGACTTCTCCAGAGCCTGGTCGCGTTCGGCGGTGTCCGCCAGGTACTGGCTCTGGCGGCCGAGCAGCGACTCGGCGCGGGCGGTCGTCGAGCGGCCCAGGAAGTCGGGCGCGTTGTCCTTCGGGGATCCGGGCGCAACCGCTCCGCGCAGCCGGACCTGCCGCCCGTGCTCGGGCCAGTAGAAGGTGAGCGCGGCCCGCGGATGGACCGTCAGCTGGCGCCCCTTGGGGCTGAAGCCGTGTCCGGCGAACTGCCAGCCGAAGGCGTCGGCCCCCTTGAGGATCAGGACGCGTGCGTCCGGATCGCCCGACTCGTCGACCGTCGACAGGGTCATCGCGTGCGGCTCGCGCAAGCCGTCCCGCACGGCCTGCGCGAGCCAGGACAGGAACAGGGTCGTAGGATCGGCCGGTGCCTGCTGGGGCTCGAACTCGGGAAGCGGCCCCGCGAACACCGCGATGTCCCGCAGCCAGGCACGCACGGCAATGCCGTGATCCCCGTCGTCCATCTCTTGCCTCCTCCGCGGCGGACCGTCTGGGTCCATCCTGCATCTGCGGCCGAAATTCGACAATTATCTGGCAGATGCTTGGTTGATGGCCCAACGGTGGTGGCATTCGCGCGGCGATCTTTGGAGGTAGGGACAAGCGGAGGGGTGCGGTTGTCGCGGCTTGTTCTCTCCGTCGGTCCTGACGAGTTCGCTCCTTCGGTCAGTCGACGAGTCCCGCCCGTGCCAGGAAGTGCCCCGAGGCGTCCTCGTACTCGTCCAGGCGCCAGCCCGTCGCGGTCAGGGCGGGACGCAGATTGTGCTCGGCGAGCAGGTCGGCGGGGTCGAGCGGGCGCCCGTGCCGGGCCGCACGCTCGGTGCGCCCGGAGGGATGGAACAGCAGGAGCACACAGTCGCGAGCGGCGACGCGGGCCCATTCGGTGAGGGCGGCGCGGGGATCGGGCAGGTGGTCCAGGAGCCCCGCCGAGAAGATGCCCTGCACGGAACGGCGCGGCACGGGCAACCGGGTGCAATCGGCCGCCAGGAGGTGACCGTGCTCGGTGCGGCCGTGCCGGGCGGCGGCGGAGAGCATGGCCGGTGTCACGTCGACACCGACGACCCGGCCGTGCGGTCCGACCAGCTCCCGCAGGGCGGGCATCGCACGCCCGGTGCCGCACCCGAGGTCCATGGCCGTGGTGCCGGGCCGCAGTCGCATGCGGGTGACGGCGGCGGCATAGGCGGGGGCCTGGTAGGCGAAGCGCTCCTCCCATGCGTCGGCCCGCTGGGTGAAGAAGGTCCTGGTGGTGGTGTGTTCGGCCCGGAAAGCCGCCAACTCGGCGAAGCGGCCGAGGAGTTGGGCCATCGTCTCACCGCAGGTGGCGTCCGGCGGGTGCCCCGGCTCCCCGGTGGACCGCACGCCCCACGCGCTGCCGCCGAGGCGGAATGCCGTGGGTGGCGGCTCGTGCCCGGCGAAGAGCGGGTCGGTGACGGCCGCCGGGGCCGGCTCCGGGCATCCGCGGGGCGCGCCCGTCGCGGCGGCCCGCACCGCGGAGTCGGCCAGCAGCTCGGCGCCGCCGCCCAGGGCCAGGACCGGCACCTGCGCGGCGAGTGCCGCCCGCACCAGGGCCGGTGTGACGGTGTCGGCCGGGCCGGGGGCGTCCAGCAGGATCAGGCCCTCCACGTCACCGAGTCCGAGCGGCCCGGTCGTGCCTTCCCCGAGCGGCACGCGACGGACGGTGAGACCTGCCGCGCCGATCGCCCCGCTCACCGCCGCGGGGGTCTCGGCGGACGCCTGCTGCATGACGACCACGGCCATCGCGCACTCCTCACCTACGAGCCCTTCCGGCCACACCGGTTGGCATCTACGCAAGGATGCGCCCACTCGATGCGCATATGCCAGACCATCTCTGGTGCTGAGATGCCGTGTCCCGCCGGGGCTGGTGGCTGGAGAAATCCCTACGGATGCCGACGAAATCCCTGTGGGTGCCGGAGGGATCCCTGCGGGGAATCCTTAGGAGGCCCCTCGCCGAACCGCGAACGGCGTGGGGCCTCCTGCCGGGTGTCCCGCGGCGGCGAGAGCCACTCAACCGCCCCGTCCCGGTGCCCCAAGTGAAGCAAGGGCCACCGGGGGCGGGCTACTGGAGCAGGACACAGAAACAGGCCCGTATGGCCGGTATGGGTACGGTCAATCATCCAAGAGGGGATCATGGCGTACGGGGTAGCATTTGCGAGGCAAGTGGGTGTTTTGATCTTGCTGTTGCGGGTGCAGAAGAAGGGTGAGTCGCGTGACGGGCAGTGAATACGTCCCCCCGGGGCAGGGGCCCGTTCCGCCGGAGCGGGGGCCGGTTCCCGCGGGAGGGCGGCCCGTTCCGCCGGGGCAGCGGGTGGTGAAGGGGTGGCCGGTTTCGCACTACGGGCCGGTGCCCCGATTCCGTGCCGAGCGCTGGAACCTCCAGGTCTTCGGGTCCACCGCCACGGGGGAGAAGTACACCTGGAGCTTCGACGAGGTCATGGCCCTGCGCGCGGCCACGGTCACCACGGACCTGCACTGCGCTTCGGGCACCACGACGCTGGGCCACGAGTTCTACGGCGTACCCGCGTCCGTCCTGCTGGAGCTCGCGCCGCCCGACCCGCGGGTCACCCACGTCATGGCCTGGGCGGAGTACGGATACAACGCCAATCTGCGGCTCGCCGACTTCGCTTCGGAGCGGACCCTGATGGCCACCCACCACAACGGCGAGCCCCTCACCGTGGAGCACGGCTTTCCGCTGCGTCTCGTCGTACCCCATCTGTACGGCTACAAGGGGCCGAAGTGGCTGCGGGCCATCGAGTACATGACCCGGGACCGGCGTGGGTTCTGGGAGGAGCGGGGCTATCACAATCTGGCCGACCCCTGGACGGAGCAGCGCCACTCGTACCAGGAGGACGAGTAGCGCCGCCCGCAACGGTCGGCCGGTGGTGATCAGGTGCCGGCCGAGGCCCCTTCGGACATCGCCCGCCGCCGCTGGTCCATGGCGAGCCAGACGCGGTCCCGGGTGACCGGCAGCTCGGTGAACCGGATGCCGGTGGCGTCGCGCAGCGCGTTGGCGAAGGCGGGGCCCACCGGGTTGAACGGGCTCTCGCTCATCGACTTGGCGCCGAGCGGCCCGATGGCGTCGGTGGTCTCCATGAAGTGGACCTCGGTGCGCGGCACGTCCGCGTACTGCGGCAGCCGGTAGCGGCGGAACGCGGCGGTGGTGACCTCGCCCCGGTCGTCGACGCGCACGTTCTCGAAGAGGGTGGCGCCGAGCGCCTGGGCGACACCGCCCTCGACCTGGCCCCGGCACTGCATCGGGTTCATGACCTTGCCGGCGTCGGCGGCGTGCACACTGCGCAGGATGCGGATCTCGCCGGAGCCGGGGTCCACGGCGAGCCGGAACCACTGGGCGTTGAAGGCGACCGAGCGGGGTGAGCCGCCCCAGTGGCCGTCGGCGGCGATCTCCTCCTCGGCGCCCGCCGCGACGGCCGCCTCGTGCAGCTCCTTGAGCGTCACCACACGGCCCGCGCAGTCGACGGCCTCCGCGCCGAGCACGCACAGGTGGCGGGCCACCCCGGTGTGCCGCGCCGCGAAGGTCCGCAGCCGTTCGGCCAGCGAACCGGCGGCCAGGAGTACGGCCTTGCCGGCCACGACCGTGCCGGCCGAGCCGAAGGCGCCGGTGTCGTGGCGGACGACGTCCGTGTCGGACTGCCGGACGGTGAGCCGGTCCTCGGTGGTGTTGAGGGCGCCCGCGGTGATCTGCTTGTGGACGGTGGTGGTGCCGTTGCCGAACTCGGCCGTGCCGACCGCGATGTCGTACGTTCCGTCGGAGAGCAGCGAGACCCGGGCGTCGGCGTAGTGCCCGCCGGGCGGACCGGTCGCGATCATCGCCATCGCCGTGCCCTGCCCGACCAGCCAGCCCTCGGGCGCCTTCGCCGAACTCTCGTCCTCTGCCAGCGTGTTGCGCACGACGTCCAGGCACTGGTCGAGGCCGTACGAGGCGATGTGCAGGTCCTCCTCCTCGCCGATCGGGCTGTGCATCGGCTCGCCCGGACCGATGATGTTCTTCTCCCGGAAGACCAGCGGATCGATGCCGAGCCGGCGGGCCAGCTCGTCCATCACCGACTCGACGGCGAAGGTGACCTGGCCGAGGCCGTAGCCCCGGAAGGCGCCCGCCGGCACCACGTTGGTGTAGACCGAGAACGCGTCCACCTTCTTGTGCGGGGCGCGGTAGACGGCGAACGACTCACCCACGCTGTGGAACATCACCGCGGGGCCGTGGTTGCCGTACGCCCCGGTGTTGGAGACCACACGCATCTGGATCGCGGTCAGGAGGCCGTCGGCGCGGGCGCCGACCTTGATGCCGATGGTGAAGGGGTGGCGGGTGGTGGCCCCGTAGAACTGCTCGGCGCGGGTGTACTCCAGTTTCACCGGGCGGCGCAGCTTGAGCGCGGCCAGCGTCACGATGTCCTCGGTCAGCATCTCCTGCTTGCCGCCGAAGCCGCCGCCCACCCGTCCCGCCACGACCCGGACCTCGTCCTCGGGCAGGCCGTACAGGGCACACAGGGCGCGGCGCGTCAGGAACGGGGTCTGGGTGGAGGAGCGGACGGTGAGACGCTCGCCGGTGCCGTCCTCCTTCGGCTCGAAGTAGGCGACGCAGCCGTGGGTCTCCAGACTGGCGTGCTGGACGCGCTGGGTGCGGAAGGTCTCCTCGTAGATCACGTCGGCCTCGGCGAAGCCGTCCGCGACACAGCCGATCTCGCCGTGCACCTCGCCCGCCACGTTGTTCTCCACGCGGGCGATCCGCACCTCGGGCCCCTTGCCCTTGTGGATCACCGGGGCGCCCGGGGCCATCGCCTTCTCCGGGTCGACGACGTACGGGAGTTGCTCGTAGACCACCTCCACCCGACGGCAGCCCACCTCGGCGGCCTGTTCGCTGTCGGCGACGACGGCGGCCACGCGCTGGCCCACGTAGCGGACGGTGTCGTCGAGGACGCGGGTGTCGTCGGGGTCCTCGGTGGGGTGCTCGTGGCGGGCCGAGGAGTAGAGGGTCGCGGGCGCGTCGTGGTGGGTGAGGACGGCGTGTACGCCGGGTACGCGCAGCGCCTCGGTGGTGTCGATGGAGACGATGCGGGCGTGCGGGTGCGGGGAGCGCAGCAGCTTCAGGTGCAGCAGGCCCGGCACCTCGACGTCGAAGGTGTAGCGCGCGGTGCCGGTCACCACCTGGGGGCCCGCCGGTGCGCCGAGACTCTTGCCAACTGCCTTGCCGGCGCAGGGGCGTTCGGTGTGCCGCACACCGCGCACCGCGTCCTCGACGGCGCGGTAGCCGGTGCAGCGGCAGATGTTCCCCTTGAACGCGCGGGGCAGGTCCGCGAGTTTGCCGTCGTCGTGCTCGGTGCCCCGCTCGGCTTCGAGGGCGGCCGTCGTCATCAGGAATCCGGCGGTGCAGAAGCCGCACTGGAATCCCTGCGCGTCGAGGAACTTCTGTTGTACGGGGTGGAGTTCGCCTTCCGGCGAGGCGAGCCCCTCGACCGTGGTGACGCTGCGGCCCTCGGCCCGTACCGCCGGGTACAGACAGCTGTGGACCGGTTCGCCGTCCACGTGGACGGTGCAGGCCCCGCAGTCGCCCTGGTCGCAGCCCTTCTTCACGCCGAACCAGCCGCGTTCGCGCAGATAGGTGCGCAGACACTGGCCGGCGCGAGGCTCGGCCTCGAAGCGCTGGTTGTTGACCTCGATGTCGAAGCTCATCGCACACCGTCCCTGGAGAGCTGAGTCAGTTCGCTGCGCACTTCCTCGGCGAGGCGCAGCCCCATGTGGTGCCGCCACTCGGGCAGTCCGTGGATGTCGTCGTACCAGTCCTCCTCGCGGACGGTCGCCTCGATCACCCGCCGCAGCTCGGCCCGGTCCGGGGGCAGCGGGAACCAGAGCCGGAACGGCCGTACGGTCGCCGCGCTGATCGTGACCGCCATCGACCCGTCGACCGGGTCGAGCGTGCCGATGACCAGGGCGCCCGAGCGGCCGAGCCCGTACAGGGACGCCTGCCGGTAGGCGGTACGGCAGTTGAGGGCGCGGGCGGGCAGGGTGACCGAGCGGAACAGCTCGCCCTCCTGGAGGACCTTGCGGCCCGCGCCGGTGATGAAGTCGACGACCTTCACGCTGCGCGTCGCGCCGGTCTGGGACTGGAGCAGACACGAGCCGTCGAGTCCCGCGGTCAGCGAGATCATGGGCCCGGCCGGCAGCCCGTTGCACAGATTCCCGCCGACGGTCGCCATGTTCCAGATCTTGAACGAGGCGAGGAAGGCCCGGCAGCACTGCGAGAACAGGGGAGCGGCCTCGGCGGAGAACGTCCGCCCGAACCGGTACAGCTGCGCGATGGTGCAGGTTGCCGCGATCTCCAGGGATCCGTCCGGATCGAGGATCAGCGGCTCCCAGCCCATCCGGCTCAGATCCACCAGGCGCCGCAGATGTGGCTGCGGCTCGGAGAAGAGGTAGGTGCCCCCGCCCAGCCATGCGTCCCCCGGCTGCCAGGGCTCGCGAAGCCGTGCGTCCCGCACGTCCGCCACCGTGTTCAGATCCATGTCTCCCCAACGCCCTTCGGCCGTGCCATCCAGGCCAGTGAAGCCCGGGGGAAGGCTGAAAACGACTGGTTCAGCACACGGAAAACGGCCCTGTGGGGGGCGGTGCCCTGGAGGAATCACCAGGGTCCACCAGGGGGGAGTGCCGCGCGGCCGAAAGGCGGCGGCCGTTCGGCCGCCGTGCCCCAGGGGCGCGGCGGCCCTGTCCTGGCCCGGGTTCAGCGAGAGCGGCCGCCGCCGTGGTGAGCCTCCGCCGCGGTCTTCAGGTCACGCAGCCAGCCTTCGAGGCCGTCGCCGAGGATCTTGGTCGCGGCGGGCACATGGGCATCGACCTGCGGGCCGGTGTGCGTCTCTTCGGTACGGACGAGAACGCCGTCCTTGACCTTGCTGAAGTTCCAGACGTGGACACCGTCGATGTGCAGACCCTCGCCCACCGCGGGGCCGGTCCAGCGGATGCACGCGTTGTGCTTGATCTGTCGGACGGTCGAGGTAATCGTCAGGCTGGTGGCGGGAGTTGAGGGGTTGGGCGGGACGGGGGTCGTCCACCGGAAGGCCGCGCCCGGGCGCAGGGGGCCGTGGTAGAGCCGCTCCGTCGTGGCGACGGGGGACTGCCAGGAGGGCCAGCGCCCCACCTCGGTCTGGAGCTTCCAGATGGTGCTGAGCGGGGCGTGGATCACGGTCTGGGTCCGGTAGCGGACGGCGGCGTCGGGGTCGACGCCCTCGCCGCGGCAGGTCAGGGAGCCGGCGGGCCGGGAGGCTGCCCCGGCGGGCGCCGCGG
Source organism: Streptomyces sp. NPDC006691 (assembly GCF_042869955.1). Taxonomy (NCBI): domain Bacteria; kingdom Bacillati; phylum Actinomycetota; class Actinomycetes; order Kitasatosporales; family Streptomycetaceae; genus Streptomyces; species Streptomyces sp. NPDC006691. The sequence continues at coordinate 35,020 of NZ_JBIAGW010000031.1, forward strand.
TGGCGCCGAGCGCGGCGAGAGCGAGCGGGACGGCGACGAAGGCGGTGCGGACATGGCGGGTGCTGGGCATGGCGTGATCCTCTGAGTGAAATGGCTTGCCGTTCGTTATAAGTTCTAACAGCACGCGAAAGGGTCGTCAACAACCTTGGTGAGAGCGTCTAACTGGCGGGGGCGGAGTGGGCGAAGCGGGTGGAGGGGGCGGAGGGGGCTTCGGCCGAAAGTCGGGATGGCCGACGTTCGGCCGACGTTCCGGTGTGCGGGGCGCGGGGGGAGTCCGTCCGGGGGGGTCCGTCCGGGGAGTCCGTACCGTGGGCGGCCTCTAGGCGGCGACGGCCCGGTTTGCTAGCTTCGGGCCATGGTTCCGCAGGCTGAGAACTTCGCGTCGCGTCGCTATGTCGACCTGCGGCGCCAGGGCACGGCCACCTGTCGCCCGGACTGAGGCGGCCGGGAGCAGCGAGCCCGGATCCGCCGAGTACGCGACGGCGCGGTGTCGGACCAGCTCCCCGAGGAAGTACCCCATGTCCCGTTCAGCGGCCCCCCTTCCCCTGCTCGACCCATCCACCATCCCGGCGGCGCGCCGGGCCGCGGACGGTGCCCGGCGCCGTACCAGCGCCAGCGCGGTGCTGCGTTCCGTTCTTGAGCACGGCCCCGTCGCCCGCAGCACCATCGCCCGCCTGACCGGCCTCTCCCCGGCGTCGGTGACCGACCACTGCGCACGCCTGGACGCGCTCGGCCTGATCCGGGAGACCGCGGCACCCCGGCGTCCGAAAGGGGCGGGTCGGCCCCATGTGCCGGTCGATCTGGACGCCGACCGGTTCGTGGTCGGCGGGGTGCACGTGGCGGTGCCGTACACCAGCGTCGCCCTGCTCGACCTGCGCGGGCGCGTGGTCGCGGAGCGGCGTCTGAGCCATGGCGAGGGCACCGAGCCCGACCGCGTCCTCGGCAACGCCGCCGACGCGCTCGGCGCGCTGCTGTCCGACGCCGAAGACCGTGTCCCGCTGGGTGTCGGGGTGGCGGCCGGCGGCTGGGTGGACCGGGATTCCGGGACCGTCGTGGAGCACGCCCTCCTCGGCTGGCGGGACGTACCCGTACGCGACACGATCGGTGAGCGCACCGGTCTTCCGGTCCAAGTCGACGGCCACGCGCGGGCGTTGGTGAACGCGGAGCGGCTGTTCGGGCGGGCCCGCGGGAGCCGGAGCATGCTGCACCTGTTCGTCGGCAACGTGGTGGACGCCGCCTTCGCCACCCACGACGAGGTGCACCACGGCCCTCGTTCGCAGGCGGGCGCCATCGCCCACCTTCCGCTCGCGGGTGGTACGGAACCGTGCGAGTGCGGCCGAACCGGTTGTCTCCAGGCCGAGTTGAGCGAACGCACCCTGTGCCGACGGGCCCGCGAACACCAGGTCATCCGCACGGCGAATCCGGTGCACGTGGTGCGGGCGGCGGCCGACGGGGATCCGGCCGCGGTGCGCCTCCTCGTGGAGCGGGCCAGGATGGTCGGACAGGCGGCCAGGCTGCTGCTGGACGTCCTCAACCCGGAGACCGTCGTCGTCACCGAGATCGGCGTCATGTACCGGCAGGACTGCCGCACCGCGCTGCGCGATGCGGTGGGGCGCCGGGACGCGCTGGTCGTGCCGAGCAGCTTCCCGGATTCCGTCCTCGCCGTGGCCGGGGGTTCGGTGGCGCTCGACGTCCTGTACCGGGATCCGCTGGGCGTACCGGAGGCGTCGAGGGGGAGGGTCGCGAAGCCCGCCAGGAGAACCATGGAGCCGAATTAATTCAGAAACTCCGAATGTTGACAGGGATTGTGGGCGGAAGCGAGGATTCTCGGCATGAGCAGCGCGCAGGAATTCTCCCCGGTGGCTATCCGGTCGCGGCAGGTCCGCGACCGGAGCGCCGGTGCCGCGCCGACGCCCTGCCGACCGGTTCTGCTGACCAGGTGCCGGGTCATCGACCTGATGCGGATCGGCCGCACCCTGTGTTGCTGATGTGCCGCCGCGCGCGCAGCCGCACTCGAAGCCTCTGTCGCTGACGTCCCGAAGTCCCTGTCGCTGACCTATCGGTGAATTGACGCGTCGCGGAAGGCGATTGAGCGCGCTGACGACGTCCACGGTCACCCGCGCGCCGGCGTCCGGCAGTGTCCTGACCCGCCGTCGGCATTCGGGCGCCCTGGCCTCTTGGCCCGCTGACGGCGTGCGCCGCATTTCACTTCCGCGACACGTCCGGATTTCGCCGACGTGTTTTCCATTCCGCATTTTCCGGCCCTGCCCTGCCCGCGCGCAATTGCGCGCGCCTTTCTCTTCCTCCTGTCATCACGCTGCCATCACGGAGTCCTGCCATGCCACCAGTGCCCCCAGCCGTGCCCGGTGTCGACCGGCGGCTGTTCCTGTCCTCCCTGCTGGGCGTCGCCGCCGCTGCCGGTCTCAGCGGCTGTGCGGGCGCCCAGGCCGACACCGTGACCAAGAAGGCCGCGTCGGCCCCGTTGTCCACCGCCGTCCCGGCCGGCACCCGTCTGAAGATCGCCTCGTACCAGGGCGTCCAGCAACTCCAGTTCAAACTGGCCGGGTTGGACGACCTGCCGTTCACCGTGTCGGACTGGGTGAACACCGGAGCCGGCCCCGATGTCATCAACGCCTTCCGCGCCAAGTCCCTCGACGTCGCCAACAACGCGGGGATCCCCCCGATCCAGGCGCACTTCCAGGGCTACGACGCGAAGATCGTCGCGATCGACATCACCCGCAAGCCGACCTACGTCTTCGCCACCAAGCCCGGCAGCGACATCAAGGACGTCCAGGGTTTCAAGGGCAGGAAGCTGGCCTTCTCACAGGGGCAGGCGCAGGGCGTCGTCCTGCTACGGGCCCTGAAACAGGCCGGGTTGACCCATGACGACGTGAAGCTCGTACCGCTGACCAGCAACCAGTTCTTCACCGCGCTCCAGGCCGGCCAGGTCGACATCGCCCCGCTCGCCAACAGCCAGGCCCCCGCCTACCTGAAGCAGTACGGGCCCAAGGGCGCGCACACGATCACGACCGGCGTGGTCGACCTGCTCAACCTGCTGTGGGCGCCGGCCGCCGTGCTCGCCGACCCCGCGAAGGCCGCCGCGGTCGCCGCGTACGTACCGCGCTGGGCCAAGGGCCAGGTGTGGGCGTACGAACACCCCGACGTCTGGAACCAGGAGTTCTACGTCAAGACCCAGAACCTCACTCCCGGCCAGGCCCGGTCGATCACCGCGCTCGCCAACAAGCCGCTGTTTCCGCCCAGTTGGGAGGAGTCGATCCGGTGGGAGCAGGACACCGCGGACCTCCTCGCCGAGGGCGGCTTCGTGAAGAAGTTCCAGGTCGACTCGCTTTTCGACCGCCGCTTCGAGGGGCTCGCGGCCAAGGCCGTCCCGGCCGAGTACCAGAGGTGACGGCCGTGACCACCACCGCGACCACCCCCTTGGTGTCCCCGCCGGCCGCATCGGCGGCCCCCGTCCGCAGGCCGAGGCGCCGCGCGCTCGCGCCCGGGAAACGGCTGCCCGCCGCGCGGCTGATCGGCCCCGGGCTCGTCCTCGCCGTGTGGGCCGCCGCGTCCGCCGCCGGACAGCTGGACCCCGCCGCGATCCCGGCGCCCTGGACGGTGCTGCGCACCGCCGGGCAGCTGTGGAGCGACGGCACCCTGTCCACCGATGTGCTCACCTCGCTGGAACGCGCCGCTTACGGCTTCGCCCTCGGGCTCACCGCCGGAGTGGTCCTCGCCCTCGCGGCCGGGCTCAGCCGGGTCGGCGAGGCGCTCATCGACGGGACGGTCCAGCTCAACCGGGCGATCCCCACCCTCGGCCTGATCCCGCTGTTCATCCTCTGGCTCGGCATCGGCGAGACCTTCAAGATCGCGATCATCGCCATCGTCGTCTACATCCCGATCTACCTCAACCTGCACGCCGCGCTGTCCGGCATCGACCACCGCTATGTCGAACTGGCCGAGGTCCAGGGCCTGTCCAGGCTCCGCTTCATCCGGCAGATCGTCGTCCCCGGCGCCCTTCCCGGCTTCTTCGTGGGGCTCCGGCTCGGGGTGACCGGGTCCTGGCTCTCGCTGGTCGTCCTGGAGCAGATCAACGCCACCAGCGGCCTCGGCTACCTGATGTTCCAGGCCCAGAACTACGGCCGCACCGACATCATCCTCGTCGGACTGCTGATCTACGGCGTCTTCGGCCTCGTCTCCGACAGCGCGGTCCGTCTCGTCGAACGGAGGGTGCTGTCATGGCGACGCACACTGAGCAACTGACCACCGTCCAGGCCCCGGCGGTCCGGCTCACCGGGCTCACCCGGTCCTTCGACGGACGCACGGTGCTCGACGGCATCGACCTCGACATCCCGGCCGGACAGTTCACGGCCCTGCTCGGCCACAGCGGCTCCGGCAAGAGCACCCTGCTGCGCGCCATCGCCGGACTGGACCATCAGGTCACCGGCACCGGTGAACTGGCCGCCCCGGAACGGGTGTCGGTGGTCTTCCAGGACTCCCGGCTGCTGCCCTGGCGCCGCGTCCTCGACAACGTCCTGCTGGGCACGGACGGCAAGGAAGCAGCCGAGCGGGGCCGAGAAGCCCTCGCCGAGGTGGGCCTCGCGGGCCGCGAGCGGGCCTGGCCCAACGAGCTCTCCGGCGGTGAGGCACAACGCGCCGCACTGGCCCGCTCGCTGGTGCGCCGCCCCGAACTGCTGCTGGCCGACGAGCCGTTCGGCGCCCTGGACGCGCTCACCCGCATCCGGATGCACGTGCTGCTCCGCGAGCTGTGGCAGCGCCACCGGCCCTCCGTGCTGCTCGTCACGCACGACGTGGACGAAGCCATCGTCCTCGCCGACCGGGTCCTGGTCCTCGACCGGGGCCGCATCGGTGTGGACCTCACCATCGACCGCCCGCACCCGCGCTCGTACCGCGATCCGCTCCTCGGTGACTACCGCGAACGCCTGCTCGCCGCACTCGGCGTGACCGCACACGAGGAACGACGCCACGAGCGCCCCGGTCCAGAGCGTGCCCACCCAGAGCGCCCTCGTCCAGAGCGCCCCGGTCCAGAGCGCGCCCATACAGAGCGCACCTATCCAGCCCATGCAGAGCGCACCTATCCAGATCGAGCCCAGCACCAGGAGGACCCCCAGTGACCCGGCGCCAACTCCACCTCAACGCCTTCCTGATGAGCACCGGGCACCACGAGGCGTCCTGGCGGCTGCCCGAGAGCGACCCGCACGCGAGCGTCGACCTGAACCACTACCGCGAGCTCGCCCGCACCGCCGAGCGCGGCACCTTCGACTCACTCTTCCTCGCCGACGGGCCGGTCCTGTTCAGTCATGTCGGCCAGCGCCCCGCGGGCGTCCTCGAACCGCTGACCCTGCTCACCGCCCTGGCCGTGGCGACCGAGCACATCGGCCTCATCGCCACCGCCTCCACCTCGTACAACTCGCCCTACAACCTTGCCCGCAGGTTCGCCTCGCTCGACCACATCAGCGGCGGCCGGGCCGGCTGGAACATCGTGACCACCGCGGGCGCCGAGGCCGCCCGCAACTTCGGGCTGGACGACGAACCCGCCCACGCCACCCGGTACGAACGCGCCGCCGAGTTCCTGGACGTGGCGCTCAAGCTCTGGGACAGCTGGGAGGACGACGTCGTCGTCGCGGACAAGGCGGCCGGCGTCTGGGGCGACGACGGCAAGATCCACCCACCGCGCCACCGGGGGACGTACTTCAGCGTCGAGGGTGCGCTCAACGTCCCGCGCAGTCCGCAGGGTTATCCGCTGCTCGTGCAGGCGGGCTCCTCGCAGGACGGCAAGCAGTACGCGGCCCGGTACGCGGAGGCCGTCTTCACCGCCCAGCAGACGCTCGGGGACGCGCAGGCCTTCTACGCCGACCTCAAGAGCCGGGCCCGGGAGGCCGGCCGGGACCCCGAGCACCTCAAGATCCTGCCCGGGATCGTGCCGGTCATCGGTTCCACCGAGGCCGAGGCGCGCGACCACGAGCAGGTCCTGGAGGACCACATCGTGCACGAGCACGGCCTCCACCGCCTCGAACGGCTGCTGCACCTGGAGCCCGGCGTCCTTGAGCTGGACTCCCAACTCCCGGCCGGACTGCCGCCGGAGAGCGCCATCGAGGGCGCGAAGAGCCGCTACACCCTGGTCGTGGAACTCGCCCGTCGCGAGCATCTGACCGTCCGTCAGCTCATCGGCCGCCTCGGCGGCGGGCGCGGCCATCTCACCTTCGCCGGCACGCCCGAGCAAGTGGCCGACGCGATCGAGAGCTGGTTCAGCCTGGGCGCCGCCGACGGCTTCAACATCATGCCCGCCGTGCTGCCGTCCGGCCTCGAACTCTTCGTCGACCACGTCGTGCCGATCCTGCGCGCGCGTGGCCTGTTCCGCACCGAGTACGGCCCGCGGGGCACCCTGCGCGACCGCTACGGCCTGCCCCGCCCCGCCAACCAGCACACCGTCCCGGCCCTCAGCCGGGTCTGACCCACGACCGAAGGGACCCCCTCAACATGTCCGGTATCGAGATCCGCAAGGTCACCGCACACATCGGCGCCCAGGTGTCCGGCGTCGACATCGCCGAGCCGCTCGACGGGGAGAGCGTGGCCGCCCTGCGCGCCGCCCTCAACGAGCACAAGGCGCTGGTCTTCGACGACGTCGACCTGGACGACGAGGGCCAGCAGGCCTTCGCCCGCCACTTCGGTGACCTCACCACCGCCCACCCCACGGTGGCCGCCGTCGCCGACGCGCCCAACGTGCTCCCCGTGGACAGCGAGCGCGGACGCGCCAACCACTGGCACACCGACGTCACCTTCGTGCTCAACCCGCCGCAGGCCAGCACCCTGCGCAGCATCACCGTCCCGCCGTACGGGGGCGAGACCCTGATCGCCAACTCGGCCGCCGCGTACCGCAGTCTGCCCCAGCCGCTGCGTCAGTTCGCCGACACGCTGTGGGCCGAGCACACCAACGACTACGACTATGTGGTCCCGGACGAGGACATCGACGACAAGAAGGCCGAACAGCGCGCCCAGTTCACCTCGATCAACTTCCGCACCGCCCACCCGGTGGTCCGCGTCCACCCCCTGACCGGTGAACGCGGCCTGTTCATCGGCGGGTTCGCGCAGCGGATCGTGGGCCTCTCGGTCGCCGAGTCCCGCAAGATCCTCGATCTGCTCCAGGCGTACGTAGTGCGGCCCGAGAACATCCTGCGCTGGCGCTGGTCCCCCAACCAGCTCGTCCTCTTCGACAACCGGATCACCCAGCACTACGCCATCGACAACTACGACGGGCTGCCGCGCCGCCTGAACCGTGTGACGGTCGCCGGTGATGTGCCGGTCGGCATCGAGGGCAAGGAGAGCTACTCGATCGCGGGGGACGCCTCGCACTACACGTCCGTCGCGTCGGTATAGGGCTCACCGAGGGCTCGGGGCGGGCGGTGCCAGGGTGACGTTCGGCGCCCCCGCCCCCGGGTCAGCCCGTGACCGGGCGGTCAGCGGTCCGTTCTCGGGCGGGACGCGAGGCGTGCGGATGCCGTAGATACCCGGCCCGACCTCGCAGGCCCATACGGTCGTTCGTACCTCTTGCATGCGACTTGTACGCGACTGTGCCGGCATGTCCAGGAGCACGACCTGACGGCCTTGAGGGGGGAGCGAGCTCGTCGACCCGGAGCATCGAACTGCTCGGACCGTTGCGTATCCAGATCACTGTGGCCCCAAGAGGAAGCGGCCCCTTGTCGCGTCCACCCCAGGGATGTTCCCTGCGGCTGTGGGCGGTGGTGTGCGGCGCGTTCAGGCCGACGTGAGCCGGTGGCTCGGTCGCCCGGGGCGCGCGCGAGGCGGAGCCAGTGGTTCCAGGTCACAGGGGAGCTCCAGAACGCGCCGGTACCTCCTGCCCGGAGCACTCACGGTTTCCGATGCTCCTGTGCGCCCGTCCCGTAGCGCGTGATGGGTCTGCCGAGCGGACAGATCGCCTCACACAAGACGCGGGACCGGCCCGGCGCTGGGAGCGTCGTGAGCACCGTCAGGTGGGGTGTCGTGAGCATCGTGATCCCGAACAGCTTCTGTTGTCCCTTCCCTCTGGCCATAAATCCCTATACCGGTAGGGTCGCGAGACAGTTGTGGAAGTGGGTCGAAGAGGCGAACCTGGCCCCCACCGCTTCCGCGCGTGAGCGCGCACGCCGCTCCTCCATCGACCTGGCCTGCTCGTTCACCTGGCCCGACGTCGACCAGGACACCCTCCTTGAGGGTATGAAGTGGATGTTCCTCTTCTTCCGCTTCGACGATCAGCTCGAAGAAGGAGCCGTGCAGGGCGATCCCGAGGCGGTGCGTTGCGGTGTGGACGAACTGGTCGCCATCTTGCGCGGCCGTGGACAGCCGGGCACCAGCTCCCTGTCCATGGCGTTGGCGCGGGTCTGGGAGCACACTCGGAGGGGACGCCCACGGGACTGGCTGTACCAGTTCTCCCGCCACTACTGCGAGTTGCTGCTCTCGTACACCGACCAGTCACGTTACGAATACGTAGCGGGCCGGCGGGAGCAACTGGGCATGACCGACTGGGAGGACTGGCGCGAACTCAGCTTTGGCATGGACTGGTGCTACGACTTCATGGAGCCCTCGCTCGGCACGTTCCTCCCACCGGGGATCCGGCGCCTTCCCTCGATGCTGCGCCTGCGTCGTGCGGCGTCATTGCACATGGGCATGCTCAATGACGTCTTCTCCGTCCCTCGCGAGCGGTACCAGGCGAGAGGGTTCAACAGCATCGCGATCATCGAACGCGACCAGGGGTGCACCACTCAGCAAGCGGTGGAGGCCGTATCCCTCATCCTTGCCGAACGCGTCGTCCAATTCCGCGCCGCACGGCGGGACTTGATGCGCGACCTGGCCGACAGCCCGGCCGACAGTACGGTTCGCGCTGCTACCGAGGCGTTCGTGGAGAATGTTGCCAGAATGGTCCGCGGGAACCACGACTGGCACTACCTCGTGATGCGCTACGAAACCGATGACGTCGCCGGCCCGGGCGGCGCATACCGTTACCCGGACGATCTCGGCCGTCCAAGCGGACTTTCCTAGAGCGGTCGCGGTCGACCGGGCCTCTCTGCCCGCCCCCGGAGCGGGAGTTCAGCGGTTCGCCGTGTATCGGTGCGGCGGTGACGACCACGTAGGGCGCACGCGTGTATCCCGTGCCCTGGAACTCGCTGCTCAGTCGTACGCGCGGCCTTCGCCGACGGAGGGGGGAGCTGATGCGGTGTGGGCCTGCCGCGCGACCCGAGGAAATCCCTCCTTCGGGCGCGACCGCTCGCACAGCGAGGGATGCTGGGACCTGCAACGACGCCGGATGTCTCAAGCTCTGTCCCTCTGCTGCGGGCTGGCCGCACGCACCACTCCGGCGGTCACCTTGATGTTCACCACGGCGCTCCGTGACGCGGAGTGGGCCAGGCGGAGACCGTGTTTGCCGAAAAACGTTGTGCGGGGCGGTCGTTGGAAGTGCTACCGCAGGATGATCAACGGGATTCTGTTCCGGTTGCGGACCGGTATCCCGTGGCGGAGAGTTGAAGATCAACCGAGCGGATGCCGCGAGCTTCGACGAGCGGGCCGACGTCTTCTGCGGCACTGACCGTTGCGGCCATACGCCTGTGGCTTCGTGCCCGACCCGTCAGACCTACCCTAACCGCCGCCCCCGGCAAGGGGGTTGTGCCGCCCCGCCACGCCGCCGACCGCACGCGGGGTAATGTCCACGCACTGTTTCCCGTCGCTGCCGCCCTGCCCCGCCTTGCTCTGCACTGCCCGGACCCGGCGCACGGATACTGTCCAGTGTCGGCCGCCGCGTCCTCGGGCCCGGCCGACCGCGGGAATGCGCTGACAGTGCTCTGCCCCTCGTTCACGGGTCCGTTCACGCTGGCACGCAATCATTCAAGGTGCCACGGCCGTCGAAGGTGCTCCGTTTCAGAATGTGCAAGTTGGCCGAATATCCTGGCGGCTTATGGCGGTCAGCCGCGCCGGCAGATCAGGAAAGGCCGGTCTGGTGGCGCTTGGCGCCCAGGTGACGGCAGCGGAATCACGAATCAAACACCCCATCTGTGCGACGGGGGTGCCGGAGCATAGCTCCGCAAATGAAATTCTGATGACCTCGCGGAGGTCAAGGCTGAGTAACAGACCGGGCAGGGTCATGGGTTTCGCCTCGGACCGGCTGATTCCGTCATCGTCACTGCGGCGCCACCGACGCTACGTTCGTCTCGATCGACCGCTCTCCACTGCATAACGGACAGAATTCTGGCCTGGGACAACACGCCGCCCGGCCGAGGAAAGGGCATGATGAGCCACTTAAGATCTTCCGGCCGCTGGACCAGAGGGCTGGTAGCCCTCACCGTGACCGCTGCGTCGACGCTCGCCGCCATAACTGCCGCGACCGGTCCCGCCACCGCCGCAGGGCATCCGAAACCCGCCACGGCCGCCAGCCAGCCGAAGGCGGGCGAGGCCTGCACGTCCGCCGACCTCGGCACACGCCATCCGGTCATCAAGTCCACCGAAGTGTCCCCGACGATCACCCACTTCAAGGGCTGGTACGTCACTCAGGGCTCCACCGGTACCCAGACGATCTCCACCAACGTCCAGGAGACCCTTTCGGTCACCGTGGGCGCCAACGGCAACATTCAGGGCAGCTTCCCCGTCGAGGTTCTCGGCACGGTCGGCGCGAGCCTGGGCTTGAACGTCCAGGTCAACTACACCACCACCAGCAGCACCAACAAGTCCATCACCTGGGACTTCCGCCAGCCCGGCTACTACGGACTCTACGAGGGAACCAAGAAGGTCACAGGCACCTACGGCAGCCTCAACTGCAACCGCACCCAACAGGGAGACGGCAGCTGGGCGTTGAAGTGGACCGAGGGCCCCGACACCGGCAGCTACACCACCTTCACCACCCTCGAAGAAGGCGCGGTGCGCTGCGAGGACACGGTCCCCGCCAACAGCATCATGCGCAAGGCGCAAGGCCTCCTCGACTGCGGCTCACCCGTCGCCACCGCGAAACACCCGGCGGGGCCGGCCCCCTCGGCCAAGGCCGAGGCCGCCAAGGCCGGGCAGGAAACGGCCGCCGGGGCCGAGAAGAGCGTGAAGGCCACCGGGAACCCGGCCTCCCAAACGCGGGCAGCCCTGAACTGCCAATCCGCCGTCTACCGGATCGACGTCCCCGGCAAGCCCCTGAACTGGAGCGCACCGCTCCTCACCAACGACGGCATCCGCCTGCGCGAATCCAACTTCTTCAGCGCCCACCTGGACAACTGGCGCCTGTGCAACGTCACGGAGAACAACGGTGTCATCGAAGCCTCCCTGTGGAACTGGGGCAACGGCGGATGCGCGACCATCCCGGCGACCATCGCCAACCAGGAGCAGGCCTACCTGACAACGGCCGCCTGCGGGGAGGACGACCTCCAGCGGTTCTACATCTACCGCGACGTACCCGGCAGCTCGAAGATCGGTCTGCAGAACAAGTACACCGGCTCCATGATGGGCCATGACCGGTACGCGGACGGTGAGTTGATCCGCCAGTATTCCAGCGGCAGGCAGGACGGCACGGGTTCGTACGCCCTGACCGGAGTCTGACGGCCCCCACCAAGTGAGCGCGGCCCCGCACGTGAACCCCGGCCCCCCGGTTCCGTGCGGGGCCCCTCGGCGTCTCCACCCCGAGCCCAGCCTCGGGGGCCGGCGCCCGCGGCCGAACCTCCCCTGCCGCATGCGCAGCACAACGCGGACGGCGAGGTCACCAAGGTCACCGACGCGCTGGAGCACGCAGACGGGATGCCCGTCCACAGCGGTGCAGCTCACGTTCATCATCAGCGTGCAGCGAAGCGGCAGCGAAATGATTCCGCTCCCCGGGCTGGAGCCGATACTCACCCCGCTGGCCACGCGGCGGGAGAGGGACGGCCGCCCGGTGCCGGGCCGGGTGGACGAGGAACGGACGGCCCTCGCCCGCCGCTACGCCCGGCCCCGCTGACCGCGCGGTTCGCCCAAGGCTGAGCCTCGGCCCCGGCACCCGCCACCCGGGAGGCAAGGGGCATCCAGACCGGTTGGTCTTCCAGGGCATCTTGTCGTCCTGAGGTGTGCACTCATCTGCTGGCGACGTCTGCGCTCCAACGACGGGCGCGACGGCCCCGGCCATCCAGCTCCGCTACGACGTCGGTAACGACTTCTACGTCCAGTTCTACGTCCAGATCGGCGACCAGCCCCTGGCCGAGGCGGCCGAGGTAGCGGAAGAGACGTGCGCCATCGACTGGAGCAATCGTCAAGAGTTGTGGATTGGAGGCGGTGCTGATGCGTTCTTGCGTTCCAGCAGCGTGAGCATGACGCCCGGCGCGATCTGGCGCTCGCCGACAGCTGTGAATCCGCGCCGATGATAGACCGCGATGGCCGGCAGGTTTGCGGCTCCGGTGGACACGACGGTCAGTTCCGCGGGCTCGATCGAGTCCAGAGCGTCGAGAAGGGCCGTTGCAATGCCGCGGCGATGCGCGACGGGATGAACCACGAGGCGGCAGATGTCCAGAGCACCGTTCGGCAGGCGGGTCCAGGCGACTGCTCCGACAAGTCCCGACTCGTCGCGAACCCCGAGGAAGGACTCGTCACATGTGCGCAACTCCTCCAGGGACTCGTGCAGGGGAGGGATGCCGTCGAAGTTGATGAGCCGGGCTTCGACCGCGTAGGAGGCCCGCTGAAGGTCCCACAGGTGACGCAGAGTGTCCGGATCGGACAGGTCGAGCGGGACGGGCTCAGCAAAGGGACGGTGGGATTCGGTGGCGGCGTGCCGTTGGCCGGTCATGCTGTGATCCTCTCAGAACGCTCGACCAGGACGCCGTTCTCGAACAGGGCGCCCGCACGGACCAGGGACATCAGGTGGGCTCCGGTGGTCGCGCGCCAGCGTTCCTGGGCGGACTCGACGAGCTGGAACATCATCGCGAGGGCTTAGCAGGATGTGCAGCGCTCCGCAATCGCCCCTCCCGAAATCGCCCCTCCCGAGAGCGTGACGGTATTGCTGGATCAGCCGCGTGGCCCGCCTGAGAAGGGGGAGACGGCCGCACGTGGGGATGGTCTGTCGCGGGACCGATGACTTTCTCGGCGCACGCGGGTCATCACCACGTCGGCTGCCGCAGAGCATCACGCGTCGGCTGGACGGAAGCGGCTTACCGGTGCCTGTGACTGAACCTGACTGAGTGAGGACGCGACATGTCGGACCGAGAACCGGATGTCTTCCTGGGACCCTTCTCGTCCCCGAGGGCGCGCGTAACGCCGTGGGCGTCGGCCTTGGCGGTGTTGACCGGGGCCGAGGTGTTCTGGCTGTCCACGGTGCGACCTGACGGGCGACCCCATGTGACACCACTGTTGGCGGCTTGGAGTCTGGGTGGAATGTGCTTCACCACGGGCGGTCAGGAGCGTAAGGCACGAAATCTTGAGGACAATCCCCGTTGTGTGCTGACGACCGGTACGAATGCTCTGACCGGTGTGGACGTCGTCATCGAGGGCGTCGCACACACCGTGGACGGCCGCCCCGAGCGTGAGCGGGCCACCGCTGATTTCGAGCGGAAGTACGGCCCACATCTGACCGACCCAGAGGGCACCTGGTACGGATTGGGCGAAGCGGTCATCACTGGTGCTGTCAGGCTCTATCGAGTCGAGCCGAGGGTCGGATTCGCCTTCCGCAAACTGCCGACGTCCAGTCAGACGCGCTACACCTGGGCGAATCGGTGACGATCATGTTCTCACTGCAGCAAGAGATCCAGAGCGCCGTGGACGAACTTGTCGGCAGCGGAGCCGAAACCGGCTTGCAGGTCGCCGTCTACCACGAGGGCGGACTTGTCGCCGACGCCGTCGCCGGTCTCGCCGACACCCGAAGCAGGCGCGGGGTGTCTTCGCAGACCCCGTTCTTCAGCTTCTCCGCGGCCAAGGTCGTGACGTCACTGATCGCTCACCTGCTCGTGAAAACCGGGGCGGTCGGATACAACACACCCCTGGTTGATCTGTGGCCGGAGTTCGGTGCCCACGGTAAGGAGACCGCGACTCTCCGGCACCTGCTCACACACTCCGTCGGTGTACCGGCCATGCCCCGATGCATCGGCCCCGACGATCTCACCGACTGGCCACGGGTCTGTGCCGCGATCGCCGACGCCGAGCCGCAGTGGTACCCCGGGACCAAGACCGGATACCACGCGTACACCTTCGGCTTCCTGGTCGGCGAACTCGCACGCCGGGCCACCGGCAAACCGATGCGGCAGCTCCTGCGCGAGTGGGTCACCGTGCCCCTGGGGATCGAGGGTGAGCTGTATTTCGGGGTGCCCCGAGCCGACCTGAGCCGTCTCGCCCGGCTGGAGGACGCCACACCCCCGCCGGCCACCCCGCCAGGGGACGCTGTGCTCGCGCCCTGGGAGATGCGACCGAGCGCGGCCATGGGCAACAGCCCCCAGATCCTGCGGGCAGACATTCCGTCGGTCGGTACCTTCACCGCGCGGGCAGCCGCCGCCATGAACGCGGCCGTTCTCGACGGCCGCCTCATCGGCTCACAGCAGCTGGACGAGCTGGCAGCGGTGGCTTTCGAAGGCACCGACCAGGTCTTCGGCAACCATGCGAGACTGGCCATGGGCTATCCCCTTGGGCGCATCGGTGAGCAGCGACAGGAAGCCTCCACCACGTTCGGCTGGGTCGGTGGAGGCGGCAGTTACGTCTACGCCGACCCGGCCACCAACGTCTCCTTCGCCCTGACCAAGACCCGGCTCACCCCTCACTTCAACACCGCACAACGGCTCGCGGACATCACTGCGGCCCAGATCAACGCGCGCGCTTGAATTCCGCGCCACCGATGGTTCGCACGGGGTGCGAAGCTCGACAGAGGGCCATCTCGCCTACGGAGCAGACCACTTGGGGCAGACCACCTGGGCCTGTTGACGCCAGCGGCGCATAGGTCTTCGAGCACGACGATGCGGCGCCGAGTGCTGAGCCAGGTCTGCGAGCAACTCAACGAGGTGGCACGGACCGTGGCCCAGGCTCACCGCTGTCCAGGACAGGAACTGACCCAGCTCCTGCCTATCGTGGCTGTCCGTCGCCAATACCAGTGAAAGGAGACTGTGATGATTGAGCAGGCCGCCGTAGCGCCGGAGGGCTACACCACCGTTGCGCCTTGGGTCGTTACGGACGATACGGGGGCCTTCCTCGACTTCGTAGCCCAGGTGTTCGGGGGCGAGGAGCTCGGGCGGGTGCAGACCGAGGACGGCTTGATCGGGCACGGTGAGATCCGGGTCGGTGACACGGTCGTGTTGGCCTTCGACCGGCACGCGGACTGGCCGTCCATGCCGAGCCTGCTGCGCGTGTTCGTCGCCGACGCGGACGAGGCGTTCTCGCGAGCCGTGGAGGCCGGCGGCCATGTTGTCACCGCTTTGGCCAACGACGCCTTCGGGCAGCGTGGAGGACGCGTCAAGGACCCCTTCGGCAACATCTGGTGGGTAGTCAGCCGCATCGAGGAGGTCTCTGAGGGCGACATGTGGAAGCGGCTTCAGGATCCCGTGTACGCCGAGGTCATGCGTGCCGCTCAGGAGACACTCGACGCCGAACTCAGCGGTCGACCGCGCGGGCGGAACAGTGCACCCGTCAGAACCACCCGATGACTGAGGTGCCGGCGCCGGCATGCCGCTGACGGGTAGCCAAGGAGCACGGTCGTCCTGGCGAATCCGGCGAGGAATGTTGGACGCGTGGATGGCGTTGGTCATCAGGTACGCGCGCACGGCATCGGTATACACGTGAACTGCCCCGTCGGGTACGGGCGAACGTGCCCCGTCGGGTACGGACGAATGTGCCCCGTCGGGTACGGGCGAACGTGCCCGGAACCGGACACTCAGGGGCCCACCGGGGAGGCAGCCCGCTTTGGCACGCCAGTGGTCGGCGTCGTGAGGATCGGCCAGTCTGCTGGTCAGACGTTCAGCACCGGCATCGAATGCCTCGGGCAAGGAGGTCTCGTCGCCGATCACTGGCCTGACGGCGTCGATGTCATGGATGACGGTGGTGCTGTGCGGCGGGGGGGGGGGGGCCCCCCCCCCCCCCCCCCCCCCCCCCGCCGCCCCCCCCCCCCCCCCCCCCCCCCCCCGCGGGGGCGGGCGCCCCCCCGCCCCCCCCCGCGCGCGGCCCGCCCCCCCCCCCCCCCC
>NZ_JBIAGW010000032.1:0-49806 GCF_042869955.1 Streptomyces sp. NPDC006691
CTCCGGGCGCTTCCCTTCGGTATTTCGTGTTCCCGACTCTATCAGACTCTTTCGTGTCCGATTTCCTCGGTGCCTTTCAGGTTCTCCCTCTCGGGGTTTCCCTTTCCGGCGGCTCCGACTCTATCAGATCCTTTCGGTCCTGATTCCCGGTCGAAATCGGGTTGTCTTCCCGGCTGTTGGGCCGTTTCGACGTCCCGAACTCTAGCGGATCCTTCCGGTGATTCGTAATCGAGTCCCCGGTCCGACCGAATGGAATTCGGCATGCCGAATTCACCCCGGTCGGGGGTCGTACTGAGTTGGGAATGCCGCAGAATCTGCGGCGGATGGTCGGCGCGGAACCGTCCCGGCTGCGCGACAACTCGGAGAACATTACACGAGGTTCCAGGGGGTCTGCGTCCGCCCCGTCCCCGGCTTCCTACGGTCCCCGGGAGCCCCTCGCCAAAGGGCGCCCGCGAGCCGAGCGAGACCGCACTGGGCCGAGACGGGCCGGGCCCGCCATGCCGAGGCGAGCCGAACCTGCCCACTGGCGCGCGGCTTGCGGCTTCCGCCGCGTCAACTCCTACCGTCCTCGGTGTGGCCGGGGACGGACTCCGGCCCGGCGAGGGGAGGCACGGCCATGGCCTGGTCGATCGCGGAGGTGGCCCGGATGTCCGGGGTGACGTCGCGGACCCTGCGCCACTACGACGAGATCGGCCTGCTGCCGCCCGCCTGGATCGGGAGCAACGGGCACCGCCACTACGAAGAGGCCGATCTGCTGCGGCTGCAACAGATCCTGCTGATGCGCGAGCTCGACCTGGGCCTGCGCGAGATCCGGGCGGTGCTCGACAGCCAGGTCGACCGTGTGTCCGTACTCCGCGAGCATCATCGAAGGCTGCTCGCGGAGCGGGACCGGCTCGGCACCTTGGCAGGCACGGTCGGCCGCACCATCGCCGAACTGGAAGAAGCAGAGGAGAGCGACGGCATGACGAAGATCAATCGGCCGGAGAACCTGTTCGACGGGTTCGAGCCGTCGGCCGAGGAGAACGAGAAGGTCCGCGAGCGGTGGCCCAAGGCGTGGGAGCAGTCCCGGCAGGCCGTCGACGCGATGACCGCCGAGGACACCGAGCGGTGGCAGCGCGAGGTGACGGCGCAGATGATCCGTATCGCGGAGTTCATGGTGGCCGGCACTCCCGTCGGCGCCCCTGCGGTGCAGGCGGAGATGGACGACCACTACCGGGGCGTCTGCCGCTTCTGGACGCCGAACGCGGTCGCGTACGAGGGCCTGGGCCAGACCTACGTCGAGGATCCGCAGATGCGCGCCAATTACGACAGCGTCGCCGAGGGCCTGGCCGAGTACCTGCGAGACGCGATGGTCGCGTACGCCCATGCACGGCTGAGCTGAGTTGGGCTGAGTTCAGCCGGCAACCGGGCTGTCACGCGTCGGGGGCTGGAGACCCCCGACGATGACGGCCGACGATGGACGGGTCCACTCCCCCGCCCCCTCTCACCTTGTACGAGGAGCCGCATGACCTGCCCAAGGAGAAATCCAGGGGCCCCGCACGGCCAGGATGACGCCGCCCTCACGGACCCTCCCCTCTCGGACCCTGCCCTCTCGGACCCCGCCCTCACGGACGCCGTGCTCGTGGGCTCCGACTTCTACCGGGCTCACATGGAGGGCGCGGTGCTCGACGGCGTCGACCTGACCGGGGCTTGTCTGGTCAAAGCCGTCATGGACGAGGCATCCCTGCGCTGCGCGAAGCTGGACGGCGCGGACCTGGGCAGCGCCGAGTTGTCCGAGACCGATGCCCGAGAGGCCTCCCTGCGCGGCGCTCGGCTCCACGGTGCGGCGCTGCTCGGCACCCTGTTCCAGGGCGCGGACCTCACCGGGGCTTCGCTCAGGGAGACGTCGTTCGGGGCGGTGGTCGACGAACTCACCGTCGTCCAGGGCCTGTCGGGGTCGGTGTACGGGCCGATGAGCGTGGAGAGCGACGGCCGGTGCGTCGAAGTCGGCGGCCGGGCCATGGAGTTGTGGCTGAACGGCCGGGGCGCCGATGTGCGGGTGATCGACCCGGACGCGCCGGGCGTCACGTACTACGCGAAGATCGACGGCGGCCATCCGCGCGACAACCCGCGCGGCGTGGTGCGACGGCGCTTCCTCGACGGGATCTCCTACGACGAGGCGTTCACCCGCAAGCTCCGCTGGGAGGCGACGGAATACCTTCGGCGCTACGACCTCGGCCACAACGAGGTCGACCATGTGGAGATCACCGAGGCGGAGGCGGACGTGTTTGTCGCGGCCGTCACCGCGCGGCTCAAGGAGATCGCCGGCCCCTGACCGCCACGAGGGCTGGGCTCTCCCGCGCACCTGTCGGGGCCGGCTCGGGGCAGGACCCTGTCGGGGCCGGCTCGGGGCAGGACCCTGTCGGGGCCGGCTCGGGGCCGGCGGATCCCGCCGCGGGCTGATGGCGCAGTTCCTCGCGCCCCTTCCGGGCGGATTCCGGGCGGGTTCCGGGCGGGTTCCGGGCGGACCGGCATCGAGCAGTCGCGGACGCGCCCCGCAGAGGGCCCGGCACCCGTAGGTGGACCACCGGCACGTACGAGCGGGCCGTGCCTCACTCGCGATCGTGCCTCACTCGCGATGGCGGAGCAGCAGCATCGCCGCGTCGTCGTGCAGCGGCCCCTCGGTGTGGAGGATGAGGTCACGGCGCAGGGCCTCCAGCGCGGCCTCGGGGTCGGGGTCCTTCAGGAGGGGGGTGCGGGCTCCCAGGGGGTAGAACGCACCGTCGCGGTCGCGGGCCTCGGTGACGCCGTCGGTGTACAGGAGGAGCTGGTCGCCGGGGGCGAAGGCGACCTGGAAAGGCTGGGGGCCCTCGCCGGAGCCGAGGCCGAGGCCGAGCGGGAGGGCGTACTCGGCGGGTTCGGGGAAGGACACCGAGCCGTCCGCCCGCACCAACAGGGGTGGCGGATGGCCGTAGTTGAGGAACACCGCCCCGTTCGCGGGGTCGAGCTCCGCGATGATCGCGGTGACGAACTTCTCGCCCTGCAAGGTCCGCCCCGCCGCCCGCTCGATGCGTACACCGACGCCCTTGAGGTCGGGCTCGTCGTGGGCTGCCTCGCGGAACGCGCCGAGCACCACCGCCGCCGTCTCCACCGATTCGAGCCCCTTGCCCTGCACGTCCCCGATGATCACGCGCACCCCGCCGGGCGCCGAGACCACCTCGTACAGGTCCCCGCCGATCCGCGCCTCCGCGACCGCCGAGGTGTACGAGACGGCCGCGCGCAGATGCCCGGCGCTGCGCGGCACCGGGCGCAGCAGCACGCGTTGGGCGACCTCGGCGATGGAACGCATGCCGGCGAGTTCGGCCTCCCGGCGCCGGCGCATCACGCTGCCGACGGCGGCCACCGCGGTGACCCCCGCGACGGCGGCGAGCGAGGCGAAGCCGCGGCGCTCCTCGAAGAGCTCGCTGTAGATGCCGAGCCCCACCCCGGCGACCAGCGCGATCAGGCCGACGACGACCGTGCGCCGCCAGCCGCCGGCCAGGCCGGCGAAGGCGGGTCCGAGCGCGACGAGCGGCAGCAGGCCGATCGTGGGGCCCGCGATCAGGTTGGCCACGACGACCAGCGCCATCACGGCGTACGGCAGCAGGGAGAGCACCACGGGGTCGGAGCCGGACCGCTCTTCGGTACGGGTGTGGCCCTTCCCGGTTCTTCGCACCATGGCCGCACCCCTTTCACACCCTTGGGCAACCATTTCGCCACGCCGAGCCCGCCGCAACCCTTCCGTTACCGAATCGAGGCCGCGCGTCCGTGTGGGAAGGTCAGGCGCTGGCCCGCTTCCGGGGGGTCGTCTTCTTCGCCGCGGTCTTCTTGGCGGTGGTGGCCGTGGACTTCTTCGCGCCGGTGGACTTGGGGCTCGCCGCGGCCGACTTCTTGGCCGGGGCCTTGGCGGTGCCGGACTTCGAGGCGGTGCTCTTCTTGCCCTGTGCGGTCTTCGTGTTGCCCGGCGCGGTCTTCGCGGCCGTGGCCTTCTTCGCCGCGGACGTGGACTTGGCGGCCGTCCTGGTCGCCGCCTTCTTCGCGGGCGCCGACTTGCGGCCGGTGGACTTGCGCGAGCTCAGGTCGGTGACCTCGGCGACGTCACCGTCCCCCGGTGCGCCGGACTCCCCGCTCTCGCCGCGCGAGGCCTTCGCGGCCTTGACGCTGTTCTCCAGGGCCGCCATCAGGTCGATGACCTTGCCGCCCTTGGCGGCGGGGGCCTCCGGGGCCGGGGCCACCGCGCCGTCCGCCTTCGCGGCGATGAGTTCCTCGACGGCGGTGCGGTAGTCGTCGTGCAGGGTCTCCATGTCGACCTCGCCGAGGGTGTCCATCAGGGCGTCCGCCAGGTCGAGTTCGGCCTCGCGGACGCTCACGTCGGCCTCGGGAGCGGCTTCGTCGGAGGCGCGGATCTCGTCCGGCCAGAGCAGTCCGTGCATGGCGATCACGTCGTCGACCACCCGCAGCATGCCGAGCCGCTCCCGCCCGCGCAGCGCGAACTTGGCGATCGCCACCTTCTTGCTGCGCTTGAGGGCCTCGCGCAGCAGTGTGTACGGCTTCGCCGCGGGCACCCCGTTCGCGGAGAGGTAGTACGCGGCGTCCATCTGGAGCGGGTCGATCGTGTCGGCCGCCACGAACGCGACGATCTCGATCGTCTTGGCGGTGGGCAGCGGCAGCGAGGCCAGATCGGCGTCGGTGATCGGGATCATCGAGCCGTCGGCGTCCTCGTACGCCTTGCCGATCTCGTCCTGGCTCAGCTCCTCGCCGTCCAGCTCGCACACCTTGCGGTAGCGGACCCGGCCGCCGTCCGCGGTGTGGATCTGGCGGAAGGAGATCGAGTGGTTCTCGGTGGCGTTCACGACCTTGATCGGAATGCTGACCAGGCCGAACGAGATCGCACCGTTCCAGATGGATCGCACGGTTTCTCCTCTTCGTCCCCGAGGAGTGCATTTGGTGTGGTTCGTGGGAGTCTCATCGTATGACGCCGATCACGGAGGTGGAGGGGCGGCGGATCGCCCTCTCGAATCTGGACAAGGTGCTCTACCCGGCCACCGGCACCACCAAGGGCGAGCTGCTGCACTACTGCGCCTCGGTCGCGGGCCCGCTCCTGGCCCATCTGGACGACCGCCCGGTGTCGTTCCTGCGCTTCCCGGACGGCCCGGGGGGCCAGCGCTTCTTCACCAAGAATCCTCCGCCGGGCACCCCCGCCTGGGTGAAGACCGCCGAGGTACCGCGCTCCGAGGACAAGGCGGCCCGCCAGGTGGTGGTGTCCGACCTCGCGACCCTGATGTGGGCGGCGAACCTGGTGGTCGAGTTCCACACCCCGCAGTGGCGGGCCGGCGCCCCGGCGCTCGCGGACCGCCTGGTGCTCGACCTCGACCCGGGTGAGCCCGCGAGCGTCGTCGAGTGCTGCGCGGTGGCGCGGTGGCTGCGCGAGCGGCTCGCGGCGGACGGCATCGCCGCGTACGCCAAGACCTCGGGCTCCAAGGGGCTGCATCTGCTCGCATCCCTCGATCCGACGCCCTCCGAGCAGGTCTCGGCGTACGCGAAGACACTGGCCAAGGAGGCCGAGGCGGCTCTTCCGGGCCTGGTCACGCACAAGATGGCGAAGGCGCTGCGGCCGGGGAAGGTGTTCGTCGACTTCAGTCAGAACGCCGCCGCGAAGACCACCGCGACGCCCTACACCGTGCGCGCCAAGGAGCGTCCGGCGGTGTCGGCGCCGGTGTCCTGGGCGGAGGTCGAGTCCTGTGCGGTCCCGGGCGATCTGACGTTCCTGATCGGCGACATCGGGCCCCGCCTGGACCGGGACGGCGATCTCCTGGCCCCGCTCGCCGACCCCGACACGGCGGGCCGGCTGCCGTGACCGCGGACCGGGGCCCGGCGGAGGTCGCGCTGCGGCCCCCGGTCGACGTCATGCGCCCGCGGCCGGCCGACGACATCCCCGGGACCGGCAGCACACCCGGGGGCCTCCAGTACTCGCTCAAACTCGACGGGTTCCGCGCGCTCGCCTTCGTACTCGACGGCGGCAAGGTCTTCCTCCAGTCGCGCTCCCGGCGGGACCTCTCCCGGGAGTTCCCGGAGATCGCCGCCCACCTGCGCGATCGTCTGCCGCCCGGGATCGTGCTGGACGGCGAGCTGTGCGCCTATCGCGAGGGGCGGCTGAGCTTCACCGATCTGCTGCGCTCGCACGGCGATCGCGAGCGGTCGGGCGTCCCGGTGTCCTACATCGCCTTCGACATCCTCGCCGTCCCCGGCCGGGACGTACGGGCCCTGCCGCTGCGGGACCGGTGGGAGCTGCTGGGGGCGGCACTGCGGGAGGTCGGGCCGCCCGTGCAGCGGGTCCTCGCCACCCTGGACGAGGACACCGCCCACGCCTGGTTCCGGGACCTGCGGTCCGTGGGAGTGGAGGGGATCGTGGCGAAGGCCCTCGATTCCCCCTACCGGCCCGGAGGCACGCGGGCCTGGCGCAAGATCCGGCACTCCGACACCCGCGACGGCGCGCTCCTCGGCGTCTTCGGCCCGCCGGAGCGCCCGAGGTCCCTGCTCGTCCGGCTCCCCGACGAGCGGACCGTGCAGACCTCGCCCCGCCTGACCCCGCTCCAGGCCCGGCAGGTGGGCGAGCTGATCCGCGACCGCCTGGGCGAGCGGGCGGACCACCCCGACCACGGGCTGGTCCGCATGCTCACCGAGCCCCTTCCCGTGGAGCTGCGCGAGGCGGCCGGACGCCAGGAGGGCGCTCGTTTCGTCCGCGTGCGCTCCGACGGGTGAGCCCTCCATCGCGGACGGGCCGCCGCGCCAGCCCGGGTCAGCGGGGGCGGCGGGCGTTGAGCCGGGCGGCCTGACGGGTGAGGTGGTCGCGCTCGGCGAGGTTCGGTGCCCGGTGGGCCGCCCGGGCGTACAGGCGTGCCGCCGTCGCCAGGTCGCCGGCGCGCTCGTGGAGGTGGGCGGCCACCGCGGTGTGGCGGGGCAGCGAGGCGTCGAGGTCCGCGAGCGCCGCGAGGCCCGCGCGCGGCCCGTCGGCCTCGCCCACGGCCACCGCGCGGTTGAGCCGGACGACGGGGCTGCCGGTCAGGCGCACGAGCTCGTCGTACCACTCGACGATCTGCACCCAGTCGGTCTCCCCGGCGCTGAGCGCGTCGGCGTGCAGGGCCGCGATGGCGGCCTGCGCCTGGTACTCCCCCAACCGGTCTTGGGCGAGCGCCTGTTGGAGCACGCACACTCCCTCGGCGATGGCTCGCGTGTCCCATGTCCCGCGGTCCTGCTCGGCGAGCGGCACCAGGCTGCCGTCGGGCGCGGTCCGGGCGGCGCGGCGGGCGTGGTGGAGCAGCATCAGCGCGAGCAGCCCCGCCACCTCGGGGTGGTCGATCGCGGCGGCGAGCTGCCGGGTGAGGCGGATGGCCTCGGCGGCGAGGTCGACATCGCCGGAGTAGCCCTCGTTGAAGACCAGGTAGAGCACGCGCAGCACGGTGGCGACATCGCCGGCCCGGTCGAGCCGCACTCCGGAGACCGTGCGCTTGGCCCGGCTGATGCGCTGCGCCATGGTCGCCTCGGGCACCAGATACGCCTGAGCGATCTGACGAGTCGTCAGGCCTCCGACCGCGCGCAGTGTGAGCGCGACCGCCGACGACGGCGTGAGGGACGGGTGGGCGCACAGGAAGTAGAGCTGGAGCGTGTCGTCCGACGCGGGCGCGGGCCCGGGCGCCGGCTCCTCCTCGACCCGGTCCTCACGCCGGCGCCGGGCCGCGTCGGAGCGGGTCGCGTCGAGGAAGCGGCGCCAGGCGACGGTGACCAGCCAGCCCTTCGGGTCCCGCGGCCGCTCGGCGGGCCAGCCCCGGACCGCCTCGACGAGGGCGTCCTGCACCGCGTCCTCGGCCGCCGCGAAGTCGGCTCCGCGGCGGACGAGGACGGCGAGCACGCCCGGTGTGAGGCTTCTGAGCAGCGCCTCGTCCACGGGGAAGCTCACTCCGCGACGGTGGGGTGCGCGCCGAGGAACGGGCGCAGCTCCAGCCACTCGTGGATCGGCCGGCCGCCGGCGCCGGGGGCGGCCGACAGCTCCCCGGCCAGCTCCACGGCCCGCTCGTAGCTGTCGACGTCGATCACCATCCAGCCCGCGATGACGTCCTTGGTCTCGGCGAACGGGCCGTCGGTGACCGGCGGCCGCCCCTCGCCGTCGTAGCGGACGAACGTCCCCTCGGGCGCGAGGGCCTGGCTGTCGACGAACTCCCCGGTCTTCTCCAGGCGGGCCGCGAACTCGTTCATGTACTGGACGTGGGCCGAGATCTCCTCCGGCGCCCACTCGGCCATCGGCACGTCGTTCACCGGAGCCGGGGCGCCGCGGTAGTGCTTCAGGAGCAGGTACTTGGCCATGGTGGCTCTCCTCGGTGCGGGTGCGGCCCATTCTGGCCGCGTTCACGCCGGGGACGGAGCCGGGCACGGGTTCTCGACATCGCCGCCGGAACTTCTTCGCGGACCGGCATCGCCACCGGAGCCTTGTCGCGGGCGGACACCGCTGCTGGAACCCTGGCGAGGGCCGCGGGATGAGCGGGCCGGTTCACACGTGCAGCCAGGTCCTGCGGTCCCGGGCCGCCCAGTACAGGGACTCCACGTCGGCGGGCTTGAGCACGCCGCCGGCACGGGCCAGCTCAGGGAGGTCGCGGTCCGTCAGGACGCGCACGTCCGGGGCCACGCCCGGGCCCCGCTCGACCCGTTCCGCATCCACCAGGAGCAGCACCGCCCGTACCGCCGCCGCCAGGGCGAGCGAGGCTCGTTCGGCCTGGTGCCGGGCGTCCCGCAGGAGCGGCAGCGGAGCGGCCCTGCCCACCGCGACCAGCGGGTCGGCGATCCGCACCCGGTGCCGCCGGGCATCGAGGGAGCGCACGGCGCATACGCCCGCGGGCCCGACGAGCAGGTGGTCGATCCTCGCCTCGCCGGGCAGCGGCACCGAGTGCAGAACCCGCCAGCCCGCGCCTTCGAGCCGTTCGAGCGCGGCCCCGGCCAACTGTTGCGCGGCAAGCTCGCGGCGGCGGGGGTCGGCCCTCAGGCGGTGGCGGCCGGGGAACCGTTCCAGGTCGCCGTGCAGCGCCTCACCGGGCCGGTTGGGCGCGAGGTCGTCGTCGGGGTGCAGGGAGAGCCGGGCCAGGTCGGCGGGGGTCGGCACGGGCGGCGGGCCGACGGCCGGCTCGCCCACGACGTACGGGCGCAGCGCGGCCAGCACCTCGGCCCTGCGGTCGTCGAGCAGCAGCGATACGCGGCCGGTGTCCCGGTCGTACCAGGCGGCGGCGCGGCCGTCCGGGAGGCTGACGTACAGTCGCGCCTGCCCGTGCCGGTGTACCGGTGTGACCCGTAGTCCTGCCATGCCCCATCACCCCACCACGACCCATGGGAACAGCCCGGCGGCCGCGGGGCAATAAGTCGTGTGGGCGTGGTCACAACGCGATGGACGCGGGGCGGTCGTGGCCACGACACTTGCGCGCGGCACGACGTCGGTAATTCCGGGAGGGGAACCACTCAATGATCATCTTCGGCACCCGCGGCTATCTGCACCAGCTCGCCATGCTCACGCTGGTGTGTGGCCGCTGTGGCAATCCGGCCGCGCATGCGATCCGCAAGTACGTCACGAAGTTCACGCTGTTCTTCGTGCCGCTGTTCCCGGTCTCGACGAAGTTCCGTACGCAGTGCACCTTCTGCGGGCTTGAGCAGCGGATCACCAAGGAGCAGGCCGAGGGGCTGCTCGCGGCGCCGGTCGCTCCGCAGGAGCCGTACGGCCAGTCGGCCCGGCCCGGCCAGGTGCAGGGCCAGAACCCCTACCAGCAGTAGGCCCCCACCCCGCGCGAACGGCACCGCGCCGCAGCGGTAACCGCATCGCCCGGTGACCTACGGCGGGCTGTTACACATGCTCCGCAATGTCGCAATGGCGGGGCTTTAGCGTCGTACGCATGACCACGAGCACCCTGTCCCGTACCGCCCGCCTCGCGGCCGCCTCCGCACTCGCTCTCGGTGTCGGCGGCGGTCTCATGGCCTGCACCCCCGACCCCGTGGCCAAGGCCCCGGACGTGCGGGTGCGGAACGCGGCCACCGCGCGCGCCGAGGCCGTCGTCGGACCCCTGCGGGCGGCCGAGCCGACGCGGCTCGTCATCCCCTCCGCGAAGGTCGACGCGAGCCCGGTGCTGCGGCTCGGAGTGGACTCCGACCAGGAGCTTGAGGTGCCGCCGGTGGACGAGGCCGAGCGGGCGGGCTGGTACACCGGCAGCGTCACGCCCGGCGAGAAGGGCGCCTCCGTGCTGGTCGCGCACTACGACACCGCGAACGGCCCGGCGCTCATGCGGAACGTGGCGGACCTGAAGGTGGGGGACGTGATCGAGGTCGGCCGGGCGGACGGCTCGACCGCGGTGTTCAGGATCAGGGAGACCCAGCAGGTCGAGAAAAAGGACTTCCCCACGCATAGGGTTTACGGGAAGACCGATCGTCCCGAGCTCCGCCTCATCACCTGCGGCGGCCCCATCGTGGACGGTCACCGCTCGGCCAACATCATCTTCTACGCCGACCTCGTCAAGGCCGAATAGGGCACCGGGGCTCCGGCGAAGGCCCGGCGGAAGGTGAAATAGCCTGGGGTTCCCGCACGACAGGAGCACCTTGATCCGCGACCGCCGCACAGCCCTTCTGGCACCCCTGCTGATCGCAGTGGGTGCGTTGCTGCTGTCCGGCTGCGGCGGGGCGGGCCACCTGGAGAGTTCGGGTGCGACGCCGACGGCCATCGGGCCGATCCACCTGTGGCCCGAGCTGCCGCCCGCGACCGCGACCCCCAACGACTACGGCCAGACCGACACCGAGCAGGTGCCCGGCATCAAGGTCCCCGGCGGCGACGTGCGCAAGCTGAACCCGGTCGCGGTGGTGCAGGCCGAGGTGAAGGCGCACCCCAACACCTACAGCGGTGCCGACGGGCTCTACGACGAAACGGTTCGCCAGCTGGGTGCCTGCAAACAGAAGCCGGCCGGCTGCCCGGTGCTCAAGCCGTACTACCGGGACCTGACCGGGGACGGCAGGGACGAGCTGATCCTGGGCATCCGGATGCCCGACCAGAATCTGGCGGTGCGCTGCTACATGCCGGCCAAGGACGGCGGTCTGATCCGCATCATGTCCACCGTCGACCAGATCATCAGCGTCGACCTGGCCGGCAGCGATGTCATCCTGCGGTCGGTGTCGGCGGGCATGCCGGGCTACGAGTACCGCACGGCGTGGTCCTGGGACGACCACCAGCAGGCGATGCTGCCCACCCGGGACGAGATCGTGCGCAACAAGCCGAGCGGCAAGGTCCCCGCGCCCCCCGGCGGCGGCCCGCTCGCGCCGTCGCCGAAGAAGAAGCCGCCGACGGCGAGCCCGTCGGCCACCCCCACGGCGGACGCACCATGAAACTGCCCCGGACCGCCCGGCTGCGCCTGCCCGCCTGGACCGCGACCCTCACCTGGAAGGCCGCGGTGTTCATCACCGTGATGTGCTGCGCCCTCGCATCGCTGCTCGGCGTCCTGGTGCACGTGTCGGTGACCCGGCAGACAGTGGGCGAGGCCCGCCACAAGGCGCTCGACCGGCTGACCGACGTCACCCGGATGTACGAGGCGGGCGAGCAGCTGCCGCCCGGGGCCGCACTCGACCCTCCCGAGCTGCCCCCTTCGCTGCGCGCGCTCGCCGTCTCCGGCAAGCGCGGCACCCTCGTCGACGACGACCACGGGCGCCCCACCATGTGGGCGGCGGGCCCGGCCGACGGCAAGGCGCTGGCCGCCGAGATCGACTACACCCAGAGCGCCCGCACCATCAACGGGCTCGACAAGGCCATCCTCGGCTCGTCCATCCTCGCCATCGGCGCGACCCTGCTCGTCGGTGTCTTCGCGGTCACCCGGATCACCCGGCGGCTGCACCAGACGGCGACCGTCGCCCGCCGGATCGACGCGGGCGACCTCGACGCCCGGGTCAACGACCCGCGCACCAGGGATCCCTCGCGCCCCCAGGACGAGGTGGCCACGGTGGCCGGCGCCCTCGACACGATGGCCTCCACGCTCCAGGGCAAGCTGCTCAGCGAACAGCGCTTCACCGCGGACGTGGCCCACGAGCTGCGCACCCCGCTCACCGGTCTGCACGCCGCGGCCGAGCTGCTGCCCGAGGGACGCCCGGCCGAGCTGGTGCGCGACCGGGTCCGGGCGATGCGCTCGCTCACCGAGGACCTCCTGGAGATATCCCGGCTCGACGCGGGCAGCGAGACGGTGAACCTCGACCTCCAGGAGCTGGCCCCGGTGGTCGAGCGGCTGGTGCGCGCCTCCGTGGCCTCGGGCACCGCCGAGGCGGACACCACCGTGACGGTGGTGCGGGACGCCTGCGTCGAGACCGACAAGCGCCGCCTCGAACGGGTCCTCGGCAATCTGCTCGCCAACGCCCACAAGCACGGCAGGGCTCCGGTGGAGCTGACCGTGCACGGGCCGGTCGTCACCGTTCGCGACCACGGCAGCGGCTATCCGGACTACCTCCTCGACCACGGCCCGCAGCGCTTCCGCACGGACGCCGGAAGCAAGGGCCACGGCCTCGGCCTGACCATCGCGGTGGGCCAGGCGGCCGTCATCGGCGCGGAGCTGACCTTCCACAACGCCCCGGACGGCGGCGCGGTGGCCCGGCTCGAACTCCCGGAGTACGTCAGCTTCGAGGTGCCCGGTGCCGATCCCGCCCCGCACGGCGCATGACGGCCGCCGCCCCGCGCGGCACGTGACGACCACTGCCCCGTACGGCGCGTGACGACTCGTCACGCTTTGCGATGTCGAAGCGGCGAATTTAGTGTGAGCCAGGCGAACTGAGGGTCGCTCACCCGCGGCCCCGCCCCGTTCCAGGAGGCACCATGTCCCTGCGTTCCCCTCTTGCCGCCCTCGGTCTCTGCGTGGCCACCGGAGCCGTGGCCGTCCTCGCCTCGGCGGCGCCCGCCGCTGCCGAGGAGGCCGCGCACAACGAGTACAAGGGCCGCGTCACCGCCAAGTCCGGCCTGCTCCTGCGGGACCGGCCGACCCGCGGCAGCCGGATCGTCGGCAAGGCGCCGTACGGCTCGATCGTGCACATCTTCTGCAAGACCGGCGGCGACCGGGTCAACGGGAACGACCGCTGGTACCTGCTGACCGACGGCACCTGGGCGTGGGGTTCGGCCTACTACATCGACAACATCGGGGCCGTACCGCGCTGGTGCTGACCCCCCGGGACGACAGGGCCCGGCGGACGCGAACCGGACGTGTGCGGGCGGCTCTTCGGAGCCCCCGTCACCCGGACGGGCCAGGCGGCCGCAGCACCGGCGCCGCCCGACCGCCCGGCACCGCACGACATACACGGACATATGGCCTCGGCTTGCTACGTTGCGTGCCATGACCGCACCGCCGGCGGCGGACGCCCCACCGCCCGAGCTGCGCCTCCCCAAGCGGCGGGGCGTCGAACTCTCGCTGCTCGTCGGTGCCGTCCTCGTCGTGGTGCTCGGCTATGTGAACGTCGGGCTCGCCCGCACCGGCTCCGTCCCGCACGACGCCACGCGCTACGCCGCCGGACTCGGCCTGCTCGCCCTCATCACCCATCTCGTGGTCCGCTTCCGCGCGCCGTACGCCGATCCCCTGCTGCTGCCGATCGCGGTGCTGCTCAACGGCCTCGGCCTGGTGCTCATCTACCGGCTCGACCTCGCGACCCCGGGCAGCCGGGCGGCCCCGGCCCAGTTGGTGTGGTCGACGCTCGGGGTCGTCCTGTTCCTCGTCGTCGTCCTGGTGCTGCGCGACCACCGTGTCCTCCAGCGGTACGCCTACCTCTCGATGGCCGCCGCGCTCGTCCTCATGCT
The DNA here is from genome assembly GCF_042869955.1 of Streptomyces sp. NPDC006691. Classification (NCBI taxonomy): domain Bacteria; kingdom Bacillati; phylum Actinomycetota; class Actinomycetes; order Kitasatosporales; family Streptomycetaceae; genus Streptomyces; species Streptomyces sp. NPDC006691. The sequence continues at coordinate 13,859 of NZ_JBIAGW010000032.1, forward strand.
CGTCCCGATCCTGTTCCCCGCGATCAACGGCGCCAAGATCTGGATCAGGGTCGCCGGGTTCTCCTTCCAGCCGGCCGAACTCGCCAAGATCCTGCTCGCCCTGTTCTTCGCCGCGTATCTGGCCGCCAACCGCAACGCCCTCGCGTACACCGGACGCCGGATCTGGCGGCTCCAGCTGCCCACCGGCCGGGTGCTCGGGCCGATCGTGGCGATCTGGCTGCTGAGCGTCGGCGTCCTGGTCCTCGAACGCGACCTCGGCACCTCGCTGCTGTTCTTCGGCCTGTTCGTGGTGATGCTGTACGTGGCGACCGGGCGCACCGGATGGATCGCGGTGGGCCTGCTGCTCGCCTCGGCCGGGGCAGCGGCGGTCGCCCTGTTCGAACCGCATGTGCACGCCCGGGTCACCGACTGGCTGAACCCGTACGCCACCATCGAGGCGGGCATCGGCCCCAGCCAGCTCGCCCAGTCGCTGTTCGCCTTCGCGGCCGGCGGCACGCTCGGCGCGGGGCTCGGGCTCGGCCACTCCGTCCTGATCGGCTTCGCCGCGAAGTCCGACTTCATCCTGGCCACGGCCGGCGAGGAGCTGGGCCTGTCCGGGCTCACCGCGATCTTCCTGCTCTACGCCCTGCTCGTGGCCCGGGGCTATCGGGCCGGGCTCTGTCTGCAGAGCCCGTTCGGGCGGCTCCTCGCCATCGGGCTCGCCTCGATCCTGGCGCTCCAGGTGTTCGTCATCGCGGGCGGCGTGATGGGCCTGATCCCGCTCACCGGCATGGCGATGCCGTTCCTGGCGCAGGGCGGCTCGTCCGTGGTCACCAACTGGATCATCGTGGCGCTGCTCATCCGGATCAGCGACTCCGCCCGCCGCCCGCTCCCCGCGGTCGAGCCGGGCGTCATCGCACGGCCCGAGCCGGTGGAGGGAACAGCCAGGTGATCCGGTACATCCGGCGGGCCGCCGCCTTCTGTCTGGTGCTGCTCGTGGCGCTGCTCGTGAACGCGGCCCGCGTCCAGGTCTTCGAGGCCGACGCACTCGACAGCAACCCCGCCAACCGCCGCCTGGCCATTGCCCGTTACCACCAGCCGCGTGGCGCCATCATGGTCGGCAAGGAGAGCGTCACCGGGTCCCGGGACAGCGGCCAGCAGCTGCGGTACGAGCGGACGTACAGATACGGTCCGCTGTACGCGCCCGTCACCGGGTACGCCTCGCAGACCTACGGCACGACGCTCGTCGAGAACGCGGAGGACGGTGTCCTGTCCGGCACCTCCTCGCTCCTTTCGGTGTTCCCGCTGTGGAACGACATGACGCGGGGCCGGCACTCCGGCGGGCGGGCGGTCACCACCATCAAGGCGTCCATGCAGCGGGCCGCGTACGACGGTCTGGGCGGCAAGAAGGGCGCGGTCGCGGCGATCGAACCCGCGACGGGCAGGATCCTGGCGCTGGTCAGCAGCCCCTCCTACGATCCGGGGGTGCTCTCGGGCACGGGCAAGCAGGTCGCGGGCGCCTGGGCGCGGCTCACCACGGACCCGAACCAGCCCATGCTGAACCGGGCGATCCGGCAGACCTATCCGCCCGGTTCGGCCTTCAAGATCGTGACGGCCGCCGCGGCGCTCGACGCGGGGGCGGTCACGGACGTCGACGCCGCGACCGACACCCCCGATCCGTACATCCTGCCCAACACCAGCACCACGCTGCCCAACGAGGCGAGCGGCTGCGGCAACGCGTCGCTCACGTACGCGGTCACCGTCTCCTGCAACACGGTGATGGCGCAGCTCGGGGTGAAGGTGGGGCTGCGCGGAATGCTGGACGCGGTGCGGAAGTTCGGCTTCAACGACACGAAGCTGCGGATCCCGTCAGGGGTCGCGAAGTCCAACTTCGACACCCGGATGAGCCCGGACCAGCTGGCCCTGTCCTCCATCGGCCAGTTCGACACGACGGCGACCCCGCTCCAGATGGCGATGGTCTCGGCGGCGGTCGCCAACGGCGGGGACCTCAAGTACCCCTATCTGGTGGACCGTACGACGACCGCGCGCGGTTCGACGGTGTCCACGACCGTGCCGCGGACCTACCAGCGCGCGATGAACCCGGCGACCGCGATGCGGTTGCAGCAGATGATGGTGGACGTGGTGCGGACCGGCACCGGCACCAGCGCCGCGATCCCCGGCGCGACCGTCGGCGGCAAGACCGGCACCGCGCAGAACGGCATCGGCAACATCGGCAGCCCGTACGCCTGGTTCATCTCCTGGGCCCAGGCGGACGGCGCGGTCCGCCCGGCCGTGGCGGTCGCGGTCGTCGTCGAGGACGCGTCGGCCAGGCGCGGCGACATCAGCGGCGGCGGGGACGCGGCGCCGATCGCGAAGGCGGTGATGGAGGCGGCGCTGGCCCCGTGACAGCCCGTCGCGGGCACCTCGGTGCCCGCGGTCCCGGGGGTCAGCGACGGCGGTCCAGCGCGGTCAGATCGATCTCGATGGGGAAGGGGAGGTCGACCCTGAGTTGCTTGTGGAAGATCCCGATCGGGCCATAGGCCTTGGTACCCGGATCCAGTTCGAAGACGTACACGACGGGCAGTCCGTCGTTCTCCTCGACCCGCCAGAAGTGCTGGACGCCCGCTCGGGCGTACTTGCGGGGCTTGACCTCGCGGTCTCGTTCCATGGAGTCCGCGGACACCACCTCGACCGCGAGGAGAACGTCCTTCGGCTCGAACCAGGTCTGGAGAGCGCTGGTCACCACGTCGGCCGGGACGATGAGGACGTCGGGCTCGGGGCGGTTCCTCTGATCCAGCTTGATTGTCATCTCTCGGATCACCGCAAGATGCTCCGGAGCCTGGGCCACGAACGCGTGCTCCAAAAGGCGCATCGTGCGCATGTGAAACCAGGTCTGCGGACTCATGAGGGTGAGGCTCCCGTCGATCAGCTCCGTGTGCGGAGGGAGATTCGGAAGCCGGTCCAGGTCGTCCGCCGTCCAGCCGCCCGCCGGCGGCCTGGGCCACTGGTACTCGCCATCCAGCTTGTACTCGCGTGCGGCGCTCATGATTGCTCCCATACGACGGAGTCTGTCTCGCCTCCTCAGCCTACCCAGCGGCAATCCGAGGGCGCCGCACGAAAGAGTGCATACCGGTCGCGCCGTTGACGAAGCGGGAGGCGCGACCGGCACCCGGCGGCGTCAGGACGAGGCGCCCGCCTCGATCGCCCCCTCCACCTCCGCGACCCGCGCCGCCTCCTCCTCGGCGAAGCGTTCCTTGTCCAGCTGTTCGGCGATCTCCTCGTCCTGGGCCATCAGGAGGTCCAGGTTGGAGTCACCGAGGTCGAAGACGCCCATGTCGAGGTACGCCTTCTGGAGCCGCTCCCCCCACAGGCCGATGTCCTTCACGCAGGGGACGATGCGGCTGAAGAGGAGCTTGCGGAACAGGTGGAGGAACTCGCTCTCCTCGCTGAGCTGTTCGGCCTCCTTCTTCGGGATGCCGAAGTTCTCCAGGACCTCCACCCCGCGCAGCCGGTCCCGCATCAGGTAGCAGCCCTCGATGACGAACTCCTCGCGCTCCTTCAGCTCGGCGTCGGACAGCTGGCGGTAGTAGTCGCGCAGCGCCATGCGGCCGAAGGCCACGTGACGGGCCTCGTCCTGCATGACGTACGCCAGGATCTGCTTGGGCAGCGGCTTGTCCGTGGTGTCGCGGATCATGCCGAAGGCCGCGAGTGCCAGGCCCTCGATCAGGACCTGCATGCCGAGGTAGGGCATGTCCCAGCGGGAGTCGCGCAGGGTGTCGCCCAGCAGCGCCTGGAGGTTGTCGTTGACCGGGTAGAGCATGCCGAGCTTCTCGTGCAGGAAGCGGCCGTAGATCTCGGCGTGCCGGGCCTCGTCCATCGTCTGGGTCGCCGAGTAGAACTTGGCGTCCAGGTCGGGCACCGACTCCACGATGCGGGCGGCGCACACCATCGCGCCCTGCTCGCCGTGCAGGAACTGGCTGAACTGCCAGGAGGTGTAGTGCAGTCGCAGCTCGCCCTTGTCCCGGTCGGTCATCTTGGCCCAGTGCGGGGTGCCGTACAGGGTCATCGCCTCGTCGGGGGTGCCGAGGGGGTCGTACGGGTCGACCTCCAGGTCCCAGTCGATGCGCTTGGCGCCGTCCCACTGCTTGTCCTTGCCCTTCTGGTAGAGGGCGAGCAGACGGTCGCGCCCGTCGTCGTACTCCCAGCTGAAGCGGGCGGCGCCGGAGGCCGGCACCTGCCACAGCGGTTCCTGCGGGGCCTTCACATAGAGGTCGTGCGTCGACACGTGCGGCTCCTTCGCCTCGCGGACGGCATCGTCCAGCGGCTCAACTTCTGCACACTGCTGTGCAGTTGGCAGGTTCACACGGCGGTAGACACGGGGTCAACAAGTCGGGTGCGAGGGATTGACGCACTTGCTGACAAGCAGTCTCATAAGAGGTGACCGCAGGTAACCCAGCCACGAGGTGCCCGAAGCCATGACGACCGTGACCGAACGCGAAGTGCTCCGCGACGCACTCGGCCTGCTCAGGGACCGCGAGCAGGTGGCCGAGCGGCTGCTCGAATCGTCCGCCAAGCACTCCTTCGACCCCGACAGGGAACTGGACTGGGACGCCCCCGTCGAGGACGGCAAGTGGTTCTGGCCGCCGGAGCTGCTCTCCCTCTACGACACCCCGCTGTGGCGGAAGATGTCCGAGGAGCAGCGGATGGACCTGGCCCGCCACGAGGCCGCCTCGCTCGCCTCGCTCGGCATCTGGTTCGAGATCATCCTGATGCAGCTGCTGGTCCGGCACATCTACGACAAGTCGCTCACCAGCAACCACGTCCGGTACGCGCTCACCGAGATCGCCGACGAGTGCCGCCACTCGATGATGTTCGCCCGCATGATCAAGAAGGGCGGGGCGCCGACGTACCGGGTGCCGAGGATCTACCACAACCTCGCCCGCGTCCTGAAGACCGTCTCCACGACCCCGGGCTCCTTCGCGGCCACCCTGCTCGGCGAGGAGATCCTGGACTGGATGCAGCGGCTGACCTTCCCGGACGAGCGCGTCCAGACCATCGTGCGCGGAGTGACCCGCATCCACGTGGTCGAGGAGGCCCGCCATGTCCGTTACGCGCGCGAGGAGTTGAGGCGGCAGATGGTCTCCGCGCCGCGCTGGGAACGGGAGTTGACCCGCGTCAGCTGCGGCGAGGCGGCCCGCGTCTTCGCCACCTGCTTCGTCAACCCGCAGGTGTACGAGAACGTGGGTCTGGACCGCCGCGAGGCCGTGGCCCAGGTGAAGGCGAGCGGCCACCGCCGCGAGGTCATGCAGAGCGGCGCGGGCCGCCTCACCGAATTCCTGGACGACATAGGCGTGTTGAACGGCGTCAGCCGCAGGCTCTGGAAGAGCTCGGGACTCCTGGCGTAAACCCCGGACCCGGCGATTACGCTGCCCGTATGACCTCACCCGCCGCCACCCCCGCGTACCGCAGGCTCAGCGTCGAGGAGCGCCGCACCCAGCTCCTCGGCGCGGCCCTGACGCTCTTCGCGCACCGGGCGCCGGAGGACGTGTCGCTCGACGACGTGGCCGAGGCCGCCGGGGTCTCGCGGCCCCTGGTCTACCGCTACTTCCCGGGCGGCAAGCAGCAGTTGTACGAGGCCGCGCTGCGCTCGGCGGCCGACGAGCTGGAGCTGTGCTTCGCCGAGGCGCAGACCGGCCCGCTCACCCAGCGCCTCACCCGGGCCCTGGACCGCTACCTCGCCTTCGTCGACCAGCACGACGCTGGGTTCTCCGCGCTGCTCCAGGGCGGCAGCATGGCCGAGACGTCGCGGACGACCGCGATCGTGGACGAGGTGCGGCGGGCCGCGGCCGAGCAGATCCTGGTGCACCTGGAGGTCACCGAACCGGGCCCGCGGCTGCGCATGATGGTGCGCACCTGGATCGCGGCGGTCGAGGCCGCCTCGCTGATCTGGCTGGACGAGGAGAAGCAGCCCCCGCTGCCCGAGCTGCGGGACTGGCTGGTGGACCATCTGGTGGCGCTGCTCACCGCGACGGCGGCCACCGACGCGCAGACCTCGGCGGCGGTGCGCGGAGCGCTGTCCCACGAGTCCCCCGAGGGCGCGGCCGGGGTGCTGGCCCGCCGGGTGGTACCCGTCGTGAGCGAGGCGGCCCACCTGCTGTGAGACTTGGGGGGTGCGAAGCGAGAACACCCTCTTTGTGGGCGGCCCCCTCGACGGGCGCGTCCTGCCGGTACTGACCGGCCCGACCGGCAAGCCGCCGCAGTGGTACGAGGTGCCCGTGCCCGACGCGGAGGGCGGCCCGGCGACCGTGCACGCCTACCGTCTGGAGCCGGCCTCCCACACCAAGCGGCTCGGGCTTCCGCGCGGCTGGAAGTACACCTATGTGCCCGAGGGCCGCGAGCCGCGCCGCTGGCCGTGGACCAAGAAGGGCCCCGGCGCAAGCCCCCGCACCGGGCTGCCGCCGCACGAGTGAGCCGAATCCCCCGTTCACTTCTCCCACCAGGATTGTCCCGCGAGCGCGTGCCACGATCCGGTGGGGCCGGACCGACCGGTCCCGGACCGGAGGTGAGCACATGTCAGCTCGTGTGCGCTCGGTGTGCGCGATGGCCGTCGCCGCGGCCCTGGCGACGGCTGCCGTGGGCCCGCTCGCGGTCGCGGCACCCCAGCCGCCCGGCGAGTCGTCGGCCGCGCTGCCCGGCGGGCCCCCCGAGACCTCGCCGCTGGCCCTCCTGAACCGACTCCAGACGCTGTACCGGCAGACGGAGGAGGCGACCGAGGCGTACAAGACCACCGATGTCGAGCTGAAGCGCCGCGAGGCCGAGGACAAGAAGCTGACCGCCTCACTCGCCCAGGCCCGCACCGCGCTCGCGCGCGGCCGCGGCGACGCCGGGCGTCTGGCCCGCGAGCAGTACCAGGGCCGCAGCGACCTCTCCACGTATCTGCGGCTGCTGCTGGCCAGCGACCCGCAGAGCGCACTCGACCAGCGCCACGTCCTGGACCGCGCGGCCGGCGAACGCCGGGCCGCGATGGACCGGCTGGCCGACGGCGAGCGGCGGGCCGCCGAACTCGCCCGGGCCTCGCGCCAGGCGCTCGACGAGCAGCAGGCCCTCGCCAGACAGCAGCAACAGGCGAAGGAGGAGGTCGAGTCACGGCTCAAGGAAGTCGAGAAGCTGCTCTCCGGCCTCTCCCCCGACCAACTGGCCGAACTCACCCGGCTGGAACAGCAGGGCACCGAGCGGGCCCAGCAGACCCTGCTCTCCTCGGGCGCCCTGAGCTCGGCCCGGGCCCCCTCGCCGGAGGGCGACCGGGCGCTCACGTACGCCGTCGACCAGATCGGCAAGCCGTACGTGTGGGGCGCCGAGGGCCCCGAGTCCTACGACTGCTCGGGGCTCACCTCGCAGGCGTGGGCGCACGCCGGCCGCTCGATCCCGCGCACCAGCCAGGAGCAGTGGGCGGAGCTGCCGCGCGTCCCGCTGACCTCGCTGCGCCCGGGCGACCTGGTGATCTACTTCCCCAAGGCCACCCATGTGGCGATGTACCTGGGCGACGGCCTGGTGGTACAGGCGCCGCGCCCCGGCACCCGCGTCAAGGTCTCCCCCATCGCGGCGAACCCGCTGCTCGGCGCGGTCCGCCCGGACCCGGCGGCGGGCTCCCTGTCCTCGTACCGCCCTCCGAGGCTCCCCGAGGGGGCGTCGGAGGGGACGGACACGGGGTACTCGACCGATGCCGAGCCCGCCAACTAGCCCTGGGCGCCCGCCACTTCGGCGAGGTAGGGCTCCGTCTTCTCCGGCTCGTAGAAGAAGTTCTCGAAGTCGGCCGGGTCGTTGAAGCCGTTGGCGAAGCGGTCGGCGGCGGGCTGGAGCTCGCCGGCCGCGCCGATCAGGTTCAGGACGTGCTCCGGCGGCACCCTCAGCATCGCGTTGGTCCACTTCGTCACGTGCTGGGCGGTGTCCCAGTACCGGTCGAAGGCCGACCGCATCCAGGCCTCGTCGAACTCCTTCTCGCCGTGCTCGACGATCGAGGAGAGGTACGAAGCGGCGCACTTGGACGCCGAGTTGGAGCCCTGTCCCGTGATCGGGTCGTTCGCGACGACCACGTCCCCGACGCCGAGCACCAGACCGCCGCCGGGCAGCCGGCCGACGGGGTTGCGCACGGTCGGGGCGTAACGGCCCGCCAACGTGCCGCCCGCGTCGGTCAGTTCGACCTTGGTGGCGCGCGCGTACTCCCACGGCACGAACTTCTCCAGCAGCTCCAGCGTGAGCGCGAGGTGCTCGTTCGGGTCCTTCACGCCGTTGAACACGTCCAGCGGGCCGCCGGGCACGCCCTCCCAGAACAGGATGTCCGCGCGGCCCGAGACGGTCAGGGTCGGCATGACGAACAGCTCGCCGACGCCGGGCACCAGGTTGCAGCGCACCGCGTCGAACCCGGGGTGCTCGGGGCGCGGGCCGAGGCCGTGCACGTACGACACCGCGAGGGCGCGCTGCGGCTCGGCGTAGGGGGAGCGCGAGGCGTCGCGGCCGAACATCGAGACGAGCTCGCCCTTGCCGGCGGAGACCAGGACCAGGTCGTAGGTGCGCGCGAAGAAGTCGAGGTCGGAGACGGCCGCGCCGTGGATGACGAGCTGTCCGCCGCGCTGCGCGAAGGTGTCCATCCAGCCGGCCATCTTGACCCGCTGGTCCACGGACTGCGCGTAGCCGTCCAGCCTGCCCACCCAGTCGATGGCCCGGGAGGAGTCCGGGGCGGCGACCGAGACGCCCACGCCCTCGATGAGCGGAGCCTGGGACTCCCAGAAGTTCAGCGAGAGGTCGCGCTCGTGCTGGAGCGCGGTGTGGAACATGCACTGCGTCGACATGACCCGGCCGGACCTGATCTCGTCCGCCGTGCGGTTCGACATCAGGGTGACCTCGTACCCCTGCGCCTGCAGTCCGAGGGCCAGCTGGAGACCGGACTGGCCGGCTCCGACGATGAGTATTCTCCGCATGCGGGACCGTTCTCCGTTGTGTGCGTTGCGTGCCGTGGGGGGCGGCGTCTATTCGGGGCAGGCTTCCAGGGCGTGGGCCACCAGGCCGAGCAGGGAGTCGATGACCGAGAGCCGGTCACGCGCGTCCATGATCACCACCGGGATGTGCGGCGGCACGGTGAGTGCCTCGCGCACGTCCTCGGCCTCGAAGGACTCGGTGCCCTCGAAGTGGTTGACGGCCACGACGTACGGAATGCCGCAGCTCTCGAAGTAGTCGAGCGCGGGGAAGCAGTCCGTCAGACGCCGGGTGTCGGCGAGCACGATCGCGCCGATCGCCCCGCGCACGATGTCGTCCCACATGAACCAGAACCGCTGCTGCCCGGGCGTGCCGAACACGTACAGGACGAGGTCGTCGGCGAGCGTGATGCGGCCGAAGTCCATGGCGACGGTGGTGGTCAGCTTCTCGGGCGTCGCCGACAGGTCGTCGGTGGCCTCGCTGGCCCGGGTCATCACCGCCTCGGTCTGGAGCGGGGTGATCTCGGAGACCGCCGTTACGAAGGTGGTCTTGCCCACGCCGAAGCCACCCGCGACCACGACCTTGGTCGCGATGGGGGCCCGGCTGCGGTCCTGCTGCCAAGGCTGCAACTCCTCGTCGGGAGCGAGGAGTTCAGAGACGGCGGAGTCCACTGAGCACCCTTTCGAGCAGTGCGCGGTTGGGCCGGTCCGAGCCGTGCCCGGTCCCGTACACACGGATTCTTCCCTGGTCGGCCAGGTCGCTGAGCAGCACGCGCACCACACCGAGGGGCATCTTGAGGAGGGCGGAGATCTCGGCGACGGTCCGCATCGCGCGGCAGATCTCCACGATGGCCAGCATCTCCGGCATGACCCGGTGGGTGCGCCCGCCGAGCTCCTTGCGCTCGGGGGGCGCCTCGATGGCCGCGACGAACGTCTCGACGAGCAGTACGTGGCCGAACCGGGTGCGCCCGCCGGTCAGCGAGTACGGGCGGACCCGGGCGGGCCTCGGGGTCTCCCCTGCCCGACCGGAGCGGAGAGCTCGGGGAAGGCCCGCGCCGCGTATCGGAAGCCGCGCGGATTCCTCGGCGGGCGGGTTCACTGGACGGCCTCCATCGACTGGCGCAGCGCACTGCGGACTTCGGGGGTCAGCACGTGTCCGGCGCGGCCCACGAAGAGCGCCATGTGATACGCGACGACGCTCATGTCGCAGTCGGGGGTGGCGTGCACGCCGAGCAGCGAGCCGTCGCTGATGGACATGACGAAGACGCTGCCCTCCTCCATCGCGACCATCGTCTGCTTGACGCCGCCGCCCTCCATGAGGCGGGCGGCCCCGATGGTGAGGCTGCCGATGCCGGAGACGATGGTGGCGAGATCGGCGCTCGATCCGCGCGGGCCCTGCCGGGCGACGGTCACCTGGCGCTGCTCGGGGTCGGACGAGAGCAGCAGCAGTCCGTCGGAGGAGACGACCGCGACGGAGTGGATCCCGGGCACCTCCTCGACGAGGTTGCCCAGCAGCCACTGCAGATTGCGGGCCTCGGTGTTCGCCCCGATCGTGCCGGTGCCGCTGCCGGTGCCGGACGCCGCGCCGCCGGGCCTGTCGATACCGGTGGTGCCGGTCGCACTCATCTGCGTACCTCCTCGACTGTCTCCCCCGTGTCCGTGTCTGCCTGCTGTTCGGTCTCTTCGCGCTGTCCGGTCTCTTCGAGTTCCGCCGCCACATCGCGCCGGCCCTCGGTCGCGCCTTTCTGGAAACCGCCGAGCCTGCGGCGCAGCGCCTCCGCGGCGTCGGTGCCTCCCTTGCGCTCCTGTACCCCGCCCGCCCCGGCCTGCACGACCTTCGGGGTCCGCTTGGGCAGGCCCTTGTCCGTCAGCCGCTGAGCGCCCTCGGGGGCCGGGTCGGGTTCGGCCTCCGGGTTGGGCACGGCCGGGGGTACGGGCGCGGACGCGGCTACGGGTGCGGAGGCGGCCACGGGGACGGCCTCTGACGCGGGTGCGGGCCGAGGTGCGGTGGGCTCGGGACCGGCTGCCTCGGGCCGGGGCTCGGGGAGCCGCATCTCGAAGGTCGGCTGGTCCAGGGGGTGTTCGGCGTCCGCTGCGGGCTCCGCGTCCGCGACGGGCGCACCGGGCCCAGCCGGCTCGACCGAATCGTCCTGGGCCCGGGCGGCCCGCGTCGGCAGGGCGGGCTCGGCCGGTTCGGGCCGCGCGGGCTCGGCCGGTTCCACGGGCTCGGTCGGCCCCGCGGACTCGGTCGGCCCCGCGGGCTCGGGGACGGTGGGCCTGGGGATCTCGCCCGAGCGTTCCGTGCGCTCCGGCAGCACATTGGAGTTGGCCTCGGCGAGCGCGCCCGGCAGCGTGAAGCGCGGCGCCTCGCCGGCCGACGGCACCAGCTGCGGGGCGTCCACCGGCGGGGTGGTCGGCAGGATCGCCCCGGGCAGCACCACGACCGCGGCGACACCGCCCTGCTTCTGCTCGCGCAGTTCGACACGTACGCCGTGCCGGTGCGCGAGCAGGGCCGAGACATGCAGCCCGAGGCCGCCCGCCTCGGTGCCGGGCTCGCCGGGTTCGTACGAGGCGGGGTCGGCGAGCCGGCGGTTCAGCTCGGCTCGGCGCTCGGAGGGCACGCCGATGCCCTCGTCCTCGACCGAGAGCATGATCTCGCCGCTCTCCAACTGCCATCCGGAGAGCTGCACTTGGGTTTCGGGCGGCGAGAAGGAGGTGGCGTTCTCCAGGAGCTCGGCGACCAGGTGACTCAGGTCGTCGGCGGCGAAACCGGCGACCTGGGCGTGCGGCGGCAGGGCCTGGATGACGACCCGCTCGTACCGCTCGATCTCGCTGACCGCGGCCCGCATCACATCGACCAGCGGGACCGGGCCCGGGTGGTTGTGGTGGTGCTCGGTGCCGGCCAGGACCAGGAGGTTCTCGCCGTGGCGCCGGATGACGGTGGCCAGGTGGTCGAGCTTGAACAGGACGCCGAGCTGGTCCGGGTCCTGCTCGCGCTCCTCCAGGCTCTCGATCACGGACAGCTGACGCTCGATCAGACCGAGGCTGCGCAGCCCCAGGTTGACGAAGGCGTGCTTGACCGTGCCCTCCGCACGCTCCAGCCGAGTCGTCAACTCCCGTACTTCTGCGCGGAGTTGCTCCTTCTCGGCGGCCAGGCGGGCGAGCCGGCCGCGCTGCTTGCCGAGGTCCTGGTCGAGTTCGGTGACGCGGGAGCGCTGCTCGACGAACTTGGCGTGCAGCTCGTTGAGGGAGCGTACGACCTGGGCGAACTCGTCGTTGCGGCCGGTGAAGCGCACCGGCTCCTCGGTCTCGGGCGCCTCGGCGAGCCGGGCCGAGCCGCGCCGCAGCACGGCGAGCGGACGGGTCAGGCTGCGGGCGGTCGCGGCCGAGATTCCGATGGCGAGCAGCAGCAGGGCGCCGATGAGCCCGATCCGGATCTCCAGGGCGCTGACGTCGTCGTCGCGCAGCTGCTCGAACTTCTTGACCTGCGCGGTGGCGAGCGCGGCCTCGGCGCCGCGCATCCGGTCGATCCGCGCGGAGAGGGCCGCGCCCACCGCGTCCGGGTCGGACTTGCGCTCGGAGGTGCTGAGCTGGGGCTGGTCGGTGAGCCGGGTGAGGAAGCCGTCGGCGGCCTCCACCTCGGGCCCGGTGACGGTGCTGGCGAACCGGTCGCGTGCGTCCGCGGCGGCGGCCTGGTCGAAGTCGGCGAGCGCGGACTGCTCGCGCACATGGGCCTGCTGGGCGGCCCCGCTGAGCGCGTCCCGCGTGCGGGCCGCGTCCCCGTCGTTCTCCTTCGACACGTACTTGCCGCTGACGGGGTCGAACACCCGCGAGGTCGAGCCGGCCGGCACCGAGAGCGCGCCGAGCAGCAGCCCCCGGGTGGCCGAGGCCTGCTCCACCGCCCGCCCCAGCGCCCCGGGGGCCCGGGTCGCCTCGGCGGCGCGCGGCGGTGTGCGGTCGGCGAGCTCGTCGGCGACGGCGAGCAGCGTGGCGATCACGTCGGAGTACGACTTCTGCGCCTCCAGGGCGGTGCCCTTGCCGGTGAGCGCGGTGCGGCGCAGGGCCGGCACGGTGGCGAGGTCGCGTGCGAGGCCCGCGGGGGCGGTGGCGCGCAGTTCGTCGATCTGCCGGTCCACGCGGGCGGCGGGCTCCTTGAGGGCCGCGTCCTTGCCGCTGGGCCGGCCGGCGGCGACGTACTGCGTGACGCCGTCGCGCTCGTCACCGAGCGCGTGGGCGAGGCTGATCGCCTGCTGGTCCAGCTGCGCGAGGGTGACCAGGTGCTGGGAGTCCTTGAGGTCCGCGGAGGCCGCGAAGAGGGTGGGCGCACCGGCTCCGAGCACGGTGAGGGAGACAACGGCGACGGAGACGACCAGGCGGCTCCGCACCCGAACGGTGCGTTGTGCGCGTGTGCCGTCGTTGCCCCGAGGCCGCTTGTTCTGCACCGGTGCTCTCAATCTTCACTCGTGTCTGCCAGTCCACCAAGGAAGCCAAGGTGACGACTGGTCATGACGAGTAGTCACTGCTCGGCCACCTGAACGAGTGAACATCACTTCGGAGTTGACCATCAACTCTCCCGGAGCGCCCGGCCCCGGTCCGCCGTGGAGCCGGTTGGAACTTCCGCGCGGCCTTTGGCAGGATGCCCGCCCACACTCGGCGGAGCGGCGGATTCCTCCCGGGATTATGCGGTTCGGCCCCCGTCCGGAGCCAATTGACGGGGCGTCCGACGGCTCCGCCGATGGCGGGGAGGCGCCGTGGCGGGCTCGTGCAGACTGGCCGGCATGCGCATCCAGCTGACCACCGTGCCCGGAGACCCCGCCCGCCCCAACGAGGACTGGGCGGCCACCGCACTGCCCGCTTCGGGCCTGGGCGGGCTGCTCGTCGTCCTGGACGGCGTGACCCCGCTGCCCGGGAACGGCGACTGCGTGCACGACGTGCCGTGGTTCACCGCGCGGCTCGGCGGCGCGCTGACCGAACTGTCCGCTTCGCGGCGGGACATGACGCTGGCCGGGATCCTGGCGGAATCCATTCGGCGCACCGCGGACGCCCACCGCGACACCTGTGACCTTTCTCACCCGCGCACGCCTCAGGCAACCGTGGTGCTCGCGCGGTGGGACGCGGCGGACCTGGAGTACCTCGTCCTGTCGGACTCGGCCCTGCTCGTCGAATCGGCCGACGGCTCGGTACGGGCGGTCCTGGACGACCGGCTCGACCGGGTGCCGCGGGCGTCCCTGGTCAGCGACGCGGTCGCGGACGCGACGGTCCGCAACAAGGAGGGCGGGTTCTTCACGGCGGCCGCGGACCCGTCGGTGGCGGCCCGCGCGGTCACCGGCCGCGAGCCGCTCGCCGCCGTGCGGTCGGTGCTCGCCCTGACGGACGGGGCGAGCCGCTGGGTCGAGAAGTTCCGCGAGGGCTCGTGGGCGGACTGCGTGGCCCTGGTCCGCAAGGCGGGTCCGGACGGACTGGTCGCGCGGGTGCGGGAGTTGGAGACGGGGGACGCGGAGCGGGCGTTCCTGGGGCGGAGCAAGCGGCACGACGACGCGACCGTGGTGGCGGTGGGGTTCTAGCCCCCGCCGCGCGCGGCCCCGAGGGCTTTCCCGGGCCCGGCTCCGCCCGGACCCGCCCGGCCCCGGGGACAGGCCCTAGCTCTCCGCCGCCGCGTTCAGCTGGTGCAGCAGGCGGGCCAGTTCGGAGATTTCCAGGCGGTCCCAGTTGGCCAGCCTGCGCACATAGCTCTCGCGGCGGGCGTCGCGGACCCGGCCGAACCGTGCCGTGCCCTCGGGGGTGATGCGGACCAGGGAGGCACGGCCGTCGGCCGGGTCGGGTTCGCGGGCGACCAGGCCGAGGTCCTCCAGGGCGTGCAACTGGCGGCTCATCGTCGCCTTGCCCACGCCGAAGTACCCGGCGAGCTCGGTGGCCCGCTGCGGGCCGGCCTCGTCGAGGCGTACCAGCAGGCCGTACGCCGCCGGTTCGAGATCGGGGTGCACCTCGCGGGCCATCTCGCCGGACGAGGCCCTGGCCCGCCGCAGGAAGACGGCCAGCTCGCGTTCGAGCGCGAGGAACTCCTGGTCCGGACCGTGCACATCGGCTCCCATGCCCTAGGTGTGTCGTGACGGCACAGTATTTCCCAGCGGGCTGTGTGCCGGGCATCCCGGATGGCGCCGGGAGGGGCCGCGGCTGAAAGTTTCCGCCGGGCCACGCCGTTCCCGCAGCGTGTCGTCACCACCACAGGTCTGAACCAACGGCATAGCCTGGAGCCCCTTTCCCGCCAACGGTCTACGTGCGTAGCGTCATCTCTGGCATCCCTGACATGTCCACAGCGATACGTCGTCGCCATGTCGACCCAGGACGTCATCTCCCCACCCCCACACAGCCTTTCGGAGGCACGCAATGCCCGTGCACAGATCCGGAACGGCCCGCCGCGGCCCCCTCGCCGCGGCCGGGATCCTCCTCTCCTCCCTCGCCCTCGTCCTCGGTTTCACCGGTACGGCCGGCGCCGCCGACATCCCCGCGCGCGGCTCCGCGACCCTGGGTATGGGCGTGGCCAAGCACGACGGGGTGGGCGGGCTGCCCCGTGACACCCGTGCCGTACAGGCCGCGCAGACCGAGGGTGTCGACACCAGCAGCCACAACGGCAACGTCGCCTGGTCCACCCTGTGGAACAGCGGGGTGAAGTGGGCCTACGTCAAGGCCACCGAGGGCACGTACTACACCAACCCCAACTTCGCCCAGCAGTACAACGGCTCGTACGGCGTCGGCATGATCCGCGGCGCGTACCACTTCGCCACCCCCGACACGACGAGCGGCGCCGCCCAGGCCGACTACTTCGTGGACCACGGCGGCGGCTGGTCGCGCGACGGCCGGACCCTGCCGGGCGCCCTGGACATCGAGTGGAACCCGTACGGCGCGGCCTGCTACGGCAAGTCGGCGGCCGGCATGGTCAGCTGGATCGGCGACTTCCTCGACCAGTACCGGGCCCGTACCGGGCGGGACGCGGTGATCTACACCGCGACCAGCTGGTGGACCCAGTGCACCGGCAACTCGGCCGCCTTCGGCGCGAGCAACCCGCTCTGGATCGCCCGCTACAACACCGACCCCGGCACCCTGCCGGCCGGCTGGGGCTTCCAGACGATGTGGCAGTACACCTCCTCGGGCCCCACGGTCGGCGACCACTCCCGGTTCAACGGGGCGTACGACCGCCTCCAGGCGCTCGCCAACGGCTGACGGCACCCACGCACACCCGAGCGGGCCCCCGGCACTGCGTGGCCGGGGGCCCTTCGGCTCCCCGTACGGAGCACCCGTCGCACACGTGACCCCGTCCCGGGCGCGGCATGAGTAAGGATGGGGGGCATGCGCAGGTTGGGAGCGGTGTGCCGGGCGGTTGCCCTGATCGCGGTCGTCACGGCCGGTGGTGCGGGCTGCGGCTGGTCCGTGGCGTCCTCGCCGCAGACCGAGCGGCCCCCGGGCGAAGCCGCGGCCCCGCCGCCCGGCACCCAGAGCAGCGCGGTACCGGCCGGGAAGGTCTCGTCGGTCGGCGTCCTCGTCAACGGCGACGACCACGCCTGCACCGCGAGCGTGGTGGCCAGTCCGCACGGCAATGTCGTAGCCACCGCCGCGCACTGCGCGACCGGGCTTCCGCTGGACACCCTGGAGTTCGCGCCGGGCTTCTCCGGGGCGGCCCCGGGGACGTTCCCGTACGGGAAGTGGAAGGTGCGGTCGGTACAGGTCGACGACCGGTGGACCGCGGACCACGAGGACGCGGCGGACTACGCCTTCCTCACGCTGGAGCCGGACGCGCACGGCCGCAACGTACAGAGCGTGGTCGGCGCCTCGACGCCCGAGTGGGGCGCGGGCCCCGATCAGCGCGCGACCGTCGTCGGCTACCCGGACCCGGACCACAACCCCGACAACAAGCCGGTCATGTGCACCACCGACGTGCGCCAGGACCCGGACGAGCCCGCCATGATGCGCATGGAGTGCGGCGGGTTCTGGGTCGGCACCAGCGGCAGCCCCTGGCTGATCGACTACCGGGGCCCGGACCGGCTCGGCCGGATCATCGGCGTCCTGAGCGGCGGCGACACGGACGTCGAGTCGACCGCGGCCCTGTTCGACGCGAAGGCCCGCTCGGTGTACGAGCGGGCCACCCGGGCGTAGCCCGGGGCCGGGGCGGTAACCCCCGGCCCCGGTGTCTCACGCGGCCGCGGCGACCGCGACCTCGGCGGGGGCGAGGGCGATCTCCAGGACCTGGCGGACGTCCGTGACGGGGTGGACCTCCAGCTTCTCCAGGACCTCGGCCGGGACGTCGTCCAGGTCCGCCTCGTTCCGCTTGGGGATCACCACGGTCGTGATCCCGGCCCGGTGTGCGGCCAGCAGCTTCTGCTTGAGGCCGCCGATCGGCAGCACCCGGCCGGTCAGCGACACCTCGCCGGTCATCGCCACGTCGGTGCGGACCTGCCGCCCGGAGAGCAGCGAGGACAGCGCGGTCACCAGGGTGATGCCGGCGCTCGGACCGTCCTTGGGCACCGCGCCCGCCGGGAAGTGGACGTGCACGCCCCGGTCCTTCAAGTCCCCCACGGGGAGCTCCAGTTCGGCCCCGTGCGAGCGGAGGAAGCTCAGCGCGATCTGCGCCGACTCCTTCATCACGTCGCCGAGCTGGCCGGTGAGGGTCAGGCCCGCGGCGCCGGTCTCCGGGTCCGCCAGGGAGGCCTCGACGAACAGGACGTCACCTCCGGCCCCGGTGACCGCGAGGCCGGTGGCCACGCCGGGCACCGCGGTGCGCCGCTCGGCGGGGTCCTGGGCGGACTCGGGCACATGGTGCGGTCGCCCGATCAGCTTGCGCAGGTCGTCCGGGGCGATGGTGAACGGCAGCTCCTGGCCGCCCAGTTCGTGCTGGGCCGCCACCTTGCGCAGCAGCCGGGCGATCGAGCGCTCCAGGTTCCGTACGCCCGCCTCGCGGGTGTACTCCCCCGCGAGCCTGCGCAGTGAGGCATCCTCCAGGACGACCTCACCGTCTTCCAGGCCGGCCCGCTCCAGCTGGCGCGGCAGCAGGTGGTCGCGCGCGATGACGACCTTCTCGTCCTCGGTGTAGCCGTCGAGCCGGACCAGCTCCATGCGGTCGAGCAGGGCCTCGGGGATGGCTTCGAGGACGTTGGCGGTGGCCAGGAACACCACGTCGCTCAGGTCGAGCTCGACCTCCAGGTAGTGGTCCCGGAAGGTGTGGTTCTGCGCCGGGTCGAGCACTTCGAGCAGGGCCGCGGCCGGGTCGCCCCGGAAGTCGGAGCCCACCTTGTCGATCTCGTCGAGCAGCACCACCGGGTTCATCGACCCGGCCTCCTTGATGGCCCGCACGATCCGGCCAGGCAGGGCGCCGACGTAGGTGCGGCGGTGGCCGCGGATCTCGGCCTCGTCGCGTACGCCGCCGAGCGCGACCCGGACGAACTTGCGGCCCATGGCGTGCGCGACGGACTCGCCGAGCGAGGTCTTGCCCACTCCGGGCGGCCCGACGAGCGCGAGCACGGCGCCGCCGCGGCGGCCGCCCACCACCCCGAGCCCCCGGTCGGCACGGCGCTTGCGCACCGCGAGGTACTCGGTGATGCGCTCCTTCACGTCCTTCAGCCCGGCATGCTCGGCGTCGAGGATCTCCCGGGCGCCCCGGATGTCGTAGACGTCCTCGGTGCTCTCGTTCCAGGGCAGTTCGAGGACGGTGTCCAGCCAGGTGCGGATCCAGGAGCCCTCGGGCGACTGGTCGCTGGACCGCTCCAGCTTGTCGACCTCCTTGAGGGCGGCCTCGCGGACCTTCTCGGGCAGGTCGGCGGCCTCGACACGGGCGCGGTAGTCGTCGCTCTCGTCCTCGTCGCCGCCCTCGCCGTTGAGCTCGCGCAGCTCCTTGCGCACGGCGTCCAGCTGGCGGCGCAGCAGGAACTCGCGCTGCTGCTTGTCCACGCCTTCCTGGACGTCCTTGGCGATGGACTCGGCGACGTCCTGCTCGGCGAGGTGCTCGCGGAGCTGCTCGGTGGCGAGCTTGAGGCGGGCCACCGGGTCGGCGATCTCCAGGAGCTCTACCTTCTGGGCGACGGTGAGGAACGGCGAGTAGCCGGAGTTGTCGGCGAGCGCGGAGACGCCCTCGATCTGCTGGACGCGGTCGACGACCTGCCAGGCCCCGCGCTTCTTCAGCCAGTCGGTGGCGAGCGCCTTGTATTCCTTGACCAGTTCGGTCACCTGTCCCGGCAGGGGCTCGGGCAGGGTCTCCTCGACCCGGGTGCCCTCCACCCACAGGGCCGCGCCGGGCCCGGTGGTGCCGGCGCCGATGCGCACGCGGTGGCGGCCCCGGATGAGGGCGCCGGGGTCGCCGTCGGAAAGCCGGCCGACCTGCTCGACGGTCCCGAGCACACCGGTCCCGGCGTACGTCCCGTCGATCCGCGGCACGAGCAGCACCTGCGGCTTCCCCGCATCGGACCGGGCGGCGGCCTGCGCCGCCTCGACGGCGGCCCGCACCTCGGTGTCGGACAGGTCCAGCGGAACGACCATCCCGGGCAGCACGACCTCGTCGTCGAGCGGCAGCACGGGCAGGGCGGTCGGTGTGTTCGCCGTGGACTCGGTAGCCATGATCTCCCCTTCGGCAGTCAAGTTGAGCTATGCCGACTCAATGCATGTGAGTCGGGGATTGTTCCCCGAGCCTTGTTCGCTCTGAGCGATCATCTGGGGCCGCCCTCGTAACCAGGGGCGGGGGACAAATACCGGCCGCCACTTGTAAGGTTCCGTTAGCCATTTCACCTATTACCACTGGGGGCGGACATGACCTCGCCAGCGACGGCTACGGCTACGGCTACGGCTACGGCTACGACGACGGCAGCAGCGACCGAGGCGGCTACGAAGGACCCGGCCAGGACGGCCGCCCTCGTACGGGCGTGGATCGACGGCTGGGTCGTGTCGCGCGGAACCTCCGACCCGATGGACCGGCCCTGGGGCTGGACCATCGACGCCGGACAGGCCCACCACGTGTCCCGGCACGTACTGCCCTGCCCCGCCGAGGCCGACGTCCGCGCGCTCGTGGCCGCCACGAGCGCGCCCGGGACCTGGCTGAAGCTGTTCGCGGACGACGACACCGTGCGGCCCTGGCTCGGCGCGGGCTGGGAGTTCGACCGGCCCGGCTACCTGATGACGGTCCCGCTCGCCGCCGAGCGGCCCGAGGTGCCGGCCGGCTACACCCTCACCTCATGGACCCGGGGCGGTGTGACCCGCGTCCTCGTCCGCACCACCGAGGGGCACTTCGCGGCCCGCGGCCAGATCGCGCCGACCGGCCCGACCGCCGTCGCCGACCAGATCGAGACCGCGGGCGACCACCGGCGCCGGGGCCTGGGCAGCCTGGTGATGCGCACCCTTCAGAACACCGCCCACGAGGCGGGCGCCCGCACCGGCATCCTGGTGGGCACCCCCGAGGGCCGCGCCCTTTACGCCTCCCTCGGCTGGACGACCCGGTCTCCCATGGCGAGCCTGGTCCTCAAGCCGGCGGCAGGCTGACCGCCGCCGGAAAATCCGGCAGCGGGCGAACGGGCCGCTCGCCTACATTCGGCCGCATGACGCTCACCCGCGCCCAGAGCGCCGCGCTCACCCACGTCCGCACCGCCGCACGATCGGCCGCCCGCCGGGCCACGGGCCGGCTCGGCGGCGTGGACGCGCAGGCACTCACCTCGCACGTCATGGACCGGGCGCGCATCACCCTCAACTTCCACCCCGACCGGCCGCGTCCCACCGACGGGCGCACGGTCGCCGAGGCGCTCGCGGTGGACGCGGTCTACCGGAGCCAGTACGAGACGGGCCTGTCCAACGGCGGGCGCACCGCCTTCCCCGGCGGGGCCCGGGACGAGTGGGAGCGGTCCCTGTTCGGCGGCGCCTACCACGCCGACGGCGTACGGCCCAAGTACGGGGCGCTCAACCTGCTCGGCCACGCGGACGGCGCCGCGCCCCGCTTCGGCTCCTGCCATGTGCGGCTGCGCCCCGAGGTGAACCGGCGGGCCACGTTCTGCCACGGCGACAGCCACCTCGGACCGGAGGACGTGGGGACCGCCGACGCCTTCTGGTGCGTCCTGGCGGCGCTCGTGGAGGACGGGACGGATGTGCGCGGGGTGCCTTCCGGTACGCACGGGCGGATACACGGGCGGATATTGGACGGGTATGTCGAGGCCCAGGTGCACGGCCCGGTCGTCCTCACCCGGGACGCGGAGGCCATCGTGCTCGACCCGTCGTTCCGGGGCACCCCGGCCGCCCGGCTGCTCGCGTCGACCGGGGTGCCGATCGAGTGGCACCCCGGATTCGTGCTCGCGCCGCACGAGGTGGACGCCGAATTCCGTGGCCCCGTGATGCTTCCCCTGGCCGCCCGTGTCGTGCGCGCCTACTCGGCCGACGGCCTGCTGCGCGCCGAGACGCTGGGCCACGCCGCCGCGTCCGTCGTACGGGAGCCGCGGGCCTGGGCCGAGTTCGGCAGCGGGGACGAGGTGCTCCAGTACGTGAAGCAGCTGTGGCACGTACTGGCCCGGTTCGGGCGGCCCGACGTGCGGGCCGAAACGGGGGCCGACGGGCTGGCCGACGAAGGGGCGGAGGACCGGGCCGGGATCAGCCGGCCGGTGTGACAGGTGTGAGCCGCACCCGCCGTACCGCCGGCCAGCAGGCGATGCCCGCCAGGAGGGCCACCGGGTGGCCCCAGGCCGCCAGCGGTTCCACCATCTCCAGGAGGTCCTGCACGAGCAGGGCGCCGACGACGGCCAGGGCGGTCCAGCGCAGCAGCGGGGCGAGCAGGCCCGCGAGGGCGCCGACCGTGGCCATCAGGCCGAAGCTGATGCCGTAGTCCAGGCGGTGCAGCGAGCTGGCGGGAAGGTGGCCGGCCAGGACCGAGACGGCGACCGGAAGCTCGGTGGCCAGGGTCGCCACGACATGGCCGAGCAGAAAGACACCGGCCGTGCGCCAGCCGCCGATACGGCGCTCCAGCGCGGCCAGGACGAAGAGGAACACCATCGCGTACGGGGAGGCGATGCCGCCGGCTATCCACAGGGCGCTCGCGAAGATCGCCAGGACCGGCGCCGTGGACAGATGGGCCACATCGGTGCTCGACCCGCGCAGCAACGCGCTCACCGTGGCCTGGTCGCCGTACTCGCTGTAGAGCGAGGTCACCAGGAGCAGCACCGCGTAGCCGAAGGCGAAGGGGTACGAGGCGGGCGAGGGGAGCAGCCCCCGGACACGGGCGAGACCGCCCCGCGCACCGGCGCCGGCCACCGGCTCCGGTCCGGGGACGGCCGCCGCCCCGGCCTCGCGAACCGACGGCTCGGCGGGCTCCGGCTCCGGCCACGGCCGCTGGGGCGGGATCGCGTCCAGCGCGGGGCCGGAGGCGGAAGCGAAAGCAGGAGTGACGGCGGGCAGCGGCGTGGCCGACGCGGCCGGCTGCCGGGTTTCCAACGGGTGCACCGGAAGAGGCCCCTTCCCCGGGGCACGGTGTACGCGCCCCGAATCAAGCCACGCCCGCGTTCCCCGGCCGTGTTCCGTTCTCGCTTACCTGCCGTACAACGGCTCACCTTCCGTGATCGTCTCCGGGCCCGTCTATGGCGTGCGCCACATCGGACAACCTTTGACACATCCTGAGCGTCCGGGGCTCGCCGCGCCACCCGTACGAGCCCCACAACTCGCGTGCGCGGAGCGGCCGGAGACGGCATCCTCACGGACATGGACGACATCGCCACCCTCGACCGGCGGCAGGGACCGCACGGGGAAGTCGTGCTGCGGCAGCGCGGCGCGCATTTCGAGATCATCGCCAACGGGTGCTTCCTCATGGACACTTCCGACGGCCGCTCGGAACGCCTGCTCATCGATGCGGCGTACGACACACTTCTGCCAGGCACATCCGGCCCTTCCGTTCTCATCGGCGGGCTGGGCGTCGGCTTCTCCCTCGCACATGCGGCGCAGGACCCCCGCTGGGGCCAAATCACCGTGCTGGAGCGGGAGAAGGCCGTCATCGACTGGCACCGCACGGGTCCGCTCCGCGCCATTTCCGGCCCGGCTCTGTCCGATTCGCGTACCCGGATCATCCAGGCCGATCTGGTCGATTACGTACGGACCGCCCAGGACACCTTCGACGCGCTCTGTCTCGACATCGACAACGGGCCCGACTGGACCGTCACGGAGGGCAACGGCGGACTGTACTCACCGGCCGGACTCGCCCACTGCGCAAGGCGGTTGAGGCCCGGCGGAGTGCTCGCCGTATGGTCCGCGCAGCCGTCCCCCGGCTTTGAGCAGGCACTCCGGAATGCCGGATTCACCGGGGTAAATACCAAAGAGATCCGAGTTGCCCGGGGCGTCCCTGACGTGGTCCATCTCGGTGTTCGCCCTGCGTAGCCGAGATACGGAAAGTGCCTCTAGTCTCTGAGCCACACAGGGGATCACCCCACGGATCCCCGGGCGAGCACATTCAGGGCGGGGCAACCGATGGAGCAGACACACACCGGCCACAACGGCGTCGCGGCGACCCCCGGCGCCCAGCGCAGGGTGCTGGTCGTCGAGGACGACACGACGATCGTCGACGCCATCGCGGCCCGTCTGCGGGCCGAGGGCTTCCAGGTGCAGACGGCCGTCGACGGCCCCGCGGCCGTCGACACGGCCGAGGCCTGGCAACCGGACCTCATGGTGCTCGACATCATGCTGCCGGGCTTCGACGGCCTGGAGGTCTGCCGCCGGGTCCAGGCCCGCCGGCCCGTGCCGGTCCTCATGCTGACGGCCCGCGACGACGAGACCGACATGCTGGTCGGACTCGGGGTCGGCGCGGACGACTACATGACCAAGCCGTTCTCGATGCGCGAGCTCGCGGCCCGGGTGCACGTCCTGCTGCGCCGGGTGGAGCGCGCCGCGCTGGCCGCCACCACACCGCGCACGGGCATACTCCGGCTCGGCGAGCTGGAGATCGACCACGCGCAGCGCCGGGTACGGGTGCGCGGCGAGGACGTCCACCTCACGCCGACCGAGTTCGACCTGCTGAGCTGCCTGGCGAACACGCCGCGCGCCGTCCTCTCGCGCGAGCAGCTGCTCGCCGAGGTGTGGGACTGGGCCGACGCGTCCGGCACCCGGACCGTGGACAGCCACATCAAGGCGCTGCGCCGCAAGATCGGCGCCGAGCGGATCCGCACGGTCCACGGCGTGGGTTACGCGCTGGAGACCCCGGCGCCATGAGCCGGGCCGGAGACCGGGCCCGGCAGCTGCGCGGCAGCGGCGAGCGGCCCGGCTGGGACGAGCCCGCCAGACGCGGCGGCTGGGCCAGGGCCCGGCGCGGGCTGCGCGGCCGGATAGCGGCCGGCCTGCGGTCGGTGTCGATCTCGATCAAGACCAAGCTCGGCACGCTCGTCGTGGTCTCCGTGTTCATCACCACAGGGCTGCTCATGGTGGCCCTCCAGACCCGCACCGAGCTCCGCTTCATCACGGTGTTCTCGGTGATAGCGACCCTGCTGATCACCCAGTTCGTCGCCCATGGGCTCACCGCCCCGCTGGACGAGATGAACACGGTCGCCCGCGCCATCTCGCACGGCGACTACACGCGCCGGGTGCGCGGCGCCGACCGCCGCGACGAGCTCGGCGACCTCGCGGGCACCATCAACCGCATGGCCGACGACCTGGAGGCCGTGGACCGGCACCGCAAGGAACTCGTGGCGAATGTCTCCCACGAGCTGCGCACCCCCATCGCGGCGCTGCGCGCGGTCCTGGAGAACGTGGTGGACGGGGTCTCGGCCGCCGACCCGGAGACGATGCGCACGGCCCTCAAGCAGACCGAGCGCCTGGGCCGCCTGGTCGAGACCCTCCTGGACCTGTCGCGCCTGGACAACGGCGTGGTCACGCTGCGCGCCCACCGCTTCGAGGTGTGGCCGTATCTGTCGGGCGTCCTCAAGGAGGCCAATCTGGCGGCCGCCCAGCGCAAGCTGTCCTCGGGCTCGGGCAACCACCAGCGCACCGATGTCCATCTGCACCTGGACGTCTCGCCGCCCGAGCTGACCGCGCACGCGGACGCCGAGCGGCTGCACCAGGTCGTGGCGAATCTCATCGACAACGCCGTCAAGCACTCCCCGCCGCACGGCCGCGTGACGGTACGGGCCCGGCGCGGCCCGCAGCCCGAGTCGCTCGACCTGGAGGTCCTGGACGAGGGGCCCGGCATACCGCAGTCGGAGTGGCACCGGGTCTTCGAGCGGTTCAACCGCGGCACGGCGACCGCCCCGCACGGCCCGGGCAGCGACGGCGGCACGGGCCTCGGCCTCGCCATCGCGCGCTGGGCGGTGGATCTCCACGGTGGCCGGATCGGCGTGGCCGAATCCACTCGCGGCTGCCGGATCCAGGTCACCCTCCCGGGCACCCCGCGCCCGCAAAGTTGACGTAAAGTTCGAACCGGAAGCGACCGTTCTGCGTGGTCATCAGCGGAAGCGGTCGTTCAGGGTGCGGGCCAGGGGGCCGCAGCCGCGCTGCCGTGTACCCGGAGCGACGCGTGGAGCAGCGGAACCACGCTTGTTTCCCGCCATTTCACGCCCTGAAACCAGGGTTCCGGTGTGACTTACGCGACTGTGGCAAGCCCGGCCTGCACGTCCACGCCGGCAAGGCGTAGCCTTTATTTCCGCTGTCCATCACCTTGTGAAGCGGAAGAGGGCGGTTACCGCCGTGTCGTCTCAGTCCCCCAGTAATTCGAGCGTCTCGACCGACCAAGACGGGCAGGGCAAGAACCCTGCGGCCGGCTTTGGTGCCAATGAGTGGCTTGTCGACGAGATTTATCAGCAGTACCTCCAGGATCCCAATTCGGTCGACCGTGCCTGGTGGGACTTCTTCGCCGACTACAAGCCGGGTGCCACCGGCACGGCGGACAACCCTGTTCAGGGTGCTCCCACCGCAGCCGCGGGCGCCCCGGCAGCCGCGCCTGCCGCAGCTGCTCCGGCCGCTCCCGCGGCCCCGGCCCAGGCCGCCCCGGCACCCGCGGCGCCGGCCACCCCGGCCGCCGCTCCGGCGCCGGTGAAGGCCGCGGCTCCGGCCGCCGCCCCGGCTCCCGCTCCGGCGAAGCCCGCGGCCGCCGCCGCGCCCGCCAAGCCCGCCGCCGCTCCGGCGACCGAGGCCCCGGCCGGTCCCGAGTACGTGACGCTGCGCGGTCCCTCCGCCGCGGTCGCCAAGAACATGAACGCCTCCCTTGAGGTGCCCACGGCCACGTCCGTGCGCGCCGTCCCGGTGAAGCTCCTGTTCGACAACCGCATCGTCATCAACAACCACCTCAAGCGCGCCCGGGGCGGGAAGGTCTCCTTCACCCACCTCATCGGGTACGCGATGGTGCAGGCCATCAAGGCCATGCCGTCGATGAACCACTCCTTCGTCGAGAAGGACGGCAAGCCGACCCTGGTCAAGCCGGACCACGTGAACTTCGGTCTGGCCATCGACCTGGTGAAGCCCAACGGCGACCGCCAGCTCGTCGTCGCCGGCATCAAGAAGGCCGAGACGCTCAACTTCTTCGAGTTCTGGCAGGCCTACGAGGACATCGTCCGCCGGGCCCGGAACAACAAGCTGACGATGGACGACTTCACCGGCGTCACCGTCTCGCTGACCAACCCCGGCGGCCTCGGCACCGTGCACTCCGTGCCGCGTCTGATGCCCGGCCAGTCGGTCATCATGGGCGTCGGCTCGATGGACTACCCGGCCGAGTTCCAGGGCACCTCGCAGGACACCCTGAACAAGCTGGGCATCTCGAAGGTGATGACCCTCACCTCGACGTACGACCACCGGGTCATCCAGGGTGCGGCGTCCGGCGAGTTCCTGCGGATCGTCGCCAACCTGCTGCTCGGCGACAGCGAGTTCTACGACGACATCTTCGAGGCGCTGCGCATCCCCTACGAGCCGGTCCGCTGGCTCAAGGACATCGACGCCTCGCACGACGACGACGTCACGAAGGCCGCCCGCGTCTTCGAGCTGATCCACTCCTACCGGGTCCGCGGCCACGTCATGGCCGACACCGACCCGCTGGAGTACCGCCAGCGCAAGCACCCCGACCTGGACATCACCGAGCACGGCCTCACCCTGTGGGACCTGGAGCGGGAGTTCGCGGTCGGCGGCTTCGCCGGCAAGTCCCTGATGAAGCTGCGCGACGTCCTCGGCGTCCTGCGCGACTCGTACTGCCGCACCACCGGCATCGAGTTCATGCACATCCAGGACCCCAAGCAGCGCAAGTGGATCCAGGACCGCGTCGAGCGCTCGCACTCCAAGCCGGAGCGCGAGGAGCAGCTGCGCATCCTGCGCCGCCTGAACGCGGCCGAGGCGTTCGAGACGTTCCTCCAGACCAAGTACGTCGGCCAGAAGCGCTTCTCGCTGGAGGGCGGCGAGTCGGTCATCCCGCTGCTCGACGCCGTCATCGACAGCGCCGCCGAGTCGCGCCTGGACGAGGTCGTCATCGGCATGGCCCACCGCGGCCGGCTGAACGTGCTCGCCAACATCGTCGGCAAGTCGTACGCGCAGATCTTCCGCGAGTTCGAGGGCAACCTCGACCCGAAGTCGATGCACGGCTCCGGCGACGTGAAGTACCACCTGGGCGCCTCCGGCACCTTCACCGGCCTGGACGGCGAGCAGATCAAGGTCTCGCTCGTCGCGAACCCCTCGCACCTGGAGGCGGTCGACCCGGTCCTGGAGGGCGTCGCCCGCGCCAAGCAGGACGTCATCAACAAGGGCGGCACGGACTTCACGGTCCTGCCCGTCGCCCTGCACGGTGACGCGGCCTTCGCCGGCCAGGGTGTCGTCGCCGAGACGCTGAACATGTCGCAGCTGCGCGGCTACCGCACCGGCGGCACGGTCCACATCGTCATCAACAACCAGGTCGGCTTCACCGCCGCGCCGGAGTCGTCGCGCTCCTCCATGTACGCCACCGACGTGGCCCGCATGATCGAGGCGCCGATCATCCACGTGAACGGCGACGACCCGGAGGCCGTGGTCCGCGTCGCGCGGCTCGCGTTCGAGTTCCGCCAGACGTTCAACAAGGACGTCGTGATCGACCTCATCTGCTACCGCCGCCGCGGTCACAACGAGGGCGACAACCCGCAGTTCACCAACCCGCAGATGTACAACCTGATCGACAAGAAGCGCTCGGTGCGCAAGCTCTACACCGAGTCGCTCATCGGTCGCGGGGACATCACCCTGGAGGAGGCCGAGCAGGCCCTCCAGGACTTCCAGGGCCAGCTGGAGAAGGTGTTCGCGGAGGTCCGCGAGGCCACTTCGGCGCCGAGCGAGATCCACTCGACCGACGCCCAGGCCCAGTTCCCGGTCGCGGTCTCCACGGCGGTCTCCCAGGAGGTCGTCAAGCGGATCGCCGAGTCGCAGGTGAACATCCCCGAGCGGATCACCGTCCACCCGCGTCTGATGCCGCAGATGCAGCGCCGCGCCGCCTCCGTCGAGGACGGCACGATCGACTGGGGCATGGGCGAGACCCTGGCCATCGGTTCGCTGCTCATCGAGGGCGTCCCGGTCCGGCTCTCCGGCCAGGACACCCGCCGCGGCACCTTCGGCCAGCGCCACGCGGTCCTGGTCGACCAGGTCACGGGCGAGGACTACACCCCGCTGATGTACCTGTCCGAGGACCAGGCGCGCTACAACGTCTACGACTCGCTGCTCTCCGAGTACGCGGCGATGGGCTTCGAGTACGGCTACTCGCTGGCCCGTCCCGAGTCCCTGGTGATGTGGGAGGCGCAGTTCGGCGACTTCGTCAACGGCGCCCAGACGGTCGTGGACGAGTTCATCTCCTCGGCCGAGCAGAAGTGGGGCCAGACCTCCGGCGTCACGCTGCTGCTGCCGCACGGCTACGAGGGCCAGGGCCCGGACCACTCGTCCGCCCGCCCGGAGCGCTTCCTCCAGATGTGCGCGCAGAACAACATGACGGTCGCCATGCCGACGCTGCCGTCGAACTACTTCCACCTGCTGCGCTGGCAGGTCCACAACCCGCACCACAAGCCGCTCATCGTCTTCACCCCGAAGTCGATGCTGCGTCTGAAGGCGGCGGCGTCGAAGGCCGAGGAGTTCACCAACGGCGGCTTCCGCCCGGTGATCGGCGACGAGCACGTGGACGCCCACGCGGTCCGCAAGGTCGTCTTCTGCGCGGGCAAGGTCTACTACGACCTGGCCGCCGAGCGCGACAAGCGCGGCGCGAACGACACGGCGATCATCCGCATCGAGCGTCTGTACCCGCTGCCGGGTGCCGAGCTCCAGGCGGAGATCGCCAAGTTCCCGAACGCCGAGAAGTACCTGTGGGCCCAGGAGGAGCCGGCGAACCAGGGTGCCTGGCCGTTCATCGCGCTCAACCTGATCGACCACCTGGACCTGGCCGTCGGCGCGGACGTGCCGCACGGCGAGCGTCTGCGCCGCATCTCGCGGCCGCACGGCTCGTCCCCGGCGGTGGGCTCGAAGAAGCGCCACGAGCAGGAGCAGGAGCAGCTGGTGAACGAGGTCTTCGAGGCCTAGCACCGGCGGGTCGGCGACCGGTCGCCGACGGTCGTAAGCAGGGCGAAGGGCCCGGCATCCCGCGGAATCGGGATGCCGGGCCCTTCGGCATGGACGGACGTGCTCAGCGCCCGCCGTCGTGATCGTCGGAGTCGCGGGCATCGTCGCGGGCCGCGGGAGCGTGCGGACCGGGGCCGGGGCCGTCGTGCTCCGCGGGGTCGCCAGGGTCTACGGGGTTTACGGGACCTGCGGGGCCTACGGGGCCTGCGGGGCCTGCGGGGCCTGCGGGGCCTGCGGGGCTCACGGAACCGTCCGGAGCCGCGGTGTCCTCACGGGTGTGCCCGGCGCCCCCGCCCGGGGACACCCGTATGACCACACTGCCGCTGGCCAGGTCTATCGGGCCACGGCCGGGGTCGGAGTCGCCGACCTCGTCCAGGGTGATCTCCTGACGTCGGCGCTCCTCTTCCGTGTGCCGCCGCCCGGGCGCGAAAAGCTCGCCGAGCCCACCGAACATCCGAAGCCACCTCCGTCAGCCGTCCCGTACTCACACAACGCTGTGCGGACCCGGTCGGATCCCGATCATGACGGCCGGATCCGCCGGCCGCGTCACGGGGAGGCCCCGCGGGAACACTCGGGCACGGTGACCTCGCGGTACCCCGGACTCGCCGCGCGAACCGGGTACCGGGCCGCTCGCATGGTCGGCACCTCGCGTGGTCGGCACGGCGAACCCGGCGGCCAACTCGGGGTGCTGGCGCCGGATACGCTGAAGGGCGAACATCCGGTACGGCGTCCCAGGAGCAAGTTGTGTACTTCACCGACCGCGGCATCGAGGAGCTGGAGAAGCGGCGCGGCGAGGAGGAGGTCACCTTCGAGTGGCTCGCCGAGCAGCTGCGCACCTTCGTCGATCTGAACCCGGACTTCGAGGTCCCCGTGGAGCGGCTCGCCACCTGGCTGGCCCGGCTCGACGACGAGGACGAGGACGAGTAGCCCCGCAGCCCCGCAGCCCCGCAGCCCCGCAGCCCCCGGCGGAACGGCCCGACGCGTGCTACGTATCGGGACACCCCCCGGGATACGTGCCCCGGTCCGGGGCGCGATTCAGGTCGGGCGCCCGGCCCGGATCAGGCACCCGGCCGGGCCCGCATCCGGTCGTACGCGAGGCCGAGGGCGCCGTGGGCGAGCAGGACCGCGCCCGCCGTCGTCCAGCCGCCGCTGCGACGGACCAGGCCCCAGGCCGTGAGCGGGAGACCCGCGGCGAGCTGGACCGCGCCGACCAGACGGGCCTTGGGGCCCCGCACCCAGGGGCCGAGCGGACCGTCCTCGACCGCGTCGAGTTCGGCGCGTACGGCATCGCGCCAGCCGGACCATTCGATCGCCTCGGCACCGTGCGCCGAGGCCACCGAACGCAGCCGGTCGGTCGGTTCGCCCGGGCCGAGCCCGGCCGGCAGCACCACGCCCGTGCGGGCCAGGACCGCGATCAGGCCGAGGAGCCGGGCCCGGGCATCGGCGGCGGAGTCGGGGCGGGTCAGGCCGTCGAGCGCCGCCATGTCGTGTACGGGATCGAGGCCGAGCCGGGCCGCGAACGTACGCATCGCCTCGCCCTCGCCGAGCGGTGTGCCGTCGGACAGCCAGACGTATCCGACCGTGCGGCGAAAGCCCGAGGCCAGGGTGTAGCCGGCCCGGGTGTCGTCCCACCACAGCGCGATCACCGGCCGGCCCGCCCCGACCGTGAGCGCGCCCGCCCAGCCCGCCAGCACCTCGTCGACCGGGCCGGCGCCGGTCAGCCAGGGTTTGGCCGCGGGGACGAGCACGCTCCAGCCGTCCCCAGCGGGCGCCAGCAGCATGCGCTCGCGCAGCAGATGGGCGACCGGGCGGACCACCGGGGGCTCGGCGCGGCAGAGAAGCAGGGCACCGGGGGCGGCTGCATCGACGACGGGCATGATCCATACGCTAGGTCACTCTTGATGCGTTTTCTCCCTGTACGACGGCGTTTGGGCGCATGGAAACGGACTGCGGCATGGGCGCACGACAGCGGAAGCGAGCCGGAGCCGGCCGGGCCGACCCGGACCGTCTTGACTTTCGGCAACCGCGATATATCGTGTCTAGCGAGATACGCGATATGTTGCGTCTGCCGTTGCATGGCAGCCGCACCCGTCGTTCCTCGCCCTGTTCAGTCGTCACAGCGCTCAGGAGGTCAGCACATGTCCGAGTCCACGTGGGCCGTCCCAGATTCGCGGAAGCTCACCTTCGACGCGTCCGACGCCGACGGGCCGGTGACGAAGGTCCAGGTCCGTATCGTCAACGGAACGGTGAACGTCGTCGGCACCGAGGAAAGTTCCGCCCGCCTGGAGGTCTCGGCCGTCGAGGGACCGCCGCTGATCGTGACGCGGGACGGCTCCACACTCACCGTCGGCTATGACGATCTGCCTTGGCGCGGCATCCTCAAGTGGCTGGACCGCAAGAGCTGGAGCCGCAGCGCCGTGGTCTCGCTCGCGGTGCCCGCCGGTGCGGACGTCGAGGTCGGGACGATCGGCGCGGGGGCCGTGGTGTCCGGGGTCCGGGGACGTACCGAGGTGCGCGGAGTCAGCGGCGACGCCACCCTGGTCAAGCTCGGCGGACCGGTCCGGGCCGAGAGCGTGTCCGGCAACCTGGAGGCCCAGGCGGTCGCCGGCGCCCTGCACTTCAAGTCGGTCTCCGGCGACCTGACGGTCGTCGAGGGAGCCGGGGGCCAAGTGCAGGCGGAGTCGGTGAGCGGCGACATGCTCCTCGACCTCGACCCGGGCGCGAAGTCCACCGACATCCGGCTGACCACCGTCTCCGGCGAGGTCGCCATCCGACTGCCGCACCCGGCCGACGCGCACGTCGAGGCCAACACCACGAGCGGGGCGGTCTCCAGCGCGTTCGAGGACCTGCGGATCAGCGGACAGTGGGGCACGAAGAAGATCACCGGCACCTTGGGGGCGGGCACGGGCACGCTGAGGGCGACGACGGTCTCCGGCTCGATCGCGCTCCTGCGCAGGCCGACGGAGGAGGAGCCGCACTTCGCGGAAGCGCCGTCGCCCGATGACCAGTCCGGCCCGGCCGGCCCGAACAAGAAGGTGCTCTGACATGCCCCCCGTCTTCGCCCACGGACGCCTGCGTCTCTATCTGCTCAAGCTGCTGGACGAGGCTCCGCGTCACGGGTACGAGGTGATCCGTCTGCTCGAAGAGCGCTTCCAGGGGCTGTACGCGCCCAGCGCCGGCACGGTCTACCCCCGGCTCGCCAAGCTGGAGGCGGAGGGCCTGGTCACGCACACCACCGAGGGCGGCCGCAAGGTCTACTCGATCACCGACGCGGGCCGCGCGGAGTTGGCGGGCCGGGGCGGTGAACTCGCCGATCTGGAGCTGGAGATCCGCGAGTCGGTCTCTGAACTCGCCGCCGAGATCCGCGACGACGTACGCGGTGCGGCGGGCAGCCTGCGTGACGACATGCGCCGGGCGGCCCGTGAGGCCCGTACGGGTCAGGCCGGGGCTGGTGCCGGAGCCGGTGCGGGTGCGGGTGCCGGGACTGGTGCGGGTGCGGGCCGTGGTGCCCGGAGGGGCTTCCCCGAGGCTTCCGACTTCTTCGACGGCTCGTGGGGCGACGCGGAGGGGTGGCAGCAGGCCAAGGAGGAGTTCAAGCGCGCGAAGCAGGAGTGGAAGGAGCAGGCCCGCCGGGCCAAGGACGAGTCCCGGCGGGCCCGCGACGAGGCCAAGGAGGCGCGGCGCCAGGCCAAGGAGGCGCAGG
The DNA here is from genome assembly GCF_042869955.1 of Streptomyces sp. NPDC006691. Lineage (NCBI taxonomy): Bacteria > Bacillati > Actinomycetota > Actinomycetes > Kitasatosporales > Streptomycetaceae > Streptomyces > Streptomyces sp. NPDC006691. The sequence goes on from NZ_JBIAGW010000032.1 coordinate 47,045, forward strand.
ACAAGGCGCGCGACGAGATGCAGCGGGTCGCCCAGGACGTACAGCGCCAGGTGCAGGAGCACTTCGCTCGGGGCGACTGGCCCAAGGGGGTACGGGAGGGGCTCGCCGAGATCACGAAGGAGTTCGGGCGGTTCGGGTTCGGCCAGGCGCCGCCGGTGGCGGACGAGCGGGTGGATCTCGGCAAGCCGGAGTCGGAGGCGGTGCCGGAGTGGGCACGGGAGGAGTCGTCCGGTGACCCGGTGCGGGATCTCGACCGGTTGCTCGACCGGTTCCGGGACGACATCCGGGATGCGGCCCGGGACCACGGGGTGACGGAGGCCCAACTGATCGAGGCCCGGCGCCACTTGGCCGATGCGGCGGCCCACATCGGAGCGGCGCTCCGCCCCTGACCGGGGCGGGGGGCTGCCCGCTCTCCCGGCTCTTGCGCGGGTTGGATGGTCCCGGCCCCGGCCCCTGGGGCCCCGGCCCGGACCCCGCGCGCGCCTGAACGGCGCTCGGCCTCAAGCTCCCCCACGGCCCGCAGCCGAAAGCAGGATCAGGGGCGCGGGGAACCGTGCAAAACCAGCCCCACGCCACCCCTCAGCCCCGCAAGCCCCGCAGTGAACCCAGGCGCGGGGTACTGCGCAAGTGCCCCCGCACCGGGGCCGGCTCAGGCGGCCGGAAGCGAGAGCGCCCGCTCCAACCCCGCGTACGTCCCGCCGCACTCCGCCAGGGCCTCCCCCGCCAGCCCCGGCAGCACCGCAAGCGCGAGCAGCAGATGCTCGTCCCCGATGTGCTTCTGCTTGCGCGCGACCGCCAGCCTGAGCGCCTTCTCCAGTACCTTCTTCGCCCCCTTCGTGAAGGAGGGCCGGCCCGAGGGCCACGCCTTGCCCAGGGTCTCGCCGGACAGCGCGCCCGGGCCATGGACCTCCTCCACTCTCGCCACGATCTCCTGGACGGAGATGCCGAGGCCGGCCAGCGCGTCCTCCTCCGCCCTGGACATGCCGCCCCTGCGCCGCCCGGCGGCCAGCGCCTCCGCGAGTTCGGCGCGGCGATCGGTCACGCCGAGGGAGGCGAGTGCGAAGGACGCCCTCGTGCCCTCGCGGTCCAGGAGGGCGAGCAGCAGGTGTTCCTCGGTCACCACCGGGGACCCCGTGCGCGACGCGTGCTCGACCGCACCCGCCACCACCCCCCGCGCATCCGCCGTGAATCGCTCGAACATCAAGTCCTCCCGTGCTTCTTGTGGACGGCCTGGCGGCTGACCCCCAGCTCTGCGGCGACCTCCTGCCACGACCAGCCCTGATTGCGGGCGCTTCGCACCTGTACGGATTCGAGCTGTTCCAGTAGCCGGCGCAGCGCGGCGACGGCTCGCAGTCCGACCCTCGGGTCGCGGTCGCCGGCTCGTGCGGCGAGATCGGTTGCCTCGGTCATGCCTGTCAACTTACATTGACAGACACCGAGACGTCAACCCTTGTTGACATCCACGGGCAGTCGACGGGCAATCGACGGGCAGACGACGGGCAGACGAAAGGGCCGTGACCCCGCGCGGTCCTACGCGCGGGGTCACGGCCCCGAAGTGCAGCGGATGCCCGGTACCGGCCTCACCCCACCGTGAGGACCACCTTCCCGAACAGATCGCCCGACGCCACCTTCTCGAAGCCCTCGCGCGCCCGGTCCAGCGGAAGCACCTCGTCGATGACGGGACGTACGCCCGTCGCCTCGCAGAACGCCAACAGGTCCTCCAGCTCGTCCTTCGTGCCCATCGTCGAGCCGACGACCTTGAGTTCGAGGAAGAAGATGCGGGTCAGTTCGGCGTGGGCGGGGCGGTCGCCGCTGGTGGCGCCGGAGATGACCAAAGTGCCGCCCGGGCGCAGGGACTTGACGGAGTGGGACCAGGTCGCGGCGCCCACCGTCTCGATCACCGCGTCCACCCGCTGCGGCAGCCGCGCCCCGGGCTCGTACGCCTCGACCGCGCCCAGTTCGACCGCTCGCCCGCGCTTGTGCTCGTCGCGGCTGGTCGCGAAGACCCGCAGGCCCGCCGCCCTGCCGAGCACGATCGCGGCCGTGGCCACGCCGCCGCCCGCGCCCTGCACCAGGACCGAATCCCCGGGCCGGACACCGGCGTTGGTGAACAGCATCCGGTACGCCGTCAGCCAGGCGGTCGGCAGGCAGGCGGCCTCCGCGAAGCTCAGGCCCTTCGGCTTGGGCAGCACGTTCCAGGTGGGCACGGCGACCTGTTCGGCGAAGGTGCCCTGGTACTTCTCGGTGAGGATCGAGCGGCCCTCGGTGGGGCCGACGCCGTGGCCGGTCTGGCCGATCACCGAGTGCAGGACGACCTCGTTGCCGTCCTGGTCGACACCGGCCGCGTCGCAGCCGAGGATCATCGGCAGCTTGTCCTCGGAGAGCCCTACCCCGCGCAGCGACCAGACGTCATGGTGGTTCAGGGAGGCTGCCCGTACGTCGACGAGGGTCCAGCCGGGACGTACCTCGGGGGCCGGCCGCTCCCCCAACTCAAGGCCGCTGAGCGGCTGGTCACGGTCGATGCGGGCGGCGTAAGCGGCGAACATGGCCCTGACCCTAGGGGGCGCGGCCCGGCCGCCGGAACCTCCCACGGCTGTGACGCCCCGCACGCCGGGAGGAGCCGGGACGAGCCGGGAAGACAGTCGTGGGGGGGGGGGCCGGCCGGGGGCCCCCCCCCCCCGGGGGGGGGGGGGGCCGCGCGGGCCCCCGCGGGGCCCCGCCCCCCCCCCGGCCGCGGCCCCCGCCCCCCCCCGGGCGCGGGG
>NZ_JBIAGW010000033.1:0-46313 GCF_042869955.1 Streptomyces sp. NPDC006691
ATATGCCCCACCCGGGGTCCCGCGGCGGGGGGGGGCGCCCCCCGCCCCCCCGCCCGGGGCCCCCGCCCCCCCGGCCCGCCCCCCCCGCGGGGGGGGGGGGGGGCGGGCGCCCCGCTTCGACTGCCGTGCCCCGCCGTGCCCTCGGGTCAGTCCGTGCGCTCCAGCTGGGCGAAGACACTGGTGTCCAGCTGCGAGAGCAGTTCGGCGGGGTCGCCGTACACGGCCTGGGCTCCGGCCTCTTCGAGGTCCGCGCGGGCGATTCCGCCGGCGAGCAGGGCGATGGCGCGCACGTCCGCGGAGCGGGCCGCCTTCATGTCCCACACGGTGTCCCCCACGAACACCGCCTCGGAGGGGTCGGCCCCGGCCAGTTCGAGGGCCCGGTGCACCGGATCGGGGGCGGGCTTGCCCTCGCTCACGTCGTCGGCGCTGGCCACGCCCTCGATGACGTCGTCGGCGTCGATGGCCCGGCGCAGCGCCTTCAGCTCCGGGCCGCCCGCCGAGGTGGCCAGCACGATGCGCCAGCCCCTGGATGCCAGCACGCGCAGCAGGTCACGGGCGCCGTCCAGCGGGGGCAGGCGCTCGAAATAGGTGCCGTACAGGGCGGTGTGGGCGGCGGACAGTTTCTCGTCCTCGTCCCGGTCCCGGTCCTCGCCGAGCAGCCGCCCGATGAGGTCGTCCGAGCCGAGGCCGATGGCACGGTGAATGTCGTGCGTCGTCACCTCGTGTCCGGACTGGCGGAACGCCTCCCACCAGGTGACGACGTGCAGGTGGTTGGTGTCGACGAGGGTGCCGTCGACGTCGAACAGAGCCGCACGTGCCATGCGCTCACGCCTTTCGTTCCGCCATTGCCTGAAGTGCTGTTGCCCGAAGTGCCCGTGCCGATCATGCCGCCGTTCCCGGCCCACAACACCTCGCCACGGGGACGCGGCGGGTCACGCCGCGTGTCGGCGGCGCACGGCCGCACGGTCGTACGGCGGCTGTGCCTCCCCGTGCGCCGCGAGCTCCGTGGACGGCAGGTCCGGTACGGCGACCAGGTGCCGCCTGGGTGGCGCCGCGGCGGATTCGTCCCCGCCGAGCATGTACTCCTCGTACCGCCCGAGGGCGAGCACGGCGACCATCATGAGGTTGGGCAGCAGAACGGCTACGAGGACCACGACGACTCCTTGCGGGGATGACCGTGTCTGCCTGGTCGGGTTGCCCCGCCCGCGCAGCCGAAACCTACGGCCCGGCCGGGCACCCCCGGGCCCGGCGCCAAGCCCTCGCCCCACCCCCGACCCGCGTGGGCGCCATCGCACCGGGTACCCGGGGTGCCGACGGCCGGGTGAAGGAGGAGGTTTCGGTTGGGACGGTTCGGCAAAGGGTGACATATGGTGCAAATCGGCTACACAATGATGACCGAGCAGGCGAACCCCCGCGCCCTGGTGGAGGGCGTGGTCGCGGCCGAGCGGGCCGGATTCGACTTCTCCGTCACGTCCGACCACTACTTCCCGTGGCTGGAGTCCCAGGGGCACGCCCCCTACGCCTGGAGCGTGCTCGGCGCGGCGGCGCAGGCGACCAGCCGCATTCCCCTGATGACGTACGTGACGTGTCCGACGATCCGCTACCACCCGGCCGTCGTGGCGCAGAAGGCGGCGACGATGCAGTCGCTGTCCCAGGGGCGCTTCCGGCTCGGCCTCGGCTCCGGCGAGAACCTCAACGAGCATGTGACGGGCGGTGGTTGGCCCACCGCCAAGGTGCGCCTCGACATGCTCGAAGAGGCCGTCGAGATCATCCGTGCGCTCTTCTCCGGTGAGACGGTCAACCACCAGGGCGCCTACTTCGACGTCGCCGACGCCCGGCTGTGGGACCTGCCGGACGAACTGCCGCCGATCGGCGTCGCGGTCTCGGGCGAGCGGTCGTGCTCCCTCGCGGGCCGGCTCGCGGATCTCGTCATCGCCACCGAGCCCAAGAAGGAACTGATCGACTCCTTCGACCGGCACGGCGGCCAAGGCAAGCCCCGCGTAGGGCAGTTGCCCATCTGCTACGACCCCGACCGGGACGCGGCGATCGCCCGGGCGCACGACCAGTTCCGCTGGGCGTTCGCGGGCTGGCCGGTGAACTCGGAACTGCCGGGCCCCTCCGGGTTCGAGGGCGCCACCAGCTTCGTCACCCCGCAGGACGTGGCGGAAGGGATCCCGTGCGGCGACGACGTCGACCACTTCGTCGAGGCCGTACGCCCCTACGCCGAAGCCGGGTTCACGGAGATCGCCCTCGTACAGGTCGGCGGCGAGCACCAACTCCCCTTCATCGACTGGGCCGAGAAGAAGCTGCTCCCGGCCCTGCGCGAACTCTGAACCCACCCGGCCCCGTAGGCGTTCCCGGCCCGTAGGCGCCGGCCGGGCCCTCAGCACGACACCCCCCACAGAGCGACAACCACGGAGAACAGCGTGAACGACTCAGCTTCCCCGACCTCCCCCGCGGCCGACTCCCCCGACCTGGTGCACGTCATGCTCGGCGAATGCTCCGCGGCCGACGCGGAAGCGGTCTTCGGCGTCCTCGCCGGCCACTTCGACTCCGACCGCGACGACGATGTGCCCGGCCGCCGTGAGGGGCCCCGGCCCGCCACCTGGACCGGCAGTTTCCGTGCCGATCACGCTCCGGCCGAAGTCGACGGGGTGATCCTCGCCGGGCCCGTCACCGCGGACCTCCAGGGCGGACCCGTGGCGGTGGAACGGCTCCGCCACACCCTCGCCGCGGCCTTCTCGGTGGAGACGGCGGGCAGCGCGGCGGGCGACCAGGAGGTCGACCTCCAGCTCCGGCTGTCCAACGGACAGCCGGCCTGAGCAGTCGGGTTCGCCCACGGCCACCTGCGCGGCGGAGAGCCGGAGACAGATTGGCCGTACGCGAACGGTCCCTTGTGGCGGGCTCGGAACTACTCTGGAGAGCAGGAGCTGGAACCCCTTCTGCCAGATCGGAGGACATCATGATCGTCCTCGGAATCATCCTGCTCGTCGTCGGCTTCGTGGCCGGCATCTCCATCCTGTGGACCATCGGCATCATCTTGCTGGTCATCGGAGCCATCCTGTGGCTCCTCGGATCCGTCGGCCACGCGGTCGGCGGGCGGCGACACTACTGGTAGACGGCGGCCGACCGGGCGCACTCCGCGGACTGCGCCCGGTGGGTCCGTCGCACGAGGGCGCTCGCCGGGCCGTACCCGTGGCGGGTACGACCCGGGAGCGTGCCCTCCGACAGCCGACAGCCGTCCGGTCAGTGGTCGGAGGGTCGTCGATCTCAGAGACCGACGACGATCAACGCCGTGTCATCGGTGGCTCCCCCGGCCGGTACGAGGTCCCCGAGGACCGCGTCCGCCAAGGCTTCGGGGTCGGCTCCGTGGTGGCGGGCGAGTGCGTCCGCGAGACGGCGCAGTCCGGTGTCGATGTCCTCGTGCCTGCGCTCGACCAGCCCGTCCGTGTAGAGGACGAGCGCCGATCCGTCGGTGAAGGCCGCTGTCGCCTCCGGGCGGGCGACGTGCTCGGGGCGGGCGCCAAGAGGTGGGTCGGTCGCGCCGTCCAGGAACTCGACTCCGCCGTCCGCGTGCACGAGCGCGGCCGGCAGATGGCCGGCGCTGCTGTAGCTGAGGGTGTTCCCGTTCCAGTCGACGACGGCGAGGAACGCGGTGGCGGATTCCGCACCCGCCACCGACCGGGCGTACAGACCGAGCACCTCCAGGGCCCGGGCAGGCCCTTCGGCGACCCGGGACGCCGCACTCAGAGCGCTGCGCAGCTGACCCATCACGCCGGCCGCCGCGAGACCGTGCCCGACGACGTCACCGACGGCGACCGCGAGCCGGCCCCCGGGCAGCTCGGCCAGGTCGTACCAGTCACCGCACACGTTGAGTGCTCCGACGGCGGGCAGATAGCGTACGGCGGCACGACGTTCCCCGAGCGGCCCGGGCGCCGGCAGCATCGCGGCCTGGAGCGAGAGCGCCACCTCGTGTTCCCGGGCGTGCGCCCGGCGCAGTTGCTCGTTGAGCTCTTGCAGTTCTCTGGCCCGGCTGTACAGCTCGGCCTCCAGGACCTTGGTCCGGTCCTCGTCGGTCGCGCCGGCTCGGCCTCGGGCGCGGGCGCGGATGAGCTCGGTGACCTCCTCGACCCGGTGCAGGAGCAGGACCACGTTGCCGTCCCGGTCGAACACGGGCGTGTTCACCGGGCTCCAGTAGCGCTCCTCCCACACTCCGGGGCGGGCCGGATCCTCCACGTCGTAGCGCTGGAGGGCCATGGCGTCGCGTTCCCCGGTGGCCGCCACCCGGCGCAGCGAGGCCATCAGGTTGCGCATGCCGCTGGCGTCCGGGTCTCCGGGGTTGTCGGGGAAGGCGTCGAACAGGTAGCGGCCGATGACTTCCTCGCGGCCGCGTCCGGTCGTCTGCAGGAACACGTCGTTGACGTCGGCGTACACGAGGTCGGTCGTGAGCAGCGCCACCGGGGCGGGCAGCGCTCGGAAGACCGCCTCGAAGTCGATGCCGGATCCGTTCACAGAGTGCACCTGCTCGCGTGAGGCCGCTTCGATCTCGCGCTCTTCACGATAGGCGGCATCGGCGGAACGGGCCCGCCGGGCGGCGCGCGTACGCCGAAGGGCGACCGGACGCGCTCGGCATCCGGCCGCCCTCCGGGTCAGCGGGCGGGTGCGGTCAGAGGACCGGCACCGGGTAGGTCGGGTACTCGACCCCCGAGACGTGCTGGACGACCCGGATGACCTGGCAGGAGTAGCCGAACTCGTTGTCGTACCAGAGGTAGAGGATCGCGTTGTCGCCGTCGACCTTGGTCGGGCCCGCGTCGATGATCGAGGCGTGCCGCGAGCCGATGAAGTCGCTGGAGACCGCGTCGGGCGCCGTGGTGAAGTCGATCTGGCGACGCAGCGGCGAGGTCAGCGAGACGTCGCGGAGGTGGTCGAGGACCTCCTCGCGGGTGGTCTCGCGCCCGAGCCGCAGGCTGAGGATGGCGATCGAGACGTCCGGCACCGGTACGCGGATCGAGCTGCCGGTGATCGGCGCCTTGAGGTCGGGCAGCGCCTTGGCGACGGCGGAGGCGGCACCGGTCTCGGTGATGACCATGTTCAGCGGCGCGGAGCGGCCCCGGCGGTCGGAGCTGTGGTAGTTGTCCAGCAGGTTCTGGTCGTTGGTGAACGAGTGGACGGTCTCCACGTGGCCGCGCAGTACGCCGTACTCGTCGGCCATCGCCTTCAGCGGCGGCACGATCGCGTTGGTGGTGCAGGAGGCGCAGGACAGGATCTGCTCGTCCGGCTTGATGGTGTCGTGGTTGACCCCGTGCACGATGTTGGGCACGTCGCCCTTGCCGGGCGCGGTCAGGACGACCTTGTCGACACCCGGGCGCAGGTGCTTGGAGAGGCCCTCGCGGTCGCGCCACTTGCCGGTGTTGTCGATGAGGATGGCGTTCTTGATCCCGTACGCCGTGTAGTCGACCTCAGATGGGTCGCCCGCGTAGATCACCTTGATCTCGTTGCCGTTGGCGATGATCGTGCTGTTCGCCTCGTCGACGGTGATCGTGCCCTGGAACTGGCCGTGGATGGAGTCACGGCGCAGCAGCGACGCGCGCTTGACGATGTCCTGCTCGCCGCCCTGGCGGACCACGATGGCCCGCAGGCGCAGCCCGTTGCCCGAACCCGCCTTCTCGATGAGCAGCCGCGCGACGAGCCGCCCGATGCGGCCGAAGCCGTAGAGGACGACGTCGCGCGGCTCACGGCACTCGATCTTGTTCTCACCGGTGGCGCCGATGACGGCGCCCGCGGTGAACTCCGCGACCGACAGACCGCGGTCGTCCGCCTTGTACATCGCGGCGAGCATGCCGATGTCGATCTGCGAGGGGCCGAGATCGAGGGTGGTCAGAGCCTGGAGGAAGGGGAGCGTCTCGGTGACCGAGAGCTCCTCCCCGGCTATCTGGCGGGCGAATCGGTGGGTCTTCAGAAGACTGACCACCGACTTGTTCACCAAGGAGCGGCTGTGCAGCAGGACCGTGACGTCCCGCTCGCGGTGCAGCTTCCCGATGACGGGGATCATCGACTCCGCGATCTCCTCGCGGTTCTTCCAGTTGGTGAACGAGTCGTCATTGACAGTCACAGGTTCATCTTTCGAGCTAGGCGGCGCTCATATGCTAACCCCCTCCGATTTTGATCGTTCAAGTGGTGCCCGCCGCCTGCCCGTCACCTCCCGCCGCCTCAGCCGATGGACCAGCGCTGTAGTTCCGATCCGGTGTCGGGCTGCTGGGTGACGACCGCCCCGTCGGACGCGGACGCGGTGGTGAGCAGCAGCCCGCTGGACTGGGACCGCACGGTGTAGCCGCCGGCGGAGGCCGCGGTGACGGCCCAGCGCTGGTTGGCGCCACCGGTGCAGGTCCACTGGATGACCTTGGCGCCGGCCGCCGTGGAGCTGCCGGTCACGTCGACACACAGCTTCGACTCGCCGTTCGCGATCTGGTAGCTGCCGTCGGACTGCCGGGTGAGCGTCCAGCTCTGATTGGGGCCGCCGTTGGGGCTCCAGGTGATGAGCTGGGTGCCCGGGGTCGTCGAGTGGTCGGGGTCGTCGAGGGACTTGCCCGAGGCCGCCAGGGTGTGGGGGCCGTCGAGCGGCCCGCCCGGCGCCGGGCCGGTGGGGGTCAGGGTGAGGGTCTGCTCGGCCGCGCTGCGGGCGCCGCCGACCGCGCTGCCCGTGGTGTCCGTCCAACTGCGGGTCGGGGTGGTCTCGGCGGAACGGCCGGACACCGACGACATCCCGAGCACCAGACCGCTGTAGCGGTTGACCAGACGGTAGGAGCCGGTGGAGGTCACGGGGACGATGAACCACTGCTGCCCGACCGTGGGCCCGCCCGTCCCGGCGGCGGTGACCGTCGGCCTGGCGCCCCAGGCGCGCCCCGCCTTGGAGGTGGCCGGGACACCGAGGAGCTGCCCGGTCGAGGCGTTGGCGATGCGGTACGAACCGTCGCCGTTCGCGCTGAACACCCAGGATTCCAGGGCCGATCCGGTGGGCGCGGCAGCGGAGGTGGTGGCCGCGCTCCCGGCGCTCTGGGCGAGGACACGGCCGTCCCCGTTGGCGATCCGGTAGGCCCGGGTCATGTCCACCGGTGGCGCGGCGGGCGTCGACGAACCGATCGTGACGTCCACGTACTCGCCGTCGGCGCCGCCCTGGCAGTCGATGGAGCAGTAGGAGCGGAAGGTCTTGCCGACGATGGTGGAGTTGGTGCGGTTCGCGCCGTCCAGGAACCAGCGGTACCAGGAGTTGTTGGTGTAACCGCCGGTGTCCCCGATCAGGTGCCACTTCTGGCTCGCCAGGTCGTCGGTGGCGTAGAAGCGCTGCGGCGCCGTCCCGTTGACGGCCTCGGGCTCGCCGATGTAGAGGCCGAGGTAGGCGTTGTACGTGATGTTCATGACGAACAGCGGTGATTTGGCGGGGAGTTGGCCCGCCGCGATCTGCTGGCTCACGGTGCCCGCGTTGGCGGGGTTGTAGTCACCCGCAACTGGGGTGTATCCGCTGGAACTTGAGCCGTCCACGGGGACCATGTTGCTCTCCAGGCCGCCCACGCCCGGCTGCGACCAGTGGCCGTCGTACCACTCCTGCCAGGAGCCCCGCGCCATCTTGGAGGAGATGGGCGCCCGTGCCACATGGGCGAGGCTGTCCTCCCAGTTGCCGCCCTTGGCGACGATCCGCGAGCCGTAGTAGACGTAGAAGTAGCCGGAGGCGGTGTCGACGAACAGCCGCTGGTCGCCGTCGCCGTAGGAGTACGTCTCGTGCGGGAACTGTGTCGTGTCACCGCGCTTGGTGCTGTACGGCGAGGTGATGGCGTGGCCCTTGATGGTCCAGGTGCGGCCCTGGTCCTTGGAGACCGCGTAGTCGATCGCGTCGAAGTGGATGCCGTCGCCGAAGGGCGCCGGGGTGAACTCGTTGTGCACCAGGCCGTACCAGTCGCCGGTGTCCGGGTCGACCCACATCCCGGACAGATCGCAGTAGTTCTTCTGCGAGTAGCCCGCGTTGCCGACGGCGTAGCTGGCCTCGACGCCGGTCGGGCTGTTGTTGCAGCGCCACGTGGTGTCATTGTTCTTGTCGTTGGCGTTGGCCGGGTTCACCGCGTCGCTGATCGCGCTCGACCGCGTGGCGCTGTCCATGTCCGTGCCGGTGAAGAAGTCCCAGTACCGGGGGTCCTTCGCGCCGTAGAGGGCGGCCGACTGCTGGAAGTAGAAGGTGCCGTCCTTGTCGACGTACGCCGAGGCGGGGGTGTCCGTCGGGTGCCCGTACGGCACCGGCGTTCCGACGCCGATCGTGTAGGTGGCGGTGGGGGTCGCGGCCGCCGCGGGGGGCGCTACGGCGGCGGCCAGCGCCAGCGCCGCGGCGCCCACGGCCGCGGCGACTGCTCTGAAAGTGGGGGAGGACACGGGCACTCCTTCGGGTGGAGCCCACGGACGTGGGGTGCACGGCGCTCGCCGGCACGACGGCCGACCGCGTGGTGGGCAGTCTGTGCACCCCGTGCGGCACCGTCCACGGACATCCGTCGGCCGGGCTTGGACTTTTGTGCCGGACCGGGACGACCACGGCGCGCGGCGAAGACCGACCCGACCCGTTGCGCATATGCCAGATGCATATCTGCACCAAGGGGCGGGAATGCGCCATCGAAAACTGACTCGGAGCCAATGAATAAGCGCGCGGCCGAACCCTTCCCCAATGGGCACGGAAGCAGATATTCCGGGCGGCGAGTTTCGATATGCCTAAAGGATGAGTAAGGTGTGGGTCGCTGTCGGTGAACCTGCGTAAGCGCTCAGGCTCCGGCGGAATTCAGCATGGCTGGAATTCGTAGGGCGCAGGGTGTGGTCTGCGGGGACGGGGAGAGGATCGTGGCTGCCGGCTCGTTCGAGGGACACTACGTGTGGCATCCGGCGGCCGACGATCGCGAGCTGGCCCGGGCCTGCACGGACGTGCGCGCCGGACGGTACCTGGGCGCCCACAACGTCCTCCAAGAGGCGCGCGGGGACTGGGAGTTGAGGGCTCACCGCTCTCTGGTACTGGCGTCCGAGGCGGCCGATTCCGACCTCGCCGAACGCTGGATGGCGGAGGAACCCGGGCCGGAGGCGGCCCTGTTGGGGGCGCGCGTGGCGATGATCCGCGCGCTGCGCACGGCCGACGCGGGCGACTCGCGGGCCGACGCCCTGCTGCGCATAGCACAGGCGGCGTGCGTGCGGGCGGCACGACTGCTGCCCCAGGATCCGACCCCCTGGGTGGCCCAACTCGCCCTGGCCCGTATCGATGGACCGCGTGACCCCGCCCCCAGGGGACTGCTGACCGCGCCCGCGGGCCCCTGGCAGATGTTCTCGCACGTGCTGCGGCTCGACCCGTGGCACCGAGAGGCCCACCACCGGTTCCTCGCCTGTTTCTTCACCCGGCACGGCGGCTCGGCGAGCGCGCGGTGGGACGTCGCCTCGTTCCTCAGTCACCGGGCGCCCGCGACCTCCGCGCTGCGCCTGCTCCCGCTGGTCGCGCTCGTGGAGGACTACGACCCGAAGGCGCTGCTCGCGGATCACACCTGGCAGCAGCCGCAATGGGCCACGACCACCCTGGGCATTTACCACAACTGGTTTCCCCAGGCGTCGAGTTACCGGTTCACTCCGGTTCTCGATCTTGCCTATCTCGCGCACGCCCTGTTCATGGCGAAGCGCGAATTCGAAGCACGGGAAGTCCTCACGGCCATGGGCCCCTACGCCTCGCGCATGCCCTGGAGCGTGTTCGGCGATCCCGGGGAACAGCTGACGAGGGCCAGGCGCTCCTGCGGCCTGCCGACCCCCGCGCCTGCCTGACCACCACCGGGCGACCACGGCCCGACCGCGAGACCCATGCGTCTTTTCACCCCCGAGGAAAGGTTGCCACTGTGTCCCAGCAGAAATCCCGTACCCGCCCACCCGGCCAAGGCCGCGAATCAACCGTGGCGCTGGACGACGATGCCACTCTGCATGCGATGGGATATCCCCGGAAACTCACCCGGAGATTCCACGCCTTCGACAATTTCGCCATATCCTTCACCATCATCAACATAATCTCGGGAATTTTCTCCGCCTTCGGTTTCGGAATGGGTGCCGGCGGTCCCCGGATTCTCGTCTTCGGCTGGATCGGCGTCTCCGTCATGGTGCTGTTCGTGGGCGCCGCGATGGGTGAAATCGCCTCCGCCTACCCCACCAGCGGCGCCCTGTACTTCTCCGCCGGCAAGCTCGCCAAGCGGCACCGCGGCGCCTGGTCCTGGTACACGGGGTGGCTGAACTTCGTCGGCCAGGTCGGCGGAACGGCCGCGACCAACTACGCCGCCGCCACCTTCATCCAGGCGTTCATCACGATGCAGTGGCCGTCCTACGAGGGCACTCCGCAGGAGACCGTCGGCATCGCCACGGCGATCCTGCTGCTCCAGGCGCTCGCCAACACCTACACCGTGCAGCTGGTCGCCGTGGTGAACCGGATCTCCGTGTGGTGGCTCCTGATCGGCATGGTGGTGATCGTCGTGGCGCTCACCGTGAAGCCCTCCTCGCACCAGCCGGTCTCCTTCGCGACCCACTTCGTCAACAGCACCGGCTTCGACAACGGCCTGTATGCCGCGATGCTCGGCCTGCTCGTCACGAGCTGGACGTTCACCGGCTTCGACGGCAGCTTCCACATGTCCGAGGAGACGGTCCGGGCCACCGTCAACACGCCCAAGGGCATCATGCGCGCGATCATCTACTCGGCCCTCGCCGGGCTCGTCCTGATGCTCGCCCTGGTGTACGCGATCCGGGACTACGCGGCCGAGATCGGCGCGGCGGCTCCGCCCGTGCAGATCCTCGTCGACGCGCTCGGCATGGGCACCGCCAAGCTGCTCCTGCTCATCGTGATCGGCGCCATGCTCTTCTGCGGTCTGGCCAACATGACCAGCAACACCCGACAGATCTTCGCCTTCTCGCGTGACGGGGCGATGCCCGGCTCGCGCTGGTGGCACTCGGTCTCGCTGCGCACCCGCACCCCGGTGAAGGCGGTGTGGCTCGCCGCGGCCTGCGCGCTCGTGCTGATCATTCCGGGCTGGTGGTCGCACACGGCCTTCACCGCCATCGTCAGCGTGAACGTGGTGGGCCTGTACCTGGCGTACGGCGTGCCCATCTTCCTGCGGCTGCGCCTGAACGACTTCCAGCCCGGCCCGTGGAACCTGGGCCGCTGGGGCCGGCCGGTCGCGGCGGTCGCCGTGATCTGGATCGTGCTCAGCAGCGTGCTGTTCATGCTGCCGCAGGGCTCCCCCATCACCGTCGACTCGTTCAACTACGCGCCGATCGCGCTGGGCGTGGTGCTGCTCATCGCCACGGTCTGGTGGTTCGCCACGGCCCGTCGTCGCTTCCAGGGGCCGGTCAGCTACGGCAGCCCCGACGAGGTGGCCGCGATGGACCTCATCTGATGCCTTGCAACCCGACCGCAACCCCGGGCATGGTGGGCTGAGGCCGCCGGACCGCGCGGCACGGCCCGTCGGGGGCCGCCGCGCGGTCCGCGGGAGCGAGGAAGAGATGACGCCCGCAGACCGCCCGGACCGGGCCGGACCCAGGACGGCCGGGGCCGAAGAGCCCGCGCGTGCCGTTGAACTGACGCCCGCGGCCGCCGAGTTGATACGCACGCTGCGCTCGGCGCACGGTCCCCTGATGTTCCATCAGTCGGGTGGCTGCTGCGACGGCAGCGCCCCCATGTGCTACCCGGCGGGCGAGTTCCGCACCGGTGGCTCCGATGTCCTGCTCGCCTCCCTCGCGGTCGCCGGCGTCGAGGAGACCGTGCCGTTCTGGATGTCGACGAGCCAGTACGAGCTGTGGCGGCACACCCGGCTGATCGTCGACGTGGTGGAGGGCCGCGGCAGCGGGTTCTCGCTCGAAGCGCCGGAAGGGGTGCGGTTCCTCATCCGGTCGCGCCTGATCTGAACCCGCCGCCCCTCGTTCGTCAGCCCCGGTCGTGCACGGCCACGATGCCGTTGAACACGCCGATGTAGGCGGTGCCGTCCGGGCCGATGGTGATCGGGGCCCAGTTGTTGTCGTAGGCGGGGCCGGTGCCGGTGAGCTTCTTCCAGCGGGTGGCGCCGGTCCGGAAGTCGACGGCGGTCAGGTACCAGGCGTCGATGCCGAGCGCGTTGGGCTCCTTCTCGTAGAAGTACACGAGCCCGTTGGCGGTGGACAGCTTCGGCACCACCGACGGCGAGCGCACGGCGCTCTGCCAGACCGTGTCGCAGCCGCTGCCGTCCGCGCGCACGTCGATGCGGGTGGCGCCACCGACCACACTGCGGCCGAAGGTCAGCGACGTCAGGTTCTCGTAGCCGTAGTTGTTCTCCACCACGAGGCTGTTGCCCCAGCTGATCAGGGAGTTGTCGGTGGTCGACTGCCCCGGTCCGAAGACGGGGATCCGGCACACCTCGCGCTGTCCGTCCGGCACGTCGTCGCCGCGCCGGTAGACGACGACGTTCATCCGGTCGTCCGCGTTGTCGGTGATCGCCACATAGCCGTCGCCGAACAGGTCGGGCGTGGTGCCCGAACCCTGGTTCACAGAACCGGGCTTGGTGCCGGTCCCCCGGTCGTAGGTCTGGCGCCACCGCACGACCGGGGTGCCGTCGGCGGCGGCCCGGAAGCTGTAGAGGGCGTGGTCGGAGACGATCGAGACGCCGTCCTCGGCCACCGAGAACGAGTTCTGGATCTCCTCGCCGGCCAGTTGGACGGAGTGGACCGCCCCGGTCGCCGGGTCGACCGTGCCGACACGGCCGAGCCGGGTCACCCACCAGATGCGGCCCTGCCAGTCCGGCATCACGGAGGTCACCGGGTCGCAGGTGCCGCTGGGGTAGAGGTTGGTCCAGCTGACGCAGTCGTGCGGAACCACCCCGCTCAGGTCCCAGTCGTCGTCGACGGCGAAGGACCAACTGCCGTCCGCCGCCTGGTGGTGCGCGATCCGCAGAATGTGGTGGCGGGAGTCGGCGAGGACCACGCGGTCCTGGTTGTCGAGGTAGAAGTAGGCCCCGCCCGAGGTGTCCTTGAAGATCTTCTCGAAGTCCAGCCGGGTGATCGCCTCGACCGTGGAGGAGCGCTGCGGCAGCTGGTACTCGGCGAGGGTGGCCAGGCTGTGCGGGTCGAGGAGCTTCAGCTTGAAACCCTGGAAGGTGCCGCACACGGTGAGGAGCCGGCCCGCCGTGTCGAAGGTGGCGGTCGCGCACTCGCCGCCCAGCGGTGCGATCTGCTCGCTGGTGACCTGCGGGTCGCGGCCCAGCGGCCCGGAGTACGGGTGGGTGCCGCTCCCCCAGGAGTCGCCGTGCATCCCGTTGCGGCCGTTGGCCGCCATGAACGGGTTCTGGGCGGGGGCCTTCGCGGGGACCGGCTGCGCGGTCGCGGGGGCACCCTCGTACTGGCTGACCAGACGGTGGCCGGGGGCCTTGGGTATCTCGGCGGCCCGGACGCCGGCCGGTCCCACGAGGGTGCTCGCGGTGACGGCGAGCGTCAGGGCCAGTGCGCGGGCGAGCGCTCTGCGGGACATGCGGCTCCTTGGTGTGCGTACGTACGAAAGTCGTCGCGCCGCCACCGGACGTTAGGGGCCACCGCTTGAAGTGTCCATGGAAGATGAGGGTGCTTCATGTTTGCTTCATGCGCACGCAACACAGGCCCACCGCGGCCCCGTTGGGACCGTCACCGCGCAAGCCGCCGCTCCAGCGGGGTGCGGAAGCTCGGTTTGACACGTACCTCGGCGAAGAACGCGGTGATCCGGGCCGCCTCGCCGTCGATGGCGGCGCGCGCCTCGCGACCCACACCGTCGGCCGTCAGGAGTTCCGTGACGATCTCGCCGTCGCTCCGCTGCGCCCACCCGCCCACGACGCGTCCGTCGCACCACACGCTGGGCCCGATGTTGCCGTTGGAGTCGAACAGTTCGGACTTGTGGCCGGCGTCGAAGTACCAGTCGCGGTCGCGCCAGCCCATGGGCGTGGGGTCGAGCGCGGGGAGCAGCGCCACCCAGGGTTCGGGCTCGGCGGCGGCTTCGAGGTGGGCGGGCAGCGCATGACCGGGGCCGTGGTCGAGGTCGACCTCCACCGCTTCGGTGCGGGCCAGCGCCTTGCGGGTGTCGGTGAGGGTCCAGCCCGTCCACCACTTGACGTCCTCGGTGGAGCACGGGCCGAAGGCCGCCAGGTATCGCGCGGCAAGGTGCGCCTTGGCCTCGTCCAGCGGCAGTTCGGGGTGCGGTTCGGCGGGGATCCAGCGGTACTGGCTGGAGGCCCAGGTGCCCAGCGGGCGGCCGCGCCGGATGCGGCCCTCGGCGGCCATCACCCCGAGGAAGCGACTGGTGATGCGCGGCCGGGCCTCGTACGGCTTGCCCTCGGCCTGCACGATCTGGGACTTCAAATCCGGTACGGCGTCGGCCAGTTGGGCCGCCGTCGCCTCCCCGCGCTCTTCCAATGCGGCAAGCACGGCCGCCTCGGTCTCGGCGAACCAGCGGTCGTCGAGGCCGAGCTGCTCCCGGATGACCTTGGCGAGGTTGCGGCGTTCGCGCGCGGCCACCGCACGCGCGGTCGAGGCGTCCACGACGGGGGCGAGCTCGCGCGGCACCACGAACATCGTGCGCCGCATGCACAGCATGCGCACCAGCGTGTGGTCCACGTACAGCGCGCGTTCCAGGTCCGCCACGGAGGGATCCTCCAGACGCGCGGCGACGGAGAGGTACACCGACGCGGGGTCGGTGGCGTGCAGCGCGAGCACCGCCTGGGCGACCGCCTCCGAAGTGCTCGCGCGGGCCGCCGGGGAGAGCAGGTGGCGCGCGCCGAGGCGGGCACGCCGCTGCGCGTCGGTGATCCTCGGGCGTCTCCTCATGGCTTGAGGCTACCGACCACACCCGCCGTCGCGTTGAGCCCGTCCTGGATGGTGGCCGCCATGCTCGTACCGGCCAGGAAGAAGCCGAGCAGGGCGCAGACGACGGCGTGCGAGAGCTTGAGCCCGCCGCTCCTCAGGAAGATCACCGCGAGGACCACGAGCAACAGGACCACCGAGATGGAAACAGCCATGACGAGCCTCCTCCGCCGCGCCGGATTCGCGGCATTCGGGCGACAGTGTGGCGGAGGAGACGCCGCCGACCGGCTCAAGACATGTCCGCCGTACGGGTGTTGACTGCGTGTGACCCCGTTACCCGGCGTGAGCACGCCCGCGTAGGGCCCACGCCCCTCCGCACGCACCTCCGCACGCATCCCGCGCGCCCGGCACCGCCGACGCCGGGTGCCGCTCACGCCGACGGCCGGCGCCGCTCACGCCGCCGCGGGGGCCGTCCAGCTCACCGTGCGGTCGCACCAGCGGTCGAGGAGCACTTGGTCGTGGCCGACGGCCAGCAGGGACGCCTTGGTCTCACGGCGGTAGGCCTCGACCGCCGCCACCAACGCGGCCGTCGTCGAAGCATCCAGCATGGCGGTCATCTCGTCACAGATCAGCAGACGGGGGCGGAGTACCAACGCCCGCGCCAGACAGGCGCGTTGGAGCTGTCCGTCACTGACCTCGTGGGCACCCCGGGTCAACAGGTCACCGCCGAGGCCCACGGCGTGGGCGAGTTCGTCGACGCGCTCGCGGATCTCGATTCGGCGCCCGGTCGACTTGAGCGGCTCGGCGATGAGGTCGCGCAGCCTGAGCCTCGGATCGGCGGAGAGCCGGGGCGACTGGAAGACGAAGCCCACTGTGGTGCGCAGGGCGCGCGGCGCGCGGTGGCGGTAGTCGTGGACGGTGGTGCCGTCGAGGACGACGGTTCCGGCGTCCGGCCGGTGCAGCAGGGCGGCGACCCGGGCCAGGGTGGACTTTCCGCAGCCGCTGGGGCCGAGCAGGCCGACCGCCTCGCCGCGGGCCACGGCCAGGCTCACGTCCCGCACGACGGGCCTGCCCCGCTCGTAGCCGGCGGTGATGTTGCTGAGCTCAAGCACGGCTGGGGTCCTCCGCAGGGGCGTGGTGGCAGGCGGTCCGGTCGTCGAACCGCGGCCGGGTGCCGCAGAGCGCGTCGGCCCGCTCGCAGCGAGGTGCGAAAGCACACCCCGCCGGGAGGTCCCCCAACTCCGGTGGCATACCCGGAATCGGCCTGAAGGAACGTTCCGGCAGGGCATCGAGCAGACCACGAGCGTACGGGTGCCGGGGACCCGGCTCGCCGAAGAAGCTGGTGGCGTCGGCGATTTCGACGATCCGGCCGGCGTACATCACGGCGACCCGGTCCGCGATCCGGGCGGCCGCCGCGAGGTCGTGCGTGATCATCAGCAGCGCCCGGCCCTCGTCCACGGTGCGGCGCAGCTCGTCGGCCGTGCGCTCGACCAGGGCCCGGTCGAGGCCGGTCGTCGGTTCGTCGGCGAGCAGCAGGGGCGCGTCGCCGACCAGGGCGAGCGCGGTCGCGGCGCGCTGGGCGAGACCGCCGGACAGCTCGTGCGGGTAGCGGTCGAGATGGCCGGCGGGGAAGGCGGCCCGCTCGGCCGCGGCTCGCGTCGCGAGCCTCAGGCCCTTGCGCGGGACGGCTGTCAACTCCCTTACCGTTTCGGCCAGTTGACTGTGCACCGTCCGTACGGGTGTGAGGTGTGCGGCCGGGCTCTGGGGTACGAGGCCGATGCGCCTGCCCCGTATCGCGCGGGCCAGCGAACGCTCGTCGGCGGTGAGCAGGTCCGTACCGTCGTCGAGCAGCGCGGCCCCCTCCACGCCCGCGTTGGCGGGCAGCAGTCCGAGCAGCGCGGAGGCGAGGACCGACTTTCCGCAGCCGCTCTCGCCGACGAGGACGAGGCACTCCCCCGCCGCCAGGTCGAAGGTGGCGTCGGTGACGGCGGCGATGTGCCCGCCGCCCCGCATCCGGAAGCGTACGGAGAGGTTCCGTACGGACAGCGCGGGTGGGGCCGCTCCGGGCTCCGCCCGGTCCGGCATCGCTCCGGCGGTCACAGCATCAGCTCCGATCGTCGGCGCGGGCTGAGCCGTTCCCGCCAGGCCCCGGCGAGGCCCGCGATGGCGAGGGTGGGCCCGATCAGGAGGAGGCCGGGGAACAGGGTGGGCCACCAGTCCCCCGCCAGGAGCGAGCCGCGCGCGCTCTGCACGAGGTTGCCGAGACTCGCCTGGTGGGCGGGCAGACCGAGGCCGAGGAAGGACAGGGCGGACTCGTGCCACATGGCGTGCGGCACCATGAGAACCGCGGCCAGGGAGGCTTGCGGCACCACGCCGGGCAGGAGATGGCGCACCGCCACCCGCAGGCGCGAGGCTCCGCCCGAGATCGCCGCGTCTATGTAGGGCCGGGAGCGCAGCGACAGGATCTCGGACCGGACGATACGGGCGGTGGACAGCCAGTGCGTCAGCGCGACCGAGACCACGACCGGCCAGACGCCGGGGCGGAACATCGCCACCACGAAGATGCCGAGCAGCAGGTGCGGCACGGACGAGAAGGTGTCGACGAGCCTCATGAGGACCCGGTCGGTCCAGCCGCCGAACGCCCCGGCGAGCGCACCCACGGCGGTGCCGATGAGCGTGGCGGCGAGGGCCGCGACGACTCCGACCATCAGCGAGACCCGGAGCCCGTACACACAGCGAAGCAGCAGGTCGCGTCCTACGTCGTCGGTCCCGAACGGGTGTGACCAGGAAGGGGGTTGGAGCTTGCGGGCCAGATCCACGGCCTGCTCGTCGAGCTGGACGAGGGGCGGCACGAGGAGGACGGCGAGGAGCACGGCCGCCATGACGGCGGCCGAGGAGCCCACGCGCACGGTTCGGGTCGACCGGCCCGGGCGGATCGCACGGGCGGGGCGGTTCGCACGGGCGGGGCGGTTCGCACGGGCGGGGCGGATGTCAGCCATCGAATCCCACCCTGGGGTCGGCGAGTCCGTACAGGAGGTCGGAGACCAGGTTGCCGAGGAGCACGGCGGCGGTCGCGAGCACCGTGAGCGCGGCGAGCAGCGGGAAGTCGACGGAGGTCGCGGCCTGCACGGTGGCCGCGGCGATGCCGGGCCAGCTGAACACCGTCTCGACTAGCAGCGCGCCGGTGATCAGCTCGGGCACCCGGGAGCCGATCAGGGTCAGTACGGGCAGCATCCCGGAGCGCAGGGCGTGCCCGGTCAGGACGGTGCGTTCGGCGATGCCGCGCGCCCGCGCCCCGCGCACCGGGTCCTTCGCGAGCGCGTCGCCGACGCCCTGGCGTACGTACAGGAAGAACCAGGGCAGTTGGGAGAGGCCGAGCACGGCGGCCGGCAGCACGAGGTGGCTCAGGACCTGACCGGCGGTGACGGTGTCGCTCGCGGTGTCGGTGAGGCCGCCGGACGGCAGGACGTCCAGCTTGAGGGCGAAGAGCCAGATGGCGAGCAGTCCGAGCCAGAAGGCGGGGGCGGCTTCGAGGGTGTAGGCGGCGGAGCTGACCGAGCGGTCGAGCAGGCCGCCGCGACGGCGCGCGGCGAGCACTCCGAGGGCGGTGCCGAGCAGGATCGCGAGGACGAACGCGGTCGCGGCGAGCAGCGCCGACCAGCCGACGCGTTCGGCGATCACGTCGGCGACGGGCCGGCGCAGCACGCTGGAGTCGCCGAGGTCGCCGGTGAGGGCCGAGGTCACCCAGTCCCACCAGCGGTGCACGAGCGGCTGGTCCACGCCGAGGTTGGCGCGCAGCTGGTCCAGGTCGGCCTGTGACGCGGTGAGCCCTGCGGTGCCCGCGTACGCCTTGACCGGGTCGAAGGGGGAGGCGGCGGCGACCGCGAAGACGCCGAAGGTGACGGCGAGCAGGACGGGGACGGCGGACAGGATCCGCCGTCCCGTCATGCGGGCCATCGCCCCCCACGGGAGGCGGCGGCTCACTTCTTCGGCGCCCACTTCTCGACGTTCCACCAGGGACCGGAGGCGAGTCCGTGATCGTGCGGTTCGACCTGGGTGGACAGACCGTCCCAGGTGTCGTTGACGACGTAGAGGTGGTCGACGTGGGTGAGGAAGGTGTAGCCGGGGTTCTTCACGAGTTCGCGCTGGACGGTGTCGTACGCGGCCTTGCGGACGGTCCGGTCGCCGCTGCGGCGGCCGTCGTCGAGGGCCCGGTCGACCGTGGGGTTGGCGTAGGAGGCCATGTTGTTGAAGCCGTCGCCCGCGAGCGAGGACTTGAGCAGGTTGTACTGGTCGAAGTCGGGATCGCCCGGGGAGCCGCCGCCGGCGAGGACCGCGTCCTGCTTCATCCGGGGCTCGATGACCTCCCAGGTGCCGGACTGGGTGGTGACGGCGATGCCCGCCTTCTTGGCGTCGGAGGCGAAGGCGAGGGCGTGGTCCTGGCGGAGCTTGTCGCCCGAGAGGTACCAGAGCGGGAAGGCGGCCTTGACGCCGTTCTTCTCGCGGATCCCTTCCGCGCCCGGCTTCCAGCCCGCGTCGTCCAGGAGCCGCTTGGCCCGGTCGAGGTCGTGGGCGCGCTCGGTGCCGGCCGCGAACCACTCGCTGCCGGTCGGCACGGGTCCGTAGGCGGGCTTGCCCGCGCCTTCCAGGATGCGGTCGACCATGGCCCCGCGGTCCACGGCGAGGTCGAGCGCCTGGCGCACGGCCGGGTCGCCGGCGACCTGGTTGCCGGTGGGCAGGGTGACGTTGCGGTAGTCGTACGTCTTCGCGGTGTACGTCTTCTTGCCCTTGTCGCCCTTGAAGGTCTTGGCGAGGTTCGGCGGCAGGATCGCGCCGTCGAGGTCGCCGGTGCGCAGCCGGGTGGCGCGGATGTCGTCGTCCTTGACGACGGCCATGGTGAACTTCTTCACCGCGGGGGCGCCGCCCCAGTACGTGGGGTTCGCCGTGAAGGTGATCTTCTCGCCCTTCGACCACTTGGCGAGGGTGTACGGCCCGGTGCCGACGGGCGCGCTGGAGAAGGCGCCCGAGTTGACGTCCTGCGGGGCCGCCACGTGTTCGGGGACCACGGGCAGGACGGTCCGCTCGGCGAACGGGGCGTAGGGGTACTTGAGGGTGAAGACCACCGTGTCGTCGCCCTTGGCCTCGACGGACTTCACCGCGTCGAGTTCGCCCTTGGACGGGTTGTTGGTCTTCGGGTCGAGGATCTTGGTGTAGGTGAAGACGACGTCCTTGGCCGAGAACGGCTTGCCGTCGCTGAACTTCACGCCCTGGCGGAGCTTGTACGTGTACGTCAGCCGGTCGGTGCTCACGTCCGGCAGCGCGGTGGCGAGCGCGGGCTTCAGCTCCATGCCGGCGTCGAAGGCGAGAAGGCCGTCGAACAGCTTGGAGTTGCCGTCCTTGCCGTAGCCGAGCAGCGGGCTGAGCGTCTCGGGTTCGTGGGCGATGCCGACGACGGCGGAGTCCTTCTTCCCGCTCCCGCCCGATCCGCCACCCGGGTTCGAGCAGGCACCGGCGCCCACGGCGAGCGCTCCGGCCAGCACGGCGGCGGCCGTGGCACGTATGGAACGGGCGGTCATGCGGCCCACACCCCTTGCTGAAGATCATCTGCTATTGCGAACAAATCGCAATTAAACCTCCACGTAAAGGGCTGGTCAAAAGCGGACGGCCCCGATCCGCGTGAGGTGCGGACCGGGGCCGGCGGGAGCGGCGGCGACGGCGGCTATTCGCCGGTCGTGCCGTCGAGCGCCTCGCGGAGCAGATCGGCGTGGCCGTTGTGGCGGGCGTACTCCTCGATCATGTGGGTGAGGATGTACCGCAGGGATATGCTCGCCCCTGAACTCCACTGTTTCGTCGAGGGAGTTGACGGCCTCAGCCGCCGACCGCGAGTCCTCGCAGGCGGCCCGCCAGGCCGCGAACGCCTCGTCCACGTCGGCGTCCTCGACGTCGAACTCGCCGAAATCCCCCGTGACGGTGCGCGGCCAGTACGAGGTGAGGCGCTCACCGCCGAGCACGAGCCGGAACCAGCTCCGCTCGGTCTCCACGGCGTGCCGCACCAGGCCGAGCAGGGTGAGGCCCGAGGTCGGCACGGCCTTCGTCCTCAGCCGGTCCGCGCTCAGACCCGCACACTTCCAGGCCAGGGTCTCGCGCTGGTGGTCGAGGAACGCGGTCAGCGACGTACGGTCGTCGGCCGTCTTGGAGGGCGCGGTGCGCTGGTACTCGCTCATCGGTCGATCATGCCCAGCGCTCCAGCGGGCCGGCGTTCCCGTCCGCAGGATGGACAGGAACGCCGGCTCGCCGTCAGGGCGCTTGCAGATCGACGAGGCCGGCGATCGCCGACCGGTGTTCGCCGGCCGAACCGAGCGCGATCTGGGCCGACTTGGCCCGCTTCAGATACAGGTGGGCCGGGTGCTCCCACGTCATGCCGATGCCGCCGTGCAGCTGCACGCACTCCTCGGCCGCGTGCACCGCGACCCGGGCGCAGTACGCCTGGGCGACCGCGGCCGCGAGCGGCGCTTCGGGGCTGGCGGTCGCCAGCGCGTCGGCGGCGTTGCGGGCCGCGGCGCGCGCCGAGACGACCTCCAGCCAGAGCTGCGCCATCCGGTGCTTGAGCGCCTGGAAGGAGCCCACCGGCCGGTTGAACTGCTTGCGCTCGCGGGTGTACGTCACCGTCTCGGTCAGGCACCACTCGGCAACCCCGAGCTGTTCGGAGGCGAGCAGCCCGGCCCCGGCGAGCAGACCCCGGCGCACCGCGGCGTGCGTGACGCCGGGCCCGGCGAGCAGGGTGCCGGGCAGGCCGTCGAGGGTGACGGCGGCGAGCGGGCGGGTCAGATCGAGCGGGGTGAGGGGGACGATCGTGGCCTCGGCCGCGTCGACGGCGTACAGCCCCTCGCCCGTCGGTACGAGCAGCACATCGGCGGTGGCCGCGTCCGCGACCGCGGAGACGGCCCCGGCCAGTGTCCCGGGCAGCCGCACTGCGTGCGGGCCCGCCGAGAACGGCACGACGAGGGCGGCGGTCCGGTGACCCGACGCCAACTCCCTGACCAAGGAGGCCACTTCGCCGTTCTCGTCACCCAGCGCCAGGAGGGTCTCGGTGGCGATGACCGCGCTGGTGAGGAACGGGACGGGGGCCACCGAGCGGCCGATCTCCTCCAGAACGACGGCGGCCTCGCGGTGCGAGGCGCCCTGCCCGCCGAGCTTCTCCGGCACGAGCAGGCCCGCGAGGTCCATGCCCGCGCCGAGCGCACGCCACAGCTCCGGGTCGTAGGGCGTGTCCGACTCCGCGCGGGCCAGGGCCGCGGGGGTGTCGGTGCGGTCGGTGAGCAGGGAGCGCACGGCTGCCCTGAGGTCGTCCTCGGCCTCGGAGTACAGCAGGTCCGGGGTGGCTTCTTCGGCGGTCATCGGGCCAGGTCCTTCCAGGCGACGTCCTTGTCGTTGCGCGGCTCGGCGGGCAGGCCGAGGACGCGTTCGGCGACGATGTTGAGGAGCACTTCGCTGGTGCCGCCCTCGATCGAGTTGCCCTTCGAGCGCAGATAGCGGTACCCGGCGTCCCGGCCGGTGAAGTCGACCAGTTCGGGCCGGCGCATGGTCCAGTCCGAGTACAACAGGCCTTCCTGGCCGAGGAGTTCGACCTCCAGGCCGCTGATCTCCTGGTTGAGCCGGGCGAAGGCCAGCTTCATGCCGGAGCCCTCGGGCCCCGGCTGGCCCGCGACGAGCTGCTGGCGAAGGCGCTCGCCGGTGAGCCGGGCGACCTCGGCCTCCACCCACAGGGTGAGCAGCCGCTGGTGCAGATCGTGGGTCCGCAGTTCGGGCCGCTCCCGCCAGGCGCGGGCGACCGGGCCGATCATGCCGCCCTCGCGCGGGATGCGCATGCCGCCGATGGAGACCCGCTCGTTCATGAGGGTGGTCTGGGCGACCTTCCAGCCCGCGCCGACCTCGCCGAGCCGGTGGGCGTCGGGGATGCGCACCCCGGTGAGGAACACCTCGTTGAACTCGGCCTCACCGGTGATCTGCCGCAGCGGCCTGACCTCGACGCCCGGGTCGGTCATGTCGCAGATGAAATAGCTGATGCCCTGGTGCTTGGGCAGGGCGGGGTCGGTGCGGGCGATGAGAATGGCCCAGCGGGCGAGATGGGCGCTGGAGGTCCACACCTTCTGCCCGTCGACCACCCAGTCGTCCCCGTCCCGCACCGCGCGGGTGCCGAGCGCGGCGAGGTCGGAGCCCGCGCCGGGCTCGCTGAACAGCTGGCACCAGACCTCCTCGCCCACCCACAGGGGCCGCAGGAAGCGCCGCTTCTGCTCCTCGGTGCCGTACCTGAGGACGGTCGGCGCGGCCATGCCGAGGCCGATGCCGATCCGGCGGGGGTCGTTGTCGGGCGCCCCGGCGGCGGCGAGTTCGGCGTCGACGACGGCCTGGAGCGAGCGTGGTACATCGAGGCCGCCGAGCCCCACGGGATAGTGCACCCAGGCGAGCCCGGCATCGAATCGGGCCTTGAGGAAGTCGAGGGGCGCGGTGTCGGCGGGCGGGTGTGCGGCGAGCAACTCCCGCGCGAGCGTGCGCAGTTCGGCGGCGTCGGTCATCGGTCGGCTCCGTCCGGGAGGACGACCACACGGCCGGTGGTCGTGCCGTCGGCGACACGCTGCACGGCTGCCGCGGCGTCCTTCAGCGGGACCCGCTCGCTGATGAGCGGCTTGATCGCGCCCTCGGCGGCGAGCCGGGTGAGCTGCTCGTGGCAGCGCACGATCGAGGCCGGGTCCTTCTGCGCGTACAGACCCCAGTGCAGTCCGACGATCGAGTAGTTCTTGACCAGGGCGTGGTTCAGCGCGGGCGCCGGAACGGATCCGCTCGCGAAGCCCACGATCACGATCCGGCCCTCGAAGGCGACGCACTTGGCGGACTTGGCGTAGGCGTCGCCGCCGACCGGGTCGTAGACGACGTCGGCGCCCCGCCCGCCGGTGGCCTCCTTCACGGCGGCCACGATGTCGTCGGTGCGCCGGTCGATGACCAGGTCGCAGCCCAACTCCCTTGCGACCGCCGCCTTTTCGGATCCACCGACGACACCGATGACACGGGCCCCGGCGGCCTTGCCCAGCTGGACGGCCGCGCTGCCCACTCCCCCGGCGGCGGCGTGCACGAGCAGCGTCTCGCCCTCCTGGAGGTGCGCCCTGCGGTGCAGCCCGAACACACCGGTCTGATAGCCGATGTGCAGGGCCGCGGCCTCGGCGTCGTCGAGCGCCTCGGGCGCGGGCAGCAGGGCCGCCTCGTCGGCGACGACGTACTCGGCGAGCCCGCCGTGCGGCAGCGCGGGGTTGGCGATCACCCGGCGGCCGTCCCCGGTCTCGCCGCAGATCTCCACGCCGGGCGTGAACGGCAGCGGCGGCCTGATCTGGTACTGGCCTCGGCAGAGCAGCGCGTCGGGGAAGTTGATGTTCGCGGCCCGCACCCGCAGCAGCACCTGGCCCGGGCCCGGCTCCGGCCGGTCGACCTCGTCGAGCCGCATCACCTCGCCCGGCTCGCCGTTCTCGTGCACTCGCCATGCCTGCATTCGGGGCCTCCACACGCCGGGCGCGATACGGCTGCGTACCGCTGAGTACGTTCGCACCGCTGAGTACGTTCCACTGCTCCGGGCATACTAAGCGGTCGCTTGCCGCCGGCGAAAGGGCCCGCCGGAGCCCGCCCGGCCCGGGCCCGACCCCGAATCCCCCGCACCCGGCCATGGTGGTTTGCGGTGGCAGCCGGTACAGATACGCCATGGATGCCGCCGCACCACCGCCACGGCCCCCGCACCCCGGGCTGCCCGCGCCTCCCCCGCTCGGCGCCTGCGCGCTGCCGCCGGGCACCTACGACGGCAGTGTCGTCCTGGTCACCGGGGGCGGGTCGGGACTCGGCAAGGCGCTGGCAGCCGAGTTCGCGCGGCTCGGCGCCGGCCTCGTCATCGTGAGCCGCTCGGCGGACCGCCTCAAGGCCGCGCAGGAGGAGCTGGCGGGGCTGGGCGGGCGGGTCGTGACGGCGGTGTGCGACATCAGGGAGCCGGAGCGGATCGCCGAGGTCTTCGACGCGGCCGAGTCCGCGCTGGGGCTGCCGTCCGTCCTGGTGAACAACGCGGCCGCCAACTTCCCTTCCCCGGCGGAGGACCTGTCGCCGAACGCCTGGCGCGCGGTCCTCGACATCACGCTGACCGGGACGTGGTTCATGACGCGCGAGTTCGGCCGTCGGCATCTGGCGGCCGGGACCCCCGGCTCGGTGATCAACATCGGCGCCTCCTACGCCTGGACCGGCGGACCGGGTCATGCGCACTCCGCGGCGGCGAAGGCGGGCGTGCGCAACCTCGTCGAGACCCTGGCCGTGGAGTGGGGCCCGTACGGCATCCAGGTCAACGGCCTCGTGCCGGGCCTGATGCCGCACCCGGATCTGCCCGAGTCGATTCGACGGGGCCTCGACCGGGCCGCCGACGAGGCCGAACTGGCCCTGCGACAGCCCGCGTTGAGGGTCGGACTGCCCCGCGAGCTCGGCTGGGCGGCCACCTTCCTCGCCTCCCCCTACGCCCGCTTCATCAGCGGTCACACCCTGGTGGTGGACGGGGCGAACTGGCAGCGGCGCGCCCTGGTGACGCCGCCGGTGCTCAGCGTCCGCGAGCAGCTCGGCCGCGGGCCGTTCGGGGAGTGACGCGGCCGCCGCTCACTTCCCGTCGAAGGCCGGAGGCCGCCGGTCCGCCTTGGCGCGGTAGCCCTCGCGGGCATCCTCGGAGGTGAGCGTGAGGGCCGCCGCCAGGGCCGTACGGTCCAGGGCCTCGGCCAGGCCCGCGTCGGCGAAGGCGTCGATGTTGCGCTTCACGGAGCGGACCGCGAGGGGCGCGTTGAGCGCGATCTCGCCCGCGAGCTCCATGGCGGCCGACTCCAACCCCTCTGCGGGCAGCACCTGTTGGACGATCCCGATGCGTTCGGCGGTCGAGGCGTCGATGCGCCGGCCGGTCAGCGCCAGGAGTTTGGCCCAGCCGGCGCCCGCGTCGCGCGCGATGCGCAGATCGCCGCCCGCGTCGACTGCCACCCCGATGCCGGTCTCCGGAAGGGCGAACACGGCGTCGTGGGCGGCGAGCCTGATGTCGGCCATCAGGGCCAGCTCGAAGCCGAAGCCGAGGCAGTAGCCCTGCACGGCGGCGACCACGGGCTGGGGAAGGCGCGCGAAGGCGGCGAAGCGTTCGTGGACCCAGCGGATTCCCTCGTAGTAACGATGGGTGCGTTCGGCCGGGGAGCGTCCGGTGATCGCTCCGCCCGGAGCGGTGACGTCGATTCCGGCGCAGAAGGCGCGTCCCTCGGCCCGCAGCAGGACGACCCTGATCGACTCGTCGAAGCGGATCCGGTCGGCGAGCAGCCCCAGTTGCCGACTGGCCTCCCAGCTCCATCCGTTCAGCTTGTCGGGCCGGCACAGGGTGAGGACGCCGATCCCCGTACCTGTGACGTCGAGCCGGATCCGCTCCTCGCCCTCGGCGACCCGCCGGTCCAGGGTGTCGATCAACGCCCCTCCCCTTCCCTATGCTGACTAGCCGTCAGGTCCGTCGAGACTAGACGTTGTCCGCTGGATCGACCAGATCGGGTCCGACCGCTTCAACCCGGCTTCTACGGAGGCCTCTTGGGGGATCGCGATCCCGGCCGCCGTACAGACCTCCGTGCGGAGCCGTACCGACGTCCGCGCAGAATGGAGCACCGCCACCGTGAACAGCGCCCCCTCCCGTGTGCCCGATCTGTCGGACCGCCCGCACCGCCTCGTCGTCGAGCGTGAGATGCGGGCGGATCCGCACGCCATCTACCGTGCGTGGACGGAGCAGTTCGACCTCTGGTTCGCGGCTCCCGGATCGGTCGCGATGACGCCCCGCGTCAACATGCCGTTCTTCTTCGAGACTGAATACGCGCCGAAGCCGGGCACGCCCCCGACCCGGCACCCGCACTACGGCCGATTCCTGCGCCTCGAACCCGACCGACTGGTCGAACTGACCTGGGTCACCGGCCGAGGAGGCACCGCGGGGGCGGAGACGGTGGTCACCGTCGAGCTCACGCCGCACCCGACGGGGACGCTGCTGAGGCTCACCCAGGCGGGGTTCTACGACGAGACCGCCCGCGCGGCCACCGAAGCGGCCTGGAGAGACCTGGTACTACCGCACCAGGACCGGATCCTCGCCGGCCCGGCGGACACCGACTGAGGGACTTCCATGTGCCACACGCCCCTGACGCGGTGCCGTCCGGCGGGACGGGTGAGCCCCGGGTCCGGGTTGGGGCAAGCTCTTGCTCTTCGTTGGGCGCGTGTTCACCGGTTGACCCCACCGCCCCACACCGAACGGGGCCAGACTGACTGGCAGGTCCACGTCACTGGTCTCAACCGACAGCTCTGGAAGGGGCGTTCATGGCCGAGTTGACACGACGCAGACTCCTTGGATCGGCGGCCGGGGCGATCGGTGGTGCGGCGGCCCTCAGTCTGCTGCCGCCCAGCGTCCAGAAGGCCGTCGCCGCGGGGCCGCCCCGCGGCGGCTCGCTGCGGGACGTCAAGCACGTCGTCATGCTGATGCAGGAGAACCGTTCGTTCGACCACTACTTCGGCACGCTGTCGGGGGTGCGGGGGTTCAGCGATCCCCATGCCCTCAAACTGCCCAACGGACGTTCGGTGTTCTACCAGCCCGACTCCGTGAACCCGCGCGGCTATCTGCTGCCGTTCCACCTGGACACGCGCAGCACCAGCGCGCAGGCCATCCCGTCCACGAGCCACGCCTGGTCGGTGCAGCACCAGGCCTGGAACGGCGGCAGGATGGACCAGTGGCTGCCCGCCCACCGCAAGGCGGACGGCGCCAACGGGCCCTATGTGATGGGCTATTACACGCGCGAGGACATCCCGTTCCAGTTCGCGCTCGCGGAGACCTTCACCATCTGCGACAACTACTACAGCTCGGTCTTCGGCCCCACCTGGCCCAACCGGCTGTACTGGATGACGGGCAGCATCGACCCCGGCGGCACCAAGGGCGGCCCGGTGCTCAACAACACCGCGCCCACGCCGTACCGCTGGACGACGTATGCCGAGCGGCTCCAGGCCGCCGGGATCAGCTGGAAGGTCTACCAGCAGGACGACGACTACGGCTGCAACCTCCTTGAGCAGTTCCAGAGCTTCCGCGACGCCAAGCCGGGCTCCGCCCTGTACGAGCGCGGGGTACGCCCGCAGCCCGTGGGCACCTTCGAGGACGATGCCGCGGCCGACCGGCTTCCGGCCGTCTCCTGGATCATGCCGACGAGCTACCAGTCGGAGCACCCGGACTATCTGCCGGCCGCCGGGGCCGACTTCGTGGCGCAGAAGATCGAGGCCATCGCGTCCAACCCCAAGGTCTGGGCGAAGACGGCGTTCATCCTCAACTACGACGAGAACGACGGCCTGTTCGACCACGTGGCCCCGCCGACCCCGAAGGCGGGCACCGCGGACGAGTTCGTCGGCGGGCTGCCCATCGGCGGCGGCTTCCGGGTCCCGGCGATCATCGTGTCGCCGTGGACCGTGGGTGGCTGGGTGGCGAGCGAGGCCTTCGACCACACGTCCGCGCTGCGGTTCCTCGAACACTTCACCGGCGTCAAGGAGCCCAACATCAGCCAGTGGCGGCGCCGCACGTTCGGCGACCTGACCTCGGCGTTCCGGTTCAACAGCGCCCGGCCCAAGCCGCCGCGGCTGCCGGACGACACGGCGGAGCAACTGGCCGAGGCCAAGCGTGAGGTGGCGACCCTGCCGAAGCCGAAGCTGCCGGGCGCCGACCAGTCCTTCCCCAAGCAGGAACGCGGCCAGCGGCCGCACGTGTAGCCCTCTCTGCGGGCGGAGCCTCCAGTGCCTCCTGGGGCTCCGCCCGCAGACCCGCGTTCGCGCCTCAAGGACGCCCGTCCTCAAACCCCCAAGGCCTCAAGGGCCGGGCCGGACCCCTATGACGCGCTGAAAAGCCCCGGCGCGGGCCGGCACCGGTACCGCCAAGGGGCGCGGGAAACCGCGCGGCCGGCCCCCACCGTCCGCGGGCGAGAGCAAGCCGGCGCTCAGGCCGTCGGGCTCGACGACGGGGCCGGGGACCCCGAACGCCGTTGCGGGAGCAGGGTCTTGCAGACCTGGAGGGCCGCCGCGGACTTGGGGTCCGCGGTGTTGAGGCCGCGCAGGCCGCCGCCTCCCGCACCCGGCGACGCCGAGGGCAGAACGACCCCGTGATCCTTGAGGCAGCTGGTGAACGCCTTCATCGCGGTGCTGTCCGCGCCGCCCCCGCCCCGCCCGTTGAACTGCGGCCGCTCGCTCGCACAGGCCTGTGCGGCCTGGCGCTGAGCCGGGTCCGCCGAGGCCCCGCCTCCGAAGCCGCCGAACCCGCCGCCGCCCCCGCCGGGACGCCGGGTGGCGCCGCTGGGCCGGCCCGCTCCCTTGGGCCGTCCGCTGCCGCTCGGGCGCGGCGCCATCGTGACGCCGTGCTGGGCCAGGCACTGGCGGTAGGCATCCATGCCCTTGGCCGCGGCGGACGCGGACGCGGACGCCGTGGGCTTCGCCGCGGCGCTGCCGCTCGCGCCCGACGACGAGCAGGCCGCGAGCAGCAGGCCGCACGCCGCGACGGCGCCGGCGGACACCGCGGCCCGTGCCGCGATCGCGGCACGCGCGGTGGCGGGCCTGCGCTTGGTCCAGGTCATGTCCGGTGTCTCCTCGGTACGTTGGGCGCACGACGGCCTCGCTGATGTGTACGCCGTCGGCGGCCCATGACTGAACCGCACGAGGGTGGGTGCCTCCGGTGGAAGGGCTGGGAGTTCCCTGGGCGCCGGGGTCGACGAGGGGCCCTCGGGGCGTGCGTGGTGGTGCGATACGTAGCGTCACGTCCGTCATGCGAAGTTTCGCCGGCCTTCGCGTTCCCAGGGAACTCCCAGAAAGCTCCCAGGGGTTCCAAAGTGCGGGCGGCCAGGATCCGCCGTCATGAAGGTGCTCCCACGACGGCGCAAAGCCGTCCTGATCAACTCGGTGCTCGGTGTGGCCGTCCTGGCCGGCGCGGGCGGCGCCTACGCCGCGGTGACCAGCCATGACAGCACGCCCGCGCGGACCGGTGAGAAGACCGTCACGGTCACCAAGGGCACGGTCCTCGCCACCGTGTCCGGCTCCGGGGCACTGGCCTCGCCGAGCGACGCGGGGGTGAACTTCACCACCGGCGGCAAGCTCACCGAGGTCGACGTCAAGCCGGGCGACAAGGTCTCCCGGGGCCAGGTCCTCGGCAAGGTCGACGCGACCGCGGCCAGGGAGACCCTGGCTCAGGACGAGGCGGCCCTGACGGCCGCACAGGCCAACCTCACCAAAGTGCGGGAGGGACAGGCGAGTTCGAGCACGGCGGGCGGTTCCGCCGGCGGCTCCTCGACGCGCGGCGGCACCGACGCCGCGCCCGCCCCCGCCGCGACCCCGACGGTCGATCCTGCGCAGCTCGCCCAGGCCGAGGCCCAGCTCACCCAGGCGCAGAACGCGGTGGACGCCGCCCAGCGCGCGGTGGACGGCACCACCCTGACCGCCCCGGTCGCCGGGACGGTCGCGTCCGTGTCGGCGAAGACGGGCGACACCGTCAGCGGCACCGGCGGCAACGGCACGAGCGGGGGCAGCGGGGGTTCGGGAGGCGGCTCCACCTCGGCTTCCAGCAGCACCAGTTCGACCAGCTCCTCAAGCCTGTCCGGGTTCGTGGTGCTCACCAACCCGTCCGGCATGGAAGTCACCGCCAACTTCTCCGAGGCCGACGCGCTCAAGGTGAAGCCCGGCCAGGCGGCGACGGTCACCCTCAACGCCGAAGCCGACAAGGTCCTCAACGCCAAGGTGATTTCGGTGAGTTCCCTGCCCGTGAGCAGCGGCTCGGGGTCGGGCGGGGGCGGAGGCGGGGGCGGCAACAGCGGCTCCGGGAGTGCGGTGCAGTACGCGGCCACCCTCGCCATCACCAGCCCCACCACCGATCTGCGCACCGGTCTCAGCGCGAGCATCCAGGTCGTCACGGGCGAGGCGTCCGGCGCCCTGTCGGTGCCGACCAGCGCGGTGACCGGCACCGGCGCCAACCGGACGGTGACCGTGGTCAAGGCCGACGGCACCACGGAGCGCACCCCGGTCACGGTGGGCCTGGAGGGCGACAGCGCCGACCAGATCCTCAGCGGTCTCAGCGAGGGCGAGAAGGTCCAGCTCGCCAGCGTCTCCGCGACCGGCCAGGGCGGGTTCCCGAGCGGTGCCTTCCCCGGCGGCTTCGGCGGCGGTGCCGCCGGGCGCACCCGCGGGGGCGGCGGCACCACGAGCGGCGGCACCCGCGCCGGTGGCGGCGGGGGTGGCCGCGGATGACGCCGCTCCGGTGGCCGCGCAGGGCCGCCGCGCTGCCCGGGACCACGCCCGACGAGGGGCCCTGGGCTCCGGCGCCGGTGATCGAGGTGCGCTCGCTGATCAAGACGTACGGCCACGGCGACGCCGCCGTACACGCGCTGAGCGGGCCCGTGGACCCGGTGAGCGGTGCGGCCCTCGGGGTCGAACTGGTCGTCCAGCAGGGCGACTTCGTGGCCGTGATGGGCAGTTCGGGCTCCGGCAAGTCGACCCTGATGAACATCCTGGGCTGCCTGGACGTGCCGACCTCCGGGCGTTATCTGCTCGACGGCATCCATGTCGGCGGCCTCGACGAGCGTCAGCTCTCGCTGGTGCGCAACCGCAAGATCGGCTTCGTCTTCCAGTCGTTCAACCTGGTGCCGCGCACCCCGGCGCTGGCGCAGGTCGAACTGCCGCTGGCGTACGCGGGGGTCAAGCCGGCCGAGCGGCGCCGGCGGGCCGAGGCCGCGCTGGCGCTGGTGGGCCTCGCCGACCGGATGGACCACCGGCCCAACGAGCTCTCCGGCGGCCAGCAGCAGCGCGTGGCCGTGGCCCGTGCCCTGGTCACCGCGCCCGCGATGCTGCTCGCGGACGAGCCCACCGGAAACCTCGACAGCCACAGCACCGAGGAGGTGCTCGCGGTCGTGGACCGGCTGAACGCGGCGGGCCGCACGGTCGTCCTGATCACCCACGAGGACGAGGTGGCCCGGCACGCCAAGCGGGTGGTCCGGCTGGTCGACGGACGGATCGTCGACGATGTGCGCCAGGCTCCCGTGGACGGACCGCCGCCCGCGCTGCGCGACGACGCGTCCCTGGTCGGAGGCGGCCGGTGAGCCTGTTCCAGACGCTGCGCTTCGCCTTCGGCGGGCTCGCGGCGAACAAGGTGCGCTCCGCCCTGACGATGCTCGGGGTGCTGATCGGCGTGGCCGCGGTCATCGTGCTCCTCGCCGTGGGCAACGGCTCCTCGCGGGCCGTGAGGGACTCGATCGAGAAGCTCGGCACCAACGCGCTCACGGTGTCCTCGGGCGGCGGCTTCGGCGGCTCGCGCGCGGCGACCGTCACCAAGCCGCTGACCGTGGACGACGCGCGTGCCCTCGCCGACCCGGCGTCCGCGCCGCACATCGAGTCGGTCGCCCCGGAGACCACCACCTCG
This sequence comes from Streptomyces sp. NPDC006691, assembly GCF_042869955.1. Taxonomy (NCBI): domain Bacteria; kingdom Bacillati; phylum Actinomycetota; class Actinomycetes; order Kitasatosporales; family Streptomycetaceae; genus Streptomyces; species Streptomyces sp. NPDC006691. Next base: position 32,342 of record NZ_JBIAGW010000033.1, read on the forward strand.
CAAACCGCCCTGTACGAGGGCACCGCGCACACGGTGAGCCAGGTAGTCGGCACCTACCCGGCGTACTTCAAGGCGTCCAACAGCAAGGTGACCCGGGGCGACTACTTCAGCGACGACGACGTGCTCGGCTCGCGGAAGGTGGCCGTGATCGGCTCGACCACGGCGACCGACGTGTTCGGCACCGCGGATCCGGTCGGCAGGAAGATGACGCTCGGAGGTACGCCGTTCACGGTGGTCGGGGTGCTCGCCACCAAGGGCGGCACCGGGTTCCAGGACCCGGACGACGTCGTGGTCGCACCGCTGCCGACCGTGCAGAACGCCTTCACCGGATTCGGTTCGCTCGGCCAGATCCTCGTCGAGGCCAAGTCGGCCGACGCCACCACACAGGCGCAGGACGAGATCACCACCGTGTTGATGGGGCGGCACGGCATCAAGGACCCGACCGCGCTCGACTTCCGGGTGAGCAGTCAGGCTTCCCTGCTCACCACGCAGGCGGACACCAACAAGACGTTCACGGTGCTGCTGGGCGCGGTGGCGGCGATCTCGCTGCTCGTCGGCGGGATCGGCATCACCAACATCATGCTGGTGACGGTGACCGAGCGGACCCGCGAGATCGGCATCCGCAAGGCGATCGGAGCGCCGCGCGGCGTCATCCTCGGGCAGTTCCTCGCCGAGTCGACCCTGCTCTCGCTGATCGGCGGCGGGCTGGGTGTCGCGGCGGGCCTGATCGGATCGCACTTCACGATCGTCGGCATCAAGCCGGTGATCATCCCCGAATCGGTCGTCGGAGCCTTCGCGATCGCGGTGGCCATCGGGCTGTTCTTCGGCGGCTACCCCGCCAACCGTGCCGCGAGCCTGCGGCCCATCGAAGCGCTGCGGCACGAATGAACCCCATGTACGGACAGGGAGAGGACATGTTCGGCAACGCCGAGATCTTGGAGAACGCCGGCCCCGCGCGCGCCGACGATCCGGAGGACATCCTCGCCGAGCCACCGGACACCCGGGACATCTCGGCCGAGCTCAACGCGCCACCCCGGCCTCAACTGCCGTGGCTGACACTGCTGTTGTCGGGCGGTCTGGTGGCGGGCCTGGCGTTCGCCGGGGGCGCCCTGGTGGAGAAGGACCAGAACCAGGGCTCGTCCTCGGCGCAGCGCACCCCGGCCACGGCGGCCCGTGGCGGCACCGCGGGGAGCACCCAGCGCCAGGGCTTCGGCGCCGGGCAGGGCACCCAGAACGGCCAGAGCGGCCAACGGCAGGGTGCCGGTGCGGGCCCGGGCGCGGCGGGTGGACTGACCATGGGTACGGTGAAGCTCGTCGACGGCAGCACCATCTACGTCACCGACACCCAGGGCAACGTCGTCAAGGTCACCACGGCCGGCAGCACCCAGGTCACCGAGGCAAAGAGCGGCAAGGTGTCCGATCTGCAACCGGGCCAGACGGTGACCGTGCGCGGCAGCCAGAACGCCTCCGGGGACGTCGCGGCGACCACCGTCACCCAGGGCGGCGCGAGCGGTTTCGGCGGGGGCCGGGGCTGACCGCGCGGCCACCGCCCACGCCGTCACAAGGAGGAACCCGATGGCCCCGACGGACGCCGCCGTGCCCGAGGCGAGCCTGCTGGTCGTCGACGACGAGCCCAACATCCGGGAGCTGCTCTCGGCTTCGCTGCGCTTCGTCGGCTTCAAGGTCGTCTCGGCGGCCACCGGGGCCGACGCGCTGGCGGCCGTCGCCAAGGAGCGCCCCGACCTGGTGGTGCTCGATGTGATGCTGCCCGACATGACGGGCTTCGCCGTGGTGCGCAGGCTCCGCGAGGAGCCGGGTGCGGGGCCGGGTCCGGACCATCTGCCGGTGCTCTTCCTGACCGCGAAGGACGGCGTCGACGACAAGATCAGCGGTCTGACGGCGGGCGGCGACGACTACGTCACCAAGCCGTTCAGCCTGGAGGAGCTGATCGCCCGCATCCGCGCGATCCTGCGCCGCACCGGCGGTCCGAGCGGCGAGGGCCGTCTGGTGGCGGGCGACCTGGAACTCGACCCGGTGGGCCACCAGGTGCTGCGGGGCGGGCGGGCGGTCTCGCTCTCCCCCACCGAGTTCAAGCTGCTCGCCTATCTGATGGCCAACGCCGACCGGGTCGTGTCCAAGCCGCAGATCCTCGACCATGTGTGGGCGTACGACTTCGGCGGCGACCTCAGCATCGTCGAGTCGTACATCTCGTACGTGCGCCGCAAGGTGGACTCCGGGGCGGACGGCGCGCCCAAGCTCATCCACACCGTGCGCGGCATCGGCTATGTGCTGCGCCGGCCGCAGTCCTGAGGTGTCCGGCCGATGCTGAGGTACCTCCGGGCGCGGCTCGGCCGGCTGCCGCGCCGCTTCGCCGCGCTCTCGCTGCGCTCGCGGCTCGTGCTGCTCTCCATGGCCCTGGTGGCGCTCGGGCTCACGGTCAGCGACACCGTCGTCCTGAGCTCGGTGCGCGGCCAGTTGGTGCAACGGGTGGACCAGCAGCTGAACCGGTTCGGGGACTCGGTGGCACACCGGGTCGGCGTCGAGGGCACTCCCGCGTCCAGGCCCGGCCGAACGGGGGGCGGCCGGGCCTGGCTGCCCAGTCAGTACGTCATCGCGTTCGCCGCCGACGACGGCAAGGTCACCGAACAGTTCCGCCAGCCGGTCGCGGCGGCCGATCCACGGCCGACCTGGCCGGTGATGGACGCGGCGGCGCTCCGGGCCCACCTCGGCAAGCCCTTCGAGGTGCCCAGCGATCACGGCGGCGGCAGCTGGCGGATGCTGATCGTGCCGGTGGACAGCGGCGACCCGGCGCTGCCCGCCGGGGTGATCGTGGCGGCGCCGCTTGAGGAGGTCTCGGCCACGGTCGACCATCTGGCCACGGCCTTCCAGCTCATCGGGGTCGTCGTCGCGCTGCTGCTCGGGGTGGCGGGCTGGTTCGCGGTACGGGCCGGGCTCCGTCCGTTGCGCCGGATCGAGGCGACGGCGGCGGAGATCGCGGCCGGCCGGCCGCTCTCGCACCGGATGCCGGACGCCTCTCCGCACACCGAGGCCGGGCGGCTCACCAGCGCGCTCAACGGGATGCTGGCCCAGCTCGAATCGGCGTTCGCGGCGCGCGCCGAGTCCGAGGGGCAGATGCGTCGCTTCGTCGCGGACGCCAGCCACGAGCTGCGCACCCCGCTGGCCGGGATCCGCGGCTTCGCCGAGCTGTACCGCATGGGCGCGCTGCCCGACGAGGCCGATGTGAAGCGCACCATGGCCCGCATCGAGAGCGAGGCGGTACGGCTCGGCGGTCTGGTCGAGGACCTGCTCACCCTGGTCCGCATGGACGAGCAGCGCCCGGTCCAGCTCGCCCCGATGGATCTGCGCACCCTCGCGGTGGACGCCCTGCACGACACCCGGGCCCTGGACCCGGCCCGCGAGGTGACCCTGACCGGGCCCGGCGGGGCGGGCGTGCCCGGTCCCGCCCCCGTGCTCGGCGACGAGGCACGACTGCGCCAGGTGGTCGCGAACCTCGTCGGCAACGCCGTCGCGCACACACCGCCGGGCACCGCGGTACGGATCGGAGTGGGCACGACCGGGGGCCACTGCCTCATCGAGGTCGCCGACACGGGACCGGGGCTGGCGCCCGAACAGGCGGCCCGCGTCTTCGAGCGCTTCTACCGGGTGGACGCCTCGCGCAGCCGGCAGGCCGGGGGCGGCGCGGGTCTGGGTCTGGCCATCGCCTCGGCCCTGGTGCAGGCCCATCACGGGCGGGTGGAGCTGGTGACCGCGCCGGGCGAGGGCGCGGTGTTCCGGGTGCTGCTGCCCGCCGCGACCTGAGCGGGCGGCCGGACGGATCGGGGCGGGGCGGGCGCCGGACGGGACCGGCTCGGACCCACTCCCCCGGACCGGCCCGAGTGCGGGCGGGGCCAAGGGCTCCTAGCGTGGGTTCATGATCCGGTTCGAGCAGGTCAGCAAGGTCTATCCGGACGGCACGCGTGCCGTCGACGACCTGTCCTTCGAGGTCGCGGAGGGCGAACTGGTCACCCTGGTCGGACCGTCCGGCTGCGGCAAGACGACCACGATGATGATGGTGAACCGGCTCATCGAGCCCACCTCGGGCCGCATCCTGGTCGACGGCGAGGACATCTCCACGCTCGACCCGGTGAAGCTGCGCCGCCGGATCGGTTACGTCATCCAGCAGGTCGGCCTCTTCCCGCACCGCACGATCCTCGACAACACCGCGACGGTCCCGGCGCTGGTCGGCTGGAAGCGGGCGAAGGCCCGGGCGCGGGCGGCCGAGCTGCTCGACCTCGTCGGCCTCGACCCGTCGACGTACGGTCCGCGCTACCCCGCCCAGCTCTCGGGCGGCCAGCGCCAACGGGTGGGCGTGGCAAGGGCGTTGGCTGCCGATCCCCCGGTTCTCCTGATGGACGAGCCGTTCGGCGCGGTCGACCCGGTGGTGCGCGAGCGCCTCCAGAACGAGTTCCTGAGCCTTCAGGCGACCGTGCGCAAGACGGTCCTCCTGGTCACGCACGACATCGAGGAGGCCGTGCGGATGGGCGACCGCATGGCGGTGTACGGCTCGGGACGCATCGAGCAGTTCGACACCCCGGCGTCGGTCCTGGGCGCGCCCTCCACCGCGTACGTGGCCCAGTTCGTGGGCGCGGACCGGGGGTTGAAGCGCCTGTCGGTCACGACGGTGGAGCCGGACGACCTGGAGCAGCCGCCACTCGTACGGCTCGACGAGCCCGCGCCGACGGCCGCCGCCCGGCTGCGCGGCGAGGACGCGCGCTGGGCGGTGGTGCTCAACGAGGCCGGCGAGCTGCACGGCTGGGTCGCCGCCGACGAACTCTCCCTGGCGGGGGCGGGTTCGGTGGCGGAGCTGGCCCGGCGCATGGAGGCGTGGGTGCCGGTCGGGGCGCCGCTCAAGCAGGCCTTCAGCGAGATGCTCCAGTACGACGCGGGCTGGGTCGCCGTGGTGGACGGCGCCCGCTTCCTCGGCGTACTGACCCCCGCGAAACTGCACGAGGCGCTGCGCCGCTCGGTGGACGCGGACGCGCTGGGCGTGGACCGGACGGAGGTCGACTTCGACTCGATCGCGGACGCCTGAGCGCCGGGCCGCCGATCAACTCGTCTCAGGGAGAGTGAAGTTGGGCCCGCCCGCCCCTTACGTTCCACGGGACGCGTGGTTACCATCCGGTAGCCCTCGTACGGGCCGCACCCCGCACCCCACCACTGCTGGAGCCGCCATGCGCCTCGCACCCGCCGCCGCCGCGCTCGCTCTGCTCGCCGGCACGATCGCCCTCGCCCCCACGGCCACCGCCGCCCAGGCCGCTCCGGCCGCCGCAGCCCCCGTCCCCGTCGTCTTCGTGCACGGCCGCAATGCCGATCCCGGCGTCTGGGGCACCATGAAGGACCGCTTCGAGCAGGCCGGTTACCCCGCAGGCGACCTCTTCGCGTGGGGCTACGACTCCAGCCGCTCGACCAACGAGGTCTTGGCCGGCCAGTTCGCCGCGTACGTCGACTCCGTACGCGCCCAGACCGGCTCCGCGCAGGTCGACATCGTCGCGCACAGCCAGGGCAGCCTGCCCACCCGCTGGTACGTGAAGTTCGGCGGCGGCACGAACGTGGTGCGGCACTGGGTGTCCCTCGGCGGGCCCAACCACGGGACGAGCCTGGCCTGGGCGTGTGCGATCTGGGACCAGGGCTGCCGCGACATGACCCCGAACTCGTACGTGGAGAGCCATCTGGCGAGCGGCAGCGAGACCCCGGGCCCGACGAAGTACGCCACGTTCTGGTCGGACTGCGACGAGTTCATCCTGCCCAACAGCAGTGTCCCGCTGTCCGGCGCGGTCAACACCGACGTCGGCTGCCTCGCCCACAACGACCTCCTGACCGACCCGCCCACCGCCCAGGGAGTGCTCAACTTCCTCAAGCAGTAGGCCGGTTGGAGGTCGCGTCAGATCAGGTGCTTGGACTTGAGGTAGTTCTTCGCCACGTCCTCGGGCAGCCGGCGCCAGCTGTCGACCTGTTCGTTGAGGGCGGCGAGGTCGGCCGTGGTGAGCACTGTGTTGAGCCGGCCGAGCGCTCCCGTCACGCCCGCACTGCCCGCCCGTGAGCGGTTGACCACCGGCACGATGTAGTCAGCGTTCTGGAGGTGCTTGTCGTCGGCGAGCAGCACCAGGCCGAACTGGCCGAGCGTGGCGTCCGTCGTGGTGGTCAGGACCATCTGGTCCTGACCGCTCTGGACGGCCTGCTTCGCCGGAGTGGTGCCCACGCCCTTGGGGTCGACGGCCGTCACATCGATCCCGTACACCTTCTTCAGGCCCGGCTCGCAATAGGGGCGTTGAACGCATTCGTCGCCCGCCGCGAGCCGGACCGGAAGCCCCGCCGCGCCGAGGTCGCTCAGCGTCTTCAGCCGGTGCTCGCGCGCATAGGACTCGGCGACGGCGAACGCGTTCTGGTCCACCGCCCTGCCGGGGTCCAGAACGGTCAGACCCCGCGGGGTGGCCAGGGCGCGCAGCGCCGTCATCGTGCGGTTCAGGTCGGGCGAGCCGACGGGCTTGGCGCCGGCGCCGTGCGCCTTGGCGTTGAGCCAGTCCGCGAAGGTGGCCGCGTACTCCGCCACGACGTCGATCTGGCCGCTCTCCAGGGCGGGTTCGTAGATCTCCCGGTTGGTGACCGAGAGGATCTTCGTGTGGTAGCCCGCCTTGTCGAGCAGCTGCGCGTACATCTGGGCGAGGAGGTCGCTCTCGGTGAATCCGGCGGATCCGATCGTCAGGTGCTTGTTGTCGCCGGGCGGCGCGGTGACCGCACCCTGCTTCTCCAGGCTCGGCCCGGTGGTGCAGGCGGTGAGCACCGTCAGGACGAGGGCCGCGAGCAGCCGGCGGGGCCTCATCCGAAACCGCCCCTCGCCCACTGCGGCGCGAAGCGCTGGACCAGTTCGAAGACGCCTTCCACGACGAGTGCGAAGACCGCCACCAGGACGGCGCCGGCGACGACTTGGGGCGTCGAGGCGAGGTTGAACCCGGCGGTGATGATCCGGCCGAGCCCGCCGCCGCCCGCCAGGGCCGCGAGCGTGGCGGTCGCGACCAGTTGGACGGCGGCGATGCGCACCCCGGTGAGGATCAGCGGCAGGGCCAGCGGAAGCTCGACGTGGAACAGGAGTTGGCGGCCGGTCATGCCCATGCCCCGGGCCGCGCGCACCACGTCCCGGTCGACCTCGCGCATGCCGACATAGGCGTTGGTCAGCAGCGGCGGCACGGCGAAGAGGATCAGCGCGATGATGGTCGGCCACTCGCCGTACTTGCCGATCGGGGTCAGCAGGAGCAGGACGAGGACGGCGAAGGTGGGCACCGCACGGCCCACGTTGGAGATGTTGACGGCGAGGGTGCCGCCCTTGCCGAGGTGGCCGAGGACGAGAGCGACGGGCAGCGCGATCAGACAGCTCAGGACGAGGCACAGGGCGGTGAGCCACAGGTGCTGGCCGAGCCGGTTCCAGATACCGTTCTCACCCGACCAGTGGGCGGCCGAGGTGAGCCACGACCAGGTCTCGGAGAGCGTGTTCATGAGGGCACCGCCCGCGTCCAGGGGGTCAGCAGGCGCTGGATGGCGAGCAGCAGCAGGTCCGCGGCGACGGCGATCACCACGCACAGCACGGAGGCGGTCAGCACCTGGGCCTTGAAGTACGTGTTCATCCCGGCGTAGATCAGATTGCCGAGTCCGCCGTAACCGACGATCGCGCCGACCGTCACCAGGGAGACCGCGGAGACGGTGGCGATCCGCAGTCCGGCCATGGCGGCCGGGACCGCGAGGGGGAGCTCGACCGCCAGGAGCAGGCGCACCGGCCCGTACCCCATGCCGCGGGCCGCCTGCCGGGTGTCCTCCGGCACGGCCCGCAGCCCGGCCAGGATGTTCCGCACGAGCAGGGTCAGCGAGTACAGGACCAGGCCCGCGACGACGATCGAGGCGGAGAGCCCGTACACCGGCAGGAGCAGCGAGAACATGGCGAGCGACGGAATGGTGTAGAGGATCGTCGTGACGCCGAGGACGGGGCCCGCCGCCCACCGCCAGCGGCGGGCCGCGACGGCCAGCGGTACGGCGATGACCAGGCCGATCGCCACGGAGACCGCGGTGAGCTGGAGGTGCTGGACGACCGCGTCCCACAGGATCTGGCTGCGGCTCGACAGATAGGCGCCGCAGATCCACTCATTGCGCGCGAGGCAGTCGTCGGGGGGCGCGGTCACCCGCTCATTGGATCCCGCCGCCCCGCCCGGCCGCGCGTCCTGGTGGGCTGTTCGGGGCAGCCGCCGTCCGGGCGCGGGGGCCGGGCCAGGCATCCGGCCCCCGCTTCCCGGGTCTCACAGCCCGGCGTCGCAGCAGCCGTCGCGGCGCATCAGGCGGCCCACCTCAAGCCAGTCCTCGGCCTTCGCCGCGGGGTGCCGCTCGTGCGGCTGGAACGCGGACACCAGGTCCGCGGTCAGGTGCGGGACGCCACCCCTGAGCACGCCCGTGGTGCGCACCAGGGAGTCGAAGTCACTGAACGGGTCGCCGTCGACCAGGGTGAGGTCGGCGAGCTTGCCGCGCTCGACCGTGCCGAGTTCCTTGTCGAGCCCGAAGAGCCGGGCGGGGTGGACGGTCGCGGTGCGCAGCGCCGCGGCCGGCGAGAGGCCGCCGAGATGGAGGGCGCGGAGTCCCAGGTGGAGGGAGAGCCCGACGGGCACGAGCGGCTGGTCCGTGCCGAGGGCGAGCAGGCCACCGCCGTCGATCACGCGGCGGTACACATCGGTCTCCGTGCGCAGCGTGGCGAGCTGGGCCGCGGTGGGCGCCGTGCCCGCCGACTGCCGTACGGCCGCCGAGTCCCACGGCGGCATCACGGTGGTGACCCGGGGGTCGTCGGCGAGGGCCGGGTCCGCGCCCAGCAGTGGCGCCGAGGTGAACGGCGTCACGATGAGCGCGAAGTTGACGCCGTGCGCCGTGTAGATCTCGATGACGTCCTCGTAGGCGTGTCCGGTCGCGGAGGTCGCGTGGCCGAACTCGGCGCGCTGGGTGGCCAGGAGATGGGTCGTCAGGTCCTGGCCGACCTGTACGCCCGGTGAGAGCAAATGACTGCCCGAGCGCACACCGAGCCGTTCGTGGGCGAACCGCGCGGCCTGTTCCATCAGCCAACTGGGCGCCCTCACATAGGTTTTGACGAAGTCCCAGTCGAGGGCTGCGCCGCGTTCGAGAGAGCGCTTGAGGCCTGCCTCGGTGCGGTGGGCGCGGCCCATGCTGTAGGCGACGCGGGCACCGTCGAGCAGTTCGCCGGTGGTGAGCAGCCGCGGCCCGGCGAGCTGGCCGGTGGCCACGGCCTCGCGGATGCGGGCCTGTTCGTAGGCGAAGCCGCCGAGCGACACGGCGGTGGTGATGCCGTAGGTGAGCTGGCCGACCGTCTGACGGCCTCCGTAGGTGCTCTGCCACGGGTGGGTGTGGGTGTCCCAGAGCCCGGGCAGCACGGTCTGGCCCGAGGCGTCGACGACGCGCCGCGCCCCGCGCCTGCGGTGCGGCTCGACGGACGCGACGCGGCCGGCGCGCACCACGATGTCGACGTCCTCGCGCACCGATTCGCCCGTGCCGTCCCAGAGCCGTCCCGCGTGCACCACGGTGTCGGCGGGCGCGGGCCTGCGCTGGTCGAGCGGCACCCGCACGGTGCGCGCACCGCCGCCGTCGACGCCGATGAGCCGCAGCCGCGCGCCGGAGAGGTAGAGCAGCGTCCTGGAGTCGCCGGACCAGGACGGGTGGTCGGCCGGCTCGGTGGTGAGGGTGCGCGGCGGACCCTGCGGGGTGCCGTCGGGCGCGACGGGCAGGACGCACAGCGCGGATTCGACGACGACCGCCATCCAGCGCCCGTCGGGCGACCACACGGGCCCGGAGTCGTAGCGGTCGGCGATGGAGACGTGCGGGGCGACGGCGTGCAGACGGTCGGCCCCGGTGGTGGTGTCGACGACCCGGATGACGTTGTAGCCCTCCCGGAACCGCAGGTTGAGCCGGTTGCGGTCGCACAGGGCGAGATGGCGGCCGTCGGGCGACCAGCTCGGCCGTCCCGGCAGCCCGCCGGCGCCGAGCGCCGACGCCAGGACGCGGTCGGTACCGCTCGCGAGGTCCCGTACGACGAGCCGCCCCGACATGTCGATGGAGGCGAGCCGCGCGCCGTCGGGCGAGAGCGCCGGATGCACCCGGCCGCCGGTCGCGAGCGCGTTCTCCGTCCCGTCGGCGAGGTTCCGGCGGTAGATGCCGAGCAGCCCGTCGCGGTCGTCGGCGTACAGGAGCGAGCGGCCGTCGCGTGCCCAGACCGGCCCGAGCAGATAGCGCGTGGCCGATGACTGGCGCAGCCGCTCGGGCGGCCTGGTACCCGAAGTGTGCGCGATCCAGAGCGAGTTGAGGGCGGCGAAGGCGATCTGCCGGCCGTCGGGCGACAGTGCGGGCAGATGGATGCCGCGCACCGGGCGGACCCTTTCCTCGCCGAGGTCGTACGACTTGACCTGGTAGCGCGGCCGGTCGACGGGCAGCACTCCCGCGAACGGGATCCGCTCCGGCTCGGCCGGCTCGTCCGGACGCACCAGGGTGAACGTGCCGTCCACGGTGAGCAGCAGCCGGCCGTCATGCGTCCAGCGCGGGGGCATCGGCGCGATGTCCCCGGCGACGGGGACGGGTGTGCCGTCGACGACCAGCGCACAGGAGGCGCTGGGCGCGGCGGTGGTGCGCAGGTAGGCGAGGCGGTGGCCATCGGGTGCCAGAGCGGGCGTCATGACCTGGGCGTTCTCGGTCTCGGTGTGTTCGATGGTGACCGCGCCCGCGACCTGGGCGGGGACGGCGGCGACGGTCCTGGCGTCCACGCCGAGCCCGAACGGCGTGGTGACGGCCTTGGCCCGGACGAAGAGGATCCGCTTGCCGTCGGGTGACCAGCTCGGGTCGAAGTCCTCGAACGGGCCGTCCTGGAGCGGACCGTCCTGGCCGGAAAGGCCGGTGAGGCGGGTCAACCGGCCGGTGGGCAGGTCGAGTACGTGGATGCGGTAGGGGCTGCCGGCCACCGGGTCGCCGCCGCGCTCGGAGGAGAAGGCGATGCGCGTGCCGTCGGGCGACCAGGCGGGGCCGCGGTCGTCCCAGGGGCCTTCGGTGCGTTGGCGCACCTCGGATCCGTCGGGCCGCATGGTCCAGATGTGGTAGCCACCGCCCTGGTACGCGCTGAACGCGATGAGCTCCCCGTCGGGGGCGTGCACGGGCCGGGTGGGTTCGAGCCCGGCCGGGGTGAGCGGCTCGGCCTTGCCGCCGGCGCGGGGCAGGGACCACAGGACGTCCTGGATCTCGGCGATCAGGTGGTCCCCCGCGGGCGACAGACTCGCGGCCCCGTTGGTGGCGGCCGTGAAGGACAGGGAGAGCCCGGTGCGCGCAGCGGCCAGGGCCGGGGCGGGCACGGCGCCGACGGCGGTGACGGCCCCGGCTGCGCCCGCGGCGGCGAGGAGTTGACGGCGGGAGAGGGCGGGAGAAGTGGGAGCGGGGTCACGGTCCATGACAGAGCACGCTGGCGCACCGCATGGCGCAGGGGCAACACCGCCATTCCCGCCAAACGGGTACGACCGTCACCAAGCTCCTTGTGCAGCACCGCCCTTGGACGGTCGGTCCGGGCATGCGTGCCGGTGCGCCGGCGGCTACCGCGCGAGCCGGACGGGCCGCGCCTTGAGGGCGCGGGAGCGGAAGGAGGGGCACCGCATCAGCTCGTCCGGGCGCCTCCGCTCGGCCGCGTGGCCCCGCTGCGGCTCGGGCGTGTCCCTACTGGGGCTTGAAGGAGCGGATCTGGTAATTGCCCTGGAGGTTGCCGCCCTTGCCGGACTCGGTGGATCCGACGCGTGCGTTGTAGTTGGTCCGGGTGTAGTACTGCACGCGGTGTCCGGTCTTGTTCCACACCGAGAGGACGTTCTTGCCCTTCTGGATGAAGGAGCAGTTGTCCGCGGTGTTGGCCAGCTTGGACTGCGACCACTGACAGCGGGTGCCCGAGCCGTTCCATCCGCTGTAGATGCAGAAGTATCCGGATGTGCAGGTGTAGGCCGCCGCGCGGGCGGGTGCAGCGGGAGCCGCGGTCGCGGTGGGGACGACACCCAGGGCGGCGACCAGGGCCACGGAGGCGACGGCGAACGAGTGGATACGACGCATGGGACAACACCTCTTTCTCGTCGGCGGTCCCCCGGTCCGGGCCTCGCGGGCCGGCCGTCGAGGATCGCGTGGGCGCGGGGAGGCCGGGGCCGAACGGCCCGCCGATGGGGCCGCCCCGCGAAAACACCGCCCAGTATTTCGTCGCGTCCCGGCCCGCCAGCAGGGCATTTCACGCCGTCCGGGCCGGTGCGGGGGCAGACGGGCTCGCACTCCGGTGGTGCGCCGGGGCCCGCTCCCCGCGCCCCGAGGTCCGTTCGTTGCGGCGGACGGGTGATATCCGGGGGCGTGCGCGGCGGGGCGCGTGCGCGGCGCCGCGCGGACGTGAAAGGGAGTCTCCCAGAGATCCAATTTGTATGACAATCATCCGAGCCAGAGGAACGCACATGCCTGCCCCAGCTCTTCACGCCCTGACCGCCGCACCCGCCCGCCGCAGTCCGCGCACGCGGGTCGCCGCCCTCGCGGCGCTCACCGCCGCGGGGACCGTCCTGTCGGGCCCGACGACGGCCTTCGCCGCCCCCGGCGACAACGGCGACGTCAAGATCCACGCGATGGGTACGCAGTTCACCGACCAGCGCAACGAGCCCAAGGTCTGCGGCTTCTACCTGGACGCCTTCAACTTCGACACCGTCCAGAGCGTCACGTATCAGATCAGCACCCAGCCCGCCAGGGCGGGCGGCGCCTCCCTGTCCGGCACCCTCCAACTCGCCACCGGCACCGGGCACTCCGCGCCTCTGACGCTGCCCGACGGGCAGTACAAGCTCGTCTGGAACATCGTCGGCGGCAAGGGCGCGGGCAAGCAGAAGGTCTTCGACGTCGCGTGCAAGACGCCCATCAGCAGCCGCGTGGCACCGCACGGCGGGGTGCCCGCGGGCGGCGGCGGTCTCGCCGAGACCGCCGGTGTCCCACAGGCCGGTGCGGTGGCCGGCGTGGGGCTCGTCTCGGTCGCCGGGGTGCTCTGCATCCGCCGCCTGCGCCGCCGCCCCGATGGCGCAGCGTAGCGGCGCCCCCCTCACCCGGCGCCGGACGCGCGCCTACCGCCTGACACGGACGGCCGCGCTGACGCTGTCCCTGGTGGTGGGCGGCGTCTGGTGGGCGCAGGACGACGAGGGCGCGGTGCCCGCGGCGGCCGCGCCCCACGACGGCGGGGTGGCGGTGGCGTCCGCCGGCGACAGCCGGGGGCCGGCCGCCACACGAACGCCGGCGCCGTCCGCGCTGCCGCCGTCCCCCGCGGTGTCGCTGGCGGTTCCGCACCTCGGCATCGAGGCCCCGGCCGTCCCCCTGGGCCTGGACGCCGAGCGCCGCCTCACCACCCCTCCCGTGGACGACGCCAAGGTGGTGGGCTGGTACCAAGGCGGGCCTTCCCCGGGCGAGTTGGGGACGGCCGTCGCCGTCGGACACCGCGACACCAGGACCGGGCCCGCCGTCTTCGCGGCGCTGCGGACGCTGCGCCCCGGCCGCACGATCGAGGCGCGTCGCGCGGACGGCAGGATCGCCGTGTACACGGTGGACAAGGTCACGACGTACGAGAAGGCACACTTCCCCGACCAGGAGGTCTACGGTTCGACGGGCCGGCCGGAGCTGCGCCTGATCACCTGCGGTGGCCGGTTCAGTACGAAGACGGGATACGAGAGCAACCTCGTCGTCTTCGCCCATCTCACCGAGGTCCGCGCCTCCCCGGCCCACCCGGCGCATCGAGCTCATCGGGCCTAGGGCTTGTCTGACAAATGATCACCGAGCGTGTGCGTGCTCCGTCCAATTGCCTTGCCGTCCTGACGTCAGCCAGTGATTCTGGGCAGGTGCC
>NZ_JBIAGW010000034.1:0-44671 GCF_042869955.1 Streptomyces sp. NPDC006691
ACCCAACACCACCAACGGCCACACCCGCCGCACCGCCAACACCACCACCACAAAAACCTGCAACCCCAACCCCACCCACGGCCCAAACCGCGGATGGCTCTCGTGATGGATCTCGTTCCCCACGGCCACGACGACGTTCAGCGTGATCAGAAGGGTGAGGAGCAGGAGGTCGCAGGAGGTGGGGCGCAGCGAGGGGCGCTTACGGAACCGTTTGGCCGAGCCTGGGGAGGGTTGGCCAAAGGCCTGGGCGGAGTGCTGGGCGGGCGCCTCCGGGGACGCCTCTGACTGCTGTTCTCCGGCCGTCCTGGCTGGCTGCACGACAAGCCCACCCCCGTACATGTCGGCTTCGCGCTCAGTGGGTCGTTCGAGAGCTTAATGCGTTGCCCGACCAGACCGGAATCCCGCGCCTGGCCTGGGACTTCAACGCCCTCCAGCGGCTTTCGCGAGGTCCGCGCGGCGTGCCGGCCGCCGGGGCCCTTCACCTGCGCGGCACGGCGCACTAGGTCCACGAGAGGGGGAACGCCGTACGCGGGCACTACTTTCGTCGGTAGTGGTACCTACGTTTCCCTCTGCCCGGCCTTGGGTCCGCACCGGTTGAATAGTTGTTGTTGGCAGAGCGGAAAGCACAAGACTGCTCACCCGAACAGAAATTTTGAGGAGCGACATGCTGTGGGTCGGCATCGTCCTGGCGGTTCAGGGATTCGGTTCATTCCTGACGGAGCGCATTTGGGACACAAAATTCGGTGTCACGGCATTGCTGGGCGACAAGACGCCCTCGTGGGTGAGCCTTGCGATCGGTGTAGTGGGTCTCGTCATCCTCGCGTTCTGTGCGAGTTCACGTTCCCGTAAGGCCACACACAACTAGCACGACGGCCGTACACAACTGCACAACAACATCCCCCCTGGTATTTTGCCTCCCCTGCTGCGGCAGGGGACACGGATTCCCGGTGGCCGGTTCACCCCCGTAACCGGCCACCGGGCTTTTTCATGCCCGCGAAAGCTACGAGGTGAAGTGCGCCTTGAGGATCGCGATGACGTCGGGGGCGTGGTCGGTCAGGTAGAAGTGGCCGCCGGAGAAGACCTTCATGTCGAAGGTGCCCAGGGTGTGCGGCTCCCAGGCGCGCGCCTCGTCGAGGGTCGTGCGCGGGTCGTCGTCGCCGACCAGGACGGTGATGGGGCTGCCGATCTGCGCGCCGGGATCGGCCCGGTAGTTCTCGATCGCGGTGTAGTCGCTGCGGATGGCGGGCAGCACCATGCGCAGGACCTCGTCGTCGCCGAGGATCCGCGGGTCGGTGCCGCTGAGCTTGCGCATCTCGGCGATGACGCCCTCGTCGTCACGCTGGTGGACGTTCTCGGGGCGGTGGCTGGAGGGGGCGCGGCGGCCGGAGGCGAAGACGTGTGCCGGGGCCCGGCCGGTCCGCTCCAGGCGGCGGGCCACCTCGAAGGCGAGCACGGCGCCCATGCTGTGCCCGAAGAAGGTCAGCGGCGGCGAGGTGTCCGAGCGCAGCACCTCGGCGATGCGGTCCGCCAGCTCGGCGACGGTCTCGATGCCCTTCTCGGTGTGGCGGTCCTGCCGGCCCGGGTACTGCACGGCGACCACGTCCGCGACCGGGCTGAGGGCCGCCGATACGGGGAAGTAGAAGCTGGCCGAACCGCCCGCGTGCGGGAAGCAGACGAGACGGGCGGCGGCGTCGGGCGTCGGGTGGTAGCTGCGGAGCCACAGGTCGGCTGCGGTCGTCATGACGGGGTTCCATCCATGGTCGTCGGGGAGTCGGTACGTCGGGGCATCCGGCCGCCGTCGCCGGACGGCGAACGGAACGAAGGCGGGCCGGGGGCCCGCCTTCGTCGTGTGCGGCGCGCGGTGCGCGGGGGTCACTTGAGCGGGAAGCGGACTTCGCCGGCGACGATCGGGTTCGCGTAGTTCTTGCTGGAGATCTTGATCCGGTTCAGGGCGAGACCGGTCAATGCCTCGAAGACGGCCCTGCGGGCGTTCATGGCGGTGGAGTAGCCCGCGTCCAGGTGCGGGGCGACCTCGACGACGTCCATGCCGATCAGGTCCGTCTCGTGCGCGATGCGGCGCAGCGCGGTGAACAGTTCGCGGGTGGTGAGCCCGGCGGGCTCGGGGGTACCGGTGCCGGGCGCGAACGCGGGGTCGAGGACGTCGATGTCCAGGGACAGATAAACGTGGTCGGCGACGGCCTTGGCCTCCTCGATGACCTTGTCGATGACGGCGGCGAAGCCGACGCGCTCGATCTCGGCCATGAAGTGCGAGCGCATGCCGGCCCGGCGCATCCAGTTGAACAGCTGGTCGTCGGGTCCCGAGATGGTGCGGATGCCGACCTGGATGATGTTCGGACCCGGCACCATCTCCTCGTCGATGAGGCGGCGGATCGGCGTGGTGTGGGTGGCGCGGTGCCCGAACAGCTCCTCGTGGCAGTCGGGGTGCGCGTCGAAGTGGATGACGGCGATGGAGCCGCGCCCGTGGACCTCGCAGAGCGCGCCGACGCTCGGCCACAGCAGCGAGTGGTCGCCGCCGAGCACGACGGGCCGCGCCCCGACCTCGGCGATCTCGCGGACCAGACCGCGGATGGGCTCCATGGACCGGGTGATGTCGAAGGGGTCGACGGCCGCGTCGCCGTAGTCGACGACCTTCAGGACGTTGAACGGGTTGACGCGGGTCGCGGAGTGCACGAAGCCCTCGGGCGTGGCGTACAGATAGCGCTCGTCGGCGCGGATGGCACGCGGCCCGTAGGCGGCGCCGCGGTGCCCGCTGGAGACGTCCACGGGGCAGCCCACCACGGCCACGTCGACGCCGCCCGCCCGCAGGTCCTCCTGGTTGAGGGCGAGGGGGACGCCCATGAAGGTGGGCACGCCCGAGTAGGACGGCTGGACGTAGTAGCGGCGCAGGTCGATGGGGCCGGGATCGCGCCGGGGGAACGTGGAGCGATCGACCTCCCGCCGCCAGGCCTCGGACTCGGGTGTCTCGCTCATCTCTCTCCTCGGATACGGGGTTCGGTCACGCGGGGGTACCGGTCACGGGCAGCCGCGTACAGCCGCTGATCACCGGCGAGCTGCGGCGCCGCACCTGCCCGGCGACCCGCAGGTCGGGCAGCCGCTCGGCCAGGACACGCAGCGCGGTCTCGCCCTCCATGCGGGCCAGCGGGGCGCCGATGCAGTAGTGGATGCCGCCGGAGAACGACAGGTGCTCGGCCGGGTTCTCGCGGGTCAGGTCGAAGCGGTCGGGCTCGTCGTACACCTCGGGATCGCGGTTGGCCGCGCCGATCAGGACGACCACGGAGCTGTCGGCGCGGATGTGGTGGCCTTCCAGCGCGATGTCCTGGTGCGGGACGCGCTGGGCCTGCAGGGCGGGCGAGTCGTAGCGCAGGGTCTCCTCGACGGCGCTCGGCGCGAGGTCCAGGTCGTCACGCAGCAGGTCCCACTGGGCGCGGTCGCCGGTCATGGCGAGGACGGCGTTGCCGATGAGGTTGGTGGTGGTCTCGAAACCGGTGACCGCGAGGACCGTACAGAAGGCGAGCAGTTCCTCGGTGCTCAGCTTGCCCTCGCCGTTCGCCACGGTGAGGCGGCTGATGAGGTCGTCGCCGGGGTCGCCGGCGCGCAGCGCGATCAGTTCGGTGAAGACCTGGTCGAGGTCGTCGACGGCGCCGCGGAACTCGCGTGCCATCTTGAGGGACTTGACGCCGTCGATGACGGGCCCGACCTTGCGTCCGGCGTGGATGAACCGGTCGTGGTACTCCTCGGGCACGCCGAGGAGTTCGCCGATCACCAACAGGGGCAGCGGCCCGGCGAAGTCCTCGATGAGGTCGAAGCCGTCACGGGCGGACAGCTGGTCGAGCAGGCCGTGGCACAGCTTCTCCACCTGGACCTGGTACTTACTGATCATGCGGGGGCCGAAGGCGGGCTGTGCGAGGCGGCGCAGGCGGGTGTGATCGGGCGGGTCGAGGCCGAGGATGGAGCTGTTCCAGGGGATCTCGTCCATCATCTCGTGGCCGGGCACGCCGCCCTGCTCACGGTTGAGGAACAGCGAGCGGTCCCGCAGGATGCGGCTGCCGAGCTCGTGGCTGCCGGTGACCCAGGCGCCGAGGTGGCTGCGGTGCAGGGGGCCGCGCCGGCGGACCTTCGCGTACAGCGGATACGGGTCCTCCTGCCCCTGGAGCAGGCGGGTGAAGGGGTCGCCGAAAACGCCGAAGGCACGGAGGATCGCGCGGGTCGCGCCCAGCTTGGCACTGAACGCGAACCCGGCCGACTTGCTGTCCATGAGCGTGGCCATCAGTGCTCCTTGCGAGAGGTGGTCCTGGAGGGCCGGAGGGCCTGCTCCGGTCCCAGTGCCACCACGTCGAAGGCCCGGGTGGTGACGTCTAGGCGGTGGATGAGCCGGTCGGGTCCGGTGACGTGGACCGTGCGCACGCCCATGCCGCGCAGGGTGTCCACGACCGGGTGCCAGCGGACCGGGTGGTCGAAGGTGTCGAGGAGCAGGGTGCGCAACTGGTCGGCGCGGGTGATCAGGGACCCGTCGTGGTCGGCGACCAGCGGCAGTTCGGGGTCGGCGATATCGAACTTGGCGAGCACCTCCTCCTCGACGCGGGCCCGCAGGCCGGTGAGGACCCGGCAGTGCGCGGGCGGCTTCATCGAGTACAGCGAGTAGCCGCCGACAGCGCTGATGCGGCGCTGGAAGGGCTCCAGGGCCTGCTCGCGCATCGTGATCATGTGCATGCCCTCGTCGAGGTGGCCGGAGACCTCGTGGAACTCACCGCGCTCGTCCAGTTCGCCGAGGACCTCGTCGAGTGCCGCCCGGGGCACCCGGGTGATGGTGAGCGTCACCAGGTCCTGGTGCTCCTCCTCGAAGAAGCGCTGTTCGCACAGGGCGAGTTCATGGGTGAAGCGGACGGCCTCGGCGAATGGCAGGGCGCCGCTGAACGTGGTCGCGGCCTTCTGGCCGAAGCTGAAGCCGACGCAGATGTCAGGGGTGAGGCCCTGGGTCTCGACGGCCCGGTCGGCCAGGGCCACCGAGTTGATGAAGAAGGCGACCTGGGCGAACGCCCCGAAGTCCGTTCCCGCGGTGCGGAATTCGTCCAGGACCGAACAGCCAAGGGCGTCGTCCGCGGCGGCGAGGCGCTTGCGCACGAAGGGGTCGATCATCATGAACTTGCCCACGTCGGTGAAGCGCGAGGGCCCCATGCCCGGAAACACCACGGCGCTGCGTGCCTGGTCGATCGTCATCATGTCCGCTCTGTCTGGTCCGTCGGGTGGTTCTGGGGCACACGGTCGGTGCGCCGGTTTCCCGGGAGCGCCCGGCCGTTCGCGCTGGGGGCAGTCGTACGCGAACGGGGCCGCACCCGGGGGGCTCAGGCGGAGGCGGCGAGCTCCGCCGTGGCCCGTTCGGCCGCCCGCTGTTCCAGGGCGCGCCGGTCGGGCTTGCCGTTGCGGTTGAGGGGGAAGCTGTCGATGACGACGACCCGGTTGGGGTGCTCGTACGAGGGCAGGGCGTCCTTGATGCGGGCGCGCCACTCGGCGGCGTCCCGTCCCGAGGGGTCCTCGACGAAGAAGACGAGTTCGCAGCCGCGGGCGTCGTCGGGCAGGGCCACCACCTTGACGGCACAGCCCGCAACGGCGGCCCTCCGCTCGATGATCTCCGGGTAGAGCGTGTATCCCATGCGGTGCACGGCGAGCTTGCGGCCGGCCACGAAGAGGTTGCCGTCCACGTCGACGTGACCGAGGTCACCGGTGCGGTACCAGCCCTGCTCGACCGGCGCCAGGGTGCCGTCCTCGGCGAGGTAGCCGGCCATCATGTCGGGGGTGTCGACGACGAGTTCGCCCATCTCCCCCGCCGCGAGGACGTTGCCGTCGTCGTCCTGGACCGTCAGTTCCAGGCCCTTCATGACCCGGCCGCAGGCGACCGGGTTGTCGGTGGTGGCGAAGGCGATGTTGCCCAGTTCGGTGCTGCCGTAGCTGTCGAGCAACGGCTTGCCGAAGGACTCGACGTACTCGTCGGACAGCGCCGGATCGAGCGGCGCGGCGCCGCTGCAGAACATGCGTACGTTGCCCAGCGCGGCGCGCACGTCGGGCTGGCGGCGGGCGAGGTTGAGCATGCTGCGGTAGGTGGCCGGGGTCGCGTCGATGACGGTCACACCGCACTGGCCGCCCATGAGCAGCGACCGGTCGAGCCGCCGGTGCGGCGCGACGATCAGGGAGCATTCGGCGAGCCAGGCGATCAGGACCATGGACAGGCCGTACTGATGGGCGAAGGGCAGCAGCGGAAGCAGGACGTCGCCGGGGCCGTGGCCCATGTGGTCGGCGTTGCGCCGCAGGTTCTCCAGGAAGCGGCCGCCGTTCTTCACGACGCCCTTGGGGGTGCCGGTCGAGCCGGAGGACCACATGATCAGGCCGTCCGGCAGCGCGCACCACGCGTCGAAGTCGAGGGCCGGCTCGGTGGGTACGAGGCCGGACGCATCGACGAGCAGCTTGTACAGGTAGACGTCGCCGCGGGTCCCGGCCGGCACGGGGGCGTCGTCGTCGTACAGACAGAGCTTGGCGCGGGTGCGCTCCACGATCCGCGCGGTCTCACGCGCGTGCTCCTGCTGGTCGACGAGCACAATGGAGGCACCGACGTGCATCAGCGCGAAGAACGCGTTCAGCCAGGCCGCCGAGTTGCCGGCCTTGAGCAGCACCCGGTCACCAGGGCCGATGCCCTCCGCGCGCAGCACCATCGCGACCCGCAAGGTGTCCTGCTCGAATTCGGCGAAGGTACGTGCCGAATCCCCCGTGAATATGCTGGGTGTCATCAAAGCCGCCCCCTTTCCCAGTTCTGAGAAGCTTCGGGCACGATAAGGACGTTACGGTCGAGCATTTCTCCCACCCCGATCAAGTCGCCGAGGACCTACAGTAGAAGCTAGGGAGACCGCCCGAGCAGTAGAACCCCTATCTTCCCCCTAGCGGCCCCTGAGCAGTCAACTTGCCGCTCTCGGCGGCCAGCTGACGGGCCGTACCTGGCGCTACCTTCGACGGTGTTTACGCCATGTATCGCATAAGCCGCGGAGGCCCCGGTGGGAGTTCGGACGGAAGCCGGTGAAGTGCCGGATCAGGAAAAGAATAAGGAAGGCCTGGGAGCGACGGCAGCCAAACAGAAGGAACACCCGCAATCAACGGAAGGGGAGTGGCCGCCGGAAGGCTCCGATACGGCGGGGCCACCGGAAGGCTCCGCGCCACCGCCCTTCGCCGGGCGCTGGGTCGGCGCGGTCGCGGGTACCTCCGGTCTGGCCCTGCTCCTGGTGAGCACGCGGTACGGATTCCAGGGCGACGAGCTCTACTTCCTGGGCGCCGGAAAGCACTTGAGCTGGGGATACGCCGACCAGCCGGTGCTGCTTCCGCTGCTCGCCCACGGCATCGACGCGGTGACCGGCGGCTCGCTGTTCGCGCTCCGGCTGCTTCCCGTGCTGCTCACGGTGGCCGGCGCGCTCGTCGCCGCGCTCATCGCCCGCGAGTTCGGCGGGGCGCGCCGCGCGCAGCTCCTCACGGCCGCCGCCTACGGCTTCGCGCCCGCGGTACTGATCAGCGGGCACGCACTGTCCACGATGGCCGTCGACCTGTTCCTGTGGACGCTGGTGAACTGGCTCCTGGTGCGCTGGGTGCGCACCCGTGAGGACCGGCTGCTGCTGTTCGCCGGGCTTGCCACGGCTCTGGCGCTCCAAGGCAAGTACCTGATCGTCGGCTTCTGGGCCGTGCTCGCCGTCTGCCTGTTCGTCGTCGGGCCGCGTGAGCTGCTGCGCCGCAAGGCGCTGTGGATCGGCGCGGCCGTCGCCCTGGTCACCTCGCTGCCCGGCCTCATCTGGCAGGCGCAGCACGGCTGGCCGCAGCTGGAGATGTCCTCCGTCCTCGCCGACGAGGGCATCCTCGGCGGCCGGGCGGGCTTCCTGCCGTACCTGATCGTGCTGTCCGGCGGCGTGTTCACGGTCGTTCTGGTCTACGGCCTGGTACGGCTGCTCCGCTCGCCGCAGCTCGCGCCGTACCAGTTCCTGGCCTGGACGTTCCTCGGTCTGACAGCCGTGTTCCTGGTCACCGGTGGCCGGCCCTCGTACGTCGTGGGCGCCTTCGCGCCGCTGTGGGCGGCGGGCGCGGTCGAGCTGGCGCGCGGGGGCGGTGCCCGCTGGTGGCGGTGGCTGGCCGCGTGGCCGGTCGTCGCGCTGACGGCGCTGGTGGCGGTGGCCCTTTCGCTGCCCGTGTATCCGGTGTCGCTGGCCACGAAGACCGAGCAGCCCACGAACAACCCGATGACCGCCGAGACGCTGCGCTGGCCGAAGCTGATCGACGCGGTCGACAAGGCGAACCGGTCGCTGCCTGCTGCCGAGCGGAAGCGTGCCGTGGTGGTCACGCAGTACTACGAGGAGGCGGGCGCCGTCGACCACTTCGGCCCCGACCGCGACCTGCCGCCCGCCTACAGCGGCCACCGCGGCTACTGGTACTTCGGCGCGCCCTCCGACTCTTCCGGGCCCGTCCTGTACGTGGGCTCGGACGTGGCGAAGCTCAAGCCGTACTTCTCGTCGGTGAAGAAGGCGGCGACGGCCGCGGGCGGCCCCGGCGAGAGCTTCGTCGACGGCGTTCCCGTGTGGGTTCTCGACGGCCGGACGAAGCCGTGGTCGGACATCTGGAAGGACTACGGGCACTTGTCCTGACGCTTCGGCACCTTGCCCTGACGCTGCCTCGGCGTCGCACCACGCGGACGGCCCCGCCCCCACACCATGTGGGGACGGGGCCGTCGTGCTGCGTGTCTGTCGGGCCGGGTGTCAGAGCTTGCCCAGCCACTCCTCCACGGCGCGGGCCGTGGTGTGCGAGTGCTCCTCCATCACCGTGAAGTGCGTTCCGGGTACGTCCACCGCGGTGTGCTCCAGCTTCCAGGACGGCCGCCAGTCGTATTCCTTGGTCCACTCCACGAGGGGTTCGCCCGCCCGGACGAGGAGGGTCGGCGCCTCGATGGCGTCGGGCAGCAGGCCGAGGAACATGTAGCGGGCCATGGCGGTCACCCAGGCGTCGCCCCAGTCGTTGTCGCCGTCGCCGGTCTCAGCCCCGGACACGGAGTCGTAGCGGTCGCTGAGCTGCTGCCCCATCGCGGCGGCCATGTCGCCGAGCGCCTTCTCCTCGACGTACGTGTCGATGAGCACCACGCCCGCGGGCCCGGCGCCGCGGCGCTCCAACTCCCGTGCCACGGCGTGCGCGACGAGCCCGCCGGAGGAGTGACCGGCGAGCACGAACGGCTTGCCGCCGGTGCTCCGCTGCACGGTGTCCGCGTGCAGCCGCACCAGCGCCTCCTTGTCGGCGGGCAGCAACTCGCCCTCCAAGAAGCCGGGGTGGGTGATGACGCTGACATCGCGCCGGTCGCGGAAGTACGCGCCGAAGCGGGCGTAGTCGTACGCGCTGGAGCGGCCGACGAACGACGTGAAGAGCACCATGCCGACCGGGTCGTCGCCCCGGGCCAGCGTGAACGGGGCGCGCGGTGCGCCCAGTTCGTCCTCGCTGAAGGAAGCGCGGAACTGCGCCATGGTCCGCAGGAGCGGGATCAGGTCGTCGGCGCGGCCCTGGCGCGCGGCCTCGTCGTACAGCTCGGCGAGGCCGGTGGCCGGGCGGAGGCCGGGCACCGGGGGCGTGGCCGTGGTGGCCGCGCCCGGTGCCGGGGAGTGCCGACGTGCGGCTTCGGACTGCTGCGGGGCCGTGGGCTGCTGGTCCGCCGTCTGCGGCGCCCCGGTCCTCGGGGTGCGCTCCGGCTGTCCGGTCGCCGTCACCCGCTCGCGCGGCGACGCCGCGTCCCGGGCCGCCGCGGGTGCGGCCTGGTCCAGGTCGGCGGCGATCCGTTCGGCGAGCGACCTCGGCGTGGGGTTCTGGAAGACCAGGGTCGCCGGGAGCCGCAGGCCGGTGGCCGCCATGAGGCGGTTGCGCAGTTCGACGCCGGTCAGGGAGTCGAAGCCGAGCTCCAGGAAGCCGCGTTCGTCCTCGACCCGGTCTGCGGAGGCGAGGCCGAGTACGGCCGCGGCCTGGTCCCGTACCAGCGCGAGGAGCAGATCCGCGCGCTCGGCTCCGGACGCGGCCGCCAGGCGGCGCGCGAACGCCTCCGCCTCCGAGGCCGCGGCGCCGACGGCGGCCCGCCGGGCGGAGACCCGCACCAGGCGTCGCAGCAGCGGCGGCACGGCCTCTCCCCGCCGTGCGCCCGCGCGCAGGGCCGCTGTGTCGAGCCGTACGGGCAGCAGCAGCGGGGCGCCCGCGGAGCGGGCAGTGTCGAAGAGGGCGATGCCCTCCGCCGAGGACAGCGGCAGGACGCCGCCGCGTGAGATCCGGGAGCGGCGGGCCTCGTCGAGGTGGCCGGTCATCTCGCTGCTCTCGGCCCACAGGCCCCAGGCGAGCGCCGTCGCCGGTACGCCCCGTGCGCGCAGGTGGTGCGCGAAGGCGTCGAGGAAGGCGTTGGCCGCCGCGTAGTTGCCCTGCCCGGGGCTGCCGAAGGTGGCGGCGGCCGAGGAGAACAGGACGAACTCCGCCAGGTCGTGCCCGGCCGTCAGCTCGGCGAGGTTGAGGGCCGCATCCAGCTTCGGCCGCAGCACCGCGTCCACGCGCTCGGGCGTCAGGGAGGCGACCAAGGCGTCGTCCAGGACTCCGGCGGTGTGTACGACGGCGGTCAGCGGGTGCGCCGCCGGGATCGTGGCGAGGGCCGCGGCCAGCTCCTCGCGGTCCGCCGCGTCACAGGCGACGACGCTGGCCTCCGCGCCGAGCGCCGCCAGTTCGGAGACGAGCTCGGCGGCCCCCGGAGCGGTTTGGCCCCGGCGACTGGTCAGGAGCAGGTGCCGGGCGCCGTGCTCGGCCACCAGGTGGCGGGCGATGAGGGCACCCAGGGTGCCGGTCGCGCCGGTGATGAGGGTGGTGCCGTCGGGGCTGGGGGTGGTGGTGTTGGTGTTCCGGTCGGTGGCCGCGGGGGCGGCCGGAACGGTGGCCGGGACGGTGGCGGGCACGAGTCGGGGTGCGAGGAGAGCCCCCTCACGTATCGCCAACTGCGGTTCGTCCATGGCCAGTCCGGCGACGAGCACGTCGGCCGCGAACGGTCCCTGCGCATGGTCCAGGTCGACGAGCACACACCCGGCGCCGTCCGGCCCGCCCGCCTGCTCGGACTGAGCCGAGCGGGCCAGGCCCCAAAGCGGGGCGTGGGCGAGGTCGGGGGCGTCGCCGTCGATGGCGGCCACCGCGCCGCGCGTCAGGAGGACCAGGCGGGTGGCGGCAAGGCGTGCGTCGGACTGCCAGGTCTGGAGCAGGCCGAGGGCCTGGGCCAGGGCGGCGCGGGCCTGCGCGGCGGTGGCCTCGGGCTCCGGCTGGCCCCCGTGGCCCCCGCCCCCTTGCGCGAAGGTCACGAGCAGTGTCGTCGGGACGTCGGCCCCGGCGTCGAGCGCCGCGTACAGCGCGTCGGCATCAGCGTACGCGTTCATCTGGGCGCCGGACGCGGCGAGTTCGGTCCCCATGTCCAGGGGGTCGGGCCCGACCGTCGCCCAGGTCGCGCCCGCCACCTCGGCAGTGCCCGCGGGCACCGGTGTCCACTCCACGCGGAACAGCGCGTCCCGGTGGCCACTGTCGGAGGCGGCCTTCAGGTCGTCCGGGGTGACTGGGCGCAGCTCAAGGGAGTCGGCGCGGGCGACCGTCGTGCCGGTGTCGTCGGCGAACAGCAGCTCCACGCCGCCGGTGCCGGCGGGCCGCAAACGCACCCGCAGGACGGTCGCGCCCTGCGCGGTCAGGGTGACCCCGCTCCAGGCGAACGGCAGCCGCACCCCGTCGGCCTCCGCGAAGGGCGCGAGGGCCATGGCGTGCAGGGCGGCGTCGAGGAGCGCCGGGTGCACGCCGAACGCGCGGGCGTCCCGGTGTTCACTCTCGGGCAGGTGCACCTCGGCGTAGACGGCGTCGCCCGCGGGGTCCCGCCAGGCGGCGCTCAACCCCTGGAACGCCGGGCCATAGGCGAGCCCGCCCTCGGCGAGCCGCTCGTAGAGCCCTTCGATGTCCACGGCTTCGGCGCCCTCGGGCGGCCAGACGGTCAGCGCCCCGTCGTCGTCCGCGGACGCGTGCGCGCCGCCCGTGGCACCGAGGGTGCCGGTGGCGTGCCGCGTCCAGAGAGCGTCGGGAGCGCCCTGCGTCCGCGAGGACACGGTGAGCGGACGCCGTCCGCCCGCGTCGGGGGCGCCGACCCACACCTGGAGGACGACGGTGTCGTCCTCGGCGACGACGAGCGGCGCGTGCAGCGTCAGTTCGT
This sequence comes from Streptomyces sp. NPDC006691, assembly GCF_042869955.1. Classification (NCBI taxonomy): domain Bacteria; kingdom Bacillati; phylum Actinomycetota; class Actinomycetes; order Kitasatosporales; family Streptomycetaceae; genus Streptomyces; species Streptomyces sp. NPDC006691. The sequence goes on from NZ_JBIAGW010000034.1 coordinate 12,287, forward strand.
CGACGAGATCGCAGCCGACCTCGTCGCCGGCGCGCAGGGCCATCTCGACGTACGCGGTGCCTGGCAGCAGCACGGTGTCGCCCACCGCGTGGTCGGCGAGCCAGCCGTGGGTGCGGCGGGTGAGGCGGCCCGTGAGAACGTACTGGTCGGCGTCGGCGAGTTCCACGCTGGCGCCGAGCAGTGGATGTCCTGCGGACTCGATGCCGACGGCCGTGACGTCGCCCGTTCCGGGGGCGGCGGGCGCAGGCCAGTAGCGTTGGCGCTGGAAGGCGTACGTGGGCAGGTCGACGGGGGTGCCCGCGCCGGGGAAGAGGGCCTTCCAGTCGAGTTCGGCGCCGTGCACATGGGCTTCGGCCATCGACGCCAGCAGGCGCTCGGCGCCGCCTTCGTCGCGGCGCAGGGAGCCGAGGGCGGCCGCGCTCGCGTGCGGCAGGGCGTCGACGGTCTCCTGCACCGGGACGGTGAGGACCGGGTGCGGGCTCATCTCCAGGAACAGCCCATGCCCCTCGGCCAGAAGCCCACGCGTGGCATGCTCGAAGAGAACCGTCTGACGCAGATTGCGGTACCAATAACCCGCATCCATCAGGGTATTGGCGTCCAACCAGGCACCCGTCAGGGTCGAGTACAGCGGGACCTCGGCAGCCTGCGGGGTGACCCCGTCCAACGCCTCGCCGATCTGCGTCTCGATCTGCTCCACGTACGAGGAATGCGACGCGTAGTCCACCGGGATCGTGCGGGCACGGATGTCCCGGTCCGTGCACTGCGCGACGAGTTCCTCCAGCGCTTCGGGGTCACCGGAGACGACCACTTGGGAGGGGCCGTTGACGACAGCGATCTCGATGCGGCCGGCCCACGGCTCCACGAGTGCCTCGGTCTCGTCCTGCGGCAGGACGAGGGAGACCATGCCGCCCTTGCCGGACAGCTCCCGGATGGCCTGGCTGCGCAGGGCGACGACGCGGGCCGCGTCGCGCAGGGTCAGGACGCCCGCGACGCACGCGGCGGCGATCTCGCCCTGGCTGTGGCCCACCACGGCCGACGGCTTCACGCCCGCCGCCTGCCACACCGCGGCCAGCGACACCATGACCGCGAACAGGACGGGCTGGACCACATCCACCTCGTCGAAGCGTCCGCCGTTCAGCTCCTCGACGAGGTCCCAGTCCACGAACTCGGCCAGGGCGTCGGCACATTCCCGCATCCGCTCGGCGAACACCCGGCTGGAAGAGAGCAGTTCACGCGCCATGCCCGCCCACTGCGAACCCTGCCCCGGGAAGACGAACACCGGGCGGATCGTGCCGCTCTGGGCACGTCCCGTCACGACGTTCCGCGCGTTCGCGTCGTCCCGCGCCAACGACTCAAGACCGGCCAGCAGCTCCTCACGATCCGCACCGAGCACCACGCCCCGGTACTCGAACCGCGACCGTGAGAGCACCAACGACCGCGCCAGGTGGCCGAGTTCGAGGTCCGGGTGCGCCGCGAGGTGGTCCCGCAGCCGGTCCGCCTGCGCGCGCAGCGCCTCCGGGGTCTTCCCGGAGAGGGCCAGCGGCACGACGCCCGCCACCACCTGAGCCGGTGCGACGTCCTCGGCAGGCTCGGGCTCTTCGCCCGGCGCCTGCTCCAGGATCACGTGCGCGTTGGTCCCGCTGATACCGAAGGAGGAGACGCCCGCCCGGCGCGGCGCGCCGTCCTCGCGTCCCGGCCAGTCGCGGGCCTCGGTAAGGAGTTCCACTCCCCCGCCGGCCCAGTCGACCTCGGGGGTCGGGGCATCCACGTACAGCGTCTTCGGCAGGATGCCGTGCCGCATCGCCATGACGGTCTTGATGATGCCGCCGACACCGGCGGCGGCCTGGGTGTGCGCGATGTTCGACTTCAGCGAGCCCAGCCACAAAGGCTGTTCCTCCGAGTGCTCCTTGCCGTACGTGGCGATCAGGGCCTGGGCCTCGATGGGGTCACCGAGGGTGGTGCCCGTGCCGTGTGCCTCGACGGCGTCGACGTCGGCGGGCGTGAGGCGGGCGTTGGCGAGGGCGGCGCGGATGACGCGCTGCTGGGAGGGGCCGTTGGGGGCGGTGAGGCCGTTGCTCGCGCCGTCCTGGTTGATCGCGGAGCCGCGTACGACCGCGAGGACCTGGTGGCCGTTGCGGCGGGCGTCGGACAGCCGCTCCAGGACCAGCATGCCGACGCCCTCGCCCCAGCCGGTGCCGTCCGCCGACGCGGCGAACGACTTGCAGCGGCCGTCGGGGGCGAGGCCTCGCTGGCGGCTGAACTCGGCGAAGGAGGTGGGGGTCGGCATGACCGCCGCGCCGCCCGCGAGCGCCATCGTGCACTCGCCCTGCCGCAGCGCCTGCACGGCGAGGTGCAGGGCGACGAGCGAGGAGGAGCAGGCGGTGTCGACGGTGACGGCCGGGCCTTCGAAGCCGAAGGAATACGAGAGGCGGCCGGAGGCGACGCTCGCCGCGTCGCCGGTCATGACGTAGCCCTCGACGCCTTCGGCGCCGTTGAGGGTGGTCGAATAGCCCTGGGTCGACAGGCCGACGAAGACGCCGGTCTCGCTGGCGCGCAGCGCCGACGGCACGATGCCCGCCCGCTCGAACGCCTCCCAGGAGGTTTCCAGGAGGAGCCGCTGCTGCGGGTCCATGGCCAGGGCCTCGCGCGGGTTGATGCCGAAGAACTCGGGGTCGAATTCGTCGGCGTCGTGGAGGAAGGCGCCGGTGGTGACATACGTCGGGCCCTCGTCGCCGTCCGCGTCGGCACCCTCGAAGCCCGCGGGGGCGGTGACGTCCCAGCCGCGGTTCCCGGGGAACCCGGTGAGGCCGTTCTCACCGGCGAACACCATGCGCCACAGGTCCTCGGGCGAGCGTACGCCGCCGGGGTAGCGGCAGCTCATCGCGACGATGGCGATGGGGTCGTCCTGTCCGGCCGCCGGGGCGGTGGTGCTCCGCGGGGCGTCGGGAGCGGCGGCGGACCCGGTCTCCGGGAGCGAGCCGAGGAGTTCCGTCCGCAGGTGGCCGGCGAGGGCGACGGGCGTGGGGTAGTCGAAGACGAGGCCGGCCGGGAGGCGCAGCGCGGTGGCGGCGCCCAGTCGATTGCGGAGTTCGACCGAGGTGAGGGAGTCGAAGCCCAGCTCCTTGAACGCCTTCGCGGCGTTGACGGATTCGGGCGACGGGTAGCCGAGTACGGAGGCGACGTTGCTTCGTACGAGGTCGACGAGGAACTGTTCGCGCTCCTCGGCGCCGAGCCCGGCCAGGCGCTCGGCCAGGGATTCTCGGCCGTCGGCTGCCGGGGCGCCCCCCGCTTGCGGGGTAGCCGCCCTGCGGACCTGGGCGCGGATCAGGCTCCGGAAGAGCGGGGGTATGTCGGTGCCGAACTGCTTGCGCAGCGTTTCGGTGTCGAGCTTCATCGGGACGAGAGCACCGTCGGGCTGGGCGAGGCAGGTGTCCAGCAGAGCCAGGCCTTCATCGGCCGACAGGGCAGCCACGCCGGCACGGTTCATACGGTCGATGTCCCCCTCGGCCAGGGCCCCGGCCATGCCACCCTGATCCGCCCACAAACCCCACGCCAATGAGGTCGCGGACAGACCCTGGGCACGACGGTACTGAGCCAGCGCATCCAGGAAAGCATTGGCCGCCGCATAGTTGGCCTGCCCCGCACTGCCCAGCACACCAGCCGCCGAGGAGAACAGCACGAACGCCGACAGATCCAGACCGGCCGTCAGCTCGTGCAGATTCACCGCCGCATCCACCTTCGGCCGCAGCACCGCATCCAGACGCCCAGGCGTCAACGCCGTCACCACACCGTCATCGACCACACCCGCAACATGCACCACGGCAGTCAGATCAGCACGCACCTCATCCACCAGCAAGGCCAGCGCGTCACGGTCAGCGACATCACACGCCGCGATCCTCACCCTCGCACCCAACCCCTCAAGCTCCGCACGCACCTCACCCGCACCCGGCGTACCCTCACCCCTCCGCGACACCAGCAACAGATCCCGCACACCGTGCCGGCCCGCCAGATGCCGGGCCACAACCCGCCCCAGCCCACCCAGCGCACCCGTCACCATGACAGTCCCCCGCCCATCGAAGGACGGCGGCAGCGTCAGCACCACCTTGCCCACATGCCGCGCCTGACTCAGATACCGGAACGCCTCCGGCGCCCGCCGCACATCCCACGCCCGCACCGGCAACAGCTCCAGCACACCCTGCTCGAACAGGGCCAGCACCTCCACCAGCATCTCCCGAATGCGGTCGCGTCCGGCGTCGATCAAGTCGAAGCTCTGGTAAGTGACTCCGGTGTGTTTCTCGGCGATGGCGTCCGGGTCGCGGAGATCGGTCTTGCCCATCTCCACGAAACGCCCGCCACGCGGCAGCAACCGCAACGACGCGTCCACGAACTCCCGCGCCAGAGAGTTCAGTACAACATCCACCCCCCGGCCCCGGGTCCCCTCAAGGACCGACGCCTCAAAATCCAGCGTCCGGGACGACGCCATACGAGAATCCTCGACCCCCAACTCCCGCAGCACACCCCACTTCCCACCACTCGCAGTCCCAAACACCTCCGCACCAAAATGCCGGGCCAACTGCACCGCAGCCATACCCACACCACCCGCAGCCGCATGCACCAGCACCGACTCACCCGCCCCAAGACCCGCCAAATCCCGCAACGCGTAATACGCCGTCAGAAACACCGTCGGCACCGACGCAGCCTGCGCGAACGACCAACCCTCCGGCATCCGCGCCACCAACCGCGCATCCGCCACCGCCACCGGCCCGAACGCACCCTCCAACAACCCGAACACCCGGTCACCGACCACCAGACCAGTCACCCCGGCACCGACCTCGACCACAACACCAGCACCCTCGGTACCCATCACCGCCTCACCCGGATACACACCCAAAGCAATCAACGGATCACGGAAGTTGACACCCGCGGCACGAACACAGACACGCACCTCGCCCACGTCCAACGGCCTGCCGCCAAACACCCCGGCACCCTCGGCCACCGGCAGCAACGCCAGATCCTCCAACGTGCCCCGACCCCTCACCCCCAACTGCCAGGCCTCGCCCGCCGGAACCGCAAGCACCCCGCCACCAGCACCCACCCGCATCAAACGCGGAACCCACACCACATCCCCACGCACCGCCACCTGCGCCTCATCGAGGCCAAGCACCCCGGGCAACACAGCCAGAGCCGCCGCCGAACCATCGACGTCCACCAACACCAGCCGCCCCGGATTCTCCGACTGCGCCGAACGCACCAAACCCCACACCGGCGCATCCACCAAACCCACCGCCGACACCACATCACCGGAACCCACACCCACAGCACCACACGTCACCACCACCAACCGCGAACCACCACCACCCCCGAACGCCAGCCACTCCCCCACCACACCCAACGTCTCGGACAAAGACGCACGCACGGACCCAGCCGTGTCCACGCCACGAGACCCACCGACGCACGTCACAAACACGGACTCCGGTACAACAGCCCCACCATCGACCGCCGCAACCAGCTCAGCCACATCCCCATACACCGCCACAGTCATCCCGGCGCTCTCCAACGCCCCACGCAGCCCCAACACATCCCTACCCAAGACGGCGCAGGCCCCCGACACAGGAGCAGGCGCGGACACCACGCTCCAATCCACGCGGAACAACGAGTCGTGGCGGTCGCTCTGCCCGTCGTCCGTGTCCGGTGCGGCGATGGGTCGCAGAACGAGGGAGTCAACGGCGGCGACCGGTGCGCCGGAGGAGTCGGCGATGGTCAGGGAAACGCCGTCGGTTCCGGCGGCGGTGAGGCGGACGCGCAGTTCGGATGCGCCGGTCGCGTGCAGGCTCACGCCGGTCCAGGAGAACGGCATGCGGCCCTGATCGGTGTCGGACACGAACGTGCCGAGGCCGAGCGGGTGCAGGGCGGCGTCGAGGAGCGCCGGGTGCAGGCCGTACTCGGCGGCGTCGGCGCGCTCCTCGTCGGGCAGCGCGACCTCCGCGAAGAGTTCGTCGCCGCGCCGCCAGACGGACCGCAGCCCCTGGAAGGCCGGGCCATAGCTGAATCCGGCGGCGGCGAGGCTGTCGTACAGCGCGTCGGTCTCAGCGTGTTCGGCGTCGGCCGGGGGCCACTGGGTGAGGTCGGCGTCGGCGGGGCGGGCGGCCGGCGTGGGGGCGAGTGTTCCCGTGGCATGGCGCAGCCAGGGCTCGTCGGACCACAGGTCCTCGGACGAGGCGTCGTGGGAGGGCACGGCCTGCGGGCGGGAGAAGAGGTTCACCGGGCGGCGGCCGAAGGCGTCGGCGGCGCCGACAGCGAGCTGCATCTGTACGGCCCCGCGCTCGGGCAGGATCAGCGGCGCCTGGAGCGTCAGTTCCTCCAGGTGGGCGCAGCCGACGCGGTGCCCGGCGTGCAGGGCGAGTTCGACGAAGGCCGTGGCCGGAAGCAGGACCGTGCCGTCCAGGGCGTGGCCCGCGAGCCAGGGGTGGGACGCGAGCGACAGTCGGCCGGTGAAGAGGTAGCCGTCCATGTCGGCGAGCGCGACGGCGGCGCCGAACAGCGGGTGCTCCGCCGGGTTCAGGCCGGTGGCGTACACGTCACCCGTGTTGCCGGTGCCGGGGCGCGGCCAGTAGCGCTGGCGCTGAAAGGCGTACGTGGGCAGGTCGACGCGGTGGCGGGACTCGGCCGGCGCGTACAGAGGCTTCCAGTCGACCTCGACGCCGCGCACGTGGGCCTTGGCGAGGGCGGTGAGGAAGGTGTCGGTTTCCGGGCGGTCCTTGCGCAGCGCGGAGATGAGGCCCGTCTGCGTGACCGGGTCGGTGAGGGTGTCGTGGGCCATGGCCGTCAGGACGGAGTCGGGGCCGAGCTCAAGGAGGGTCGACACGCCGAAGCCGGTGAGGGCGCCGAGGCCGTCGTGGAAGCGGACGGCCTCGCGGATGTGCCGGACCCAGTAGTCGGGGTCCTTCAGTTCGGCGGCGGTGGCGAGGCGGCCGGTCAGGTTCGACACGACCGGCAGCGCGGTGTCCTGGTACGTGAGGTTCTCGGCGACCTTGCGGAAGTCGTCAAGGACCGGGTCCATGAGCGGTGAGTGGAAGGCGTGCGAGACCTTCAGCCACCGCACCTTCCGCCCCTGCCCACGAAGGATCTCCTCCAGGCCCTCCAGAACCTCGCGGTCGCCAGAGAGCACCACCTGGGCGGGGCCGTTCACGGCCGCCACACCGACACGGTCTGCCGTGCCGTCCAGTAGGGGCAGCACATCGGCCTCCGCCGCCTGCACGGCCAGCATCGCGCCACCCTCAGGCAGCGACTGCATCAACCGGCCCCGCGCGACCACCAGTTGGGCCGCATCCGCCAACGACCACAGCCCGGCCACATACGCAGCCGTCAACTCGCCGATCGAATGGCCGCCGACAATCTCGGGCCGCACCCCGAAGGACTCGGCAAGGCGGTACAGGGCCACTTCCACCGCGAACAGCGCGGGCTGCGCGTAGCCCGTCTGCTCCAGCTGCCCGGCGTCCGTGCCGAACATGACGTCCTTGAGCGGGCGTTCCAGGAGGCCGTCCAAGTGGGCGCACACCTCGTCCAGCGCGGTGGCGAAGACGGGGAACGTCTCGTACAACTCCCTTCCCATGCCGACGCGTTGACTGCCCTGGCCGGTGAAGAGCACCCCGAGGCGGCCCTCGACCGTCGATCCGGAGACCAGGGCCGGACCGTCGCCGCCGTCGGCCACGGCCGCGAGGCCGGACAGGAACTCCGGCCGCTCGCGCCCGAAGAGCACCGCCCGGTGTTCGAGCTGGGAACGCCCCGAGAGGAGTGTCCAGCCCACGTCGACGGGGTCCAGGCCGGCGTCGGCCGTGACGTGGTCGCGCAGCCGGTCGGCCTGTGCCCGGAGGGCGTCCGCGCTGCGGCCGGACACCAACCAGGGAAGTGCGGTGGACGGAACGCTGGTTCCGGTGGAAGCAGTCGGTTCCTCCGCCGGAGCCTGCTCCACGATCACGTGGGCGTTCGTGCCGCTGACGCCGAACGACGAGACGCCCGCGCGACGCGGTCGTGCGGCCTCCGGCCAGGCGCGGGCTTCGGTCAGGAGCTCGACGGCCCCCGCCGACCAGTCGACGTGCGTGCTGGGGCGGTCGGTGTGGAGGTTCTCGGGCAGGATGCCGTGCCGCATAGCCATGACCATCTTGATGACGCCCGCGACGCCCGAAGCGGCCTGGGTGTGGCCGATGTTGGACTTCACCGAGCCGAGCAGCAGCGGCCGGTCGGCGGGCCGGTCCTGGCCGTAGGTGGCGAGGAGGGCCTGGGCCTCGATGGGGTCGCCGAGGACCGTGCCAGTGCCGTGGCCCTCGACGGCGTCGACGTCGTCGGTGGAGAGGCGGGCGGCGGCGAGGGCCTGGCGGATGACACGCTGCTGGGACGGGCCGTTGGGGGCGGTCAGGCCGTTGCTGGCGCCGTCCTGGTTGACGGCCGAGCCGCGTACGACCGCGAGGACCTCGTGGCCGTTGCGGCGCGCGTCGGAGAGGCGTTCCAGGGCGAGGACGCCGACGCCCTCGCCCCAGCCGGTGCCGTCGGCGGCCTCGGCGAAGGGCTTGCAGCGGCCGTCGGAGGCCAGGCCGCCCTGGCGGCTGAACTCCGCGAACGCGCCGGACGTGACCATCACGGCGACACCGCCGGCCACGGCGAGGTCGCACTCGCCCTGTCGCAGCGCCTGCGCGGCCAGGTGCAGGGCGACCAGCGACGACGAGCAGGCGGTGTCGACCGTGACCGCCGGGCCTTCGAGGCCGAAGACGTACGACACGCGACCGGAGATGACGCTGGAGACGTCGCCGGTGAGGAGGTAGCCGTCGACGTTGTCCGGCGACGCCATGAGGGCCGGGCCGTAGCCCTGGGCGGTGGCGCCGACGAACACTCCGGTGCGACTGCCGCGCAGCGAGGCCGGGGGGATCCCGGCACGCTCGAAGGTCTCCCACACGGACTCCAGGAGGAGCCGCTGCTGCGGGTCCATGGCCATGGCCTCGCGCGGTGAGATGCCGAAGAAGGCGGCGTCGAAGTCGCCCGCGTCGTAGACGAAGCCACCGCCGCGCTCGGGACCGTCCTGGTCGCCCGCTTCCGTACGGCCGCCGAGCGCCTCGACGTCCCAGCCACGGTCGGCGGGGAAGGCGGAGAGGGCGTCGCGTCCGTCGGCGACGAGGCGCCACAGGTCCTCGGGGCCGCATACGGCGCCGGGGTAGCGGCAGCTCATGCCGACGATGGCGACGGGCTCGGGCTCATCCGCCTCGGCTTCGCGCAGCCGCTGGCGCGTCTCGTGGAGGTCGGCGGTCACCCGCTTGAGGTAGTCGAGGAGCTTTTGCTGATCCGCCATCGGAAACTCACCTGTTCGCTCAGTCACAAGAAAAAACCGCACCGGTCGGGCCGACCGGGCCGCGCGTCGTCGGCCCGGTCGGACTGATTCAGGACATGCCGAGTTCTTTGTCGATGAAGTCGAAGACCTCATCGGCCGAAGCCGACTCAAGCAGCGAGGAGACCGCCTCGCCCTCGGCGGGCTCCTCCACCTCCGCGCCCTTCCACTTCGACATCAGCGCCTCCAGGCGCATGGTGATGCGCATGCGGGAGCTGTCATCGGGCGTGATGGAACCGAGGCCCGCCTCCAGGCGGTCCAGTTCCCGCAGGGTGGAGTCCACTCCGTCGGCGTCGTCCTGGAGGAGCTCGGTACGCAGGTACTGAGCCAGGGCGACGGACGTCGGGTGGTCGAACACGAGGGTGGCGGGCAGCCGCAGCCCCGTGGCCTTGTTCAGGCGGTTGCGGACCTCCACGGCCGTCAGGGAGTCGAAGCCGAGCTCCCTGAAGGCCAGGTGGGCGTCGATGGACTCCGCGCCGGTGTAGCCCAGCACGGCGGCCGCGTGCGAGCGCACGATGTCGAGCAGGATCACCTCGCGCTCGGGCTCGGTGAGCGGCGCCAGACGGGCGCGCACCTCGTCGGCCGCGTCGGAGCCGGTGCCCGCGTCGGCCGCAGGTTCGACGGCCACGGACTCCACGTACCGGCGCACTTCGGGGAGGTCCCCGATGAACGGGCTCGTGCGGGCCGAGGTGAAGGCGGGCGCGAACCGCTTCCAGTCGAGGTCGGCGACGGCGAGGAACGTCTCGTCGTACGCCACCGCCTGGGCGAGCGCGGCGACCGCGAGGCCGGGTGCCATCGGCCGCAGCCCGCGGCGGCGGAACTGCTCCTCGCCGTCCTCCCCGGCCATGCCGCCCCCGGCCCACAGGCCCCAGGCCACGGAGGTGGCGGTGAGGCCGCGCGCCCGGCGCTGCTCGGCGAGTGCGTCGAGGTGGGCGTTGGCCGCGGCGTACGCGCCCTGGCTGCCGCTGCCCCACACGCCCGCGTTGGACGAGAACAGCACGAACGCGTCGAGGGCCGCCCCGGAGCCGAGGAGCGCGTCGAGGTGTTCGGCGCCCGCGACCTTCGCCTCCAGGACCTCGGCGACGTCTGCGGCCGTCATGGCGTCCAGGGGCTGGCCCTGGCCGACGCCCGCCGCGTGGAAGACGGAGCGCAGGGTGTGCCCGTCCTCGGTGAGGCGGCCGAGCAGTCCCGCGACGGCGTCGCGGTCGGCGACGTCGCAGGCCGCGATGGTCACCTTGGTGCCCAACTCCTCCAGTTCCGCCTGGAGTTCGACGGCGCCGGGTGCGTCGAGACCGCGGCGGCTGGTGAGAACCAGGTGCTCGGCGCCCTCGCGGGCCAGCCAGCGGGCGACGTGCCCGCCGATCGCGCCCGTGCCGCCGGTGATCAGCGCGGTGCCGCGCGGTGCCCACTCCCGTGTCGCGCCCGCGCCGACGGGAGCCCGTACGAACCGCCGCACGAGCACGCCCGCCTGGCGCACGGCGAGCTGGTCTTCGTCCCCGACGGATCCGGCGACCCCGGCTCCCGCGAGGATCCCGGGGAGCTGGGACGCCGCCCGGCCGTCGGGGTTCGCGGGCAGGTCGACGAGACCGCCCCACCGGTCCGGGAACTCCAGGGCCACGACCCGGCCGAGGCCCCAGACCTGCGCCTGGGCGGGTCGGGCCGGCTGGTCGACGCGGTCGGTGGCGACAGCGCCACGCGTGACGGCCCACAGACGGGCGCCGATCCCGGCGTCACCGAGGGCCTGCACGAGGGCGACGGTGCCGATGAGCCCGGCCGAAACGACCCCGTGAGCGTCGGGGGCGTGGTGTGCGTTGTGCGCGTCGTGGGCCTCTTGCTCGGATTCGTCGAGGCTGAGCAGTGAGACGACTCCGGCGAGTCCCGCCTCGCCCGCCTCCCGCAACCGTTCGGCCAGTGCTCCTCGGGTCAACTCCCCTGATGAGACAGACAGTTCGACAACATCCGCACCGGCCGCTGCCAGCGCTTCACGCACGTCCGTCACCCACGGGTTATTCGCCGCGTTCTCCAGGAGTACGACGAGCCAGCGCCCGGTCAGGCGGGTGACAGGCAGAGCACCCGCCAGGGGCTGCCAGGCCACCTGGTAGCGCCAGCTGTCGAGCGTCGACCGCTGGCGCCGCTGCTTGCGCCACGACGACAGGACCGGAAGGACTGCGCCCAGCTCCGCGGCGGGACCGTCCGCCACGGCGAGCTCGGTGGCCAGCTGCTCCAGATCCTCGCGCTCCACGGCGTCCCAGAACCGCGACTCGACCTCGTCCGTGGCGAGCGGCAAGCCCTCACCCTGCTCCTCCTGCGGGGCGGCGAGCAGCCAGTAGTGCTGGCGCTGGAAGGGGTAGGTGGGGAGGTCGACGGGGGTGCGGGCGCCGGGGAACAGGGCGCTCCAGTCCAACTCCGCGCCGTGTACGTGGGCTTCGGCCATCGACGCCAGCAGACGCTCGGCGCCGCCTTCGTCACGCCGGAGGGAGCCGAGCGTGACAGCCGGGCTCTCGGTCGCGTCGATCGTCGCCTGCACCGGGACGGTGAGGACCGGGTGCGGGCTCATCTCCAGGAACAGCCCATGCCCCTCGGCCAGAAGCCCACGCGTGGCATGCTCAAACAGGACCGTCTGACGCAGATTGCGGTACCAATAACCCGCATCCATCGCAGTGTTGGCGTCCAGCCAGGCACCCGTCAGGGTCGAGTACAGCGGGATGTCGGCGTTCTGCGGGGCGACCCCGTCCAACGCCTCGCCGATCTGCGTCTCGATCTGCTCCACGTAGAAGGAGTGCGAGGCGTAGTCGACGGGGATGGTGCGCGCACGGATGTCGTTCGCGACGCACTGCGCGACCAGTTCCCCCAGGGCCTCGGCCTCACCGGACACCACGATCTGGGCAGGACCGTTGACAGCCGCCACAGAAACGCGCTCACCCCACGCGGTGATCAGCTCGCGCACGTCCTGCTCCGGCAGCGGCACGGACACCATCCCGCCCCTGCCCGACAACTCACGAATGGCGACACTCCGCAGCGCCACGACGCGAGCGGCATCCCGCAGCGACAGCACACCCGCCACACACGCCGCAGCGATCTCCCCCTGACTGTGACCCACCACAGCCGCAGGCTTCACACCCCCCGCCTGCCACACCGCAGCCAGCGACACCATCACCGCAAACAACACCGGCTGGACCACATCCACCCGGTCAAACCGGTCCCCGCACAACTCCTCAAACAGGTCCCACTCGACAAACTCGGACAGAGCGTCCGCGCACTCCCGCATGCGTTCCCCGAACACCGGGGACTCCGCCAGCAGCTCACGCGCCATCCCCGCCCACTGCGAACCCTGCCCCGGAAACACGAACACCGGACGGACCACGCCACCCTGCGCGCGGCCGGTCACCACGTGAGTGGCCGCCGCGTCGTCCTGCGCGAGCCCTTCGAGCCCGGCGAGGAGTTCGCCCCGGTCCCGCCCGAGGACGACGCCCCGGTGCTCGAACCTCGACCGCGTCGTCGCCAATGACCAGGCGACATCGTCGAGTTGAAGTTCTCCGTGCGCCAGCACGTGCTCCCGGAGCCGGGCGGCCTGCTCCCGCAGGGCGCTCTCGGTCTTCGCGGAGAGGGCCAGCGGGACGACACCCGCCACCACCGACGGAGCGGCATCCCCGGCGTCCCCGGCGGCCACAGCGGGGTCGGGCTCCTCCGCCGACGGCACCTGCTCCAGGATCACGTGCGCGTTCGTGCCGCTCATGCCGAAGGAGGAGACGCCTGCGCGGCGGGGTCCACCGTTCTCGCGCTCGGGCCAGTCGCGGGCCTCAGTGAGGAGTTCGACGGCCCCTTCGGTCCAGTCGACCTCGGGGGTCGGCTCGTCGATGTGCAGGGTCTGGGGCAGTACGCCGTGGTGCATGGCGAGGACCATCTTCATCACGCCCGCCACGCCGGAGGCGGCCTGGCTGTGCCCGATGTTCGACTTGATGGAGCCGAGCCACAGCGGCTCGCCGGTCTCCGGCCGCTCCTGCCCGTACGTGGCGAGCAGGGCCTGCGCCTCGATCGGGTCACCGAGCGTCGTGCCCGTGCCGTGGGCCTCGACCGCGTCCACATCGGCCGCGGTCAGGCGCGCGTTGGCGAGGGCGGCGCGGATGACGCGCTGCTGGGAGGGACCGTTCGGGGCGGTGAGGCCGTTGCTCGCGCCGTCCTGGTTGATCGCGGAGCCGCGTACGACCGCGAGCACGCGGTGACCGTTGCGGCGCGCGTCGGACAGGCGCTCCAGGAGCACCATGCCGACGCCCTCGGCCATGCCCATGCCGTCGGCGCCGGCGGCGAACGCCTTGCAGCGGCCGTCGGCCGCGAGGCCGCGCTGCTGACTGAAGGCGATCAGCGCGCCCGGCGACGACATCACGGCGACACCGCCCGCGAGAGCGAGCGAGCACTCACCGTTGCGCAGGGCCTGTGCGGCCAGGTGCATGGCCACGAGCGACGACGAGCACGCCGTGTCGACCGTCACCGCCGGGCCTTCGAGGCCGAAGGTGTAGGCGATGCGCCCGGAGATGACGCTGGGCGCGCTGCCGGTGAGGATGTGGCCTTCGGCGCCCGCGGTGACCTGGCCGGGACCCGTGCCGTAGTCCTGGTAGTTGGTGCCGACGAACACTCCGGCGGCCTCGCCTCGTACGGAACGGGGGTCCACGCCGGCGCGCTCGAAGGCCTCCCAGGACGTCTCCAGGAGGAGGCGCTGCTGCGGATCCATGGCCAGGGCCTCGCGGGGCGAGATGCCGAAGAAGGCCGGGTCGAAGTGGCCCGCGTCGTGCAGGAAGCCGCCGCCCCTGGTCGTGGTGGTGCCGGGGGTCTCCGGGTCCGGGTCGTAGAGGTGGGCGGTGTCCCAGCCGCGGCCCGCCGGGTAGCCGCCGACGACGTCGGCGCGGTCCTTGAGGACCTGCCACATCCGCTCGGGAGTGCTGATGCCGCCGGGGTAGCGGCAGCTCATCGCGACGATGGCGATCGGCTCGTCGGTGGCCGCCGCGACGGGGGCGGCCGTGGGGCGGGCGACGGCAGTGTCGGCGCCGAGGACCTGGGTGCGCAGATACGCGGCCAGGGCGGTGCCGTTGGGGTGGTCGAAGACGACCGTGGTGGGCAGCTTCAGACCGGTGGCGGCGCCGAGCCGGTTGCGCAGGTCGACGGCAGTGAGCGAGTCGAAGCCGAACTCGCGGAAGGCTCGCTCGGGGTCGAGGGCCTGCGCGGACTCGTAGCCGAGCACGGCCGCCGCGTGCATGAGCACGAGATCGACCAGGACGCGGTCCCGCTCGGGCTCGGCGAGGCCGGTGAGGCGCTCGCGCAGCGCGGACGCCTTGGTCGAGGCCTTCCCGGCACCCGCGTCGGCCCCTTCACCGGCGGCACCGTCCTCGTCGGCGGCCAGCACGCGCTGGGCGTCGGGCAGGTCGGCGAGTAGCGGGCGGGCGCGGCGCGAGGTGAACACCGGCACGAACTGGTCCCAGTCCACGTCGGCCAGGGCCAGGAACGTCTCGTCGTCGTCCAGGGTCTTGCGCATGCCTGCGAACGCGAGGTCCGGGTCGAGGAACGGCAGCCCCTGGCGGCGCAGTTGCTCCGGGTCGACGTCGACCGGTGCGCTGCCGCTCTCGTGGGGGTTGACGACGTTCCACACACCCCAGGCGATCGAGGTGGCGGTCAGGCCGCGCGCCCTGCGGTGCTCGGCGAGGGCGTCGAGGTGGGCGTTGGCGGCTGCGTACGCGGCGTGGTCGCCGCTGCCCCAGACGCCGGCGATGGAGGAGAACAGCACGAACGCGTCGAGATCCGCGTCGAGTCCGGTCTCGGTCAGGAGCTCGTCCAGGACGACCGCGCCCGCGACCTTCGCCGCGACGATCTCGGCGAAGTCACCGAGCGTGGTGGTGACGAGGGGGGCGAGCTCGATGAGGGCGGCGGCGTGGATGACGGCGCGCAGCGTGTGCCCGTCGGCGGCGAGCCCTTCGAGGAGCGCGGATACGGCTTCGCGGTCGGCGACGTCGCAGGACGCGATGGTGACTTGAACGCCCAACTCCTCCAGTTCTGCGCGGAGTTCGGCAGCCCCGGGGGCGTCCGGGCCGCGGCGGCTCGTCAGGACGAGGTGCTCGGCGCCCTCGCGGGCCAGCCAGCGCGCCAGGTGGGGGCCGAGGGCGCCGGTGCCGCCGGTGATCAGGACGGTGCCGCGGGGAGTCCACGGGGTGGCGGCGGATTCGGAGGTGCTCCCCTTCGCGGGGCCGGCGGGGGTGCTGGACTCCGCCCGCACGAGGCGGCGTACGAAGACTCCGGAGCCGCGCACGGCGAGCTGGTCCTCGGCGCCTACGCCTGCGAGGATCCCGGCGAGCCGGGCCGCGGTGCGGGTGTCGGGGGTCTGCGGCAGGTCGACGAGACCGCCCCAGCGCTCGGGGTGTTCCAGGGCCACGACCCGTCCCAGGCCCCAGGTCTGCGCCTGGGCGGGGCTCGCCACCCGGTCGTTGCGTCCGGTGGAGACGGCTCCGGAGGAGACGGCCCACAGGCGCGCGTCGATCTCGGTGTCGCCGAGAGCCTGTACGAGGGCGACGGTGCCCGCGAGGCCTGCCGGCAGGACCGGGTGTGCGGGGTGCGGCTGCTCGGCGAGGGCCAGCAGCGAGACCACTCCGGCGATCCGCTCGGCCTCGCCGGAGGCGTCGGAGGCGTCGGAAGCGTCGTGAGCGCCCGAAGCGTACTCAGCCAGGCGTTCGGCCAGGGTCTCGCGCGTCAACTCGGCGCCGCTGACGCGGACTTCGGCGAGGGTCGCCCCGGCCTGCGTCAGCGCGTCCGTGACACCCGCCACCCACGCGTGGGCGGCCGCCTCCTCGGGAACGACGACCAGCCAACGCCCGGTCAGAACCGGACCGGGAAGAGCGCCACTGGCCAGCGGCTTCCAGGTGACCCGGTAGCGCCAGCTGTCGAGAGTCGACCGCTCGCGCCGCTGCCGCCGCCACGACGACAGGACGGGCAGCACGGCGCCCAGTTCGGCGGCGGCGGAACCGTCCGCCACCTCCAGCTCGGCAGCCAACTCCGCCAGGTCCTCGCGCTCCACGGCCTCCCAGAAACGGGCCTCCACCTCGTCCACCGCGAGGGTGGGCTCGACGCCTGGCGCGCCCGCCTCCTGCTCCGGCGAGAGAAGCCAGTAGTGCTGGCGCTGGAAGGGGTAGGTGGGGAGGTCGACGGTGGTGCCCGCGCCGGGGAAGAGGGCCTTCCAGTCGAGTTCGGCGCCGTGCACGTGGGCTTCGGCCATTGACGCCAGCAGGCGCTCGGCGCCGCCCTCGTCACGCCGGAGGGAGCCCAGCGTGACGGCCTGGCTCTCGGTGGCGTCGATGGTGGCCTGCACCGGGACGGTGAGGACCGGGTGCGGGCTCATCTCCAGGAACAGCCCATGCCCCTCGGCCAGAAGCCCCCGCGTGGCATGCTCGAAGAGAACCGTCTGACGCAGATTGCGGTACCAATAACCCGCATCCATCGGGGTATTGGCGTCCAGCCACTCCCCCGTGAGCGTCGAGTACAGCGGTATGTCGGCAGCCTGCGGGGCGACCCCGTCCAACACCTCCGCGATCTGCTGCTCGATCTGCTCCACGTAGAAGGAGTGCGAGGCGTAGTCGACGGGGATGGTGCGCGCACGGATGTCGTTCGCGACGCACTGCGCGACCAGTTCCCCCAGGGCCTCCGCCTCACCGGACACCACGATCTGGGCAGGACCGTTGACAGCCGCCACAGAAACGCGCTCACCCCACGCGGTGATCAGCTCGCGCACCTCCTGCTCGGGCAGCGGCACGGACACCATCCCGCCCCTGCCCGACAACTCACGAATGGCGACACTCCGCAGCGCCACAACGCGAGCAGCATCCCGCAGAGACAGCACACCAGCCACACACGCCGCAGCGATCTCACCCTGACTGTGACCCACCACAGCCGACGGCTTCACACCCCCCGCCTGCCACACCGCCGCCAGCGACACCATCACCGCAAACAACACCGGCTGAACCACATCCACCCGGTCAAACCGGTCCCCGCACAACTCCTCAAACAGGTCCCACTCCACATACTCGGACAGGGCTTCCGCGCACTCGCGCATGCGGTCCGCGAACACCGGGCTGGAGTCCAGCAGTTCACGCGCCATCCCCGCCCACTGCGAACCCTGCCCCGGAAACACGAACACCGGACGGACCGTGCCGCCTTGGGTGTGACCCGTGACCACGTTCTGCGCGGCCGCCTCATCCCTCGCCAGCGATTCGAGCCCGGCGAGCAGCGCGTCGCGGTCGCGGCCGAGTACGACGCCCCGGTGCTCGAAGCGCGAGCGCGTCGCTGTCAACGACCAGGCCACATCCGCCAGTTCGACGTCGGCGTGCGCGACGAGGTGGGCGCGCAGGCGTGTGGCCTGGTCGCGCAGCGCGTCCTCGTTCTTCGCCGAGAGCGCCAGCGGGACGACGCCCGCCACCACTCGCGACTGCGACGACGTGCCCGCCCCGTCCGTCCCGGCCGGCTCCGGCTCGGCGGACTCCGCCTCCTCGGCCGGCAGGCCCTGCTCCAGGATCACGTGCGCATTCGTCCCGCTCACACCGAACGACGACACACCCGCGCGACGCGGCGCACCGCCGTCCCGCTCGGGCCAGGTGCGGGACTCCGCCAGGAGTTCCACGGTGCCCGCCGACCAGTCGACCTCGGGGGTCGGCGCGTCCACGTTCAGCGTGCGCGGCAGTACGCCATGGCGCATCGCCATGACCATCTTGATGACACCGGCGACACCGGCGGCGGCCTGCGTGTGTCCGATGTTGGACTTCACCGAGCCGAGCAGCAGCGGCCGGTCGGCTCGGCGCTGCTTGCCGTACGTGGCGATGAGGGCCTGGGCCTCGATGGGGTCGCCCAGGGGGGTGCCCGTGCCGTGCGCCTCGACCGCGTCCACGTCCGTGGGCGTGAGGCGGGCGTTGGCGAGGGCGGCGCGGATGACGCGCTGCTGGGAGGGGCCGTTGGGTGCGGTCAGGCCGTTGCTCGCGCCGTCCTGGTTGATCGCGGAGCCGCGTACGACGGCCAGGACCTGGTGGCCGTTGCGGCGGGCGTCGGACAGCCGCTCCAGGACCAGCATGCCGACGCCCTCGCCCCAGCTCGTGCCGTCGGCGGCGGCCGCGAAGGGCTTGCAGCGGCCGTCCGCCGCGAGGCCGCGCTGGCGGCTGAACTCCACGAAGGTGCCCGCCGTGGGCATCACGGTCACACCGCCCGTGAGTGCGAGGGTGCACTCGCCGTTGCGCAGGGACTGCGCCGCCAGGTGCAGGGCGACCAGCGACGACGAGCACGCCGTGTCGACGGTCACCGCCGGGCCTTCGAGACCGAGGGAGTACGAGATGCGGCCCGAGGCGATGGCGCCGGAGCTGCCGGTGCCAAGGTAGCCCCCGAGGCCCTCGGGGACGCTACTGAGCTGGGATCCGTACTCGTGGTAGATCAGACCGGCGAAGACGCCCGTGGGGCTGCCGTGCAGCGTCGCCGGGTCGATTCCGGCGCGCTCGAACGCCTCCCAGGAGGTTTCCAGGAGGAGCCGCTGCTGTGGGTCCATCGCGAGCGCCTCGCGCGGGGAGATACCGAAGAACGCGGCGTCGAACTCGCCCGCGTCGTGCAGGAAGCCGCCCTCGCGGGCGTAGCTCGTGCCGACGCGGTCGGGGTCGGGGTCGTAAAGGGATGCGGTGTCCCAGCCCCGGCCCTCCGGGAACTCGGTGATGGCCTCTTCGCCGTCGGTGAGCAGCCGCCACAGGTCCTCGGGTGTGTGGACGCCGCCGGGGAAGCGGCAGCTCATCGCGACGATGGCGATGGGCTCGTCCTGGGCAGCGGCCGCGGTGGCCTGAGGCCTGTTGTCTGCTGCCGTGTCCGCCAGGTCGCCGAGGATTTCGGTGCCCAGGTAGTGGGCGAGGGCCTTCGGAGTCGGGTAGTCGAAGACGAGCCCGGCGGGCAGCCGTGTCTCGGTGGCGGCGTTGAGGCGGTTGCGGAGTTCGACGGAGGTGAGGGAGTCGAAGCCCAGTTCCTTGAACGCCTTCGTGGGTGCCACATCCTCGCCGGAGGCGTAGCCGAGTACGGCGGCGATCTGGGCTCGGACGAGGTCTAGGAGGGCGCGTTCGCGGTGCTCGGGGGCCAGGGCGGCCAGTTGGCCGGCGAAGGAGGTGCCGGCCGCGGCGGGGCCGGATTCGACGACGCGACGGGTGCGTGCTCCGCCTCGTATGAGGCTCCGGAAGAGCGGGGGTATGTCGGCGCCGAACTGCTTGCGCAGCGTTTCGGTGTCGAGCTTCATCGGGACGAGGGCACCGTCGGGCTGGGCGAGGCAGGTGTCCAGCAGAGCCAGGCCTTCGTCGGCCGACAGGGCAGCCACGCCGGCACGGTTCATGCGGTCGATGTCCCCCTCGGCCAAGGCTCCGGCCATGCCACCCTGATCCGCCCACAGACCCCACGCCAATGAGGTCGCGGACAGGCCCTGGGCACGACGGTACTGAGCCAGCGCGTCCAGGAAAGCATTGGCCGCCGCGTAGTTGGCCTGCCCCGCACTGCCCAGCACACCAGCCGCCGAGGAGAACAGCACGAACGCCGACAGATCCAGACCGGCCGTCAGCTCGTGCAGATTCACCGCCGCATCCACCTTCGGCCGCAGCACCGCATCCAGACGCCCAGGCGTCAACGCGGTCACCACACCGTCATCGACCACACCCGCAACATGCACCACGGCGGTCAGATCAGCACGCACCTCATCCACCAGCAAGGCCAGCGCGTCACGGTCAGCGACATCACACGCCGCGATCGTCACCCTCGCACCCAACCCCTCCAGCTCCGCGCGCACCTCACCCGCACCCGGCGTACCCTCACCCCTCCGCGACACCAGCAACAGATCCCGCACACCGTGCCGGCCCGCCAGATGCCGGGCCACAACCCGCCCCAGCCCACCCAGCGCACCCGTCACCATGACAGTCCCCCGCCCATCGAAGGACGGCGGCAGCGTCAGCACCACCTTGCCCACATGCCGCGCCTGACTCAGATACCGGAACGCCTCCGGCGCCCGCCGCACATCCCACGCCCGCACCGGCAACAGCTCCAGCACACCCTGCTCGAACAGGGCCAGCACCTCCACCAGCATCTCCCGAATGCGGTCGGGCGACAGCTCAGCGAGGTCGAAGCTCCGGTACTCCACGCCCTCGTGGGCGCCGGCCACGGCTGCGGGGTCGCGGAGGTCGGTCTTGCCCATCTCCACGAAACGCCCGCCACGCGGCAGCAACCGCAACGACGCGTCCACGAACTCCCGCGCCAGAGAGTTCAGTACGACATCCACCCCCCGGCCCCCGGTCCCCTCAAGGACCGACGCCTCAAAGTCCAGCGTCCGGGACGACGCAATACGAGAATCCTCGACCCCCAACTCCCGCAGCACACCCCACTTCCCACCACTCGCAGTCCCAAACACCTCCGCACCAAAATGCCGGGCCAACTGCACCGCAGCCATACCCACACCACCCGCGGCCGCATGCACCAGCACCGACTCACCCGCCCCAAGACCCGCCAAGTCCCGCAACGCGTAATACGCCGTCAGAAACACCGTCGGCACCGACGCAGCCTGCGCGAACGACCAGCCCTCCGGCATCCGCGCCACCAACCGCGCATCCGCCACCGCCAACGGCCCGAACGCACCCTCCAACAACCCGAACACCCGGTCACCGACAACCAGACCAGTCACCCCGGCACCGACCTCGACCACAACACCAGCGCCCTCGGTACCCATCACCGCCTCACCCGGATACACACCCAAAGCAATCAACGGATCACGGAAGTTGACACCCGCGGCACGAACACAGACACGCACCTCGCCCACGTCCAACGGCCTGCCGCCAAACACCCCGGCACCCTCGGCCACCGGCAGCAACGCCAGATCCTCCAACGTGCCCCGGCCCCTCACCCCCAACTGCCAGGCCCCGCCCGCCGGAACCGCAAGCACCCCGCCACCAGCACCCACCCGCATCAATCGCGGAACCCACACCACATCCCCACGCACCGCCACCTGTGCCTCATCGAGGCCAAGCACCCCGGGCAACACAGCCAGAGCCGCCGCCGAACCATCGACGTCCGCCAACACCAGCCGCCCCGGATTCTCCGACTGCGCCGAACGCACCAAACCCCACACCGGCGCATCCACCAAACCCACCGCCGACACCACATCACCGGAACCCACACCCACAGCACCACACGTCACCACCACCAACCGCGAACCACCACCACCCCCGAACGCCAGCCACTCCCCCACCACACCCAACGTCTCGGACAAAGACGCACGCACGGACCCAGCCGTGTCCACGCCACGAGACCCACCGACGCACGTCACAAACACGGACTCCGGTACAACAGCCCCACCATCGACCGCCGCAGCCAGCTCAGCCACATCCCCATACGCCGCCACAGTCATCCCGGCGCTCTCCAACGCCCCACGCAGCCCCAACGCATCCCTACCCAGGACAGCGCAGGCCCCCGACACGGGAGCAGGCGCGGACACCACGCTCCAATCCACGCGGAACAACGAGTCGTCGTCGGAGGCGGCGTCCAGTTCACCGGTGGCAAGGGCGCGCAGGACGAGCGAGTCGACCGTGGCGACCGGCTCGCCGGAAGTGTCGGCGATGCTGAGGGACACCGCGCCGGAGGCGGCGGGCGTCAGGCGGACGCGCAGTTCCGGCGCGCCGGTCGCGTACAGCGACACACCGGTCCAGGAGAACGGCAGCCGTGCCCCCGCCTCGGCCCCGTCCTGGCCGATGGCGGTCAAGACGATGCCGTGGAGGCTCGCGTCGAGAAGCGCGGGGTGCAGGCCGTACTCGGCGGCGTCGGCGCGCTGGTCGTCGGGCAGCGCGACCTCCGCGAAGACGTCGTCGCCGCGGCGCCAGGCCGCTCGCACGCCCTGGAAGGCCGGGCCGTAGCCGAGACCCGCGGCGGCGAAGCCCGCGTAGAGATCCTCGGTCTCCATGGCGACGGCGCCGGTGGGCGGCCACTGTGCGAAGTCCGCGTCGGCGCCCGTCGGCCGGGCGGGGCCGGAGGACGGGTCGGCGGTGGCGAGGACTCCAGCCGCGTGGCGGATCCACGGCTCGTCGGGGACGTCGTTCTGGGGCCGCGAGTGCAGGGTGAAGGTGCGCCGTCCGGTGTCGTCCGGCTCCTCCACCCACAGCTGGAGCTGTACGCCGGTGCCGTCCTCTGGCAGGACAAGCGGGGCTTCAAGGATCAGCTCTTCGAGCAGGTCGCAGCCGACCTCGTCACCGGCGCGCACGGCCAGTTCGACGAAGGCCGTACCGGGCAGCAGCGTCCTGCCTGCGACCACGTGATCGGCGAGCCAGGGGTGGGCGTCGGTCGACAGCAGGCCGGCGAACAGGCGCGTGTCGCTCCCGGCGACCTGGACGGCCGCGCCGAGCAGCGGGTGGTCGGCGGCGGCGAGCCCTGCCGAGGTGACGTCACCGGTCAGGGCAGCGGCGTGCAGCCAGTAGCGCTGGTGCTGGAAGGCGTACGTGGGGAGGTCCACGCGGCGGCGGGACTCGACGGGGGCGTACAACGGGGTCCAGTCGACCTCGACGCCGCGCACGTGGGCCTTGGCGAGGGCGGTGAGGAAGGTGTCGGTTTCCGGGCGGTCCTTGCGCAGGGCGGAGATGAGGCCCGTCTGCGTGACCGGGTCGGTGAGGGTGTCGTGCGCCATCGCCGTGAGGACGGAGTCCGGGCCCAACTCAAGCAGCGTCGAAACGCCTTGGGCGGTAAGAGTGGTCAGACCGTCGTGGAAACGGACCGCCTCACGGACGTGACGGACCCAGTACTCGGGGTCCTTGAGTTGGGCCGACTCGGCCAGTTCACCAGTCACGTTGGAGACGACCGGCAGCTTCAGGTCCTGATAGGTCAGGCCCCGCGCGATCTCGCGGAAGTCGTCCAGGACCGGGTCCATGAGCGGCGAGTGGAAGGCATGGGACACCTTCAGCCACCGCACCTTACGGCCCTGGCTGCGGAGTGCCTCCTCCAGGCCCTCCAGAACCACGCGGTCACCGGAAAGCACCACCTGCGAGGGGCCGTTGACAGCGGCCACACCGGCCCGGTCTTCCATGCCCTCCAGCAGCGGCAGCACATCGGCCTCCGCCGCCTGCACCGCCAGCATCGTGCCACCCTCAGGCAGCGACTGCATCAACCGCCCGCGCGCGGCCACCAGTTGGGCCGCATCCTCCAACGACCACAGCCCGGCCACATACGCAGCCGTCAGCTCACCGATCGAATGACCACCGACAAGCGCCGGCCGCAACCCGAACGACTCGGCAAGGCGATACAGCGCAACCTCTACGGCGAACAGCGCGGGCTGCGCATACCCCGTCTGCTCCAACAACCCGGCATCCGCACCGAACACCACGTCCTTCAGAGGCCGGTCCAGGTGCCCATCCAGGTGTGCACACACCTCGTCCAGCGCGGTGGCGAAGACGGGGAACGTCTCGTACAACTCCCTTCCCATGCCGACGCGTTGACTGCCCTGGCCGGTGAAGACGACCCCGAGGCGGCCCTCGGCGACCGCGCCCGAGACGACTCCGGGCCCGTCCGACGCCAGCGCCTCAAGGCCGGTCAAAAACTCTTCCCGGTCCCGGCCGAAGACGACCGCGCGGTGCTCGTGCAACGCGCGGGCCGACAGCAGGGTCCAGCCCGCGTCGACGTAGTCGAGGCCGTCGCTCCCCGCCACGTGCTCCCGCAGCTTCCCGGCCTGCGCGCGCAGCGCCTCGGCGCTGCGGGCCGACACCAACCAGGGAAGCGTGCTGGACAGAACGTCCGTCTTAGCGGCAGCAGTTGCATCCTCCACCGGCACCTGCTCCACGATTACGTGGGCGTTCGTGCCGCTGACACCGAACGACGACACACCGGCGCGACGCGGCACGCCCTCCTCGCGTTCGGGCCATTCGCGTGCCTCGGTCAGCAGTTCGACGGCGCCGACGGACCAGTCGACGTGCGTGCTCGGCTCGTCGACGTGCAGCGTCTGCGGCAGGATGCCTTCCCGCATCGCCATGACCATCTTCATGACGCCCGCGACACCGGCGGCGGCCTGCGTGTGTCCGAGGTTGGACTTGACGGAGCCCAGCCACAGCGGCCGGTCGGCGGGCCGGTCCTGGCCGTAGGTGGCGATGAGGGCCTGGGCCTCGATGGGGTCGCCGAGGGTGGTGCCCGTGCCGTGGCCCTCCACGGCGTCGATTTGCTCGGGGGCCAGGTGGGCGTTGGCGAGGGCCTGAAGGATGACGCGCTGCTGGGAGGGGCCGTTGGGTGCGGTCAGGCCGTTGCTGGCGCCGTCCTGGTTGACGGCCGAGCCGCGTACGACCGCGAGGACCTCGTGGCCGTTGCGGCGCGCGTCGGACAGCCGCTCCAGGAGCAGCAGGCCCGCGCCCTCGCCCCAGCCGGTGCCGTCCGCCGCGTCCGCGTACGGCTTGCAGCGGCCGTCGGAGGCAAGGCCGCGCTGCTTGCTGAAGTCGACGAAGGTGCCCGGCGTGAACATCACGGTCACGCCGCCCGCGAGCGCGAGCGAGCACTCGCCCTGCCGCAGCGCCTGCACGGCCAGGTGCAGGGCGACCAGCGACGACGAGCAGGCCGTGTCGATGGTGACGGCAGGGCCTTCGAGGCCGAAGGTGTAGGCGATGCGGCCGGAGACGATGCTGCTGGAGGCGCCGGTGCCGAGGTAGCCCTCGACGTCCTCCGGCACCGAGTGCAGCCGGGAGGCGTAGTCGTGGTACATGACGCCCGCGAAGACGCCGGTGGCGCTGCCGCGCAGCGAGGCCGGGTCGATGCCCGCACGCTCGAACAGCTCCCAGGAGGTCTCCAGGAGCAGCCGCTGCTGCGGGTCGGTGGCCAGCGCCTCGCGGGGCGAGATGCCGAAGAACTGGGCGTCGAACCGGTCGGCCTCGTGCAGGAATCCGCCCACGCGGGCGTACGCGGCGCCGGCCCGGTCGGGGCCCGGGTCGGCGAGCGCGTCCGCGTCCCAGCCGCGGTCCGTGGGGAACGGGGTGAGGGCGTCGGTGCCGTCGGCGACGAGCCGCCACAGCTCCTCCGGGGTGCGGACCCCGCCGGGGTAGCGGCAGCTCATCGACACGATGGCGATGGGCTCCTGGCTGCGCTCCTCCACCTCGCGCAGACGGCGACGAGCTTGACGCAAGTCGGATGTCGTCCGCTTGAGGTAATCCCGAAGCTTCTCCTCG
This sequence comes from Streptomyces sp. NPDC006691, assembly GCF_042869955.1. NCBI lineage: Bacteria > Bacillati > Actinomycetota > Actinomycetes > Kitasatosporales > Streptomycetaceae > Streptomyces > Streptomyces sp. NPDC006691. Next base: position 37,877 of record NZ_JBIAGW010000034.1, read on the forward strand.
TTCGACATCTGGTCGTCAGCTCCTCGTGGTGTTGATAAAGGCCGCGTCGGCGGCACTGGTCGTGCGGTTCACTTCGGGCAGTTCAGGGAGTGCGGTCACGTCAGTCGAGTCCGAGTTCGTCGTCGAGCGCGTTGAAGAGGTCCTCGTCCGAGACCGAGTCCAGGTCCAGGTCCAGGTCGTCGTCCGCCGGGCTGGTGCCGCCCGCTCCGTGGCCCTGCGGTGCGCTCCAGCGCGACATCAGGGTCTGGAGCCGGATGGTGATCTTCGAGTGGGCGATACTGTCGGTCTCCATCGCCAGCAACGACGACTCCAGGCGGTCGAGTTCGTCGAGCGCGGAGAGTCCGCCTCCGCCCGGTCCTTCGCCCAGCGGCAGGGCCGTGGCCAGGTGCGCGGCGAGGGCGGCCGGGTTGGGGTAGTCGAAGATCAGGGTGGCAGGCAGCCGCAGACCGGTGGCGCCGTTCACGGCGTTGCGCAGTTCGACGGCGGTGAGCGAGTCGAAGCCGAGCTCCCTGAACGCGCGGTGGGCCTCCACGGCCGCCGCGGACTCGTAGCCGAGGACGGCCGCCACGTGGGTGCAGACCAGTTCGGTGAGCACCTTGTCGCGCTCCGCCGAGTCGAGGCCCGAGAGCTGTGCGAGCAGGGCCGTCTCGGACGACACTGCTGATGCCGCCGTGGCGGTACCGGCGGCGGAGCGCCGCAAGGGCGTGCGCACCAGGCCGCGCAGCAGTGCCGGGACCGCGTCGGTGTCCGTGCCCCCGGCACCCGCGCCGGCCCGCAGCGTCTCGGTGTCCAGGCGTACGGGGACGAGGGCCGCGGGCGCGTCGGGCGCCGTCAGGTTCGCGGCGGTGACTGCGGCGTCCAGCAGGGCCAGGCCCTCCTCCGTGGACAGGGCCGCGACGCCGCCGCGTGCCATGCGCTGGAGGTCGGCGTCGGCGAGGGCGCCGGTCATGTCACTGTCCTGCGCGGCCCACAGCCCCCAGGCCAACGAGGTCGCCGGGAGGCCCTGAGCACGGCGGTGTACGGCCAGTGCGTCCAAGTAGGCGTTCGCCGCCGCATAATTCGCCTGACCCGGGCCACCGAAGACGCCAGAGGCGGAGGAGAACAGGACGAACGCGGACAGGCCCAGGCCGACGGTCAGCTCATGCAGGTTCAGCGCCGCGTCCACCTTCGGACGCAGCACCCTCGCCAAACGCTCCGGCGTAAGCGAAGTGACCACACCGTCGTCCAGAACACCCGCCACATGCACCACCGCCGACAGCTCCGCGCCCTCCTCATCGAGGAGCCCGGCCAGAGCCTCACGGTCGGCCACATCACACGCGGCCACGGTCACCTTGGCACCCAACTCGGCAAGTTCCGCCTGGAGTTCGGCCGCACCGGTGGCCTCAAGGCCGCGACGCGACACGAGGAGCAGATCACGTACACCGTGCCGCACGGCCAAGTGCCGCACCACCACACGCCCCAGACCACCGAACGCACCCGTCACCAGGACCGTGCCCGAACCCCACGGCCCCTCACCCTCATCGGACACGGCGGCGGCCACACGTGACAGGCGCGGTACCCACACCGCACCGTCCCGCACCGCCACCTCGGGCTCACCCGACGCCAACGCCGCGGCGAGGTCCGAATCAGCCACCCCGGCCACATCCGAGCCCGCTGCGACGTCCACGAGCACGAACCGGCCCGGGTGCTCCGACTGCGCCGACCGCACCAGACCCGCCACGGCCGCAGCGGCGGGATCCGGCGACGTCGCACCCGCGCCGACCGCAACCGCACCCCGCGTCACCACGGCTAGCCGCGCGTCCGCGAACCGCTCGTCGGCCAACCACCCCTGCACCACGGCCAGTGCCTCGGCCAACACCGTGGAAACGGCCTCCGGACGAGCAAGTCCCGCACCGTCGGCGCCCGAGGAACGATCGGCCGGCCACACCACCACGGCCGGAGCCTCCTCCCCGGCTTCCACCGCCGCACCCAGCACCGCGAACGGCACCGGGTCGACAGCCGCATCCACGGACTGCCGCCGCCACTCGACGTGGAACATCGAGTCGCCGAGGTCGCCGCTCCTGAGCCGGTCCACCTCGACCGGCCGGAAGACCAGCGAGTCCACGGTGGCCACGGGTTCGCCGAGTCCGTCCGCGACGGTGAGCGATACGGCGCCGTTGCCCGCCGGCGCCAGCCGGACCCGCAGGGCGGAAGCACCGGTCGCGTGCAGCGAGACGCCGCTCCAGGCGAACGGCAGCCGTGCGCCGTCGGCCGCGCCGTCCTCGGCCGACGCGTCGCCGCGGAGTACGCCGAGGCCGAGCACGTGCAGGGCCGCGTCAAGGAGTGCGGGGTGCAGTCGGAACGACTGCGCGTTCTCGTACTGCTCCTCAGGCAGGGCGACCTCGGCGAACACCTCGTCGCCACGCCGCCAGGCGCCGCGCAGCCCCTGGAACGCCTCGCCATAGGCGAAGCCGAGCTCCGTCAAGTGCCGGTACAGGCCCTCGACATCGACCTCTGCGGCGTCGCGCGGCGGCCATTCGGCGAGGCTGAAGTCCGCCGTCGGCGTCCCGTCGGAGAGCACACCGCTCGCGTGGGCGGTCCAGACGCCGTCGCCCGCGTAGTCGCCGCGCTCTTCGCGCTCTTCGCGGGAGTGCAGGGCGACGCTCCGCCGTCCGTCCTCGTCCGCCGCCCCGACGCCGAGTTGCAGCTGTACGGCGCCACGCTCGGGCAGCACGAGGGGAGCGGCCAGCGTCAGCTCCTCAAGGACCCCGCAGCCGACCTCGTCACCGGCGCGTATCGCCAGCTCCACGAACGCCGTACCCGGAAGCAGCACCCGCCCCGCCACCGCGTGATCGGCCAGCCACGGATGCGTGGCCACCGACAAACGGCCCGTGAACAAGTATCCGTCCGTGTCCGCCAGCGGCACGGCCGCGCCCAGCAAGGGATGTTCGGCGGAGGCGAGCCCCGTGGCCGACATGTCGCCGACCGCACCGGCCGGCCCGGACGCCGCACGGGGCCAGTAGCGGCTCCGCTGGAAGGCGTACGTGGGCAGGTCCACGCGGCGTCGGGACTCGACCGGGGCGTACAGCGGCGCCCAGTCGACCTCGATCCCGCGCACGTACGCCTTGGCAAGAGCGGTCAGGAAGGCGTCCGCTTCCGGCCGGTCCTTGCGCAGCGCGGCGACCAGGCCCGCCTGCGCAGCCGGGTCGGTAACGGTGTCGTGCGCCATCGCGGTCAGGACGGAGTCAGGGCCCAGCTCCAACAGGGTCGACACACCTTGGGCGGTAAGAGTGGTCAGACCGTCGTGGAAGCGCACGGCCTCCCGGATATGCCGGACCCAGTAATCGGGGTCCTTCAACTCGTCGGCAGCGGCGAGCTGCCCGGTCAGGTTCGACACGACCGACAGCGCCGGGCTCTGATACGTCAGGCCCTCCGCCACACGCCGGAACTCGTCGAGCACCGGGTCCATCAACGGCGAGTGGAAGGCATGGGACACCTTCAGCCACCGCACCTTGCGTCCTTCGCCCCGGAACGTCTGCTCCAGGCCCTCCAGAGCCTCCCGCTCACCAGAGAGGACCACCTGGGCGGGGCCGTTCACGGCCGCCACACCGGCCCGGTCTTCCATGCCCTCCAGCAGCGGCAGCACATCGGCCTCGGCCGCCTGCACGGCCAGCATCGCGCCACCCTCAGGCAGCGACTGCATCAACTGGCCACGGGCGGCCACCAGTTGGGCCGCATCCTCCAACGACCACAGCCCGGCCACATACGCAGCCGTCAGCTCACCGATCGAATGACCACCGACGATCTCGGGACGTACCCCCAAGGACTCGGCCAGGCGATACAGCGCAACCTCGACGGCGAACAACGCGGGCTGCGCATACCCCGTCTGCTCCAACAACCCGGCATCCCCACCGAACACCACATCCTTCAGCGGCCGGTCCAGGTGCCCGTCCAAGTGCGCGCACACCTCGTCCAACGCATCTGCGAACACTGCGAACGCCTCGTACAACTCACGGCCCATACCAAGCCGCTGACTGCCCTGACCAGTGAAGACCACACCGAGACGACCCTCAACCACCGACCCCGACACCACACCCGAACCACTACCGGAAGCCAACGCCTCCAACCCGGACAGGAACTGCCCTGACCCCCGACCCAGAACAACAGCACGATGTTCGAGCGGCGACCGGCCCGACAACAGCGACCAGCCCATATTCACCGGGTCGGCGTCGGCGTGTGTCACCAGGTGCTCGCGCAGGCGGTCGGCCTGTGCGCGCAAGGCGTCCGCGCTCCGGCCCGACACCAACCATGGAAGCGCGCCGGCTGGAACGTCCGTTTTGGCGAGCTCGGTTGCTTCCGCCACCGGAGCCTGCTCGACGATCACGTGGGCGTTCGTCCCGCTGACACCGAACGACGACACACCCGCACGACGCGGCCGCGTGGCGTCGGGCCAGTCGTGCGCCTCCGCGAGGAGTTCGACGGCGCCGGCGGACCAGTCGACGTGGGTGCTCGGCTCGTCCACGTGCAGGGACCGCGGCAGGACACCCTCCCGCATCGCCATCACCATCTTGATGACACCGGCGACACCGGCGGCGGACTGGGTGTGACCGATGTTGGACTTGATGGACCCAAGCCACAGCGGGCGGTCCTCGGGCCGTTCCTGTCCGTACGTCGCGAGGAGCGCCTGGGCCTCGATGGGGTCTCCGAGGGTGGTGCCCGTGCCGTGCGCCTCGACGGCATCCACGTCACCGGCCGCCAGACCCGCGTTCGCCAACGCGGCCCGGATCACCCGCTGTTGGGACGGCCCGTTCGGGGCCGTGAGCCCGTTGCTCGCCCCGTCCTGGTTCACCGCGGAACCCCGTACGACCGCAAGCACCTCGTGGCCATTGCGGCGGGCATCCGACAACCGCTCAAGGAGGAGCAGGCCGACGCCCTCGCCCCAGCCGGTGCCGTCGGCGGCCTCCGCGAAGGGCTTGCAGCGGCCGTCGGCGGCCAGGCCACGCTGACGGCTGAACTCAAGGAAGGCAGCGGGGCTGACCATCACGGTCACGCCGCCCGCGAGGGCCATGTCGCACTCGCCCTGGCGCAGCGCCTGCGCCGCCAGGTGCAGGGCCACGAGGGACGACGAGCACGCCGTGTCGACCGTCACCGCCGGGCCTTCGAGACCGAAGCTGTACGAGAGGCGGCCGGAGATGACGCTGGTGGCGTCGCCGGTCATGAGGTAACCCTCGACGCCTTCCGGCGCGTGTGCCAGGCCCGCCGCCCAGCCCTGGGAGCAGGCACCGACGAAGACCCCGGTGCTGCTGCCGTGCAGGCTCGACGGCGCGATGCCCGCGCGTTCGAAGAGTTCCCAGGAGGTCTCCAGGAGGAGCCGCTGCTGCGGGTCCATGGCCAGGGCCTCGCGCGGCGAGATGCCGAACAGGGCGGCGTCGAACTCGGAGACGTCGTAGAGGAATCCGCCCTGCGCGGCGAAGCTCGTGCCGTCGGCGGAGCTGGTGTCGGGGCCCCAGCCGCGGTCGTCGGGGAAGCCGGAAATAGCGTCCGTACCGTCGGCGACCAGCCGCCACAGGGCGTCGGGGCTGGTGGCGCCGCCGGGGTAGCGGCAGCTCATCGACACGATGACGATCGGGTCGTCGGCCTCGGCGCCCGCCGCCCGTCCGGCCGGTACCACGGCCGTGCCCCTCGTCGCCGTCGGCTTCGCATCGTCGCCGACCAGATGTGCCCGCAGGTAGCCCGCGAGGACGGCTGAGGTCGGGTAGTCGAAGACGAGGGTGGTGGGCAGCTTCAGGCCGGTCGTGGCGGCGAGCCGGTTGCGTACCTCGACCGCCGTGAGCGAGTCGAAGCCCAGCTCACGGAAGGCACGCCCGGCCTCGATCGCTTCCGCGCCCGCGTAGCCGAGGACCGAGGCCGCCTGGCCCCGCACCAGGTCGAGCAGCAGCCGCTCCTGCTCCCGCTCGGCCAGGCCCGCGAGGCGCTCGGCCCACTCCGAGCCCGCACCGGAGCCGTGCGTGGCCGAATCGGCCGTCGCCTCGGGCTCGGCGAGCGCACGCCGCACCTCCGGCAGGTCGCCCATGAAGGGGCTCGGCCGCAGCGAGGTGAAGGAGGGCGCGAAGCGCTCCCAGTCCACGTCCGCGACGGCCAGGAACGTCTCGTCGTACGCGATCGCCTGAGCCAGCGCGGCCACCGCACGCTCCGGCGCCATCGCCGTCACACCACGGCGCCGCAGGTGCTCCTCGGCCTCCTCGGCCGACGCCATGCCGCTGCCGCCCCAAGCGCCCCAGGCGACCGAAGTCGCGGTCAGGCCGCGGGCCCTGCGCTGCTGCGCGAGGGCGTCGAGGTAGGCGTTGGCAGCCGCGTACGCACCCTGGCCACCGCCACCCCACACACCGGAGTTGGACGAGAAGAGGACGAAAGCGTCCAGGTCCTCTCCAGCCACCAGCTCATCTAGATGCGCGGCGCCCGCCGTCTTCGCACCGAACACCTCCGCGATGTCGGCGGCGGACATGTCCGCGACCATGTGCGCCGGGCTCACACCGGCGGCGTGGAAGACGGAGCGGATCCGGTGCCCGTCGGCGGCCAGTTCCTGCAGGAGCCCCGCGACCGCCGCACGGTCGGCGATGTCGCACGCCGCGACCGTGACCGCGGCCCCCAACTCCTCCAATTCCGCCTTCAGTTCACCGGCGCCCGGAGCGTCGAGACCGCGACGGCTCGTCAGTACGACGTGCTCGGCGCCCTCACGGGCCAGCCAGCGCGCCACATGCCCGCCGATCGCACCCGTGCCACCGGTGACCAGCGCGGTGCCGCGCGGCGTCCACT
>NZ_JBIAGW010000035.1:0-43011 GCF_042869955.1 Streptomyces sp. NPDC006691
GGGCTGCGCCCCCTGCACCCCCGGTTCGGGGCTCCGCCCCGGACCCCGTATCGCGCCTTAAGGGCGCTCGTCCTCAATCGCCGGACGGGCTGAAGGTGCCCGATACCGGCCAGCACCAAGACATTCGGGGCCGCCTACAGGGGCGCGAGGAACTGCGCGAGCAACCCCACACGGTGCGAGGCGACAGGAGGTCAGGGGCGCGGGGAACTGCGCGAACGGCCCCCGTGGCCCGCAGACGAAAACAGGACCTTGAGGGCGCGGGGAACTGCGCGAGCAACCCCATACGACCACACGATCCGCAGACAAAGGCACGTTCAGGGGCACCAGCCTGCGACACACGCCCGCCTCCGCCGCACCGGGCGTGACCAGCCGCCCACGGCCCGCGGGCGCAAAGGGGGCTGGGGGCGCGGGGAACTGCGCAACAAACCGCGCCCGGCCTGCGGGCAGAAGGGGGTTGGGTGGGGAGGGGGGGGCGGGCCCGGCGCTACGGCTGCTCTGCCGTTAGGTAGCGCTGCACCGTCGGCCCCAGCCAGTCCACGATGTCCTCGCGGGACATCGTGACCGCCGGCGGGAAGCGCAGCACATAGCGGGCTATCGCCATGCCCAGGATCTGCGAGGAGACCAGCGCCGCCCGGCGGGGGGCGTCCTCCGGGTCCGGGCAGATGCCCGCGACGACCGGGACCATCTGCCCCGTGAACACCGCCCGCACCCGCTCCGCCCCGGCCGCGTTCGTGACGCCGACGCGCAGCAGCGCGGTCAGGACGTCGTCGTTCTCCCAGCGGTCCAGGAAGTGCTCGACGAGCGCCGCGCCCATCCCCACGGCAGGCAGCGTTTCCGGCCGCGGAATGCGCAGGTCGATCTCGGAGGCCGCCGCGAACAGCCCCTCCTTGTTGCCGTAGTACCGCATGACCATCGACGGGTCGATCCCCGCGTCCCGGGCGATGGCCCGGATGGTCGCGCGCTCGTAGCCGTCCGCCGCGAAACGCTCGCGAGCGGCGTCGAGGATCGCGGCCTTGGTGGCTCCGGAGGTCCGGCGCGGGCCTCCGGCGGGGGCTTCGGTCGTCATGTCAACGACTGTAGGCCAACAGTTGTTGACATGCCAGTTCCGGCGGTTCTACATTTGCCAACAGGCGTTGACCAACAGGTGTTGACCAACAACTGTTGGCCCACACCCGTTGACCAGCACGCACGGGCATCGAGGAGGCAGCCATGAACCACACCCCGCACGCGTCCGGCTCCACCAGCTCACCCCGCACCCCGGGCTCCGGCCGTGCCGACTCCGGCTCGGCCCGCACCTCGGAGTCCGTTGATCCCGTAGGTCCCACAGACCCCGTAGGCCCCACAGACCCTGTAGGCCCCACAGACTCCGTAGAGCCCGTAGAGCCTGCGGGGTCCTCGCAGCCTGCGGCGCACGCGGAGCACGCCGGATCCATCCGCGCGCCCCATCCCCAGCAGCCATTAACCGCCGGCACCCCTCGCACCACTGACCCCACCGACGCCACTGACCCCACCAACGTCACTGACGCCGCTGACACCCCTGACGTACTCGTCGTCGGTGCCGGTCCGACCGGGCTGCTCCTCGCCGGCGACCTGGCCGCCGCGGGGCTGCGGGTCACCCTCGTCGAGCGTCGGCCGCGCGGCATCAGCAACATGACGCGCGCCTTCGGCGTCCACGCGCGCACCCTGGAGGCGCTCGACGCGCGCGGTCTGGCCGAGGAGTTGATCAAGCGGGGCACGCCGGTCGAGCACATGGACATGTTCGGCCACGTCACCCTCGACATGACCCGGCTGCGCTCGCGCTTCCCGTTCCTGCTCATCAGCCCGCAGTACGAGGTGGAGCAGCTCCTAGAGCAGCGTGCCGTGGCCGAGGGTGTTCAATTCCGTTACGGCGCACGGTTATTGAGCCTTCGTCAGGATGGTTCTGGGGTTACCGCGGAGCTGCGCGAGCGCGATGCCGCCGGCCAGGGCAAAGCTAAAGCCGACGGTGACGGCGAGCGGCACGTCGCGGTCCGGGCCCGTTATCTCGTCGGCGCCGACGGCGTGCACAGCGGCGTCCGCGAGGCGCTCGGGCTGCCGTTTCCCGGCGCGGCCGTGATCCGCTCGATCGTCCTCGCGGACGTACGGCTCGCCACGGAACCGGACGTCATGCTCCAGCTCAGCGGCTCGGGCGACTCGTTCGCCCTCATCGCCCCGTTCGGCGACGGCTACTACCGGGTCATGGGGTGGAACCGGAAGCGCCAGGTCCCCGACACCGAGCCCGTGGACCTCGACGAGTTGCGCACCATCGCCGGGGAGGCGTTCGGCACCGACTACGGGATGCACGACGCCCGTTGGATCTCCCGCTTCCACAGCGACGAACGCCAGACCCCGTCCTACCGGGTCGGCCGGGTCTTCCTCGCCGGGGACGCCGCGCACGTCCACTCCCCCGCGGGCGGCCAGGGCATGAACACCGGCCTCCAGGACGCCGCGAACCTCTCCTGGAAGCTGGCCGCCGCACTGCACGGCCGCGGCGCCGACACCGACGCACTGCTCGACAGCTATCAGGCCGAACGTCATCCGGTCGGCGCGATGGTGCTGCGCAGCAGCGGCGCGCTCGTGCGGCTCGCCATGGCGCACAACCCCCTTCAGCGCGCGGTCCGTTCGCTGGCCGTACGCGTCCTCGACCTCGTACGGCCGGCCTCCGACAAGGCGATGGGGATGATCAGCGGCCTCGACATCGCCTACCGGGCGGAGCGCGGTTCGCATCCGCTCACCGGAAAGCGCGCGATCGACCTGGACCTCGTCGAGGGCCGCCTCTACGAGCTGTTGCGCCGCGGCGAGTTCGTCCTGGTGGCGCCCCGGGACGGCCGGGTCGCGGCGCCGCGCGGGGTGGTGGCCGCGCACTGGCGGAGCGGGCGCGGCAGCACGCTGCTCGTACGGCCCGACGGGTATGTGGCGTGGGCCGCCGAGGGGCCGGACCCGGCCGGGCTGCACGCCGCGCTCGGCCGCTGGACCGGGCACGCGTAACGGCGCATCGGGGCTTCGGGGTAGCCCCGTCTCAACTTCCTTGCGCCGCGCTGCGATTCAGAAGCTGTACGGGTCACCCGTGGCCGGAGCGAGGACCCGGTGCGTGTTGTTCGCCGGGTTACGGTCGTCCTTGCCGCCGTTCCAGGCCGTGTCGATGTCCAGGCCGACCTCGGCCGGCTCGCCGACGACCGCCACGTCCAGAGCGATCCGTACGCCGCTGCCCGCCGCCCGCATCGAGCCGGAGCCGCACTGCACGGTCGCCGCGCCGGTGCGCAGACAGCTGGACGGCAGGGTGGCAGCGGGGTCGAGCGGCACCGAGAAGCGCAGCCGTACGGTGGCCCCGGAGACCGGCGCCGGCCCGTGGTTCGCGGTGGTGAGCCAGACGCCGACCCGGCCGCTCCACAGGGAGACGTGCCCGTGGTACGCCACATCCGCCTCGCCCGTGACACCGCTGCCCATGTCCGCACCCGCACCCGGGACGGAGACGGGGGCCGGAGCGGGTGCCGACGCCGCCGGGCGCAGGCCCTCCTCGCCGGGCCCGCTCGCCCCGCTCGTCCCGCTCGCCCCGCTCGGCGTACCCGTGGCGATCAGCGTCGCCGCGGCCAGTACCGCGACGGCGACGGTCGCCAGGATCCCGCGGGCCCCGGCCTCACGAGCCGCCCTCGCGCCGGCGGGCCGGGCCGGTGCCGGTCCGGCAGAGCCGTTCGACCTGCCCGATCTGTTCATCACACGAACCAACATGAGCGAAAGGTACCTTTCACCCCTTATTTGCCCAGCGCGCCACCCCGAGCGCCCGCCACGAACCCGTGGACGCCGAGCTCCGGCACCCCTCGAACCGAACGGCCGCACCGTCCGGAACGGCCGCGCCGAATGAAACGTCCGCGACCAGCCGGACGTCCACCACCCCCTGCCTCCCCTCGCCTCCCCGCGCAGCCCCATGCCTCCCGGTGCCACCCCGTGCCACCCTGATCCCATGCTCGTCGCACGCTCGGTCCTCCTCTTCGTTCTGGCCGCCCTCTTCGAGATCGGCGGTGCCTGGCTCGTCTGGCAGGGCGTCAGGGAGCACCGGGGCTGGGTGTGGATCGGTGCCGGAGTGCTGGCGCTCGGCGTCTACGGGTTCGTGGCGACGCTTCAACCGGACGCCGAGTTCGGCCGCATCCTCGCCGCGTACGGCGGTGTCTTCGTAGCGGGCTCGATCGCCTGGGGCATGGTCGCGGACGGCTACCGCCCCGACCGCTGGGACGTCACCGGCGCACTGATCTGCCTGGCCGGCATGGCCGTGATCATGTACGCACCGCGCAGCCGCTGAGGACGCCCGCGCCGCCGCGACCGGGCCTGCGTACCCGCCCCACCGGGACCGGGGACGGAGAGCCCGCCCCACCGGGACCGCGGGCGAGCCCGCCCCGCCGAGACCCGGGCCGCAGGGACCGCCCCGGCCGGACGCGTCCGGGCGCGCCTATCCTGGCCGCGTACTCACCACACGCGCGAGGAGCACGACATGACTGCCGCCGGGACCCCGATCGCCGTCGTCACCGGAGCGAGCAGCGGGATCGGTGCCGCCACCGCCCGCGGGCTCGCCGCCGCCGGTTACCGCGTGGTGCTGACCGCCCGCCGCAAGGACCGCATCGAGGCGCTGGCCGCCGAGATCAACGAGGCGGGCCACCAGGCGACGGCGTACCCGCTGGACGTGACCGACCGGGCCGCCGTCGACGAGTTCGCCACCGCCTTCCGCACCATCGGGGTGCTGGTGAACAACGCGGGCGGCGCGCTCGGTGCCGATCCGGTCGCGACCGGCGACCCGGACGACTGGCGGCAGATGTACGAGACGAACGTGATCGGCACGCTCAATGTGACCCAGGCCCTGCTGCCCGCCCTTGAGGCGTCCGGCGACGGTACGGTCGTGATCCTCTCCTCCACGGCGGGCCACGCCACGTACGAGGGCGGCGCCGGCTACGTAGCCGCGAAGAACGGCGCCCGCGTGCTCGCCGAGACGCTCCGCCTGGAGATCCTGGGCCGTCCGGTGCGGGTCGTCGAGATCGCGCCCGGCATGGTCAAGACGGACGAGTTCGCCACGACCCGGTTCCGCGGCGACACCGAGAAGGCCGCCAAGGTCTACGCGGGCGTCGCCGAGCCGCTCACCGCCGACGACGTGGCCGACACCATCACCTGGGCGGTCACCCGTCCCAGCCACGTCAACATCGACCTGCTCGTGGTCCGCCCCCGCGCCCAGGCCTCCAACACCAAGGTCCACCGGGAGTCCTGACCGCCGAAGCCGGGCGGGCGGCCGGGCGGACGGGCGGACGCGTCCGGGGCCTGCCGCGGACGCGTCCGAGGCCTGCCGCCCGTACCGAACAGCCTGCCGCCCGTACCGAACAGCCTGCCGCCAGCGCCGGACGACCTGCGGCCCCACCAGGCCCACCGCCCCGCCAAACCGGCCGCCCCACCGCGCCTACCGCGCCTACCGCGCCTACCGCGCCTACCGCGCCTACCGCAGTTTGGCCCGCAGTATCGGCGTCCGCGGGTGGCGGCGCTCCTCGCCCGCGTGGAAGACCAGGATGATCAGCCGTGCGCCGGGCGCGGCCACCGGCTGGGCGGCGCACATCGTGACCCAGCCGGGGCCGAGGGACGCGTGGTTGAGCGGGCGTTCGTCACCGTCGAGGTGGAGGTAGCCGCTCGGCCGGTTGTAGATCCCGGCGGCGAGCGGGTCCGCCAGGACCTCCTTCTCGATCTGCGCCAGCGTCTGGTCGGTGGGGTCGGCGGCCAGGGCGGCGCGCAGCTGGGGCAGGACCAGGGGCGCCCACGCGTGCTCCCAGTCGGTCAGGGTCTCGCGGGCCACGGGATCGAGCGTCATCCACCGCATGGTGTTCCGCGGTACCCGGCCGCCGGGGAACAGCGCGGCCCAGGGCTGGTTGTGGGCCAGCAGGTTCCAGGAGCGGTCGGTGGCGTACGCCATGTGCTCGATGCCGTCGACGGCCTCCTGCCACACGCCGGGGATCTCCTCGCCGGACTGCGAGTGCAGCGGGAACGGCGGATCCTGTCCCAGGCAGTAACGCCACAACGCCACCCACTCCTGCTCGTTCATGCCGAGCAGCCGGGCCACGTCCTGGAGCAGGTCCGCGGGCGGGTTGGGGTAGCGGCCGGACTCCAGGCGTCCGTAGGTGTCGGGGGCGCGGTGCAGGATCTGGTCGATCTGGGCCTGCGAAAGCCCGGGCGCACGACGCCCCTGCCGGGTCGGTCGGCTCAGCCCGTGGCTCTCGGGTTTGATCAGCGCGCGGCGCTCGCGCAGCAGGGAACGCAGAGCGGACTTGTCCATCTGTGGTTCTCCCCCGGTTACGGGCGGCCGTCGACTGACGCCGTCGGCCGCGCGGTTGGAACAGCCGCTCCCGACCTCGGTCCCGACTCTGCGATCGGCTCCGGGCCGGGTGCTCGGCGTGCACCGGGTGACCGGTGCGCATCCCATCGTCGGCGTACGTTCCATTGTGGGCGCACGTGCCCTGACCGGAGCGGCTGAAATCCTCGCTCCCCCTGGCGACCGCGAGGCGACCGCCGGGTGTGGATCCTCCTGCGGGCCGGTGAGAACCCGGCCGCCGTCCGCACGGACGAATCCGGACGCGGGCGCCGGGGCCGGGACAGCGGCTCGGTGCGGGCGGGGCCCGGGACAGCCGTCGGTGCGGGCGGCCCCCGGGACAGCGGCTCGGTGCGGGCGGGGCCCGGGACAGCCGTCGGTGGCGGCTCGGCCGGGGACGGTGGTCGGCGCGGGCAGGGGCCCATCCGGCCACCTGACCTCGTCTTTACCGTCCGACGGGCCGGATCTTTTCCCATCCCGCTTTTCGGCGGATAAATCTTCAGCGGAAAACTAGCGGCGTTTGTTGCATGCTGAAGGAGGACGATCAACTGCCCTGTGAGGGGCGGGAACCGATCGCCTGACGTCCGCTTTCACGAGGGCGTTGTCCGCGTACGCCAGAACCGGCAGTGCAGGGCATGGGCAGACGATGCCCTGCCGGGCGTCCCGCGGACACCGGGCGGTCTCTGCCACCGCCGCCCGGACAAAGCCGGACCCTCCCCGGTACGTCCTCGTGGTGCGGGCGCAGTGTCCGGCAGCCCTCGGCTCGCCGAAGGCACAGCCGCGCGCCCCTTCTGGCGCTTTCCCGGCATGCGGGCCGGGAAGAGGCGGCGGCCGGGGGCTCACGCCCCCGGCCCGGCCGCGTTCCCCCGAGCCCTGTCGAGCCGGCTCACCCCTTGACGCACACCACCTGCTTCAGCTTCGCCACGACCTCCACCAGGTCGCGCTGCTGGTCCATGACCTTCTCGATCGGCTTGTAGGCGCCCGGGATCTCGTCCACGACCCCCGAGTCCTTGCGGCACTCCACGCCCCGCGTCTGCTCGACCAGGTCCCGCGTCGAGAACGCCCGCTTCGCCGCGCTGCGGCTCATCCTGCGACCGGCGCCGTGCGAGGCCGAGTTGAAGGACGCAGCGTTGCCGAGCCCCTTCACGATGTACGAGCCGGTGCCCATCGAGCCGGGGATGATCCCGAACTCCCCCGCCCCCGCCCGGATCGCCCCCTTGCGGGTGACGAGCAGGTCCATCCCCTCGTACCGCTCCTCCGCCACGTAGTTGTGGTGGCAGGAGATGACCGGCTCGAACGTGACCCGGGCCTTCTTGAACTCCTTGCGGACCACGTCCTGGAAGAGCGCCATCATGATCGCGCGGTTGTACTTCGCGTACTCCTGCGCCCAGAACAGGTCGTTGCGGTAGGCCGCCATCTGCGGGGTGTCCGCGACGAAGACGGCGAGGTCGCGGTCGACCAGGCCCTGGTTGTGCGGCAGCTTCTGCGCCTGCCCGATGTGGAAGTCCGCCAGCTCCTTGCCGATGTTGCGCGAACCGGAGTGCAGCATCAGCCAGACCGAGCCCGACTCGTCCAGGCAGAACTCCACGAAGTGGTTTCCGCTGCCCAGCGTTCCCATCTGCTTGGCGGCCCGCTCCTCACGGAACCGCACCGACTCCGCGATGCCCCCGAACCGCTCCCAGAACCCCTCCCACCCGGAGGTGGGGAAGCCGTGCAGCCTGGACGGGTCCACCGGGTCGCGATGCATGCCGCGGCCCACCGGAATGGCCTGCTCGATCTTCGAGCGGAGCCGGGAGAGGTCGCCCGGCAGGTCGTTGGCGGTCAGCGAGGTCCGCACCGCGGACATGCCGCAGCCGATGTCGACCCCCACCGCGGCCGGGCACACCGCGCCGTGCATCGCGATGACCGAGCCGACCGTGGCGCCCTTGCCGTAGTGCACGTCCGGCATCACGGCGAGGCCCTTGATCCAGGGCAGCGTGGCGACGTTGCGCAGCTGCTGCATCGCTCCGTCGTCGACCGACGCCGGGTCGGTCCACATCCTGATGGGCACCCGCGCGCCGGGCAGCTCCGCGTACGACATGATTCCTCGATCCCCCGAAAACCGAAAACGGCACCAAAGCCGGAAAACGCACGTATGGCAAAAACAGGCACCGAAACCCACAACCAGGACAGTGGACCGGCGTTCACAGGTTCACGTGCGATACACATTGTGTCCGGCCACCGCCCTCGGGCGGCAACTACTTTTCCCCCAGCCGTCCCGCTGAAAGGAGCCCGGAAACCGTGCAGCGAAAGGCGTACGTGCCTGGTCTCGCGCTCCTGGTGGCGCTCGCCTCCGGCTGTTCCGGAGGCTCCGGAGGCGACGGCTCGGCCACCGATTCCAAGGCCGGCGACGCCAAGACGGCCGCGGCGCCCGCCGGTAAGTACCGCACCCTCCCCGAGCCCTGCCGGGCCGTGAGCAAGGGCGTGCTCAAGGACATGCTGCCGGGCGCGGCCGCCCTCGCCGAGGCGGACGCCACGAAGGAGTACGCGGGCAGCGCCGACCTCACCTACGACACCGACCGCCGGGTCGGCTGCCGCTGGAAGGACGAGACGCCCGACGGTGTGCGCAGGCTCACGGTCGACTTCGAACGGGTCGTCTCCTACGACCCCACGATCAGCGACGACGACCAGACCAAGCAGCTCTACGCGAAGAAGGAGACGGCGGCGAACCTGCCCGCCCCGCGGAGCGCCTCGCCCACGCCCGCCGCCTCCAGCACCCCGAGCCCCAGCGGCTCCCCGTCCGCCGGAGCCCCCTCCACGATGGCCGGGCCGCCCACCGGCGCCCCCGTCTCGGCGGGCACGGCGAGCGGCACGGCCACCACCTCGCCGAGCCCCTCGGACAGCACCGGCAAGGACGGCCTCCAGCCGCGCAGGCTCAGCGGGCTAGGCGACGCCGCGTTCCTGAACGACGTATCGTCCCCGTCCGGCACCGGCGGCGCCTCGGCGGCCGGACAACGTACCGTCACTGTGGTGTTCCGTACGTCCAACGTCATCGTGACCATCGAATACACCGACCAGGCCACGGCCACCGCCGCGGCCCCCGACAGCAAGGAGCTGCAAGAGCAGGCCCAGGCCCTGGCCGGCAAGCTCGTCGAGCAGTTCAGCGAATAGCGCGCCAGCGCGAGAGACGAAGAGCGAAGGAAACATGCACCGATCAGCCCCGGCCACCCCCGAAAAGGCGCACGCCCCGGCCCCGCGCATCCGGCTCGCCCGTGTCCTCGCCTGTGCCGCCGTACCTGTGATGCTCGTCGCAGTGGGCTGCTCCTCCGGTTCGGGCGGCGGCGACGCCAAGAAGTCGGACTCGCCGTCGTCGTCGGCGTCCTCCAGCGGTGGCAAGCAGGCCTCCTCCTCGCCCTCGCTCGCACCGGCGAAGTTCACGAAGCTGCCCGACGCGTGCCCGTCGATCAGCGCGAAGTCGATCGACAAGTACGTGCCCAAGGCGAAGACGAAGGCGGGCGAGGTCGGCAAGACCTCCGACCCGCAGTCCCAGGCCAGCTGCACCTGGAACGGCCTGGAGGACAAGGGCGTCGACGGCTCGAACTACCGCTGGCTCGACATCGACTTCAAGCGCTACGACTCCACGCCGGGCCTCGGCAGCGGCGACTCGCTCGCGCAGAAGCAGTTCGACCGGGCGGTCTCGGGGGCCAAGTCGACGGGTGACGCGAAGAACGTGAAGACCTCGCCGGTCTCCGGCCTCGGCGACCAGGCGACGGCCATCACCTTCGACCTGAAGAAGGACGACGCGAACTTCCGTTACGGCGTCGTCGTGGTCCGCACCGCCAACGCCGTGGTCGCCGTCGACTACAACGGCACCGGCTACGAGGGCGCCGACGCCCCCGCGGCAGGCGACGTCCAGGACGGCGCGACCGCCGTCGCCAAGGAAGCCGTCGCGGCCGTGGCCACCGCGAACAACAAGTAACCCCCGCGCGACCGTACGGAGTCCGGCCCTCCCCTGTGGGCCGGACTCCGTACGCATGTGCCAGGCTGTGCCCGCCAGTTGCTTGACAAGGGGAGGGGACGCGGGTGGCCGCGACTCAGCTGACACGGACGCACCGCATTCTGATCGGGGTGGTGGTCGCGGGTGCCGTGGTGATCGCCGGGATCGGTTTCGCGGGTTCGTACGCCGCGGTCCGCGAGCTCGCGCTGCAAAAGGGGTTCGGGAACTTCTCCTACGTCTTCCCGATCGGCGTCGACGCGGGCATCTGTGTGCTGCTCGCCCTCGACCTGCTGCTGACCTGGATGCGCATCCCGTTCCCGCTGCTGCGGCAGACGGCCTGGCTGCTCACGGCCGCGACGATCGCCTTCAACGGCGCCGCCGCCTGGCCCGACCCGCTGGGCGTGGGCATGCACGCGGTGATCCCGGTCCTGTTCGTCGTCTCGGTCGAGGCGGCCCGCCACGCGGTCGGCCGGATCGCGGACATCACCGCCGACAAGCACATGGAGGGCGTCCGCCTCACCCGCTGGCTGCTCTCGCCCATCCCCACCTTCCGCTTGTGGCGCCGCATGAAGCTGTGGGAGCTGCGCAGCTACGAGCAGGTCATCAAGCTCGAACAGGACCGCCTGGTCTACCGCGCCCGCCTCCAGGCCGTCTACGGCCGCGCCTGGCGCCGCAAGGCCCCCATCGAGTCCCTGATGCCGCTGCGCCTGGCCAAGTTCGGCGTGCCGCTCGCCGAGACCGCCCCCGCGGGCCTGGCCGCCGCCGGCATGGAGCCGGTGCTGCTGCCGCCCGCGCCGCCGGCCCCGCGCCCCGAGCCGCAGCCGGAACTCCCGCCCTCGCACACGCACACCCCGCCCGAGGAGCCCCCGCTCCAGGCGCGGACCGAGGCGCGGACGCAAGCCCAGGCCCAACCGCCGTCCCAGGCCCAGGCACAGGCCCAGGCACAGGCACAGGCCGCCCACCCGGGGCAGGAACAGCCGTACGCCGAGCAGGAGCAGCCCACCACGCACGAGAGCCCGTGGTTCGCCGCTCAGCACATCTCGCCCGAGGAGTACGCGGGCACGTACGACCCGGCGTTCGCGGCGGACGAGCTCCAGCCGCAGCCCGAGCAGCAGCCCGAGCCGCAGCAGGAGCCGGTGATGGTCCCGTCCGGCCCCGGCCGCGAACGCCCCCTCGGCGTACCCGGCCCGCGCGCGGCGGGCCCGCAGACCGCGCCCGAACGGCGGCCCGCGCCGGAGCAGGAGCCCTACGCCGAACCCGAGCCGACGGAAGAGGGGTTCACCCAGTTCGCGGAGCTCGCCTACGACGTCTTCCGCCAGCACGTGAACACCGAGGGCGACTACCCCAACGTCGAGACGCTCGACATAAAGCTCACGGACGAGCACGGGGTGCGCTATCCCGGCAGCGCCGCCGTGCTGCGCAAGCTGTACCCGCAGTTCAAGCAGCACTTCGAAACCCAGGCCGTCGAGGACCACATTGCCTGACGGTACGTCAGCAGGCTGAGGGAAAGCCCCACTTGGGGACAACACCGAGGGCCGTCACCCGCTGTGGGTGACGGCCCTCGGTGTGTACGGGGACGGGATCAGGCGCCGAGCAGCTTGCGCACCCGGTCCGCGCCCACGGCGAGCAGCAGCGTGGGCAGGCGCGGGCCCGTCTCGCGGCTCACCAGGAGCTTGTAGAGCAGCGCGAAGAACGAGCGCTGGGCGACCTTCAGCTCGGGCGTCGGCTTGGCGTCCGGCTCCAGGCCCGCCATCACCTTCGGCACGCCGTAGACCAGCGTGGTCAGCCCGTCGAGCGACCAGTGCGAGTCCAGGCCCTCGACGAGGAGCCGCAGCGACTCGCGGCCCTCGGCGTCGAGCGAGCCGAGCAGCTCGGTGTCCGGGGTCTCGCGCACCAGGGTGCGCTGGTCGGCCGGGACCTGGGTGGTGATCCAGTTCTCGGCGCGGTCCAGGCGCGGGCGCACCTGGTCGAGCGAGGTGACCGGGTTCGCCGGGTCCAGCTCGGTCAGGATGCGCAGCGTCTGGTCCTCGTGGCCCGCGGTGACGTCGACCACCGAGGCCAGCGTGCGGTACGGCAGCGGGCGCGGAGTGCGCGGCAGCTCACCGGCCGCGGTGCGGGCGGCCCTGCTGTACGCGGCCGCGTCGGCCGGCAGCACCGAGCCGTCCGCGACCTTCGCCTCCAGCTTGTCCCACTCGTCGTAGAGCCGCTGGATCTCCTGGTCGAAGGCGATCTTGAAGGACTGGTTGGGCTTGCGGCGGGCGTACAGCCAGCGCAGCAGCTGCGGCTCCATGATCTGGAGCGCGTCGGCCGGGGTCGGCACGCCGCCCTTGGACGACGACATCTTGGCCATGCCGCTGATGCCGACGAAGGCGTACATCGGGCCGATCGGCTGGACGCCGTCGAAGATCGACACGATCTGGCCGCCGACCTGGAACGAGGAGCCCGGCGAGGAGTGGTCGACGCCGGACGGCTCGAAGATCACGCCCTCGTAGGCCCAGCGCATCGGCCAGTCGACCTTCCAGACCAGCTTGCCGCGGTTGAACTCGCTGAGCCGGACCGTCTCCGAGAACGCGCACGCGGAGCAGGTGTACGTCAGCTCCGTGGTGTCGTCGTCGTAGGCGGAGACGACCGTGAGGTCCTTGCCGCAGCCGCCGCAGTACGGCTTGTACGGGTAGTAGCCCGTCGAGCCGGTGCCGTCGTCCTCGGCCGCGGCGCCGGAGCCCTCGGCGGCCTCCAGCTCGGCCTCGTCGACCGGCTTCTGCGACTTCTTGCCCGGGGCCTTCTTGGTCCGGTACTGCTCCAGGATCGCGTCGATGTCGCCGCGGTGCTTCATCGCGTGCAGCACCTGGTCGCGGTAGACGCCGCTGGTGTACTGCGCGGTCTGGCTGATGCCGTCGTACTCGACGCCCAGCTCGGCAAGGGCCTCGGTCATCGCGGCCTTGAAGTGCTCGGCCCAGTTCGGGTACGCCGAACCCACGGGCGCCGGGACCGAGGTCAGCGGACGGCCGATGTGCTCGTTCCAGGACTCGTCGACGCCGGCCACGCCCGCGGGCACCTTGCGGTAGCGGTCGTAGTCGTCCCAGGAGATCAGGTGCCGGACCTCGTAGCCGCGGCGGCGCACCTCGTCGGCGACCAGGTGCGGGGTCATGACCTCGCGCAGGTTGCCCAGGTGGATCGGGCCGGAGGGAGAAAGACCGGACGCGACGACGACCGGTTTGCCAGGCGCACGTCGCTCCGACTCGGCGATGACATCGTCCGCGAAACGGGAGACCCAGTCGGTCTCGGTGCTGCTCTGAGCCACGGTCGGCACGTCCTTCTTTCTCGTAATGCCCTCGTCTGCCCTGGAGAGGCCGGCACGCTCATTCTCCCAGACGGAAGGAGCTCCTCCGGGGTTGCCCGCATCTCGGGAGAAAGGCAAGGGGGCCGCGTGGGAGAATCGCAGGGCAATCGTCCTCACTCCCGACAGGAACGGCACCTCATGGCCTCGGTCCATTCCCTCGCTTCCACTGTCCAGCAGCGCCTGGCGGACGCCCTCTCGGCTGCCCTGCCGGAGGCCGGCTCCACCGACCCGCTGCTGCGACGAAGCGACCGGGCCGACTTCCAGGCCAACGGCATCCTGGCGCTCGCGAAGAAGCTCAAGGGCAACCCGCGCGAGCT
This sequence comes from Streptomyces sp. NPDC006691, assembly GCF_042869955.1. Lineage (NCBI taxonomy): Bacteria > Bacillati > Actinomycetota > Actinomycetes > Kitasatosporales > Streptomycetaceae > Streptomyces > Streptomyces sp. NPDC006691. The sequence goes on from NZ_JBIAGW010000035.1 coordinate 13,986, forward strand.
CGCGACGAAGGTCACCGACGCGCTGGACGCGGGCGACCTCCTGAAGGACGTCGAGGTCTCGGGCCCCGGCTTCCTCAACATCACGCTCACCGACCGGGCGATCATCGAGACCCTCGCCGCGCGCGCCGCGGACGACCGGCTCGGCGTGCCGCTGAAGGAGAACCCGGGCGTCACGGTCATCGACTACGCCCAGCCGAACGTGGCGAAGGAGATGCACGTAGGCCACCTGCGCTCGGCGGTCATCGGCGACGCGCTGCGCGGCATGCTCGACTTCACCGGCGAGAAGACCATCGGCCGTCACCACATCGGCGACTGGGGCACCCAGTTCGGCATGCTCATCCAGTACCTGATCGAGAACCCCGGCGAGCTGGCCCCGGCCGACGCCGTGGACGGCGAGCAGGCCATGAGCAACCTGAACCGGGTCTACAAGGCCTCCCGCGCGGTCTTCGACTCGGACGAGGAGTTCAAGGAGCGCGCCCGCAGGCGGGTCGTCGCCCTCCAGTCCGGCGACAAGGAGACCCTGGAGCTGTGGCAGCAGTTCGTGGACGAGTCGAAGGTCTACTTCTACTCGGTCTTCGAGAAGCTGGACATGGAGGTCCGGGACGACGAGATCGTCGGTGAGTCCGCGTACAACGACCTGATGCCGGAGACCGCCCGCCTCCTTGAGGAGTCCGGCGTCGCCGTGCGCTCCGACGGCGCGCTCGTGGTCTTCTTCGACGAGATCCGGGGCAAGGACGACCAGCCGGTCCCGCTCATCGTGCAGAAGGCCGACGGCGGCTTCGGCTACGCCGCCTCCGACCTCTCGGCGATCCGCAACCGCGTCACCGACCTGGACGCCACGACGCTGATCTACGTCGTGGACGTACGCCAGTCGCTGCACTTCAAGATGGTCTTCGAGACGGCCCGCCGGGCGGGCTGGCTCGGCGACGACGTCACCGCGCACAACATGGGCTACGGCACGGTGCTCGGCGCGGACGGCAAGCCGTTCAAGACCCGTGAGGGCGAGACGGTCAAGCTGGAGGACCTCCTGGACGAGGCCGCCGAGCGGGCCACCGCGGTCGTGCGCGAGAAGGCCGAGAAGGTGGGCCTGAGCGAGGAGGAGATCGTCGAGAACGGCCGGTACGTCGGCATCGGCGCCGTGAAGTACGCGGACCTCTCCACCTCGGCGAACCGGGACTACAAGTTCGACCTGGACCAGATGGTGTCCCTGAACGGTGACACGTCCGTCTACCTCCAGTACGCCTACGCCCGGATCAAGTCGATCCTGCGCAAGGCCGAGGGCGTGGCCCCCACGGCCCACCCGGAGCTCGAACTCGCCCCGGCCGAGCGGGCGTTGGGCCTGCACCTGGACGCGTTCGGCGAGCTCCTCACCGAGGCGACGGCCGAGTACGCCCCGCACAAGCTGGCCGCGTACCTGTACCAACTGGCCTCGCTGTACACGACGTTCTACGACCAGTGCCCGGTCCTGAAGGCCGACACCGAGGCTCAGGTCGAGAACCGCCTGTTCCTCTGCGACCTGACCGCCCGGACGCTCACCCAGGGCATGGCCCTGCTCGGCATCCGGACGCCCGAGCGCCTCTGATCGCGTCAACTCCCGCGCGGGACCGGCTGGTTCACTGCCGGCCGGTTCGCCGCGAGGTTCCCCGGGCGCGGTTCACTGCTCCCGGGCTCAGCGCTCCCGGGTTCAGCGCTCCCGGGTTCACTCGCCTTGGAGGCTCTTCCACGCGTTGTCGATCGTGTCGTACTCGTACAGCGGCCGGCCCTTGACCGCACTGGTGCGGAACGGCTTGCCTCCGTCGTCCACCTTGACCGTGCCGGAGCGCTCCCCGCTGCTCCAGCCGACCTCCAGGTACCAGCTGACGTCGTGCGCCTCGACGTGCACGTCGAGGTCGAAGACCTCCGGGTCGTGCGTGGACACCTTGAACGGGAAGCCCTTGGCCGGCACCACCGAGTCGCCCTGCTTTCCGGCGACCGGCTTGGTGACCGGCTGCGGCGCGTCCAGGTCGACGTCGAAGGTCTGCGGGACGACGCCGCCGCCGCAGCCGCTGCCCATGGAGTACGCCGTCCAGTTCAGCGGCGCCTCGCGCCCCACCACCCGCACGTCGACCCCGGTGATCACCACCGCTTCCTCGCTCTTGCCGGTCGTGGTCAGCTCCAGCTTCAGGTTCCCGCCGTCGACCCCGCCGAGCGCCCGCGCCCAGGAGCGCCGGTCCTGCGCGCTGGGCGGGGGCGGCGGAACGGCGCTGGGCTGCTGGTCGAGCAGGTAGAACTTGCCGCACGGCGTGTCCCAGTCGTACGAGCTGATGCCCGCGCTGATCGGGGTGCCGAGGGCTGCGCCCGGCTTGGCCGACGGCCTCACGTGCGAGGCGGAGGCCGACGGGCTCGCCGAGGCCGATGCCGACGCGCTGGGCGTGGGGCTGGGTGAAGCGCTCGGCGTGGGGCGCCCGGCCGCGCTCTTGGTGGCCGCCGCCCGGCTCTCCTCGGCGTCCGCGACCGTACCGCTGGGCTTGTCGCCGGGACCCGACAGCGCGGCGACGGCCACGGCGGGCACGGCGAGCGCCACGACGGCGGCCCCGATGAGCACGAGCCGCGCCCGCCTGCTGCCGAACCTGCCTGGCCCGGAGGGCCGGCCGGCCGACTCGGACGCGACGACGTACGGCAACTGCCCGGCCGGCCCAGCACCGGACTGCCGCTCGGCGGCCGGGACTTCGACGGGGGCGGTCGGAGTGCCGGCCCCGGAAGCGGTGCCGGGCTCGGAAGCGTTGCCGGGCTCGGGAGCGGGGGCAGGCTCGGAAGCGTTGCCGGGCCCGGGAGCGGGGGCGGCCTCGGCGGATCCGGCCGCAGCGGCACTCGAAGCGGGGGCGGCCTCGGCGGATCCGGTCGCAGCGGCACTCGGAGCCGTACCGGCGGCGGCACTCGCCGGGTTCGCTCCGCGCGAGCGGCGCCGCGCCTCGTCCGCCAGGATCCAGCGCCGGTGCAGTTCGACGGACTCCTCGGGGCTCGCCCCGCACAGCCGCGCGAGCCGCTCGACGGGCGCGTACTCGTTGGGCACGGCGTCACCGTTGCAGTACCGGTGGAGCGTGGACGTACTCATGTGGAGCTTGCCCGCGAGCACTCCGTAGCTGCGCCCCGAGCGGTCCTTCAACTCCCGCAGCAGCGCCGCGAACTGCTCGGACTCCGTTGTCGCCATGCCCCGGTCCCCTCCCCATCCGTCCCAGGAACGCATTCCAGGGACAGGTTGTTTCCCCAGGTCAAAGGGTGTTCCAGCGTTCCAGCTTCCCCTATTGTCCCTTGCTCGTTGCCGGGCCTTCGGACCGGCCCGCAAGGTAGGTGCAGCAAGCAGCCGAACAGCCCGTTCCGGGAGCACACCATGCGAATCCGCATCCGGTTCAACCTCGCGGACTCGGTGGCCGTCGTCGTCCTGGCGGCATCCATCGCGACGCTCATCACGCTTCTCCACCAGTACCGCCGCTGACGCGTCCACTCCACTGGTCGGGTGGCCGGACCCAACGCACCACTCGCGATTCACCCTTCACGATGCACACGGGGAGCACCTTTCACATGCGTACCACCTTCCGTATCGCCGCCGCCGCGACCACCACCCTCGTCGCCGCTCTCGCCCTGACCGCCTGCGGTGGCGGAAGCGGTTCCGGCGACACCAAGGCGGGCGACAAGCCGGCCGCGTCCTCGGTCGTCACCCCGGCGACCGGCGACGGCCAGGCCCCGGCCGCGAACGACTCGGCGGGCGCCACGGCCGGGGACAGCAGGAACTCGGGCTCGGGTACGGGCTCGTCCGGTACCGGCTCGTCCGGTACGGGTTCGTCCGGTACGGGTTCGTCCGGTACGGGTTCGTCCGGTATGGGCTCCGGCAAGCACGCCGGCACCCCCGCCAAAGCGGACGGCAAGCCCACCAAGAAGCCCTCGGCCGGGGGCCGCACCGTCGACACCCCCTGCACCGGGGCCAACGTGAAGCTGACGGCGACCCCGGTGACCCGCCCGATCAACCACATCCTCCTGACGGTCACCAACACCGGCAAGACGCTGTGCAACGCCTACGGCGCCCCCTCCATCTCCTTCTCCAAGGACGCGCAGTCCCCGGTCCAGATCGACCGGGACACCATCCCGCAGGCCGTCGTCACGCTGTCCCCCGGCGCCTCGGCGTACGTGATGGTCCGCACCCTGGGCGAGGACGACGGCGGCAAGGCGTACAACGCCGACCACGTCACCGTGTACTTCCACGGCCGCTCCGGCAACGAGTCCACCGGGCCGTCCGCCTACGCGGCCCTCTCCAAGAGCGTGGCCGTCGTGGACAGCCAGGCCATGGCGACGTACTGGCAGTCGGACCTCTCGACGATCGACGGCTGGTAGCCGACCCCGGGCCGAGCGAGCCTGGGCCCCGGAAGGCGTCAACTCGCCGTCGCCGGGCGCCGGGTGAGAGCGCGGCCCGTGGCCGCGAGGGCGAGGGCGGCGAGCACCAGGGCCGCCGCGACGGCGAAGGTCACCCGCATGCCGGTGGCCACCGCGCCCGAATCCGCCGTGGTGACGTCATCCGCCGCCGCGGCGAACGCGAACACCGCGCCCATGACCGAAGTCCCGGTGATGAGGCCGAGGTTGCGCGAGAGGTTGAGCATTCCGGAGGTGACGCCCCTCCGGTCCGCCGGGACGTCGGCCAGGACGGCGGTGTTGTTGGCCGTCTGGAAGACGGCGTATCCGCCGGTGACGACCACGAGCGGGCCGACATAGCCGAACACCCCGAGCGAGGTGGGCGTCACGGCGAGCAGGACGCACCCCGTGGCCGAGGCTCCGAGTCCGGCGACGGTCATGCGGTACGCCCCGAACCGGTCCGCGACCCGCCCGGCCGGCACCCCGGTCAGCGCGGCGACGAGCGGACCGGCGGACAGGACGAGCCCGACCAGCGCGTCGTCGAGCCGGAGTGCGCGCGAGAGGTAGAACGGCCCGACCACCAGCGTCGCCATCATCACCGTCGACACCAGGGTGCTCATGGCGAGGCTCGTGCTCAGCGCCGGATCGCGGAACATGGCGGGCCGGACCAGCGGGGACGCGGCCCGGGACTCGACCCGTACGAACAGGACGACACCCAGCGCGGCGGCCGCGAGCAGCACCGCGGTGAGGGTGCCGAAGTGGCCGTGTCCCAGCGTCATCGCCAGCGCGTACGCGGCGAGGGTGAGGGCGAGCACCGCGGTGCCGGGGTGGTCGAAGCGGGGCCGGGCGCCATCGGCGCGCCCACCGTCGGCGGGCGGCCGCCCGTCCGTCAACACACGGGCGTCGGCGGGCAGATGGCGACGGACCAGAACCAGGGTCGCGAGCCCGAGCGGCACCGTGGCGAGGAAGATCGCCCGCCAGCCGAACCCGGAGACGAGCACACCGCCGAGCGAGGGCCCCAGGGCGGTGCCGATGGCGGACATCGTGCCGAGCAGCCCCATCGCCCGGCCGGTCTGCGCCCTGGGCACGGTCCCGCCGACGAAGGCCAGGGTGAGCGCCATCATCGCGGCCGCCCCGAGTCCCTGAGCGGCACGGGCCGCGATCAGCAGCCAGAGCGTGGGCGCGGCCCCGCACAGGGCCGAGGCCACCGTGAAGAGCAGCACGCCCGCGAGCAGCAGTCGCCGGCGCCCGACGAGATCACCGAGCCGCCCGACGCCGACGATCAACGTGGTGACGGCGAGCAGATAGGCCAGCACCACCCACTGAACCTGCTGGAACGACGCTCCGAAGGCATGCGCCAGGGCCGGCAGGCCGACGTTGGCGATGCTGGTGCCGAGCGACGAGAGCAGCATCGAGAGCGAGAGCCCCGCCAGCACCCACCGCACCGGCCCACCGGGCCCCCCTCGCCCCGTAACCACCTCGGACGTCCCCACGCCTGTGGACTTCACCATGGACCCCGCTCTCCGGCCGGAGCCCGCCGAAGGGGCTCATGCCGCAGAAGGTCCTCCGGAACGTCGAGAACGGCAATCAATGTTGCCGATTCCGGGACGGCCGGATGGAATGTGACCATGCCCCGACCCCAGAGCAGGCCGCCCCACGCGGAGCCGCCCCCGACGACCTCCGCCCACCAGGCGGTACTGGACGAGGTCGGCCCCCGGCTCAAGCGGCTGCGCACCCAGCGCGGCCTCACGCTGGCGGCGCTCGCCGAGACGACGAACATCTCCAAGAGCACCTTGTCCCGCCTGGAATCCGGCCAGCGCCGCCCCAGCCTGGAACTGCTGCTCCCGCTGGCCGGCGCGTACGGCGTGCCCCTGGACGACCTGGTCGGCGCGCCCGAGGTCGGCGACCCCAGGGTCAGGCTGAACCCGCGACCCCATGCCAACGGCGGCACGTTCGTCCCGCTGACCCGCTCGCCCGGCCCCCTCCAGGCGTACAAGCTGGTCATCCCGGACCGGGGCAGCGAGCCTGAGCTCCGCTCGCACGAGGGCTACGAGTGGCTGTACGTCCTCGACGGCCGGCTCCGGCTCGTCCTCGGCGCCCACGACCTGGTGCTCGGCCCCGGCGAGGTGGCCGAGTGGGACACGAAGGTGCCGCACTGGTTCAGCAGCGCGGACGGCCGCCCGGTCGAGGTGCTGAGCCTGTTCGGCAGACAGGGCGAACGGATGCACGTACGGGCGAAGCCGAAGGGCTGACCGGGCACGTCCACCGCGCCCGCCCGCCCGCGAGGTCCCGAGCCCCTGAACCCCTGAACCCAGCCTCAACAGGCTTACTTCCAGACGGAGTTGAACGCCCGGCCGAGCCGCCCAAGCCCCTCCCGGATCTCATCCGGCGAGGAAGTGACAAAGCACAGCCGAAGCGCCGCCGCATCGGGCACACCGGCAAAGAAGGGCGCCCCGGGAACGTAAGCCACATCGTGCTCAACCACCGTGCCCAGCAAGGCAGTCGCATCCCACCCCGCCGGCAGCCGAACCCACAGGAACATGCCCCCCTCGGGCCGATTCCAGCTCGACCCCGAGGGCAGCGCATCGCGGAGCCCCGCAAGCATGGCGTCCCGGCGCTCCCCATAGGCGCCCCGCACCGTGGCGAGGTGCGCATCCAGATCCCGGTCCGCCAAGTACCGCGCGGCGGCGAGCTGGTTGACGGTCGGGGTGTGCAGGTCGGAGGCCTGCTTGGCGATGACGCAGGCCCGCAGCAAGGCGCGGGGCGCCCTCAGCCAGCCGATGCGCAGCCCCGGCGCCATGATCTTCGAGTAGCTGCTGAGCAGCACCGTGCGGTCGGCGGCGTCCTCGTACGAGGAGATCCAGGGCACGTCCTCGCCCTCGTAGCGCAGCTCGCCGTACGGATCGTCCTCGACGATCCACAGCCCGCGCCGCACCGCCACATCGGCCACCGCCCGGCGCCGCTCGGCCGTCATGGTGCGGCCGGTCGGGTTCTGGAAGGTGGGCACGCAGTAGAAGAGCTTGGGCCGCTCGCGCGCGACGATCTCGTCGAGGGCGACGGGGTCCGGCCCGTCCTCGTCGCACGGCACGGCGACGACCCGCGCCCCGGCGAAGCCGAACACCTGCAACGCGGCGAGGTAGCAGGGGTCTTCCACCACGACCACGTCGCCCGGTTCGAGCAGCGCGGCGGCGAGGAGCGTGAGCCCCTGCTGCGACCCGGTGGTGATGAGGAGGTCGTCCGCACCGGTGGCGAGCCCGCGCTTGCCGAGCCGCTCGGCGGTGGCGGCCCGCAGCACCGGGCTGCCCTCGGTCGTCGAGTACTGGAGCGCCGTGGCGGCCTGCTCGGCCAGGACCGCCCGGAACGCGGCGGCCATCCCCGCCCCGTCGAACAGCTCCGGCGCGGGCAGCCCGCCCGCGAACGAGATGACCTCGGGCCGGGCGGTCAGCGCGAGGATCTCCCGTACCGGCGAAGCCCCGACGGAGGCGGCGCGCGCGGCGAGCGGCGGAACAGGGGCGCCTGCGGCGGGCTCGGCGGCTCGGGTCGGCTGTGCGGCGGGCTCGGCGGCCATGGGGCGGCTCCTGTCAGTTGCTCGGACGTCCAAGTACCGGCACCCTACGCAGCGCCCCCTGGCCCGAATCCGGCCATTCCAGGATCCGAGCCGTCGCCGGATTCACCGCCCGGGCAAATGAACTCACACCACACGAATTTGCCCGGATCCCGCTCCCCCACACCCCACTTGTCGGCCAGCACGTCCACGAGGACCAGCCCCCGCCCGCCCTCGTCCGTCCCGCCCGCCCCCTCGGCAACCCGGGGCACCCCACCCCCGCTGTCGTGCACCTCGACCCGCAGCACGGCCCCCTCCTCCAGCCGGAGCCGCAGCAGGAACCCCCGCCCCGGCGGCACCCCGTGCAGCAGCGCGTTCGTGGCCAGCTCGCTGACACACAGCGCGATGGCGTCGAGCCGGTGGAGGAACCCCCAGTCGACAACGGCTCCGGTCGCGAACTCCCGCGCGGCGGGCACGGATTGGCGCTCGCGAGGGTAGAACTTCTCCCGCATTTCGTTCTCACTCATGGTCATGGGGGGAGAGTTACGGAGTACGCCTGCCGTGGCGCAGTGGCCCGACCCGTACACAAATTCTGTACGGGTCCCCGAGGCGTAACGTACGGGCCCCTGTGGGGAGTTGGCAGGCATGCGCCCCAGCAAGCGAACCCGGAAGAACGCGTCGACGATGAAGATGGTCGGCGCCCTCCTGGCCGAGTTCCGCGCGGCCGCCGCCCTGACCCAGCGCGAACTGGGCCAACGCGTGCTGCTGCACACGGAGATGATTGCCTCGATCGAGCAGGGCCGCCGCCCCCTGAAACCCGACCTGGCCCGCTCCCTCGACGCCCTCCTGGACACCAAGCGCGCCCTACAGACAGCCGTCGCCAACATGCCGGACATCGACCTGATCCCGGCGTGGGCCGAGGAGTACATGGACCTGGAGCGCGAGGCCATCGCCCTGTCCTGGTTCGAGAACCAGGTACTGCCCGGCCTGCTCCAGACCGAGAACTACGCGCGAGCGGTGTTCCTCAGCAAGGTGCCCGCGATGAGCGAGGACGAGATCAACGCGCAGGTCGCTGCGCGGCTTGAGCGGCAGGAGATACTGCACCGGAAGGAGCCGCCGACGATCAGCTTCGTCATCGCGGAGGCGGTCCTGATGGCCCGCCTCGGTGGTGATCAAGTATTTCGCGAGGCGCTGGAACATCTGCGGCGGTGCGCCGACCTCCCCGGCCTGACTCTTCAGATCATGCCCGTGAACCTGAAGCGCCACGCGGCCCTGGACGGCCCATTCACCCTGGTGGAGACGCCGGACCACCAGCTCCTTGGCTACACCGAGACCCAACGTGGAAGCCAAATCATCACTGATCCCGACGAGGTGAGCATCCTGGCTCAGAGGTATGCGATGCTGCGAACACAGGCCCTCAACACCGAGGACACCAAGGGCCTGTTGGACCGTTGGCTAGGAGAGCAATGAGCATCGCCTCACTGAAGTGGTTCAAGTCCAGCTACAGCGGCAGCGACGGCGGCCAGTGCCTGGAAATGGCCTGCGCCTGGCGGAAGTCGAGCTACAGCGGCGACGAGGGCGGGGCCTGCGTCGAGGTGGCGGCCCACCCGGCGGCCATCCACGTCCGGGACTCCAAGAACCCGGACGGCCCCGCGCTCACCCTGAACCCCACCGCATGGCGGACCTTCGTAGCGGAACTCTGAACTCCGCCCCATCGCACGGGCGTTGTCAGTGGCGGGACCTACATTCGGGGCATGGCGATGCTTGCGAATCCACTCCCTCAGCTGACGGCCGACCCGACGGGCAAGGCGCTGGGTCTCGACCTGCCGCCGGGCAGGGTGATCGGCCCGGCGGCCGAACCGCTGCTCTGGTACGCGGACGGTCCGGCGGGCCCGGAGGACTGGGCACGCCTGACCCCGGCCCGACGGGCGGCGGGGCTGCACCCCGTACTGCTGTGCGGGACAAGGGAGTTGGTGGACTGGGAGCTGGCCCCGGAGGAGATGTCGTACCCGGGCGACCATGACGCCGAGGACGTCCTGGAAGAGTTCTGGGCGGCGTACGCGGAGGACGAGCTGGGTCTTGAGGCGGCGGCCTGGCCCGGCCTGGCGGAGGCGCCCGAGCTCCAGGAGGACCCCGACCGCAGGGCGGCGGAGGTCGCGGTGAAGGCCGAGGGGCATCTGAAGAGTGCCCGCGCGGCACTGGTCCCGGCCCGCCGCAGCGCGGATGTGCCGGCGGCCCTTGGCTGGTGCGGACCGGCGGACCACGAGCAGGACGTGGCCCGGCTGTGCGCGGTGCTGAGGTCGTGGGAGGACAGGTTCGGGGTGCGCGTGGTGGGCCTGAGCCCCGAGGGCCTGACGGTGTCGGTGGCGGCCCCGCCGACGGACGAGGTCGAGTCGCTGGTGCTCGCGGCGGAACACTTCGCGTTCTGCCCGAACGCGATGGAGACGGACCTGGCGCCGTACGCGAAGTCCCTGCAAGGGAAGCCGAGTTGGACGTTCCGCTGGTGACGACCCGGCTCCCCCCCGGCGACGGGCCCGGCGGCTACCTGTAGTCCTCGCACTGGTGGCCGGGGGGCTGGGGGGGGGGCGGGGGGCTGGGGGGCCGGGGGGCTGGGGCAGATCTTGAGGACCTCGCGGGGAGAACCACGATCGACCCGGGTCCGAAGCTGCCGGAGGGGAGGTTCGCAACACCTGTCCCGGCGTGACCCGTGTGCCGATCCGGGACGCCCCCGCGACCGAGTGGGCCCTGGTCTGGCGAACCAGCGAGGAGACCGCCCGCATCCGCGCCTTCGCCCGCGTCGCGGAGGAGCCGGCCGCCGCACCCGTCCCGGCTCCCGTGCCGCGCTGAGCCTCGAAGGAGGCTGCCCGCCCGAGGTCAGAGACCCCGGGCCACCTCGGTCGCCCAGTACGTGAGGATCATGTGGGCGCCGGCCCGCTTGATGCCGGTCAGGGTTTCCAGGATCGCCCGGTCGCGGTCGATCCAGCCCTTCTCCGCCGCCGCCTCGACCATCGCGTACTCGCCGCTGATCTGGTACGCCGCGACCGGCACGTCCACCGACGCGGCGACCTTCGCCAGGATGTCGAGGTAGGGGCCGGCCGGCTTGACCATCACCATGTCCGCGCCCTCGGCCAGGTCAAGGGCCAACTCCCGCATGGATTCACGGGTGTTGGCGGGGTCCTGCTGATACGTCTTGCGGTCGCCGCGCAGCGAGGAGCCGACGGCCTCGCGGAAGGGGCCGTAGAACGCGGAGGAATACTTCGCGGTGTAGGCCAGGATGGAGACGTCCTCGTGGCCGGTCTGGTCCAACGCGTCGCGGATGACGCCGACTTGGCCGTCCATCATGCCGGAGGGACCCACGACGTGGACGCCCGCGTCGGCCTGGACCTGGGCCATCTCCGCGTAGCGTTCCAGGGTGGCGTCGTTGTCGACGCGGCCGTCGGCGTCGAGCACGCCGCAGTGGCCGTGGTCCGTGTACTCGTCCAGGCACAGGTCGGACATGATGACGAGGTCGTCGCCGACCTCTTCGCGCACGGCGCGGACGGCGACCTGGAGGATGCCGTCGGGGTCGGTACCGGCCGTGCCGGCCGCGTCCTTCTTCTCGTCCTCCGGCACGCCGAAGAGCATGATCCCGGCGACGCCCGCGCCGACCGCCTCGACGGCGGCCTTCCGCAGGGTGTCCAGGGTGTGCTGGGCCACGCCCGGCATGGCCTGGATCGGGACGGGCTCGGTGATCCCTTCCCGTACGAACGCGGGGAGGATGAGGTCGGCGGGGTGCAGCTGGGTCTCCGCGACCATGCGGCGCATGGCGGGGGTGGTGCGCAGCCGACGGGGCCGGGCCCCGGGGAAGGATCCGTACTCAGTCATGTCCCCTACGCTACGCCGCCCGCAGGGGGTGCTTTCCCCACCCCGCCCCTACCGGGGAGGCACCCCGGACCCCGCGGTTCGACTGCGGCCCGCACACGGCTGGTCACGCAGTTCCCCGCGCCCCTGAACCCGCTCTCGACTGCGGACCGTCGTGGCCGTTCGCGCAGTTCCCCGCGCCCCCAACCCCGTTTCCGTCCGTCCACCGTGCGTGGTTGCTCGCGCAGTTCCCCGCGCCCCCAACCCCGATCCCGTCCGTCCACCGTGCGTAGTTGCTCGCGCAGTTCCCCGCGCCCCTAAGGCCTCGGTGCTGGGGCACCTACAGCCCGTCCGGCGTTTGAGGACGAGCGCCGTTCAGGCGCGAACGGGGTCTGGGGCGGAGCCCCAGGGGGCCGGAACCAACCAACCCCGAGCCACGGGCGGGAGGGTGGGCAAATCCCCCGGGGCCCGGGGCTCCGCGTACCCCGGACTACGTCGTGCGGCGGCGCCGAGCGCCGGGGCGGCGCTCGCTCGGACGGGTCACGTGCTCGCCCGCCGAGACCGCCGCGTCACGACGCGCCGCACCGAAGTCCGCGAGGGCCTGGGCCAGCTTGTGGACGGACGGCTCCGGAGCCATGACGTCCACCCGCAGCCCGTGCTCCTCCGCCGTCTTGGCCGTGGCGGGGCCAATGCACGCGATGACGGTCACGTTGTGCGGCTTGCCCGCGATGCCCACCAGGTTCCGCACCGTGGAGGACGAGGTGAACAGGACCGCGTCGAAGCCGCCGCCCTTGATCGCCTCACGCGTGTCGGCCGGCGGCGGCGAGGCCCGCACCGTCCGGTAGGCCGTGACGTCGTCGACCTCCCAGCCGAGCTCGATCAGACCGGCCACCAGCGTCTCGGTGGCGATGTCAGCGCGGGGCAGGAAGACGCGGTCGATCGGGTCGAAGACCGGGTCGTAGGGCGGCCAGTCCTCCAGGAGACCGGCGGCCGACTGCTCACCGCTGGGCACCAGGTCCGGCTTGACGCCGAACTCGACCAGCGAGGCCGCCGTCTGCTCGCCCACCGCGGCGACCTTGATCCCCGCGAAGGCGCGGGCATCGAGCCCGTACTCCTCGAACTTCTCGCGGACCGCCTTCACCGCGTTGACGCTGGTGAACGCGATCCACTCGTACCGGCCGGTCACCAGGCCCTTGACCGCGCGCTCCATCTGCTGGGGCGTGCGCGGGGGTTCGACGGCGATCGTCGGCACCTCGTGCGGCACGGCTCCGTACGACCTGAGCTGGTCGGAGAGCGAGGCCGCCTGCTCCTTCGTACGGGGTACGAGCACGCGCCAGCCGAACAGCGGCTTGGACTCGAACCACGAGAGCTGGTCGCGCTGGGCGGGGGCACTGCGCTCGCCGACCACGGCTATGACCGCCTGGTGCCCGTCCGGCGAGGGCAGCACCTTCGCCTGCTTGAGCACCTGGGCGACCGAGCCGAGCGTCGCGGACCAGGTCCGCTGACGGGTCGTGGTGCCCGCGATCGTCACGGTCATCGGGGTGTCGGGCTTACGGCCCGCCGACACCAGCTCGCCGGCCGCGGCCGCGACCGTCTCCAGGGTGGTGGAGACGACCACCGTGCCGTCGCTCGCGCCGACCTCCGTCCAGCACCGCTCGGAGGCGGTACGGGCGTCGACGAAACGGACGTCGGCGCCACCGGCCCCGCTCAGCGGCACACCGGCGTACGCCGGCACACCGACCGCGGCGGCCACGCCCGGCACCACCTCGAAGGGGATGCCCTCGGAGGCACAGGCCAGCATCTCGCCGGCCGCGTCGCCGTCCAGGCCCGGGTCACCGGACACCGCACGGACGACCCGCCTGCCGGAGCGCGCGGCCTCCATGACAAGATTGGCGGCATCCCGCAACACAGGGATCCCGGCGGTTGTTGACGCCTCGTCAATAACCGTCAGCTGAGGCGTGTCCACACCTGCCCGCGCATGCGCGCGAACAACGTCGAGCACAGCCGGCTCGGCGATCAGGACGTCGGCGGACGCCAGCGCCTCCACGGCGCGCAGCGTCAGCAGCCCGGGGTCACCGGGTCCGGCACCGAGGAAGGTGACGTTTCCGGCTGCGGTGGGGTGGGTCGTGGGGCTCAAAGTGCTCGCTCCCCCATAAGACCGGCCGCACCCTTGGCGAGCATCTCGTCCGCGAGTTCGCGTCCGAGGGCCATCGCCTCGTCGTGCGACGTGGGTACGGGACCGGTGGTGGACAGCTGCACCAGCGAGGAACCGTCGGTGGTACCGACAACTCCGCGCAGGCGCATCTCATGAACAACCTGCCCATCGGCCAGCAGGTCGGCCAACGCACCCACAGGTGCGCTACAGCCGGCCTCCAGGGCGGCGAGCAGGGACCGCTCGGCGGTGACGGCGGCCCGGGTGAGCGGGTCGTCGAGCTCGGCGAGCGTGGCGGCGAGGTCGGCATGGGCCGCCGTGCACTCGATCGCCAGTGCCCCCTGGCCGGGGGCGGGCAAAACGGTGTCGACCGACAGGAAGTCGGTCACGACGTCGCTGCGTCCGATGCGGTTGAGCCCGGCGGCGGCCAGGACCACCGCGTCGAGCTCGCCCTTGGTGACGTAGCCGACGCGGGTGTCGATGTTGCCGCGGATCGGCACGGTCTCGATGGTGCGGCCGTGGCTGCGGGCGTACGCGTTGAGCTGCGCCATCCGGCGCGGCGAACCGGTGCCGACGCGGGCGCCGTCCGGAAGCTGCTCGAAGGTGAGACCGTCGCGGGCCACCAGCACGTCCCGCGGATCCTCGCGGACCGGGATCGCGGCGAGCACCAGATCGGGGTGCTCGGCGGTCGGCAGGTCCTTGAGGGAGTGCACCGCGAAGTCGACGTCGCCGCGCAGCAGCGCCTCGCGCAGCGCCACGACGAACACACCGGTGCCGCCGATCTGCGCGAGGTGCTCGCGGGAGGTGTCGCCGTACGTAGTGATCTCCACCAGCTCGACCTGACGGCCGGTCAACTGCCGTACGGCGTCGGCCACATGGCCGGACTGGGCCATGGCGAGCTTGCTGCGCCTGGTCCCGAGTCTCAGTGCTTTCTCGGTCATGACCGCCCTCGGTTCTTGACATCGGCGTCGTTCAGATCGGCCCGGGAGACGGCGGCCACCGTCTCGGGGTCGAGGTCGAAGAGAGTGCGCAGCGCGTCCGCGTACCCGGCACCGCCGGGTTCGGCCGCGAGCTGCTTGATCCGCACGGTCGGGGCGTGCAGAAGCTTGTCGACGACGCGGCGCACGGTCTGGGTGACCTCGGAGCGCTGCTTGTCGTCGAGGTCCGGCAGCCGGCCTTCCAGGCGCGCGACCTCACCGGCCACGACCTCGGCGGCCATGGCGCGCAGCGCGACCACGGTGGGCGTGATGTGCGCGGCCCGCTGGGCGGCGCCGAACGCGGCCACCTCGTCGGAGACGATCGCGCGCACCTGGTCCACGTCGGCGGCCATCGGGGCGTCGGCGGAGGCCTCGGCGAGCGACTCGATGTCGACGAGCCGCACCCCGGGCACCCGGTGCACGGCGGCGTCGATGTCCCGCGGCATCGCGAGGTCGAGCAGCGCCAGCTTCACGGGCCCGGCCGGCACGGGAACGTCGCGGCGCTCGCGCGAGATGCGCCGCTGGGTGTTCTCCGCCCAACTGCCGTGCAGCTCAAGGGAGTCGGCGTCGGTACCCGCGGTGGCGTCGGCCGCGCCGTCGGCCCTGAGCGCCTCGTCGACCACCCCGAACCCGGCCACCGCGGCACCCGCGGCAGCCGAACCGGAGAAGCCCACGGGACACCCCGGGGCCGCGGCGGCCTCGGCGGGAGCGACCGGCGCCGGGCCGGTGAGGCTCTCGCCGAGGGCGACGGCGACGGCCTCGCCGGTCAGCACCAGACCCGTGGCGCCCGTACAGGACACCGCGACGTCGACTCGTGTCAGTTCCCGCGCCACATCGGCCATCGGCACGGCACGGGCGGCCGTGCCCGACTCACCGAGGATCTCGGCGAGGCGCTCGGCGCGGGCGTGGGTGCGGTTGGCGACCACGACCTCGTCGATGCCGATCCGGCCGAGCGTCGCGGCGGCGAGCGAGGACATCGAGCCCGCGCCGATGACCAGCGCGCGCTTGCCCTTGGCCCAGTCCTCGACGGGCGCCCCGGCGGCCAGCTGCTCCAGACCGAAGGTGACGAGCGACTGGCCCGCCCGGTCGATGCCGGTCTCGCTGTGGGCGCGCTTGCCGACCCGCAGCGCCTGCTGGAACAGATCGTTCAACAGCCGCCCGGCGGTGTGCAGTTCCTGCCCGAGCGCGAGGGTGTCCTTGATCTGGCCGAGGATCTGGCCCTCGCCGACGACCATCGAGTCCAGGCCGCAGGCCACCGAGAAGAGGTGGTGGACGGCCCGGTCCTCGTAGTGCACATAGAGATAGGGGGTGAGCTCTTCGAGGCCGACGCCGCTGTGCTGGGCGAGCAGCGTGGAGAGCTCGGCGACACCCGCGTGGAACTTGTCCACGTCCGCGTACAGCTCGATGCGGTTGCAGGTGGCGAGCACCGCCGCCTCGGCGGCCGGCTCGGCGGCGAGGGTGTCGTGGAGCAGCTTGGCCTGCGCGTCCGCGGAGAGGGAGGCCCGCTCCAGGACGCTGACGGGGGCGCTGCGGTGGCTGAGGCCGACGACCAGGAGGCTCATGCCGGCATCACGGCGGGCATGTCCCCGTCCGGTCCCTTCCGGCCATTGCCCGCGGCACGCACCGGCGGCACCACGGCGGCGGCCGCGGCGGCCGCCTCGGCGACGGCGGCTTCCTCGCCGGCCTTGCGCTGCTCGTGGAAGGCGAGGATCTGGAGCTCGATGGAGAGGTCGACCTTGCGCACATCGACGCCGTCGGGCACCGAGAGCACGGTCGGCGCGAAGTTCAGGATGGAGGTCACCCCGGCCGCGACGAGCCGGTCGCAGACCTGCTGAGCGGCGCCCGCCGGGGTCGCGATGACCCCGATGGAGACGCCGTTCTCGCTGATGATCTTCTCCAGGTCGTCGGTGTGCTGCACCGGCATCCCGGCCACCGGCTTCCCGGCCATCGCGGGGTCGGCGTCTATCAGGGCGGCGACCCGGAAACCGCGCGAGGCGAAGCCACCGTAGTTGGCGAGGGCCGCGCCGAGGTTACCGATACCGACGATCACAACCGGCCAGTCCTGGGTCAGACCCAGTTCCCGGGAGATCTGGTAGACGAGATACTCGACGTCATACCCGACGCCACGGGTGCCGTACGAGCCGAGGTACGAGAAGTCCTTGCGCAGCTTCGCGGAGTTGACCCCCGCCGCGGCCGCGAGTTCCTCCGAGGAGACCGTCGGCACGGAGCGCTCGGAGAGACCGGTGAGCGCGCGCAGATACAGCGGAAGCCTGGCGACGGTGGCCTCGGGGATTCCTCGGCTTCGGGTCGCCGGTCGGTGAGTTCGGCCAGTTGCCACGGTGCTCCTGCGGGATGAGCGGGGCTGTAGGCGGCCACATGTCCCAAGGCCGCCCCGTCGGATGCAGGCTATGTCTTTGTGAACGCGTGCACAAAGATGGTGTCCGCTTTGTCCGAGCAAAGTGACCGGGCTCACGCGAGCCGAGGAGAGAATCGCGGAACCGCAGACGGGTTCAGTCCGTTCAGGACCCGAAGGGGGCAAAGCCGCACACTCTCCTCACAGCGATACCCCCGAATCACAGCAAAACGACCACGATGGTAACCGCAACTATTGCGATCCCCATCATTTGGCTGCTCAGCCGCTCACGGCCGAGCACCCCGAAAAAACCGGCCGACCGCCCGGATTCAACGGGCCGACCGCCCGACCCCAGCCCGGCCGACTCCCCGGGCCCAACCCTCCTGCGGCCCGACCCCAGCCGGCCGACTCCCCGGGTTCTCCCTCCGGCAGCCCCGGGTTCAACCGGTCAGCGCGGTCTTGAGGCGTACGGGGTCCACGCGCCAGAAGGTGTGCTGCTCGCCGTCGACGAGCACGACCGGGATCTGCTCCCAGTACTCCTTGTGCAGCGCCTCGTCCTGCGTGATGTCCTTCTTCTCCCAGGCCGCACCCGTCTCGGCGCACACGGCCTCGATCACCTCCTGGGCGTCGTCGCACAGATGGCAACCGGGCTTCCCGATCAAGGTGACCACCCGGTCGGCAGGGTTCCCGCCCGGCTTCTTCTTACGTCGCAGCAAGGGACTCATGCCTTCCATTCTCCCGCCCCGGGGCAGCTCGGGGCCCCATAAGCCCGGATCGTCCGCTTAACACGACGGCCTCGGAGAGTTCACGCCATCGCATACCGGCGCGTCGGGAAGTCCCGAACAGACTGGCTATGCTCACGGCATGGCCGCACTGGGATGGCTCACCCCTCGTAGGCGCTCGGCGACAGCACGCAGTGTGCTGGCCGGCGAGGCCGCAGCCGAGGCAGCCCGCAAGTCCTCGCAGGAACTGGCAGAGCTGGCGGAACTGGCCCAGGCCAACGCCGACGAGACCCCGTCGGAGCCCGAGTTCCCCGTCGTGGGGGACGACCTGGCCGCCGCCTTCTTCGACCTCGACAACACCGTGATGCAGGGCGCCGCCCTCTTCCACTTCGGCCGCGGCCTGTACAAGCGGAAGTTCTTCCAGCGCCGCGAGCTCGCCCGCTTCGCCTGGCAGCAGGCCTGGTTCCGGCTGGCCGGTGTCGAGGACCCCGAGCACATGCAGGACGCCCGCGACAGCGCGCTGTCCATCGTCAAGGGCCACCGCGTCTCCGAGCTGATGTCGATCGGCGAGGAGATCTACGACGAGTACATGGCCGACCGCATCTGGCCCGGCACCCGCGCGCTCGCCCAGGCCCACCTGGACGCGGGCCAGAAGGTCTGGCTGGTGACGGCCGCGCCGGTCGAGACCGCCACGATCATCGCCCGCCGCCTCGGCCTGACCGGCGCGCTCGGCACGGTGGCCGAGTCCGTGGGCGGCGTCTACACCGGACGCCTGGTGGGCGAGCCGCTGCACGGGCCCGCCAAGGCCGAGGCCGTCCGGGCGCTCGCCGCCGCCGAGGGGCTCGACCTCAGCCGGTGTGCCGCGTACAGCGATTCGCACAACGACATCCCGATGCTCTCGCTCGTCGGCCACCCCTACGCCATCAACCCCGACGCCAAACTCCGCAAGCACGCCCGCGAGCGCGAGTGGCGGCTGCGGGACTACCGCACCGGCCGCAAGGCCGCGAAGGTCGGCATCCCGGCCGCGGCCGGGGTCGGCGCGCTGGCGGGCGGCACGGCCGCGGCCGTCGCCCTGCACCGCCGCCGACGCTAGCCGGAGCCGTTCGGCCGGGCCGGGGCCTGCCCCGCGAGCACGGCCTGCCGCGTGCGGCCGCTCCGGACTCGGGGCCGCCTCGACCCGCGGTCCGCCGCGATGACCCGCGCCAGGCCGCTCGCGCGGGTCGCCCCGGCCCCGTTCGCCACTGTCCGCAGCCGTGAGCGGTCACCGGCCGCCGTCAGCCCGCCGGAATATTCGATTGTGTGGGTTTCGCCCCCACCCCCTTGGCCCGCCAGCCCCGTTGCCCACACCCGGGCACAACAGATCTCCGTCGCGGACAGATCCGAAAGCAACCCGATCAACTTCCGCTCACGATGTGCGACTTGAACAGACGCATAGACGTAACAAGAGCGACGGAATCGACGATTTGAGCAACTGGGTGTAGCGCTCCCTGCACGAAGCGTTATTCTCCTCAGACGCAATCCGGAACCCGCACATCGCCACGATGGGTGAACAGTTCCGCACTGCACGTGATGGAAGCTCTGCCTCTGGGAGTCCCGTGTACCCACACGTCGGGGTTGACGCCTCGGGCCTGGCTACGCTGCGCGGGGCGGTCGTCGACCGCCTGCGCGTCTTCGTCCCCACCGCGTACGCCGGCGCCCCTGCCTTCGCCACCGCAACACCCGTCGGGCCCTGCTACGCCCTGGCCGACGGTGGTGCCGCAGTCGGTAGACGGAGCGGCGGCCGCAGCACGGGCACGTCCGCGACGCCCACCGCCCGCCGGCCCACCGCCGACAGCGACAGCGCCCGCATGATGGACCTCGTCGAGCGCGCCCAGGCCGGTGAGGCCGACGCCTTCGGCCGGCTCTACGACCAGTACAGCGACACCGTCTACCGCTACATCTACTACCGCGTCGGCGGTAAGGCGACGGCCGAGGACCTGACCAGCGAGACGTTCCTGCGCGCCCTGCGCCGGATCTCCACCTTCACCTGGCAGGGCCGCGACTTCGGCGCCTGGCTGGTCACGATCGCGCGCAACCTGGTCGCCGACCACTTCAAGTCGAGCCGTTTCCGGCTCGAAGTGACCACCGGCGAAATGCTCGACGCCAACGAGGTCGAGCGTTCCCCCGAGGACTCCGTCCTGGAGTCGCTCTCCAACGCCGCGCTGCTCGAAGCCGTGCGCAAGCTCAATCCGCAGCAGCAGGAGTGCGTCACCCTGCGCTTCCTCCAGGGCCTCTCGGTCGCCGAGACCGCCCGGGTCATGGGCAAGAACGAGGGCGCGATCAAGACCCTCCAGTACCGGGCCGTACGCACCCTGGCCCGGCTCCTGCCGGACGACGCGCGCTGATCGCCCGGCCTTTCCGGAACCACCCGCCGACCCGCCTCAGGCGGGTCCAACTCACCATCCGTGAGCATTCGATGACGCTGTGGTCCGATCATCTTTCGTCTCATCTTTCGTCCGTAACCCAAGTGCCGCGTCCGTCGTTGTGCGGGATGCAGGCTCCCTGTGGTCACGCCATGCCCACAGCCGCTCACTCGATCGTGTGGATGTGCTCAAGGCGTGCAACCTTCCAGGCCCCTTGGGGAGTCGACCGTGATGACGAGAGGAGGTGCCGCCAGTGATCGCGAACGTATCGGCGCACCGGCGGGCGAACGCCTTCGCCCAGGCCCTGGAAGAAGCCTCGGCGGCCGACCAGGAGACACCCGAGACCGGGCCGGCCGAACAGGCCGACACCGGCGGGCTGTTGACCCTGGCGGGTGGGCTCGGCGAACTGCCGAAACCGGAGATGGACCCGCAGGTCAAGATCGAGCAGCGAGCGCTGCTCATGGCCGAGATGGAGCGAATGTTCGCCGGCGGCGGTGCCGCCGACCCTCAGGTGCCCGAGCAGCGGACCGGCCGCGGCGCCCACCGGGCGACGTCGCTCCGGAAATTGCGACCCCGCTCCCGCTGGTCCAAGGGCATTGCGGCGGGGGGGCTCAGCATCGGCGTGGCCGCGGGCGCGTTCAGCGGCGTGGCCGCTGCCAGTTCCGACGCCCTCCCCGGTGATTCCCTCTACGGGCTGAAGCGGGGCATGGAAGACCTCAAGCTCGGCATGGCCGACGACGACGCCAGCAGAGGTGAGCTCTACCTCGACCAGGCCTCGACCCGGCTCTCCGAGGCGAGACGCCTGCTGGAAAGAGGCCGCTCCGGCGACCTCGACCACGAGCAGCTCGGCGAGGTCCGGCGCGCCCTCAGCGGCATGGAGCACGACGCCTCCGAGGGGCACCGCCTGCTGCACCAGGCCTACGCCCGGGACGGCTCCCTCGGCCCCATCGCCGCGCTCAACTCCTTCTCCCAGGCGCACCGCGAGACCTGGAGCAAGCTGCGCGGCAAGCTGCCCCCGCAGCTGAACGACGTCGGCAACAAGGTGACGTCGGTCTTCACCGCCATAGACGAAGAGGTCCAGCCGCTTCAGTCGCTGCTGCCCAAGACGTCCTCCAAGACGCACACCCGGCGGGACACCACCTCGCACCCCGGCGGCACCTCGGGCGCGACCCGCCCGTCCACGCCGTCCTCGTCCAGCGCCTCCGGCCACAGCACCCCCGGCCAGAGCGGAAAGCCGCCTCAGCACCCCTCCGGTTCACCCTCCGACGAGGGCCTCCTCGGCGGCAACACCGGCGGCCTGTTCGAGCCGGGCACGGGCAGCACCGCGCCCGCCCCGCCCCACAAGTCGGCCAAGCCCCCGGTGCCGGACGTCACCCTGCCCCCGCTGCTGCCGGGCCTGCTGCCGGGCCTGGGCATCGACGAGGAGAAGGCGGACTAGCCGGACTGGCCGGGCGAGCGGCAGAGAAGTACGTGCGCCAACGCGAGACCGCGAGAACGTGAGAGGGGCCGGGAAGCATCCCGGCCCCTCTCGCCGCGTACCAGCCCGCAGCCCGTCGCGTACCGGCCCGCAGTCCGCCGCGTCCCGGCCCGCAGTCCCTCGCGTACCGGCCCGCAGTTCCTCGCGTACCGGCCCGCGGGATTCGCCGGAAAGGTTCGGAAGGACTCAGAAGAACACGGACCGCCGCTGCACGAGCAGCTTGTACAGCGTGTGCTGGATCTGTTCGCGCACCTGGTCGGTCAGGTTGAACATCAGCATCGGGTCCTCCGCCGCCTCCGGCGGATAGCCGTCCGTCGGGATCGGCTCGCCGAACTGGATCGTCCACTTCGTCGGCAGCGGCACCAGACCGGCGGGACCCAGCCACGGGAACGTCGGCGTGATCGGGAAGTACGGGAAGCCGAGGAGGCGGGCCAGTGTCTTGGCGTTGCCGATCATGGGGTAGATCTCCTCGGCCCCCACGATCGAACACGGCACGATCGGCGTGCCCGTCTTCAGCGCGGTCGACACGAAGCCGCCCCGCCCGAAGCGCTGCAACTTGTACCGCTCGCCGAACGGCTTGCCGATGCCCTTGAACCCCTCGGGCATCACGCCCACGACCTCGCCCCGCTCCAGGAGCGCCTCGGCGTCCTCCGTACAGGCAAGGGTGTGCCCGGCCTTGCGGGCGAGCTCGTTGACGACCGGCAGCATGAACACCAGGTCCGCCGCGAGCAGCCGCAGGTGCCGGCCCGCCGGATGGTGGTCGTGCACGGCCACCTGCATCATCAGGCCGTCCAGCGGAAGCGTCCCGGAGTGGTTGGCGACGACCAGCGCCCCGCCCTCGGCCGGGATGTTCTCGACGCCCTTCACCTCCACCCGGAAGTACTTGTCGTAGAACGGCCGGAGCACCGACATCAGGACCTGGTCGGTGAGCTCCTTGTCGTAGCCGAACTCGTCGACGTCGTACTCGCCGGTGATCCGCCGCCGCAGGAACGACAGGCCGCCGGCGATCCGCCGGTCCCAGCCGCCCTGCTCCCGCGGTGTCTCCGTACGGGCCCCGGAAGCCTGCTCCCCGGCCTCCTGCGCCCCCGGGAGGGCACTGACCGGGGAAGCGGGTGCCGCGGCCGGCTGCGGCCCCGGCTCGGCCTTGCGGCGGCCCGGGATCGGGCGCCTGCGGCCGCTGCGCTGCGCGCTCTGGCGCGAGCGGTCGTCGTCGAACGGGATGACCTTGGCGTCCGCCATCGTTGGTGCGCTCCTCATTCCGCGTTCGAAGGGGTGGTGGCCCGGGCCCCGGTCCCGCCCGGGAAGGGCGCGAACGGCAACCCCGCCACCCGGTCCACAGCCCTGGCCAGCGAATCCGGCGGCAGCAGCCCCGGCCCCCGGCTGCGGGCGAAGTCGGCGAATGTCTCGGCCGTCGTGTACTTGGGCTCGTAGCCCAGTGTCTCGCGCATCTGGAGGGTACTGACCACCCTGCCGTGCGTGAGCAAACGAATCTGCTCCGGCGAGAAATCGGTCACCCCGACCGTTCTGAGCGCCGTGCCGACCCAGCGCACCGCCGGGAGCAGCACCGGCACCGTGGGCCGGCCGAGGCGCCGCGAGCACTGGGACAGGAGCAGCACACCCTCCCCCGCGACATTGAAGGTGCCGCTGTTGAGCGTGCCCCGCCGCGGCTCGCCCGAGGCGATCCGCAGCACGTCGATGACGTCGTCCTCGTGGACGAACTGGAGCCGCGGATCGTAGCCGAGGACGGTCGGCAGCACGGCCAGCGAGAAGTACTCGGCGAGCGGTGAGTCGGCGCTCGGCCCCAGGATGTTCGCGAACCGCAGGACGCACACCGCGACGTCCGGCCGGCGCCGGGCGAAGCCGCGCACGTACCCCTCGACCTCGACGGCGTCCTTCGCGAAGCCGCCGCTGGGCAGCGACTTGGGCGGTGTCGTCTCGGTGAACACCGCGGGATCGCGTGGCGCGGACCCGTACACGCTGGTGCTCGACTTCACGACGAGCCGTCTGACCGTCGGGGACTTCTGACAGGCGCCGAGCAGCTGCATCGTGCCGATGACGTTGGTCTCCTTGACCGTGGCACGCCCGCCGCCGGAGCCGAGCGGCGTGCCGGTCACGTCCATGTGCACCACGGT
Source organism: Streptomyces sp. NPDC006691 (assembly GCF_042869955.1). Lineage (NCBI taxonomy): Bacteria > Bacillati > Actinomycetota > Actinomycetes > Kitasatosporales > Streptomycetaceae > Streptomyces > Streptomyces sp. NPDC006691. The sequence continues at coordinate 37,968 of NZ_JBIAGW010000035.1, forward strand.
GTCCACCGCGTGCTCGGCGAGCACCTTCGCGATCGCCGGCTGGCGGATGTCCGCCCGCACGAAATCGGCACCACCCAAATGGTGCTCCGGCCGGACGACATCGACCCCGATCACCCGGTCGACCTCGGGATCACGCTGGATCCGCCGCACAAGGCGACCGCCCAGCTGCCGGGCCACTCCGGTGACGAGCACGACCTTCCCCAAGATCAGCGCCTTCCTTCGGCCTTAGGTACGCCCCTACGCCCTGTGCGCCACCGTAGCGGCTGGATGTTGCGCGGCGATGACCCCGTGCCCGCGCATGGCCGAGAAACCGCCCCGGGGACCGCGTCCGGATACGCCACAGCCCTCCCACCGACAATCCGGCGGGAGGGCTGCGAACTCACGAACAGCGCTCGCTTACTTCTTGTTGCGACGCTGAACGCGCGTGCGCTTGAGCAGCTTGCGGTGCTTCTTCTTGGCCATCCGCTTGCGCCGCTTCTTGATAACAGAGCCCACGACTACCCTCGCTCACTTCTTCTCACTCGGTGCGGGGCGTCTGGGCCCACACGACCTACGTCGGCCTAGCCTACCTGCCGCCGAGTGAGGGACGTAATCCGAGGGGAGCGCGGAGCCCCGTCAGGCCGTTTCCACCCCCACAAAGGACTCGCGGAGATACTCGTGAACTGCTTGCTCCGGGACCCGGAAGGACCTGCCCACCCTGATCGCCGGCAGATGACCGCTGTGCACCAAGCGGTACACGGTCATCTTCGACACTCGCATCACCGAGGCGACTTCCGCCACGGTCAGGAACTTGACCTCGTTGAGAGGCCTGTCACTCCCAGCAGCCATGACCCACCTGTACCTTCCGCACCGAACGCGCACCGGCTTCCCCTCCGGTGACTCAACGTCGCTGTGCGCTCACTCCCCAGACTAGGTGCGGGTGGTGCGAGTGGGGAAGAGGAGCTGCGATCGGCCGCCTACTGTGACAGACACGCTCGATTGAGTACATAGCGAGTAAGCGGGCGGTAGTAATCGGACCGCACGGCGTCATCAAGCGGAACGGCCACGGCCACCCGCCCCTCGGCCTCCCCGACGAACAGCGCGGGGTCGTCCGTATCGGCCAGACCGACCGCCTCAATACCGAGCTGACCTGCTCCGCAGACCCATCCGTGATCTCCGATCACAAGGTCGGGAACCCCTCCGGAACCCCCCGCCGCGGCCCCCAGAGCGAGCCGAATCGGGAGCGGTGAATGGGTGTGTGCGCCGGTCTCGCCACCGGCTCCCCGCGCGCCGGGTTCCCGCACCAACGCGACTCCCCGTACGTAGTCAAGGTTGTACGTACGTACCCCGAACCGGGTCGTTATGTCGACAGAGCTACCCTGCGCGGGGGTGAGGACAGGGCATCCCGCCGCCGACAAAGCGTCCGCCAGCGCGGCGTAGAACCCGAGCAGCCGATGCGGATGCCCGGTACCGAGCAGCACCGCGCCGCGCCGCGCGGCCACCTCACCGAGCCGCGCGGCGAAGGCGTCGAGCCCCGCCAACGTCCGCTCCGGGTCGATGACATCGGGCCCGCTCACATGCCGGGGATCGTCGCTCACCCCGCACTTGTCCGCCATCAGCCGCAGCAAGTCCCTTTCGCCCCAACCCCATTCGGGGTCGAGCCCGAGCATGACCCGGGGGTCACGCGCCGCGAACAGCCGGTAGCTCCGCAGGCTCTCCTCCCGCGAGGTGGCCACCGGCCCGGCCAGCCTGGTCGCCAGAAGATGCGCCCGCAGCGCCCCGATGCTCAACACCCGACGATGCTCCCGCAGCGCGCCCGTCGAGGCATCAATTTCCTTGCTCTGCCCCACAGTTGGCGTAACGGCGCAGCACATCCCGGCACTCCTAAGGCAACAGCCCCCGCAGCGGGAAGGCCGCCCGCCGCGTGGCGAGCACCGCCTGGTCGAGCCGGTTCGCCGGGTCGTACCCCTCGTCCCACGAGCGCCACGCCACGGTCCGCCCGTCCGTCATCCGGCCCGGGCCCAACTCCCTCGTGCGCGCGTACACTTCATCGCGCCAGGACGAGGGCACCACCGACTCGGGATCGACCGGCGCATGGCCCGCGATCCCCACCAGGTGCGTCCAGGACCGCGGCACCACGTCCACCACCGAGTAGCCGCCGCCCCCGAGCGCCACCCACTTCGCCCCCTCGACGTACTCGTGTGCCAGCGAGTGGCAGGCCGCCTGCACGGCCCGCTGGGCGTCGAGCGAAACGGCCAGGTGGGCCAGCGGATCCTCGAAGTGCGTGTCGGCCCCGTGCTGGGTGACGAGGACCTGTGGCCGGAAATCGGCGATGAGCTCCGGCACCACCGCGTGGAACGCCCGCAGCCACCCCTCGTCCCCCGTCCCGGCCGGCAGCGCGAGATTGACCGCGGACCCCTCGCCGGGCCCGTCCGCCCCGGTCTCCTCGGGCCAGCCGGTCCCGGGGAACAGCATCCGGGGATGCTCGTGCATCGAGACGGTAAGGACCCTCGGGTCCTCCCAGAACGCCGCCTGCACCCCGTCCCCGTGGTGCACGTCGACATCCACGTACGCGACCCGCTCGACCCCCAGCTCAAGCAAACGCGCGATCGCGAGAGCGGCGTCGTTGTAGATGCAGAACCCGGCCGCCCCGCCCGGCATCGCGTGGTGGAGGCCGCCCGCGAAGTTGACCGCGTGCGAGGCCTCCCCCGCCCACACCGCCTCGGCCGCGGCCACGGACTGCCCGGCGATCAGCGCGGACGCCTCGTGCATCCCGGCGAAGGCGGGATCGTCGACCGTCCCGAGCCCGTACGCGATGTCGGCCGCACGCGGGTTCGCGGACGCGGCCCGCACGGCGTCGACGTAGTCCTGCCGGTGCACGAGCCGCAGCGTCGAGTCTCCCGCGGGCGGCGCGGCGACGACGTCCACCTGCTTGTCCAGCCCGTACGCCCGCACCAGACCCATGGTCAGCGCGAGCCGCACCGGGTCCATCGGATGGCTCGACCCGAAGTCGTAGCGCGTGACAGCTTCATCCCACATCAACAGTGCGCGGCCGCTCATGCCCGCCACCGTATCGGGCGGCCTCCGAGCCGAACGAACGGGCGTACACCAGCGTCAGGAGCACCAGGACCATCGGCACCAGCATCGCCCCGCGATAGCTCCAGGCGTCCCCGAGCGCCCCCACGAGCGGCGAGCCCACGAGGAAGCCCACGTAGTTGAAGATGTTGAGCCGGGCGACCGCGGCATCGCTGGCCTCCGGGAACAGCCGCCCGGCCGCGGCGAACGTCTGCGGCACGATCACGCAGAGCCCGAACCCAAGCAGGGTGAATCCGGCCATCCCCACCCAGGGCCCCGGCGCGAGGGCCACCACGCCGAACCCGGCGGCCGCGAGCACCGTCCCGAGCCGCACCACGGCCACCGCCCCGAACCGCCGCACCCCGAAGTCCCCGGCGGCCCGCCCGAGCAGCGTGGTCACCATGTAGACGTTGTACGGAACGGTCGACAGCTGCTCGGAACTGCCCAGCGTGTCCTGGAGGTACTTGGCACTCCAGTTGGAGACCGTCGAATCCCCGATGTACGCGAAGCTCATCACCAGGCACAGCGGCAACAACAGCCGGAAGACAACGGGCTTGCCCGCAGCCGCAGCGCCCTGCCCCACCTCACCGGCCGGCTCCCCGTCCACGTACCACCGGCTCGCCACCAGACACACCGGCAGCAGCACGGCCACGACGGGCAGATACGACACGAGCAGCGACAGGTGCCAGTGCGCCCCCACCCAGGCGAGCGAGGCTCCCCCGATCCCGCCGAGACTGTACGAGGCGTGGAACCCGAGCATGATGCTGCGCCCGTACGTGCGCTGGAGGCTGACCCCCAGCATGTTCATGGAGGCGTCGAGGGCCCCCACCGAGAGCCCGAACGCGCCGAGCGACAGCGCGGCCTGCCACATCCGGTCGCCCGCGCCGGCGCCGAGCAGCGCCAGGAGCACGGCGGGCTGAGCGAACCGCAGCACGACGCTCGGCCGCACCCGCTTGATCAGCTGCTCGGTGCAGACGCTGCCGACCCCCGCGAGGATCGGCACGGCCGCGAGGAAGACGGGCAGCAGCCCGTCGGATATCCCGTACCGGTCCTGGATCGCGGGTATGCGGGTCACCAGGAGGGCGAAAGCCATGCCCTGCGCGAAGAAACTGACCGCCAGGGACGCCCTGCCGTGCCGCAGGCGTGGGTCTGTCATGGCGGCACAGCCTAGGGCCGTTACTTACTCCTGGGTAGAGAGATCACCCGAGCAATTCGAGCAGCTGCCGCATGTCGCCGAAGTGCCCGTTGGCCCCGGGAAGCCGCTCGGCCGGCGTCATCGCGGTGAACGCGTACACGTCCATGCCGGCGGCCCGCGCGGCCTCGACGCCGAGGGGGCTGTCCTCGATGACGACGCACCGCTCGGGGGCGACGCCCATCCGCTCGGCCGCGTGCAGGAACAGGTCCGGCGCCGGCTTGCCCCGCCCGACGTCCTCCGAGGAGAAGATCCACTCGTCCTCGAACCACTCGTCGAGCCCGGTCCTGAGGTGCCCGACCCTGATCCGCTCGTGGGACCCGGAGGATGCCACGCAGTACGGCACGCCGTCCGCCACGAGCTTTCCGAGTACGTCGGTGACGCCGGCGACGGGCTGGAGCTCCCGCTCGAATGCGGCGAAGATCCGGGCGTGCAGCGTCTCGTCGAAGTCGGCGGGCAGCGCCTGCCCGGTGCGCTCCTGGATCAGATCGTGGACGCGGTGGATGGCGGCCCCCATGTAGTCACGGAGGGAGTCCTCGTACGAGGTGGCGTGGCCCAGCTCGGTCAGATAACCGGACAGGATGGTGTTGGAGATGGGCTCGCTGTCGACGAGCACGCCGTCGTTGTCGAAGATGATGAGGTCATAGCGCATGACTCGACCTTAAACGCAGAAAAGCCCCGCACCGTGACCCTGAGGGTCTGGTGCGGGGCTTTTCCCAAAAATTGTTCGGCGGCGTCCTACTCTCCCACAGGGTCCCCCCTGCAGTACCATCGGCGCTGAAAGGCTTAGCTTCCGGG
>NZ_JBIAGW010000036.1:0-40371 GCF_042869955.1 Streptomyces sp. NPDC006691
GATCCGGTGGGAACGACGCGACGACATCCACGAAGCCTTCCTCGGCCTCGCCACCTGCCTCATCACCCACCGCCACGTCCAACGCCTTTGTTAGGGCCTCTTAAGCCGTCAAGCCGCGGGGTGTTCGCCTCCCCACCGCGACCACAGAACCTGAGCCCAATCGCCGGCCTCCGGACCGGGGTCCTTCAACTGCGGCACCGCGCCGGGATCCGTCTCGATCAGATGCACGAGCGTCCAGGCGACGCCGTAGCAGTCGTCGGGGCCAAAGCAAGTAGCCAGGGCAGCGGCCTCTTCGGACGTGACAGGACGCGAGATTGCCGTCAGCTGGCGTTCACGCCGGTCGATCTCTTCCTCGCTCGCACCCCAGTCGGAAAGCGGTCCGTCAGCAACGAACGTCTGCACTTCGGGTCTCATGACCGAATGATCGTCGCCCCGCCTTCCGGGAACAAGCTGCTCCATTCCGTTCACGCAGTGGCTGTTCACCACGGCACCGACCGGACCACACACGTCCTGCCCTGGGCTGGACAACGCCGCCCCGGCCCATCAGAGATCCAGACCTCTACTGATCTTTTCGTAAGTTCGGTGGGTGTGGTGGCGGTGTAGGTGGGACGCTGTCGGGATGGCTTATCAACCTTCGCCTTTGGCCGCCGGGTCGTCTCTTCCTCCCTTGTCGCGGCCGCAGTTGGCGGAAGGGCGTCGCGTTCAGGCGGTGGAGTTGTTCGAGGAGGGTGTCTCGAATGCGGAGATCGCGCGGGCGGTCGGGGTGTGTGCCGAGAGCGTGCGGCGATGGCGGCGGGTGTGGGAGAAGGACGGTGCTTCCGCGTTGCGGCGGCTGGCATCTTCCGGGCGGCCACCCAAGCTGGACGACTCCCAGGTCGAGGCAGTTCGGACCGCGTTGGAGCAAGGTGCCCTGGCTCATGGTTTCGAGGCCGACCTGTGGACTCTGGAACGTGTCGGAGAGGTCGTTGCCCGGGTGACGGGGGTGGTGTTGTCGCGGGCATCAGTGTGGCGGCTGCTGACAGGCCGGCTGGGATGGAGTCTGCAGCGACCCGAGCGGCGGGCGGTGGAGCGGGACGAATCGGAGATCGCCCGCTGGGTGGCACACGAGTGGCCGCGGATCAAAAAAGGGCGGTGAACACACGTGCCTGGATCGTGTTCCTCGACGAATCAGGCGTCTCACTCCTGCCGCAAGTCCGTCGCACCTACGCACCCCGAGGACGGACCCCGCTCCTTCGGCACCGCCTGAACTGGAAGCGGGCGTCGATGGCCGAGGCCCTGGGCTACCACTCAACCGACCCCGAACGCGGGGCACGACTGTGTTTCCATCTCAAACCCGGCAGCTACGACACTCCCGGACTCATCGAGGTCCTGGAGCAGATGAAGGTGTTCTACCGCGGCGAGAACGTGGTTCTGGTCTGGGACGGCCTGTCCGCTCACTGGAGCCGGGCCATGCGGGCCTGGGTCGCCCAGCAGGACTGGCTCACACTCGAGCGATTACCCGCCTACGCACCCGAGCTCAACCCAGTGGAATTGCTGTGGTCCTCCATCAAGAAACGTGAACTCGCCAACCTCGCCGGCGACCACCTCGCCGATGTCGCCGACGCCACCGAACAAGGCATCCACCGCATCAACAACAACCCACAACTCCCCTGGTCATTCCTCACCCACACTGGCCTGACCATCCACCCACCACACCCACCGAACTTACGAAAAGATCAGTACTGGGTGTCTCAGAAGTCCCGCTCAGGGCAGGCGATTTGGGGGGTGTTGCGTTTCGGGGAGGTGGGGATGGCTGGTCAATGTGCGTATCCGTCGGATCTGGCCGATGGTGAGTGGGCGGTGCTCGCGCCATGGGTGCCACCGCCGAAGCCAGGTGGCCGTTCGCCCACACACTCGCCGCGTGAGCTCATCAATGCCCTCGCCTACTGGCTGCGGGCCGACTGCGCCTGGCGATTACTGCCGCAGGATTTTTCTACCGTGGCAGACGGTGTACCACTACGGGCGGATATGGCGGATCGAAGGCCGCTGGGAAGAGATTCTCGCCGTCCTGCATGCCCGCGAACGCACAGGTCAGGGGCGTGAACCCACGCCGCGTGCGGGGGTGTTGGACAGCCAGAGCGTCAAGGCCACCGAGCGTGGTGGCCGGCATGGGTACGACGGCGGCAAGAAGGTTCTGGGTATCAAGCGCCATCTATTGGTGGACACGCTCGGCCTGGTCCTGGCCGTGTATGTCAGCCCGGCGAATGTCAATGACCGCGACGGTCCTGCGGTGCTTCTCGCCCGGTGTGCGGGAAAGTTTCCGCGGCTGCGGTATCTATGGGCTGATCAGGGGTAGCGCGGGGCGTGAGTTCCTGGCGTGGATCCGTGAGGAGACCGGGATCACCATCGAAGTGGTTCAGCGCAGGGACGCGGGTTTTCGCAGGACGTGGATGGCCCTTCACACCTCGAAGTGCGTATCACGCCCCCGGAGCAGTACTGCGGCCGGAGATCTTGAGGGCCGGTGCCTGCCTCCCCGTCACTGCGGCACCTCACGGGCCCGGCCTCCCCCTTCGTCGACTTGGCGAAGCAGCCGGCAGGCCGACGCACCGGCAGCAGGGCCCCAGCAGTCCCGGGTGCGCCTCTTCGCCGCCACCCGCACACCCCCGACCAGAAAGGACACCCAATCTTCGGCCGTCAGGGGCACATCGCGAAAGCTCGACATCACCCGGGATGCCTGTTGTTGGTGTCGAGAATCCGCCAGAAGCCGGCGGCCGTCCCTGCTGGACTAGTGATCACACCGCATGCGATACCCAACACAGGACGGGATTGATGTCCACAGCAACCACCACCTCCGGCGAAGCCTCAGCGGCACCCACTCTCCGTTCCCCTCTGGTCTCCTGGCTGGCCGTGATCTCGGTGATGATGGGAATCTTCGCGATCGTCACCACTGAAATCCTCCCCATCGGTCTGCTGACATCAATCGGATCCAGCTTCACCATCTCGGACGGAATGGCCGGGCTGATGATGACCATGCCCGGCTTCCTCGCCGCGATCTCCGCGCCGGTGGTGACCGTGGTCACCGCGGGGATCGACCGGCGGGTGATGCTCGGCGCGTTCATCCTGCTCCTCGCGCTCGCCAACTTCCTGGCTGCGGCGGCGTCGAGCTACTGGATGATCCTGATCTCGCGGATGATGGTGGGTGTCACCATCGGCGGCTTCTGGTCCATCGGGGCTGGGCTCGCCGTCCGGCTTGTACCGGCGGAGCAAGCGGGCCGGGCCACCTCGGTGATCTTCTCGGCAGTGCCCCTCGGCTCGGTGCTCGGCGTCCCGCTCGGCACATTCATCGGGGACATCGCGGGCTGGCGGACGACGTTCCTCGTCATGGGCGTCTTCACCATCGCGGTGTTCGTGATGCTGCTCCTGGCGGTGCCCGCGCTCCCGGCCATGCAGGCGACCCGCCTGAAGGTGCTCAGCGGCATGTTCCGCGGCATCAACACCCGGTTCGCCCTGGCGCTGACTTTTCTCATCGTCCTGGCCCACTTCGCCACCTACACCTACGTCACCCCCTTCCTGGAGCAGGTGACCCATGTGAGCTCCCGACTCATCACGGTCTACCTGCTCATCTACGGAGTCGCGGGCATCGTCGGCAACTTCCTCGGCGGGTCCGCCGTGACCCGGTACCCGCGGGCCACCTTCGCGGCGGCCGCGGCGATGATCGCCTCCGTGACCCTGCTGCTGCCGGTGCTCGGCCGCTGGGACCTGGTTGCGGTCGCCCTGCTGATCGTCTGGGGCATCGCCTACGGCACCGTGCCGGTCTGCTCGCAGACCTGGTTCGCCAAAGCCAACCCCGACTCCCCCGAGGCCTCCTCCGTCGTGTTCACAGCGTCGTTCCAGGCCACCTTCTCCACCGGAGCACTGATGGGCGGCATCGTCATCGACCATTCCGCCCCCTCGACCGTCATGACACTCGGCGGCTGTGCCGCCGTCCTGACGGTGTTCGTAGCCTGGTATCACCACGCCAGGAAAATCTCGTTCCCCGAGTCCCAGTAGGGCCCTGACCACGCTCCCCCCCGTTACCGACTTCGTGGCTCCGCGACGGGGCCGTCGGCCTTCGGGTCCGGCATGACTTCCCCCCTCCTGTTGTTGATGATCCGGGGGTGTCACCGGGTCCGGGGCATCGACGGACCGCTGATGAGGGGCTGGAGCACCGGCTTCACCCGGGCCGGAAGAGCTCTCCGTAACGTGGATGTGGCAGCTCGGTGCCCCGGCAAGGCCGGACGAAAGCGTGACCGGAGGGGCCTGCACGTGATCGACACCGGCCACATCGACGTCTTCCTCGGTCTGGACGTCGGCAAGGGCGAACACCACGCCACCGCCGTCAAACCGGCCGGGAAGAAAGCCTTCGACAAGCGCCTGCCCGACACCGGGCCCAAGCTCCGCGAGCTCTTCGCGGAACTCCAGGCCAGGCACGGAACGGTGCTGGTCGTTGTCGATCAGCCGGCCTCGATCGGCGCCCTGCCGCTGGCCATCGCCCGCGACATGGGCTGCGCGGTCGCCTGTCTTCCAGGGCTGACGATGCGTCGGATTGCCGACCTCTACCCCGGTGAGGCGAAGACGGACGCGAAGGACGCGTTCATCATCGCGGACGCGGCCCGCGCGATGCCGCACACGCTGCGGGCGATCGACGGCGGGGACGAGACCATTGCCGAGCTGTAGATGACCGTCGGGTTCGACGACGACCTGGCCGGCGGGGCCGCCAGGGTCGCGAACCGGCTCCACGGCCTGCTGACCCAAACCACCCTTCGCTCGAACGGGTGCTGGGGCCTCGGTTGCAGCACCCGGCGGTGCTGGCCTTGCTGGAGCGGTTCGGTTCACCGGCCCAGATCCACAAGGCCGGATGGCGGCGGCTGGTCACGCTGTTACGGCCGAAGGCCCCGCGGATGGCCGAGCGACTGGTCGAGGAGATCTTCACCGCCCTGGACGAGCAGACCGTCACCGTTCCGGCTACCGAGGCGGCAGCGCTGATCGTCCCGAGCCTGGCCGGATCGTTGGCTGCTGTCCTTGACCAGCGCAAACTCCTGGCTGGGAGGATCGAGGAACTCCTGGAGTCCCGCTCTCTTTCCAAGGTCCTGACGTCCATGCCCCGGGACATCTGCCACGGCAAGCGCGGCACCAACCGGCGTACCGGGACGGCATGGAGGACCAACTCGGCTCGCTGGGCCTGGTGCTGAATGCCGTCGTGCTCTGGACGACGAAGTACATCGACGCTTCGGTCGCCCAGCTGCGTGCCGAGAGCCACGAGATCAGCGATGCGGATGTCGCTCGTCTGTCCCCGCTGAAGTTCAAGAACCTCAACGTCCCGGGCCGCTACAGCTTCACCCCCTCCACTCCGACCCAGGGCCTGCGCCCACTGCGCGACCCGGACGCGCCCGAGCTGGACGAGGACGACGGCGCCCTGGACTGACCCGGGCTACGCGGTGCCCTCTGCCCGCGGCTGGGCGGCGGGTGCGCGGGATTCCTCTGCCTGGACGGCAACTCCGGGGCCCTCCGCGACGGCGATCCGGTCGAGCAGGGCCGCCTTGTGCCCGGTTAGCCGGAGGCGGACAGTGGGGGCACCGATGAATCGACCTCGGCAGCTGGTCAGTTGACCGCAGCTCGCGCCCGGTGCCTGCGGACGGCGTCGCGATTGGCGCAGCGCTGTGAGCAGTAGCGCTGTCGTGCGGTGCGCGAGGTGTCGGCGAAGGCCCTGACGCACTCGATCACTTCGCAGCGCCGCAGCCGGTGCATGCCCCGGCCCGCCAGATGCAGTGCGGTACCGACCGCGAACAGCGTGAGCAGTACGGAGCCGACCGGCTGCTCAGCGTCCCGATAGTGCAGATGCCAGCCGGTACCGGGGTGGGAGACCAGCCGCGGGTAGGCGGCGGCCTCGGCCAGCATCCGGTTCAGCAGATCGGCGCGCTCCTGCTCTTCGGCGGCGTCGACGATCCGCTCCCAGGCGTCCAGTGCGGCCAGGGCGCGGCCGAGATCGTCTGCTGTCACCCGGCGCTCCAGCACGAGCCCGGCGGCGCGGCAGCGGTCTGCCAGCTCATCCGCGCTCTCAGGCCGGCGGTTGGCCAGGTCCGCAGCCAGGTTCACCGCATCCTCACCGTAAGGGTTGAGCATCATAAGACTATTACAACAGTGTGGTCGCCATGACACAACAAACCGCCAGACGCCACGGATCCCAGGCCCGCGACCCGTGGCGCTATCGCTGGATCGTGCTGGGCATCGCCACCTTCACCCAGGCTGCCTCCGGCTTCTTCGTGGGCGGCATCGGGGCACTCGGCGTCCATATGCAGAGCGCCCTGAGCCTGAGCACGGCGCAGCTGGGTCTGCTGGTTTCGGCGGCCCAGATCGTGCCGCTGGCCGGGCTGTTGGTGGCCGGCGAATTACTGGACCGCTACAGCGAGCGATGGGTGGTGGGGATCGGGGCCAGCGTGGTCGCGCTGGCTCTGGGCGCGGGGAGTCTGGCGCCGGGATACACGGCCCTGTTGGTCGCGCTCCTGGTGGTCGGTACGGGGTACAGCACCGTTCAGCCGGGCGGGAGCAAGTCGGTGGCCTCCTGGTTCGACGCGTCACAGCGCGGGTTCGCGATGGGTATCCGGCAGGCCGGGCTGCCGCTGGGGGCGGCGCTCGCCTCGGCCGTACTGCCGCTCGTCGCTGAGGAGTTCGGTTGGCGGGCGACGCTGCTGACTGGCGGCTTCGTCGCGCTGCTGGGTGCCGGCCTCTTCATGGGCTGCTACCGTCAGCCGCCCGCCGTTCCTGCCCCGCGGAGCGGGGAACCGTCAGAAGCGCTCGCGGCGCAGCTTCGCGCCGGCTGCGCATGCTGCGTGAACCGTCCATGGTGAAGATCACGCTGTCGGGGACCAGCCTGATCTCGGTGCAGTGCGGCGTGGGCATCCTGACGGTGCTCCACCTTCACCAGGCGTCATCGGTCGACACCGGACAGGCAGCCCTGATCCTGGTGGCATCACAGGGTGCGGGCGTTGCGGGCCGGATATGTCTGGCGGCCTGGAGCGACCGGAGCCGTTCCGGGCGCTATGCCGTCGTGCTGGTCTGCATGGTTGCTGTGATCGCCGGGCTGGTCGTGCTGATGACACCGGCCGGGCGGGCACCAATCGTCGCTTCCGGGGTCTTCGTCTGGCTTGGCTTCTTCGGATTCGGCTGGTACGGCCCGTGGGTCGCCTACATCACCGAAGCGGCTCCACCGGGCAAGACCGGCTTTGCCCTGGGTCTGGCTATGTCCGTCAACCAGATCGCCATCGTCACGGTGCCGCCCGTGCTCGGCCTGCTGGTCGACCTCACCAGCAGCTTCACCCCGGCCTGGGTACTGCTTTCCCTGCTGACGGTCGTCGCCCTGGCGGTCACGGCCGAGGCCGAACTCCGCACCCGCCGACGCGTCTCAGACCATTCAACCGACCCGCACCAACACGGGTAACGACCACCACACACCACGGAGGAAGACACAGTCGCAGCTCGACGCACTCGCGGGGCGCGGCATCCCGCGCGACAAAATCTTCAGCGAGAAGATCAGTACCCGGGTGCGGGTGCGTCCGCAGTTCGAGGCAGCGCTCCAGGCAGCCCGCGAGATCAAGGCCCACGCCCCGCACTGCCGGGTCATCTTCACCATGTACGAGATGAAGCGGCTCGGCCGTGATGCCGCCGAACTGACCGCGCTCGCCGACCACCTGGCCGCCCACGGCCTGGTCCTGGAGATGCTCGCCGGGCCCCTGGCAGGGTCGTACGACCCCAGCGGCACGGCAGGCTGCTGTTCGCGTTCTTCGCCGCGATGGCCGAGACGGAGCGGGAGAACATCCGCGAGTCCACGCTCGAAGGGCTCGACGCCGCGGCCCGCAAGGGCAAGCACGGCGGCAGGCCCCAGGTGATCACCGACGACATGCTGCACACCGTGCTCCGCCGGAAGGCGCTCGGGGAGTCGGTCGAGCAGATCCGCCCCGATCTGTGGATCGCCACCGGCAAGCGCAAGGGGCAGAACCCCAGCCTCGGGAGCATCTACCGGGCGCTCGCCGTGCACGAGAAGCGGGAGGTGTACCCCGAGGCCATCGAGGCGGCCCACGCCGACTTCGCCACACTCCAGAACGCCGACGTCCCCCGCCCCCGGCCGGACGCCACAACGCTCAGCTCGCAACCATGATCAAGTGCTTGGCGTCAATGGCTGTACCGATGTTCCAACTGCCGCCAATTGCATTGGATGCGAACTGGCGACGGTTGATGTGTCTGCACCAGCAAGGGCGGACGACGCGTCGCTGAACAGGGGCGTCGGGCTCCGTTGCGTCGCGCGACGGTAGCGGCTGGCGAGCCCCGATGGCCAGCCGCTGTCACTCGTCCGGATGGGCGGCCTGCGATTTCGCCCCCGACTCGCATCCGATGCGGTTTTCTCGCATTGGATGCGAGCTACGGAGAGTGGTGGACAGTGAGGTTCAACGGGACGGTCCCGGGGGGCGGCGAGACTGCACCTGACGGACGGCGTCGCACTGCTGCGGCCGGAGGAACAGGTCTTCTCCGCGATGCTGGGCGGATTCGCCAATCAGCAACTCGCACGGAACCTGGCCCGCTCGACTGTCGAGGGACGGGAGAACACGGTGAAGGCGTTCACCGCCCACGTGAACGCATTCCCCTGGCAGTGGACGCCGGCCATGGTGGATGAATGGCTCGGTGACCTGCGCTCGTTGCGTGATCTGAAGCGTTCGACGATCCGCTCGTACTCCGGGGCCATCCGCTCCTTCTGCCACTTCGCCACCGACCCCCTCTACGAATGGGCCACCACGTGTGAAGAGCGATTCGGCTCCCATCCGGTCCAGATCGTGCACGAGTGGAACACTGCGGTGCACGTCCAGGACAACGAATCCGATGCGAAGAAGCGTGCCTTCACCAAGGCCGAGCTGCACGCCTTCTTTGCCCACTGCGACGACGAGGTGGCTCGCATCCGGGCCTTCGGCCGCAAGGGCTGGCTGCCCGCGTTCCGCGACGCGACGTTGTTCAAGACCGCGTACGCCTTCGGCACGCGACGCAACGAAACACGGATGCTGGACGCCGCTGACTTCGGCCGCAACCCTCACGGAGCCGAGTACGGCGAGTTCGGTCTATGCCGCGTCCGGTTCGGCAAAGCCAAGAAGGGCTCGCCGCCCAAGCGACGCACAGTGCTGACCGTCTGGGACTGGGCCCCCGACATCCTGGACGAGTGGTTCACCGAGGTCCGGCCACTGTTCGGAGGCGAAGGGAACCCGGCCGCCTGGCCCTCCGAGCGCGGACTGCGGATCGGCTGTCAGCGGCTCAACTCCCGGTTCATCACCTACCGTCAGGCCCTTGGCCTGGACGAGGGACTGGACTTCCATTCCTTCCGCAGGTCCTACGTCACCCATCTGATCGAGGCCGGCTGGGACCCGCGGTTCGTCCAGAAGCAGGTCGGTCACGACCACGCAAGCACGACCGCGATCTACACCTGTGTGAGCTCCGACTTCCGCACCCGCACACTCCGCCGACATCTGGACGGCACCATTGCCGCCGCCCTGAACAGCCAGGCCGGGAGGCAGAGGTGAAACGCAAGGTCGGCTACACGTGGAAGTTGCGCGAACTGATGGGCACTCACGGCATGTTCACCACCACCGAGCTGGTGCCGCTACTACGCGACCGCGGCATCGAACTGTCAGCTTCCCAGGTCCACCGACTGGTCTCCGGCACCCCCGAGCGGTTGTCGCTCCAGGTCCTGGCCGCGTTCTGCGACATCTTCTCCTGCACGCCGGCAGACCTGGTCACCACGACCGCCGAGAACGCCGGAGTCCGCAAGACCGCGACCGGTGATCTCCCTGCCTTGCCGACGGCGGTCGCGAAGCTGCGGCCCCGACCGGCCCGAATCCTTCCTGACGAGTGAGCCCCGCCTACACCCCCGAGAAGTGCGAACGCTGGCACAAGAGGACGTGCGCCCGCTGTCAACGCCACGGCTGGTTCGCCGCCCGCTGGCCCGACGGCTATGTCTGCCGCACCTGCCACGACAAAGCTCTCTGCGTTCGTGGAACCTGTCCCGAATGCCGAGTCGAGCGTGCTCTTCCCGGCCTACGTCCGAGCGACCGCACGCCGATCTGCTCCGACTGCGCGGGCTTCATGATGTCCTATCGATGCTCCCGCTGCGGAGAGGAAAGCAAGCTGCACGGAGGCCGGCTCTGCACCCGCTGCACCGTTGCCGACCGGCTATCCCAGCTACTGGACGACGGCACCGGCCGCATCCGCCCCGAACTCGTTCCGCTCGCCGACTTGCTCCGCACCATGGACAGCCCGTTGTCCGGCCTCGCCTGGCTCGACCGGAACAAGGAACGCCCCGACTCCACCGCCGACTGGCTACGCCGACTCGCCACCGGCGACATCGAGCTGACCCACGAAGCCTTCCACAGCCTCGAACCCTGGCGGGCCGCCGCCCACCTGCGGGAACTACTCATGTCCTGCGGTGTCCTACCCGCCGTCGACAAGCGGATCTGCTCGCTCGAACGATGGCTCATTGGCCACCTCGCCGACATTCCTGACCCCGACCACGCTCAGGTCATCCGCCGGTTCGCCACCTGGGAAGTGCTCCCACGCCTACGGACCAGCAGCCAGAAGAAGCCGATCACACCGGCAGCCCGTCGACATGCCGCTGACCAGGTTAAGCAGGCCACAGCCTTCCTCACCTGGCTCTCCGCCCGTGATCACACCCTTGGCACCTGCGGTCAGACCGGCATCGACGCCTGGCACACCGAGCAGAACGAGTACACCCGCAACACCATGCGAGCCTTCCTGCTCTGGTGCTCGGCCAGCAAGCTCATCCGGCCCTTCCGGCTGCCCCCGGTCCACATCCGCCGGGCCACCCCGATGCCGCAGCCCGAACGACTGGAACTGATCGGGCATCTCCTCACCGACCCAGACCTGCCGCTTCGTACTCGGGTCGCGGGCGTGATCGTCCTGCTCTATGCCCAACCACTCAGCCGAGTCGTGCGCCTCACCCTGGACGATGTCGGCCACAGCAACGACCAGACGTTTCTCCGCCTCGGCGAACCGCCGTCCCCAGTGCCAGAACCGCTCGCGGAACTGCTAGATCGTTGGATCAGCAGCCGGGACAACATGAACACTGCGACCAACCACGCCTCCCGGTGGCTGTTCCCCGGCCGCCGGGCCGGAGAACCGATGCACCCCGACGCTCTTGCCGCGCTCATCAACGACATCGGCATCCCGACCACGGCTGGCCGCACAGCCGGGATCCGGCAACACGTTCTGGAAATGCCCGCGCCGGTCGTCGCTGAGGCTCTCGGCTATCACCGGGTCACCACGGCCAAGCTCGCGTCCGAGGCCGGAGGCACCTGGAGCCGATACGCCGCCGGAGACCACTGGCGGTCACCACCCGGCTGGACCCCACAGAGCAGTACCTGAATCTGCGGTCCGCCGGATGAACCTGCTACTCCGCAGGAAGAGGACTCAACGGGACCTGGGACAACGCCCAGCGCGTGAACGTGAGCAGATCCTCGCCGACGATGTCCTCAAGCCGGTCGAAATCCTCCGGCAGCACGTCGAGCAGGAAGTGCTCGGCTTCCCGGTCGGCCCGCTTGATCAGGACGAGGCAGCGATAACAGGGCTTGGGAGGACGCTCAAGAAGGATCGCTCGCAGAGACCCCGTCACATCGTCGGCCAGGTACTGATCCAGCCATCCAGGCTCGCGTCCCCTGCCGAGGTTGAGACGCTCGCTCTTCGAACTCAGCTCTATGAGGACCTGCTTGTTCACACGCTTGATCTCTTTGGGGACGTTCAGCGGCATGAGGGCAGGTTATCCACCAACGGCCAGAACGCGAGGAGCTGCCAGCACAGATCATGACCTGCGGCACCCCAACACACAGTGACCGCACCGACGCTTTGGCCAGCAATACTCGCGACAGTTGAATACGCGAGCTCACCAGTACCAAGCCCTGTTGATGCACCGCTCGACGGTGTTGCGTTGCTTGTACGCCTCGTGGTCGAAGGCCGGTGGTCTGCCGCCGGCCGGTCCGCGCCGTCGGCGGTGGCCTGCTGGTCGGCCCGTTCCGGGATCACCGGATCACCGCCCGGATGCCGCGTCTGCGCAGATGATCGCGGATCTCGCGGGAGGAGCAGGCCTGGCCGGCCAGGACCATGTCCGGTCTGGTGCGCGGACGATGCGCTGTCGGGGAACGCGCCGGCCGGCCAGCACCTCGGTGAAGGCAGGTGCGTCGCCGGCCTGGCCGGCGGTGAGGTGGAAGGCCAAGCGCCGGCAGCGGCCGTAGGCGGCGAGGTGGATTTCGGTGGTCAGTCCGCCGCGGGGGCGGCCGATGGCGTGGTCGTGCGGTTCGCCTGCCGGTGCCCCCTCTTGCGGGCCCCGGCAGCGTGCTGGTGAGCCCGCACGATCGTGGAGTCCACCGACAGTGCCCACCTCAGGTCTTCGTCGGCATCGGCCCGGGCCACCAGGGTGGTGAACACCCGCTCCCACGTTCCGTCCACCGCCCACATCCGCAGCCGGTTGTGGACGCCCCGCCAGTTGCCGTACTTCTCCAGCAAGTGCACCCACTGCGTGCCGGTCCGGAACTTGTAGGCGATCGCGTCGATCACCTCACGGTGGTTCCGCCAGCGACCGCTCCGCTTCGGGTCCGGTCCGGGAGCAACGGCTCGATCCGCGCCCACTGCGCATCGGTCAAGGGCACACCCGGTCCAACGACCGACTGATCCAAGCGAACCTGCCTAGCCGGGTCGAAACCAAGCAGCCTGACCAACGCCTGCGAAAATCTTGGAATGCCGAACGTTTGGCAGACACGCTTCTGCCAACGGCGTCTTGGGCGCAGGACGCTAGTCGATCCAGCCGCGTTGGCGGGCTAGATGGGCTGCTGCGTGGCGGTTCTCGGCGCCCAGTTTGGTGGTGACCGAGGACAGATAATTCCGGACGGTTCCCGGCGCGAGGGCGGCACGTTCGGCCACCTCCTCGATCGGGGCGCCGTCGGTTGAGAGGGACAGGATGTCGGTCTCGCGGGCACTGAGCGGAGAGGCGCCCGCGCTGATGGCGTCGGCGGCGAGGACGGGGTCGATGTAGCGGCTGCCGGAGTGGACATTGCGGATGATGGTGGCGAGGTCGTGGGCGGAGACTGTTTTGGGGACGAAGCCCCTGACGCCATGGGTAAGGGCGCGCTTGAGCTGGCCGGGCAGGCCATGGCTCGTGACAATCATGGTTTTGCAGGACGGGAGGGTTTGGGTGAGCTCTTCGACCACAGCCACTCCGTCCTTGCCCGGCATCTGGAGGTCGAGGAGGGCGACGTCGGGCTGGTGCTGCAGGGCCATCGTGATCGCGTCAGGGCCGGTGGCCGCCTCGGCCACGATTTCCAGGTCCTCTTCCAGCGAGAGCAGGGCGGCGAAGGCGCCGCGGATGAGGTGTTCGTCGTCGGCCAGCAGTACGCGGATCATGAGTTGCTCCCTGTGGGTAGGTACACGGTGAGTCGGTAGGTGTCGGCGGTCGCGGGGCCGTGGCGCAGGGTTCCGCCGAGTGGGGCGAGGCGTTCGACGAGCCCGGCGAGACCGTTGCCGAGGGGCGACCCGGCCTGCTGGCCGGTCCCGTCGTTGACGAGGTCGAGGCGGATACGGCCATCCGCGGCGTCGGCGAGTTCGACGGTGCACGTGGCGGCCTGGGAGTGGCGCAGAACGTTGGTCACGCCTTCGCGCACGACCCAGCCGAGTGCGGTCTGGGCCTCCTGGGTCAGGACCGCTGCCGTCGGCGCCGGATCCGGCATGCGATGCCCGCGGCCTCCAGGATGGCCCGGGCGCCTTGGAGTTCGGTGGCGAGGTCGGTGGAGCGGTAGCCGTTGACGACCTCGCGGATCTCGTGGTGGAGGCCGCGGGTGAGACGCTGCACCTGCCCCATCTCGGACTGCGCCCTCGGGTCATGGGAGAGCCGCTGGGCGAGTTCGGCCTTGAGGGCGATCACCGAGAGGTTGCGGCCGATGAGGAACCAAACGGAGGAGCGCATCAGCGTGCTGATGGTCGCCCAGGTCGTGACGGTGAAGACGAGTACGGCAGGGGCGGTGGCCCGGTCGGCGGCTATCGCCAGGGCGCCCGCAACGAGGGACTGCGCGAGCGCCAGCGCGAGGTAGGGAGCTGCGTCAGCACCAGGGACAGGGCGAAGGCCAGAGGGAGGGCCACCAGGATGGAGGCCAGGATCAGGCCACGGGTATGGCCGATCGGGCCGATGTCGTACGCCCAGGGCAGCAGGGACAGTTCGAGGACGGTCAACGCGGCCATGGCGGAGAGGAGGACGGCCGAGCGCCCGGCGCGGCCGATGCCGTACGCGATCGTCGTGGTGGCACCGAGCCCCTGCACGGCGGTGACAGCGGCGACCATCCATCCGATGCCGTCGGGCAGGTGCGCCGGGTCCGCCGTGGTCGGGTGGGCGAGCAGCGGCCACAACAGGGAGGCCAGCAGCAGCCGCGGCATCAAGCAGAGCATCCAGCGCGTGTGGGTCGTAGCCCGCTGCACGTCGGTCTGGTAACGCGCCGAGGGGGGCGCGGCCGGGTCCACGCCGGAGGTCGCGTGCGAGGTCGCGGGGTCCGCGGCGAACGTCATGTGCCTGACCGGCTCAACGTCAGAGGTCACGTGCGCGGCTCCCAGCGGAATCGCCGGTGGGCGGCCCAGGTGCAGAGGAGCGTCCAGGCCAGCAGGACGGCGACGCATGTCAAGGCGTGGGAGGGGTCCGCGCCGCGGCCGCTCCAGCCGGCTCGGACCAGTTCGATGACCGGGGTGAGCGGAAAGTAGCGCAGGACGGCCCCGAACGCCGGGGGGAGCGTCTCCAGCGGGACGAGGGTGCCCGAGGTGAGCAGGAGCAGCAGGAATCCGATGGTGCTGATGCCCTGGGCGCTCTCCGCAGTGCGGGCGGCGGCGGTGCTGAGGGCGGCGACGGCGGCGGTGAGGACGGTGCCCAGCACGATGCCGAGCACCACCAGGTGCGGGGCGGCCGGCAGGCCGAGACCGGCCACGGCCGCGACGGCTCCGGAGATGAGGGCGAACTGGACGAGCGCGGCCAGGGCCATGGGTACGGCGGGAGCCGCGAGGATGACGACATCGCCGACTTCGCCGGTCCGCAGCCGCTTGAGGACGTGTTCCTCGCGGCGCAGGACGTAGGTGCCGATGAGTGGTGCGTACAAGGCCATGACCAGGACGACGCCGGCCGACGTGGAGATCATGACTTGGCCCATGGCGAGGCCCGCGCCGGTGAGGTCGAACTGCTTCATGATCGTCGTGGTGCCCATGACGATCATGGCCGGGATGACCAGGACGTTGAACAGATTGCTCTTGCTGCGCCAGAACAGTGCGAGTTCGGCGCGCGACAGCGCGGCGAAGTGCCCCGGGGCGGTGGTGACGGAGCCGCAGGGAGCGGGGACGCCAAAAGGGGTGGGGGAGCTGGAGGTGCTCATGCGGGGTCCTTCGCACTCTGACCGGCGATCCGGAGGAAGGCTTCGTTCAACGAGGCCGAGCTGGCGGCGAGTTCGCTTATCTCGACCCGGCGGTCACGGGCCCAGGTGAGGACCTCGGTGGTGGTGTGCTGGAGGTCGCCGGTCCGCAGCTCGATCCGGCCGCCCGGGGCGAGCCTGGCCTCGGCGCGCAGCACGGCCGGACCGGGCAGGTCGGCCGGGGTGAGGGCGGACGGCAGCCGGAAGCCGAGCGTGGAGGGGTGGGCGGCGACGATCTCGGCCACCGTGCCCGTGACCGAGATCTGCCCCGCGTGCATGATCGCCAGCTGGTCTGCGAGCCGTTCGGCCTCCTCCAGGTAATGCGTGGTGAGCACGACCGTGGTGCCTCCCGCGCGCAGGTCCTCGATGATGCGCCAGACATCGTGCCGGCCCTCGGGGTCCATCCCCGTGGTGGGCTCGTCCAGGAAGAGCAGTTGGGGCCGGCCCAGTGTGGCCAGCGCCAGGTCGAGGCGGCGCTTCTCGCCTCCGGAGAGGTGCTTGACTGTCACGCCCCCGCGCCCCGCGAGTCCGACCATTTCCAGCGCCTCGTCACACGGGCGGGCGCGGGTCGTGCAGGCGGCCCACATCCGGACCGTTTCGCGGACCGTCAAGTCGCCGGGGAAACCGCCTTCTTGCAACATCACGCCGGTACGGGGGCGTATGCGGGCACGGTCGCGGATCGGATCGAGATCGCCGAACAGACGGATGCTCCCGCTGCTGGGCCTTGCGAGCCCCTCCAAGAGTTCGACCAGAGAGGTCTTGCCCGCACCGTTCGTTCCGAGCAGGGCGAGGAGCCGCCCGCGTGACACCGTCAGATCCACCCCCCGCACCGCGTCGAAGCCGGCATCACCCGGTGGTCCGTAACGCCGCCACAGCTCTATGACCTCAATCATATTTTGCTCTGCCATTACGTTCATGGGCAGATCTTTGCACTTCGCGTCTGCGCCTGTGCAGTGATTAGCTTCATGTGTTCACATGACAGGTGTCACGACCAGGCGCGATGTCCGTCAGCGATCGCAAGCGTGCTCTGCGCGGTGACGTGTGATCTGTGTCATGTCCAATCTGTGGACGAGCGGTGTTTGATCCACATGCCGACGGGGGCGGTCACTGAGTCCCCGTCAGGTGGACCATGCCACACTCCCCACCTGGATCGCCGCAGTCGACGCCAGCCAGCTACCTGGTCTCACCGGCTTCGCACTCCACCTGCACCGAGACTTCGACGCTGTGTCAGCCGGGCTGACCTTGGACTGGAACTCGGGCAGCATCGAGGGTGCCGTGAACCGCATCAAGAAGATCAAAAGGCAACTCTACGGCCGAGCCGAATTCGTGCTCCGGCGCGGTGTCGGCGGCACCGTTCGTCTCTCGTGGCCGCGTTTTCTGACCATGCCCAGCGGGAAAAAACCCACCTCGGACTGGAGTTGCCGGGCCACGCTTCGGCGCCGGGCCGGACCAGCCGTCGCGCTCGCGCGTCTCAGCGGAGCGACCGCGCCGGCCCGCGGCCGAGTAGCAGGGGTGGGGGATGAGCGATTCTTTCTCGGGGAGCAACTACGGAGACAGCCACCACCACAGTGGCGGCCACCACAGTGGAGGCACCCACAGTGGAGGCACCCACCATCACAGTGGTGGTGACAATCACCATCACAGCGGCAACCATCAGCCCAGCCAGAGCAACCATCACCATCACCATCACAGCGACACCGATCAATCCAGCCCGATCGACAATCACCATCGCACCCTGCCAAACCCTCCTAGCCCGCCAACCGGCGCCAATAATGCCGACAGTTATGGAGTCGGCGCGGCCAAACGCGCCAATTCCAAGAGTGGACGGGGCAACAGCGCCGCCACACCACCCCGAGCCGTCGGCACTGCCCCCGGAGGCACACGGCCGAAACCGACTTCGAGTGGCGACACACCGCCGAGGCCGAAGTCGACGCAACCAGCGCCCTCCCCTTGTACACCGGGATGTTCAGGGTCGGCGGCGTTCGGCGTGATCGGGCTGCTGATCTTGGTGTTGATCATTGCCCACTCTCATCACGGAAGCTCCTCGGCGCCAACCCCCATCATCGGCGTTACGCAGCCTGCGTTCGGCCCAACCCCGCCGGACGACATCGGACCGAACGCCCCCAACCCCGCAGACCCTGCGAACCCCGCCGAGCCCGCCCCTCCACCATCCTTCTTGGACCCCCCCGACCCCTTCGGTCCCCTCCCGCCCGTCGACGTCTCCCCCATGTCCCCTCCCGCCCTGCCGCCCGTGGACATTCCCTAAAGCTCGATCCGAAGAGCACCCTGCACCACGCCACGATCTTCAAAGCGGATTGCTAGTCCGAACGTCTTACAGTCCGCTTCCTCGCGGAGCTCGCGCCGAAGATGCCCGCTCGGGGCGAGGGCGTGATCGTCAACACCCCGCGGTGGAGCCAGTTCGCCGTTCCTAACATGGGGGTCTATGGCACGACCAAGGCCGGACTGACCCTGCTCACCACGTCCTGTGCCGCGGAGTTCAGCACACGACCATTGCCCCAGGCGCTGTCACCGCGTTGAGCCGTACATGGCCGGCCGGGCCTCGGTGCCCCACAGACCCCGTGCCACACGTCTTGCCTTGATGGCGATTCTTGGAATTTCGCAGAGCCTCATCAGCGTCAGGGTTCACTGGTTTTCAGCAGACGAGAGGTCCACTGGAGTAGACGCGGTACAGCTCCATCTGAGTGGCCCGGCCGTAGACAGCGTCGGCGGGAAGCCCGTCACAGCTTTGGAAGCGGCGCAGTGCCTGGCGGGTGGATGGATCGAAGATGCCCGTCACGGGTCCGTGGTAGCTGGTCAGCGCGTAGCTGAGTTCGCACTGGAGTTGGCCGACTTCCGCTGCGGTCGGCGGCGTGTGCCAACTGTTCCATGGGGCGTACCGGCAGGCCCCCGCCGGGGTATCGGCAGTGGCATCCGTGATCGTCGCGGAGCACAGCAGGGCCGCGGAACCGAGAACGGCGATGCCCCATCGGGCCACGGTCGAACGAGACGAACGGCAGGACATGGGTTCCTCCTGATGGACAGAGGCGGATTCGGTCGTGCTGGGCGGATGGTCCGAGCGGGGGTCGCGTCCGGCCGGCGGCAGGGATCGGCCTTGGCCGGACGCGACGTCAGTTGCTCTCACCCGCCGGGGATCGGCGAAGCTCGGCTACTTGTGGCAGTCGATGTCGTTCAGCCACCAGTTGTCCAGCGCGGACCAGGTGTTCGGTCCGATGATGCCGTCGGCGGACAGGCCTGCGCATTGCTGGAAGGCGATGGTCGCGCTCTTGGTTCCGCTACCGAAGATCCCGTCGACGGTTACGCGACGGTCCAGGACGCTGTTGAGCTGGCACTGGGCTTGCTTGACCGCGGTGTGCTGGCTACTGCCAACGCTCAGTTGCGGTTCGTCAGTGGTGTAAGTGCAGGTGAAGTGCGCCGGTGTCACGGCCGCAGTACCCATTGCCGGTGCGGCGGCTGCGGGGCCCGCCGACAGGGCGACGGCGCCGATGACGGCCAGCACCGCGGATGCCCCTGCGATGCCTGCCCGGATGGAGAGGGTTTTGCCGATCATGCGGTTCTCCTTTGTTCACGGACGTGGAGGGGATGCCGGCCGCTCGGCACCTGCGCCGGGGCTGCTCCCCTCGTCCGGAGCCGATTTCAGCAACCGAGAGATTGTTCAGCACCCCGGTACCGGCAGCGCAAACAAAACTCTGCTCGTGCCCGGCCTGCCGCTGGCTGGCCGAGAATGCTCCTGCACCGCAGGTGAGTGGTGTTGTAGCGTCGCTCGCGCTCGGAAGTGCCCAGAGGCGGGGGGAGCCGTGGGGCGTCGCGAAAAACCGGTGAACGCAGACACCGGGCCGGCCGGGGTGTTCGCGCAAGCGCTGCGCGAACTACGACGGCAAGCCGGTTCCCCCACCTACCGGACGATGGCGGCGAGCGCGCCGTACTCCGTCACCGCGTTGTCACAAGCGGCCGGCGGCGAGCGATTTCCCACGCTCGCCGTGACATTGGGCTTCGTGGAGGCATGCGGCGGCGATACGGCAGCGTGGCGTACGCGCTGGCAGGCAGCCGCCGACGCGATCGCTGACGAACGTGCCGCCGACCCCACAAGCCCCGCCCCCTACCCGGGCCTGGCTCGGTACCAAGTAGGCGACGCCGACCGGTTCTTCGGACGGGATCAGCTCACCGCGGAACTTGTCGCCCTCGTACGCGACCATCGATTCGTCAGCGTCTTCGGCCCCTCGGGCAGCGGCAAATCCTCCCTGCTGCGCGCCGGACTGATCCCCGTGCTCCAGAAATCCCGCAACACGGCGGAGCCGCGAACCATTCGAATCCTCGCTCCCGGCCACCACCCCATGCGTTCCCACGCCCGGTTGTTGGGCTGCGCGTCTACCAGAGGGCGTGAGGATGCGACCTTCGTCATCGATCAATTCGAGGAGGTGTACACGCTGTGTCGCGAACCGGCGGAGCGGCGTGCCTTCATCGAACTGCTCCTCACCGCCCGCGACCCCGCCAACCGACTCCGGGTTGTGGTCGCCACCCGCGCGGACTTCTACGGCCGGTGGGCGCAACACCGCGGCCTGGTCGAAGCGCAACGCGATGCGGCGTTGTTGGTCGGCCCGATGACCCGGACAGAGCTGCGCGAAGCGGTCATCAAACCGGCCATGGCCGAGGGATGGGTCGTAGAACGGGTCCTGGCGAACCGCGTCATCGCCGATACCGCTGACGAGCCCGGCGCGTTGCCTCTGATGTCTCACGCGCTGCTGGAGACCTGGCGCCGCCGCAAGGGCCGCACACTTACCCTGGCCGCATACCAGGCAGCCGGCGGTGTCCGCGGCGCACTCGCCCAGACGGCGGAGAAGTTCTACGACAGTTTGACTCCGTCGCAGGCCGCGCTGGCCCAGGGCATTCTGCTCAGGCTGGTGGCGCCGGGTGACGGGACCGCCGACACCCGACGCCTCATCCAACGCTCGGAACTCGACGCGACTGACCCTGCCGCGCCCGGCAATGAGGTGATCGAGCGCCTGGCCGAGGCGCGCCTGATCACCCTCGGCGAGGGCACCGTCGACCTCGCCCACGAGGCACTGCTCACGGCCTGGCCCCGCTTGCGGTCCTGGATCGACGAGGATCGTCAACGCCTGCGAGAGCACCGCAGGCTGACCGACGCTGCACGGGACTGGCACAATCTCGACGATGACCCCGGGGCCCTGTACAGGGGCACCCGTCTGGCCACGGCCCAGGAGACGTTCGCCGGACGGCGCGGTGACCTCACCGAGCTGGAACACCGGTTCCTCGGCGCCTCGCTCGCAGTGCGCGACCATGAGCGTCTCTCCGCGAGCCGCCGCTTACGACTCCGTTCCCTGGCCCTCGTCCTACTGGCCGTTCTGGCCACCCTTGCCACTACGTTCGCCGTCGTAGCCTTCAACCAGCGCGCCACCGCCCGCACGCAGCGCGATTGGGCGGTGGCGGAGCAGGCCATGGCCGAAGCCGACCAACTCCGCGCCAACGACCCTTCCCTGGCTGCACAGTTGCGCCTGGCCGCATACCGCATCCGCCCCACCACGGACACAGCCACCAGCCTTCTCGACACCGCCGATACTGCTCTGTCCACGCCGCTGCGCGGGCACACCCAGGCGGTCTACGCCGTTGCCTACAGTC
Source organism: Streptomyces sp. NPDC006691 (assembly GCF_042869955.1). Classification (NCBI taxonomy): domain Bacteria; kingdom Bacillati; phylum Actinomycetota; class Actinomycetes; order Kitasatosporales; family Streptomycetaceae; genus Streptomyces; species Streptomyces sp. NPDC006691. Next base: position 21,156 of record NZ_JBIAGW010000036.1, read on the forward strand.
TCGACGGCCACACCCTGGCCACGGGTTCGGGCGACAACACCATCCGCTTGTGGGACACCAGTGATCCCGCCCACCCCACACCCCTCGGCAACGCCCTCACCGGCCACAGCAGTTGGGTGTACTGGCTGCAATTCAGCCCCGACGGCCACACCCTGGCCAGCGCCAGTCGCGACCGCACGATCCGCCTGTGGAACGTGACCGCCCCTGGCCGGGCCACCGCGCTCGGCGCCCCGCTGACCGGCCACACCGACTACGTCTTCTCGGTCTGCTTCAGCCCCGACGGCCACACCCTCGCCAGTGCCGGCCACGACCGCACCGTCCGTCTGTGGAACGTCACCAATCCCGCCCGGCCAGCCCCGCTCGCCGCCCCGCTGACCGGCCACAGCGACTCCGTGGCCTCGGCCTCCTGCAGCCCTGACGGCCGGACTGTCGCCAGTGCCGGCCACGACCACACCATCCGCCTGTGGAACATCACCGACCCGTCCCACCCCTCCGCCTGGGGGTCACCTCTCACCGGGCACACGGACGTCGTCTACGCGGTCGCCTTCAGCCCCGACAGTCGCACCCTGGCCAGCGTCGGCAACGACCGCACCATCCGACTCTGGGACATCACCAATCCCGCCCGGCCCACCCCCCTCGGCCCTCCCCTGACCGGCCATACCGACACCATTCTCGCCGTCGCCTTCAGCCCGGACGGACGCACCCTGGCCACAGGCGGAGCCGACCACACAATCCGCCGCTGGGACCTCAGCGACCTGCGCCACCCAACCCCCCTGGGCCCCCCAATGGCCGGCCACACCGGGTTCATCAACTGGCTCGCCTTCAGCCCCGACGGCCGCACGCTGGCCAGCGCCAGCGACGACCACACGGCGCGCCTGTGGGACCTGCCCTCCACCACCCTGCCCGGCCCCACCGGGCCCACGACTGCACTGGCCTACAGTCCCGACGGGCAATCGCTCGCCGGCGCCGGCGACGACCGGACCGTACGCCTGTGGAACATGTCCACCCCCAACCGCACCTCCCAGCAAGGCATGCTCCTGACCACCAGCACCACCCCGGTCACCTCGCTCGCCTACACCCCGGACGCCCGCACCCTGGCCACCGGCAGCACCGGGGAGGTCCGCCTGTGGAACACCACGGACGCCAGACACCCCAGACCCCTGGGAGCCATCAGAACAGGCACCAACACCCCCTGCCACGCACTGGCCTTCAGCCCCAGCGGCCACCTCATGGCCACCGAAGGGCCCGGCTACACCCTGCAACTGTGGGACACCACCGACCCCGCCCACCCTCACCCTGCAGCACCCGCCCTGAGCGGGCAGATCAGCCCCAGCCACTGGGCCGGCTTCAGCCCAGACGGTCATCTCCTTGCCGCCTCCAGCGCCGACGACAAAGTCCGCGTCTGGGACCTGCGCGACGCCACCCGCCCCACAGCCCAGCCGCCCCTCGTCACCGGCGACACCGGCGGCATCCTCTGGGCCGCCTTCCACCCCCGCAGCGCGGTGCTGGCCACGGCCGGCGCCGGCCACACCATCCAGCTGTGGGACCTGGCCGACCCGAAGCACCCCAGAGTGCTGGGCCCCACGCTCACCGGCCACACCGGCCCCGTTTACTGGGTTGGCTACAGCCCCGACGGCCGAACCCTAACGAGTGCGAGCGGCGACCACACCGTACGCCCGTGGGACACCACCGACTCCAACAACCCCCACGCGCAAGGAGAACCACTGTCCATCGGCCACACGGGCGCGATCGACACAGCTGCCTACAGTCCCGACGGCCGTACCCTGGCCACCGCCGGCGACGACTCCATCAACCTGCTGGACACCAACGTGGACCACGCCATCACACGAATCTGCCGGACCACACCCGACACCCTCACCCGCACCGAATGGCAACGCTACCTACCACAACTACCCTTCACCCAGCCCTGCCCCTGAACGTGCACAGCGACCGCAGCCGGATCAGGACCACGCTCGGGAAGCAAAACATCCCAATCACGAGCGTAAGAACGACGCCTCGTCGACTCCTGAGCGAGTCACGCCATGCTCGACGCCTATACACAGGTCTCCGGCCTCACCACCGGCGTTGAGTTCGCCCCCGGCCGCGCAGCGAGCCACGGTCTGCAGTCCAGCATCCGGCCGCGGTCTATGCACACCCCCGACTACCACGAGGAACGGCGGTCGAAGCCGACCCGTCCTGTCCTTCGGTCGTGCGGTCTACGTCCTCAGGCAGTACGACAGTTGACCGCGAAGCGGTACGGTCCCCGCGACACCATCTCCTGGGGGGTGCGTCATGCCAGTCCACCGGATCACTGTTACCGCTGTCTCGTTGCCGCTTGCCGCCTCCGTGGCGGGCTGTTCGGCCGGGAAGGCCTCCGACAGCGGGAAGCATCCGGGCACGCCGGCTTCGAACAACCCAGACCGATCCACAGGTTCGTGCCCACCTCGGTGGCCCGCGGCCCCGTAGCGTCGTCGAGCACGTTCCCTCAAGCTCGCCACCCGCCTCGGCTTCCAGCACATGGGCACCTTCGAGGCGCATGACGCTGAGCAAACCCTTGCTGTGGCCGACCTGCACTCGTTCAAGCCCCGTCTCCCACCTCTTGACCCACGCTGAAAGTAGGGCACCGGTTACGCCTTATGACGTGCGGCAGGGGCACGTTCAGCAACGTGTCGGGCGCCCGCGGCGACGCCGGGGCGGGCGTCGCCGCTGCAGGGAGCGGACTGAGGCGTGGCGGGAGCGGGCCGGCAGCATCGGAGTGGAGGTGCCGCCCTCGGCGTCGTGGGTGAGGGCGCTCTGGTGAGCTCGCGCCGACAGGGGCCGCCCGTGGGGGCGCGAAGCCGCCTGTCTTCCCCGTCGCCGTGCTCGACGACCTGCGCGCGGTCCAGGCCGCCTACGGCAGAGCCGGTGATCCCATCCTGATCACACGAACCCTGGTCGGGTACCAGGCCTCCAGCGCCAACTCTGCAAGATCTGCCAGCCCCGGATCCCACAGCGCTAGCCACTGTCTGGCAGGTCATGAGGTCCATAGGATCTGGCCATGATCAATGTGCAGGTCCGTGGCAAGAGCGGCACGGTCGAGGCCCGCGCAAAGCATGGTGTGGCGTGGGGGCCAGAGCTGGCCGCGCTAGATCAGTCGGAGTTTCCGACGCTGGGGCATCTGATGCCATATGCGGACACTGTTTTCAACAGCCGACAAGTACTCACCTTACTGGCGGAAGTACCGCGACTGCCTCCAGGCGAGGTTACCGATGCGTTCGCGCGTGACCTTTTGGACTTGGGCCAGACAGTTCTCGACGGACAGCACCTCTACTTCTGGTTCCTCGGCGACTGAGACAGCAGGTCTGCTCAGCCCGGCACCAAAGCCGGATTGCAGTGGTGGTGACCGTGCTGTGAAAGACGTAGGCGCGTTTGCCGTAACGAGTCACAACGGCCGGTGGTTCTTGAGCCGGTTGATCATCACTGTGGTTGCCCGGCAGGGGGCTGGCCGATCGACATCCCGCCGTTCCCGGAGCTGTGAGCGGCCATTGCGGGACAGCTTTTACTCTAGGAGCAAAGACCCGGTGACGGAGTACATCAGTGGGAAGCGGCTGTTCCGGGTGGTCGGATTCGATCCCTCACACCGGCAGCTCAAGCTGTGGAGCGAAGCGACAGCCATCGATGAAACCTCGACACGGGTGGAGGTCTGGATCGGGCATGTGGAGTTGATGTTCCTAAAGCCGTACTACCGCGACGGCTTGCATATCCGGCGTGCGACCGAGACCGAGTTCGCCGAACTGCGCGAGCGGCACCAACTGACCGAGGAGGACGCCGAGTGGACATGGATGCTCGCGTCCGATGGCAGCTTCGTCGTCAGCGGCAACCCTTCCTGGCGTGAGGCAGAGTTCTCACTCATGGACCGGGAGTCGCTGTTCGACCACTCAAAGCCCTGGCCACCGGTGTACCCGGCGCAATGGGGAACAGTGGTGTAGCCGCAGGTGCCGACTGGCTGTACCGTCCAAGGCTTCCCCGTCGGGGCCCTTTCCTGGATCTACGCCAACCGCAGCCCCGTCCAAACCCACAACCTGGCCCCCTGGTGCTACCAGACATCCGCAAGGTTCGTGGGACAACAGCTGATATCGCGGGACCGGGACCAGATCGCTCTCTGGCATGCGGATTCGCCCCGGACTGCAATCGGAACCCACGGCCGCAAGCCAGACAGTGAAGGAGCTTTTCGCCTTGGGCGCCGCCTACTCGTCCCGGCGCCTCTTGGCACGTCCGTACATGATCATGGCGGCCAATACCGCGAGCGCTACTACAACTATCACCACACCGACCGTCCCGCCGGGATACAGGCGGCCGGCCGCCTCCACGTCCGTCATCCGCTGATCTCCTCGTAGGGGCCGGGGCCAGTAGTTGGTGCCACTGGCCCCGGCCGGGTGTTACGCAATTGCCTGCCGGGCCCCTCAGCGACCGCGTCATCGGAACAGTTGCACGACGAGGCCGGTACAGCCGCTCTCGTAGCTGAGCAGGTGAAGGCAAGTCCGCTCCGATCTTACGAGAGTGGGACAGGCATCAGGGAGGCATACTCATGACGCAGGCTCAGGCTGCGACAGCGACAGCGACGTTCCGCTTGACGGGGATCATCGCCGACGGTGTCTTCAAAGTAGTGCTCAGTGCCGCCTACCTGATTGGCGCTTCCTGGCTTGGCGATCTACTTGGCGTGTCCGCCTGTTGATGGCCATCTCTGGCGGACGGGCTCGAACTCACCCACCCCTCTTGGGGTCCCTCGCCGCGTGCGCGGGGAGCAGAATCCCTGAGCTGCGGTATTTCAGGAAGTGAAGGCGGTTTTTACTTACCTGTTTGGGAGTGGGCAGGGTCCGTCTCTTCTGCCTTCAGCCCCACGAGGCCGTAGCCGCGCACGGATGACACGGCCAGTGGCGCCAAGCCGGCGACGACGGCGGACGGGGCAAGGGGGACCAAACTCTGGTGCAGGCCGATGCCCTGGGCGAGTTGCCCGCCCAGGAGATACCCCAGCGGCATGGCTCCCAGACCAAGAGCCGTGTCCACCGCGGCGACGCGCCCCAGGACTTCGGAGGGAACCTGGTCCTGAAGAGCCGTCGTCCATACGACACCGAACAATCCGTAGCCCGCCGCGGCCACGACGACGGACACTACGGCCACGACGGCGGAGCCCGGCATCGCCAGGACACCCATGGGGAGTCCCACCGCGGTGACGCCCAGCTGGCCCGCCACCCCCCGCCGAGGACCACTCCACCGGACAGCCGCGACCGCTCCCAGAACCGTCCCGGCGCCGAAACCCGCCAACAAGCCCGCGTAGCCGCCGGAGCCGTCGGTGTAGTCCCTCCCCAGTAAGGGCAGCAGGATCAGCAAGGGAGCCAGTCCCAGGCACAGAGCCGCAATCGCGCCGGCGATGCTCCACGTCAGCCACGGCCGGGACCGTATCTCGGACCAACAAGGGACAGGCCCGCTGGACCATGCGCTGGAAGACCGCGCTGAACGCCTTCGACATCACCTTCGACGGCCTCCTGACGGCGGCCCGCCAGTAAGTACAACTACCCCAGTTACACCGCTCGTTCGGCAGTCCCAGGCCAGGACATCGCGGACTACATCAGCCCCGTGCTGACAGGGATGGCCGCCCTGACATACGTGGGTCTCGTCCCAAGCGCCTCAACTCCGTCGCGAAGAAGCCGGGTCGTACCGTATGCCCCTCGTCGCTGACGACAAGACGCGTAACCACACGGTCGACCCGGCCGTCTCCGCGATCCTCCTAGACGAACTCGCGCACAGGTCCCTTTGTGGAACCAAATGCGCCACCACACCGAACCCGCAGCAGCCCGGACCAGTCGCCCCTGAGCTAGAACGCCGGGGACACCAGCTTGGTGATCCAGATGATCGCCGGGACGCACAAGGCCACACCCCACACGCCGGCGATGATGAAGGAGATCAAGGCGTACCCCAGCCAGGCCACTCGGGTGCGCCCGTATACGCGGGAGGGGTCTTGGGGGTCGTACGAGATCTCATCGCGGTGTCCGCGCACTGTGATGGGCGCCGCCATCTCCTGCCCGTCAAGCGTGCGGAAATGGACGATGTAGCTGACACCCGAGTCGCTGGATGTGCTCAGGTCGAACTCGTACCGGGCGTGGACGGTCACACCCCGCCGCCCCATTACCCACCGCGTGTCCAGGTGGGTCATCTTCACCCAGAACCACAGCAGGCCGAGCCCGGCGGGCAGCAGCAGCCAGGCGGCAATGCCCAGGACGGAGCTGGGCGGGAGCAGCACGGCCAGGGGAGGTCCCAGGACCGTGTACCAGAGCGCGCGCCGCCACCACGGGTTGCCGTGCAGCACTTGGTCCCGCAGCCGAGTCAGCACGCGCACGGGCCAGGGCGGCACGGTGTGCCGTTGCGGCTGCCGCCGCTTCCCCGAGCGGCCCGCATCACCGATGATGGCGTCTATCTCCGCGCCGAGCGCGCTGATCATGTCCTGATTGCGATGAGTGATCGTCATCGAGGAGCCGCCTCCGGCATCCTCGACGAGGAACACGGTCAGCGACTTCCCGGCCGCCTCGACGCGGCGTATCCCCGTCCCTGGCACGACGACGGTCGTGCGCCCCCGGATCCAGTGCAGCGCGCCACGCTCCACCCACGCCCGGGTACGGCCGCTGGTCAGGACGACCCCGGTCATCGTCTCATTTTTCGGTTCCCCCATATTGGTGGATCTTAGGCCAGGGGTGGGCGGAGCGTCACGGAGCCGGGCGCTCTCACGCCCTGGACGCGCGGGCCCTCCTCTGTGCCCTGGAGGGTCCCTTTACGCACCGGTTCGACGCCAGCCTGGCACTTCCAGCAGATCAGTTCCCCCGCCAGTTGGTGCGCCTCACCCGGCAGCCCGATGTGGCGTCGGAAGACGTCCCGCCCGCTCTCCCTCTTCCTCGCCCGGTGCGCCCCACCCACCCCCTCGCTTCAGCGGCCTACGGACATGCCCTTGCATGACGGACAGCTCACCTGCCTCGATCATCCTTCAACTGCCCTTCGCCCAGGCCAACTTCGTTGCTGCGATGCGCTTGGGGCACACACAACGCATCAGTGTCTGCCCGGGTCCTCGGACCCGGGCGGGACGGCAGTCAGGGATGCCCTGGTCACGGCGGGGATCGGCGTAAGTAGGGCTTTTACTGTGCTGCGGGGCAGTTGCTCAGCGACACAGCTGGTCAATCGTGTTCTCGAAGTCAGGGAACTCTTGGGCGGCCAGTCTGATCACGTCGGCAGGCGGGCGTCGGCCGTGTGGGGCGAAGCGTTCGGCGATGGCGGCACGCTCCGGGCTGGGTCGCGGAAGCCAGTCGGGCTCGTATGCGTCAGTGAAGGAGGGGATCGCTTCGAAGGGGCCGTAGCCGCCCGCAAGCAGCCACAGGAAGTCGGCCAAGTCTCGTGCGACGCCGCGCGGTGCTGATGCGGTCGCTGTACGCAGACTTCGACACCGACCTGTCCGAGCTGTTCCCCGACGAGGTCGACCGGCTCACCGACCACGAGATCAGCGAGCTGACCAAGCGCGGCCTGTGGTTCGCCGAAGCCCCCGAAAGCCATCGGTCTGGTCACCGAGATGCCCACGGCGAGCTGGTGGAAGACCAACCGGCACCTGGTGCTGCTCCTGATCGGTGCCTTTCTCGGCTGGCAGCTGAGCAGCGGCTCCAGCGGCGCTGACCCGCAGCCCGCCAAACCCTGTCCCACTCACACCGCACCCAGCCCCAGCACCTCGGTGCGCCCGCTGCCCGGACTCATCCACTCGCCCTGACCCGGCCCCCACCAGCTGCTCAACGCGCCCGCCGCACCAGCCTGGACGGCGGGCGCAGCACTGTCGACCCGCACTGCCTTGGAGGAACCCGTCGTGCTTGTGCGCTCCTTGGTGGACGGCCACGAGGCGGGCGGGTGCATCACCCTCCACCAATGCTTCCACGTACTCAAGGGCCTCCGCAGGCGAGAGCACAGGCAGCCTCTGGCGCAGTGCCCGAACAGCGTGCATCCGTCCGCGCGTAGCGGCGACTCCGCGGAGCGCATCGTGCAGATCGTCCACCGCAGTGCGCACCGGCAGCCCACGTATCCGGGCCACATGGTCGTCCTCCCACGCTCCGCTTCTCGCGGAGACGACGCTGATTTAGTGGAGTCCTCCGTCGACGCGGTCCACCAGGTACGGCCCATTGCCGATCAGCGCGTACTTCGAGTTCCGAGTGCGTGCGAACTTCTCGGACTGCCAGGAGATGACCCACACCAGCTCGTGTTCCTCGACACGGACCGCAACCATCCTCACCCCGTCCGCGCTCACAGCCCGCCACTGCTGATAGTCGCGCTCCAGCTGCTCTTCGACAGCCCGGACGGCGGCTTCTTGCTCGATCACGCGTGCAGCATCCCGTACCGACCCGTTTCGACCAGCGAATTCCTACAGCTCAGGGCCATGCAGAGGGGCCAACGAGCCTTCTCCCCCAGGAATACAGCAGCTGAAAACACATGCTCTGCGACACGACCCAAGAGGCTCGGCTACGGCCTGGACTGCTGCGACGGCACCCCCGCCGACTCCTCCGCCTGCCTCCGTCCCCCGGCCGAACAGCTCTTGGCCGCGTGACTGCCGCCCGAGCCGGGAGAACCACCACGATGACCGACGGCAAACGCGCCTCCGTCTTCCACGGGCCCGATGGTCTGGCTTCGTTCAAGAGAACGAAGCAGAAGTTCACCACCTTGGCAGGCACCCGGCGTTCGAACGGGGCCGAGGAGTAAGGGATGGCAGGGGCTTATAGGCTGTTCTCTATATGAGAGCAGAAGGAACGGAGACCGATACCGTCTGCCGAGTGTGCGGGTATGACGAAGAAGTATTTTGGGAGGACGGATGGCCCACCAACAGCATCTGTCCATGCTGCGGCAACGAATCCGATGTGGGTGATGCGAGCGTCGTGAGCGTGCGCCAGTACCGCGGCTACTGGCTGGGGCGCGGTGCGCGTTGGAACAACACCCTGGAGGAGCGGATCCACAAGGAGCGGGAATGGGACCTGCTGAAGCAGATGGCGAACGTTCCGCCCGAGTGGCGCTGATCCCATCGTCTGGGACGACGCCAGGTCGGAAGGCCGATGTCAGCGCCAGCGGGGCGGAAGGTTAGCGAGCTGCTTTAGAGGATCCCAGTCAACTGGCCTGCACTGCGGGCTGTACCACCGGGCGCCATGGCCGGCCCAATAGCCACGCAGTTCCCGCACCTGCATGAGGTCATCGTCACCGATTCCGGACTCATTCCCGCAGCAATCGCAGATGACATAGGTGGGAAACCCGTGCTCGAACAGTGCCTCACCGTCATCCAACCCGCAGATTCGGCATGCTGATTCGATCGTGTCTTCCATGCCCACAGGCTATCGGGGCCATCTCACGCGGCCGCGCTCGCCCTGTGCGGATCAGGCATCGGAGTCGAATAGAGCAGTGGCTGAGTGTCTCCCGAGATGGTGGACATCTACTGTCCGTTTTTCATGAACAAAGACACGGCGAACACGGCCAGGACAATCGCCGGACGTGGCGCGGCTGCAAGGACGCATCCCGCTCCCCCGAGACCGACTGGCTATGGCGGATCCGTGAGCTCTTTCCAACTTCACACTGAGCTGGTCAGATCTGGGGCGAGGAGGGCTTGGACGAGTGCGGTGATGCGGACTGGACGGCGGCGTGCACGCGCGCCGAGTTGGTCACGGATGGACGCCCGCCTGCGCAGCCAGATACTCGACGCCGCGGTGGCCGGACTGCTTGGACACGTGGACGTGGACCGCGTGCCGGCCGGACGGCAGTGCAGGGTCGGAGTGGTCGCCGCGGAAGGCGACCTGTACCGCGTCGTGGCGGGAGCCGTGCAGGCCGTGCTCGGGTCTGTCTGGCCAACGACCCGACCATACGAGGAAGACCGCGTTGCCGTTGTCGCCCAGTGCCGCGATGACCCGGTCCTCGGCCGTCCCCCGTGCGAACCGTGCCGAGATTTCGAGCGGCAGGTGTGCCTCCAGTTCACGATCGTCCATGACCGGCACGTCCGGTTCACAGCCGCCGGCGCCGCAAGAGGGTCGGGCGCCAGGGTAGGGACGGTGCACAAAGCGGGAGTTCGGCAGCGCCGCCGCCATGCGGCGGACCTCGCCGACGCTCTCCAGGTGCGTCAGCAGTACCGCCTCGTCGCCGCGGTGTTCCATCAGAGCGCACAGTCGCATGGCTTGGCGGTACGCGTCGGCGGCATCAGTGGTGACGTGAACACAGTGTGTGTAGTCGGCTAGGCAGTCTTCGCACATGGCCGAATGGTGCCACCAAGCCGTCCTGACCCTGCATTTGGCCGGCCCAGACCGATGACGGAAAGAGCTCCGTGTCGTGGCCAGCGGCCACGCCTCCGTCTGCCGCGCCATCCCGCTGACGTGAGCGCCCGCCGTCCGCGCGCCGTATGGCTCGCTCGGCAATGCCCGCATGCCCCAGGAGGTCCATGTGCGTATCGGTGAGTTGTCCCGGCGGACCGACGTGGCCGTGCACCTGCTGCGCTACTACGAGGAGCAGGGTCTGCTCCACCCGCAGCGCCGCCCCAGCGGATACCGGGAATACGTCGAAGAGGACCTTGCCATCGTCCGCCGCATCCGCAGCCTGCTGGCCCCGGCACCTCCACGATCACCACGGTCCTGCCGTGCCTGCGGGACACCGGCGACCGTCTGGTCCCCACCTGCTCGGACCTGCTCGCCGGCCTCCATCAGGAGCGCGACCGCATCACTCAGGCCATCAGCGACCTTCAGGCTTCCAGGGACGCGCTCAATGACGTCATCACTGCGGCCCCGGCCGACGTCACTCGCCGGGCAAGCGGGGTGGACTGCGGCGAGGCGGCGGGCTTCGGCTATGACCTCAGCATCGATCTGAGCTACTGCTTCGTCGCTGCCGTATTCGAGGAAGGCGTACTCGTCATCGAGTTCGGCGAGTCGTCCTGTCAGGGGCAGCTCATGCCCGTAACCCGGGGTAGAACCGGCAGCAAGCTTCACCTGATCACCGATGCCACCGGCATCCGGCTTGCCGCCATCCTGACCGGCGGCAACAACGACGTCACCCAGCTCATCCCGCTGCTCGAAGCCGTTCCACCGGTGCGAGGCAACCCGGCCGGCCCCGGCGCCGCCCGGACCTCGTGCTTGGTGACCGTGGCTACGACCACAACAAGTACCGCCGACTCGTTCAGGCCCTTGGGGTAAAGCCGGTGATCGCCCGCCGGGGGACCGAGCATGGCTCTGGACTGGGAACTCAACGTTGGGTCGTGGAGCGTGCCTTCGCCCATCTGCACGGGTTCCGCCGCCTGCGGATCCGCTGGGAGATCCGCGACGACATTCACGAAGCCTTCCTCACCCTGGGATGCGCACACATCGGCTGGCGCCGACTGTCCGTTCAATCCCAATAGCTACGGGAGCGCGGCCTGATCACCACCTCGTTCGGCCAGGCCAGACGGACTTGCCGGAGCTGTTTGTGCAGCGCGTCGATCCAACCGTGTCCGGCATCCAGCCAGAGACGAATCGAGGAGATGGACTCGTCGCCATCCGTCACGGTGACGATGGGTACGGGTACGGAGAAACTCCGGTCCAGCTCGATCTGGATCTCGCAGCCGCTGGATGCCGTCCACTTGATGTCGCGGTAGGCAGCAAGTTCGTTGAGAGCCGTGGACCAGTCGTCCAGGTCCTCCGGCGACAGGTACAGCTCCATGCGCCCGTTGGCGAAGCTGCTGGTGACAGTGAACTCGGCATCGAGGTAGTCGTTGTACGGCGTCGCCCCGGGACGCCGACGCCCCAACACCCGCAGCCGGACACTACTGCCCAGCTCGGGGCTACCACCCGCCGTTAGATGCAACAGATCCACTGCGCCATCGCCAACCATGAGTCCTCCCAACCCCCGTCTGCATCGCCATCATGCACGAGCCACCAAGCCCCCACCTGGCATTTCGCTAGGGTTTGCAAGGCCACGACGTCGGTGACGCGATCGCGTAGTCGGGCTGCGGGCGGCTGCCCTGCGGCAGCGCTGTGGGGCCGGTGACCGTTGTAGTGGAGGTTCCAGACGTCGAGCGCTGCGCGTCGTTGGTCTTCGGAGGTCCAGGTGCGGGCATAGAGGAACTCGTCGGTGACGATCGGTCGTAGCGCTCTACTATCCCATTGCGTCGCGGTGTGTATGGGGTGATCCGCTGGTGCCGGGAGCCGAGCAGGGCCCGTGAGAAGGCTTCGGCCCGGTAGCAGGCTCCGTTGTCGGTGACGATCGCTCGCTGCGGGGGGTGCCGTTGGTCCCGAACCACGCACGGGCACGGTGCATGAACGCGATCGCAGTAGTGGCTTTCTCGTCTGACAACGCTTCGGCGGAGGCCGATTCGGGAGTAGCCGTCGACCGTGGAGTGCAGGTAGTTGTAGCCGCCCCGCTTCGTCTTCCTCTTGGAACGGCGGCTGCTTTGGCCTGATCGGTTCCTCGGCCGTGGACTCGCCAGCCGCCGCCGTCGGGGATTCGGCCTACCTTCTTCGACTCGATGTGGACCATGTGCCCGGGCCTGCGGGCGATGATTTTGCGTGGTTCGCGGTTGAGTCGCCGGTCGAATCGATGAACTTGCGGCGGTTCAGCCCGAGGGCGAGAAGGTGGCGAGACACCGTACGACGGCTGATCCGGATGCCCACGTCGCGGAGCTCGAAGACGATTCGGGAGGCGGACCACTTCTGTGTGCGACGGAGGTCCTCGATCCGTGCCACCGCGTCCGCGGAGATCGCCGCCGGCTGGCGGTGCGCGGCCGAGGAACGATCCAGTAGGCCAAGCTCCCCGTCCTGTCGGTAGCGGTTGACCCACTTCGATGCACACGCCCGAGAGATTCCCATCTCAGCGGCCACGTGCGCGATGGGACGGGTATGGCAGCATTCGACCAGTCGCCGACGACCTTCGAGGTGCAGCGGCGCGTTGCGATGAGCCATGCGCGTCAGCGTGCGCTGGGACGCATCGCGGCTGCGGTGTCCGCTGCTACGGCCAGCGCGTCGGTGAGCGGCCGGTCGAGCAGCTGCACGAGGTCGGGGCTGGAGTTGTTGAGGAACCCATGGCGGACGCTGGTGGCGATCGAGGTAAGCATCGGCGGCTGGAACGGCAGCAGTGCGTCGTCCGCGAGGAGTCGGGCGCGGTACTCGCCCAGCCCGATGGTCCGGTGTACGACGTCGAGGCGCTGGGCGATGTCCTCGGCGGTGATCGGGTCGCCGACCAGGTCGTAGGTATTGCCGGCGTGCGCTGTTGGGTGGCTGGCAACGATGGCTGTTGCGGCAGCCAGGTCCACACGAGCCACCGCAGAGAGAGCGCCATCGCCAAAGGCTGACTCCAGACCGTCGGGTGTCCACGTCAACAACGCTCCGAAGAGCTCGGCGTAGAGCCCATTGCGCAGGACCGTCCAGTCGAGCCCACTGGCCTTGACCAGCTCCTCAGTGGCGCGGTGGGCGAGCGCGAACCCGAGGTGATCCCCGGTGCGGGTCAGGCTGGTGTAGATCACGTGTACGACGCCGTCGCGAACGGCGGCATCGAGAAGGGCCTGATGCCGAGCGATGACCTGGTCGTCCTCGGCATACCCGGCAGAGACCAGCACCAGCGTCGAGACACCGGTCAGGTCAAGGCTGGCGGGGTCGTCGAAGTCCAGGTGGCGCTGCCTGTCGCCGGGAGTCCGGCTGCCACCCAGGGCGGGCACCTTCCGTTCGGCCAACTCCTGAAGCGTGAGGGATGCGAGCTGTCCGTTCGCGCCGGTCACCATGATCATTGTGGTTCGTTCTCCTATGTGGTTCTCATCAGTAACTACGATGAGTCTCGACCGGTCATGGTCGGCCCACAAGGAGGCAGTTTGATGTCAGTGACGCACACCGAGGTAACCGCTGGGCCCGCAGAGCTCGACCCGTGCGGACAGCCTGACCACCCCGACTGCGAGATCCGCGACGTCCTCGACCGCGTGGGCGACAAGTGGTCGGTCCTCGTGATCGTCGAGCTTGCGAACGGCGCACGACGTTTCCGACAATTGCAACGCGCAATCGACGGGATCTCTCAGAGGATGCTGACTCTGACCGTGCGCCGGCTGGAACGCGATGGGCTGGTCCTTCGAACCGTCTATCCGACCGTGCCTGCTCAGGTGGACTATCGCCTCACCGAGACCGGTACGAGCCTGACCCATCTCGTCAAGGCACTGGCCGACTGGTCACTCAAGCACCGGGACGGCATCGCCCATGCCCGCCAGGCTTACGACGCGCAGCATCCCGACAGCGAGATCCGATGACCGCCCGCGTCAACAACGTCATGATCCGCAACATCTAGGGCCTGTGTGATGTCGTGATCAACTGCTGCATTCTGGCCTGTTCGAAGGGTGGCATCCGGTAGGACTGGGGTTATGACGCGCAGGCAACTGACCCACGCTCAGTGGAAGTTCATCGAGCCGTATCTGCCGATCGGTGGGTACGGGCCGCATCCGGAGCGGTTGTGGGAGCAGTTCAGGGATCTGATCTGGCGGTTCCGCTCCGGTGGGCAGTGGCGCGAGATGTCTGCCGAGTTCGGGCCCTGGGCCACCGTCTACGGACGCTTCCGCGCCTGGTTGGACGCCGGTGTTTTCACGGCCCTGATGGAAGGCCTGATCGCCCAGGAGCCCGGGTGGGCAGGACGGACTTGTCACTGGTCAACGTGGACTCGACCACGGTCCGCGCTCACCACGACGCAGCGAGAATGCGGGTCAGCAAGCACCTCATGAAAACCCCGGAAGAAGCCGTGCGGGAGCAGGAGACAGCCCGGTACAAGGGGGCAGCACGGAGGAGCCGACCGGACAGGACGAACGCCGGCGCATCCGGCGCATCCGGCGCATCCGGCGCAGACGCAGGCTCCGCCTGAAGGAAGCCCTGCTCGGCAGGTCCCGGGGCGGACTCACGAGCAAGATCATCTCGCCGCGGACCGCCGGTGCCGTCCGCTCCACTGGTCCTGACTGCCGGGCAGGCCGGGGACGGCCCGCAGTTCATCCCCGTACTCGCGAAGGTCAGAGTCCGCCCGCCAGTCGGCCGTCCCCGCACAACGCCCGGCACGGTAGCCGCGGATAAGGCGTACTCCTCCCGCGGTCACCGCGCCTACCTGAACAAACGCGGAATCAAGGCCGTCATCCCGGAGAAACGGGACCAGGCAGCCCACCGTAAGAAGAAGGGCTGCCGGGGCGGCCGGCCCGTCGTCCACGATGCCGACCCCTACACGGAACGGAACACCGTCGAGTGCCTGATCAACAAGATGAAAGCCTGGCGAGGGATCGCCATCCGCTACGACAAAACCTCAGGTAGCCACCTCGCCGGCCTCCGCCTCCGCGCCGCCATGATCTGGATCGACGACCTCCTCCAAGCCGCCGACTGACTGATCACGACATCACACAGGCCTTGGAGCTCGTAACACGATCTTGTTGAGGCTTCCTGGTCGGGGTGACCAGTGTGACGATTCGGCAGTTCGTTACGCTGGGGCCGTGATGATCAGGGGGACAGGATGAACAGGGGGATAGTCGGACGGTGGTTCGTCGCTGTACTGGCCGCTTCTTCGGTACTCGTCTCAGGGTGTGCGAACTCGGTCGACCCCGACGAGCTTCCCGGCGTGTACCGCAACGGCAAGACCGGCGGCGAGATCGCGCTCGATTCCGACGGCACATTCACCGCCACTGATCTGTCGACGGACGAGCACTCCGACCCCGCCGATTTCCACGGCCAATGGGAGTTCGTCGACAGCAGCGGCAGCGACTTCGTCTACCTGGACATCGAAGAGCGTGGCATCGGTGAGGTCTCCGGTGTCCAGCTCTACGCGCGCGGCGGAGGGAAGGTAGCGTTCAGCCTTCCGGATGGGTCGTGGTCCCTGGTGCTCACCAAGGTGTCCGCCCAGTAGATCAGTGTGCCCAGTCAGGCGTGTGGTGGCACCACACCCGGCGGCGGCCGATCCGGGAGCGGCAACTCCGGGTAGCAACCAATGCGTTGCTGAATCTGCAAGGCTGCCTCAAGCTCCGAACTGCGTCGTGTGAGCCTGAAACACGATCATGGTTGGGGTTTCTTGAGCCGGCGCCAGCAGATGAGACTGCATGCCAACGCGATGAAGGCGTTGTGGAGTTCGAGGCGTCTTTCCCAGCGCACAGCGAGGCGTTTGAACTGGTGGGAGCAGGGCGGAGGTCTGCTCCACGACGTAGCGGAGCTTGCCCAGGCGCTTGATGTTCGGGGCGCCCCTGCGGGAGTTCACCGGCATGATGCGTCGGCGTCGCAGCTCGCGGCGCACAGCCGTCGAGTCGTACGCCTTGTCGCCCAGGACAGATTCGGGGCGGCGCCGCGGGTGTCCAGGCCGTCCGGCCCCCGGCTGGATGCCGTCGACCAGGGCGGGGGTCTGGGTAATGTCGTTGACGTTCGCTGCGGTGATGATGACGTGCAGTGGGGTGCCGCGTCCGTCGCAGATCAGGTGGTGTTTGCTACCCGTCTTGCGCCGGTCGAGCGGTGACGGACCGGTCGCGGCTCCCCCTTTTTCGCGCGAACATGGGAGCCGTCCATGCAGGCGCGTGACCAGTCGAGCTCGCCGGCCGCGTTCAATTCGGCGAGCAGCAGGCGGTGCAGCTGGTCGAAGACGCCGGCCTGCTGCCATCGCTCCAGCCGCCGCCACCAGGTCTGTCCGGAGCCGAACCCCAGCTCCAGTGGCAGGAGTTGCCAGGCGATGTCCTGATGCAGGACGAACAGGATGCCCTGCAGACACCGCCGATCATCCACCGGCTTCGGGCCTGGCGACCGCTCAGGCCAGGGTGCAGCAGCGGTTCGATCAGCGCCCACAAGTCGTCATCCACGATCCACGGTCGAGTCGTCACACACCACGAACGGCCCGATCGTCACACAAGTCACGCCCCACCAGGCCCGTTCAGCAAGATCCTGCTACAAGCTCTGAGCGGCGCGCATCCAACTTGCCTGATTTCAAAGGATCTTGACTGGATTTCGTGTGTTCTGTCACGTTCTATCCGCCGCTTCCGACGAACGAGCGAGAGGTGATCTCATGCGATGAACCGAGCACGACGCGAGCCAGGCCGCCATGTCTTCCCCGCCGATTGGCGGTGGAGCGGCGGCGGACCGGATCGCCGACGCGCTCGGCACCCCAAACGTGATCGGCGAGAAGGCGAACGTGACGGCGTTCGTGGTGCGCCGATTCGTCGACTGCGGCCTGCTGGTCGACCTGTGCGCGAACCCCGAGGGGACGCCGCATCACTTCGACCAGGTCGCGGAGGTCTGCCGCCGCGAGGACCCGGCGGCCTGGTCGCCGCCGACACCCCGCTCGGACCGGAGCAGGCCGCTGCCCGGCTCCGGGTGCGCCGTGCCGACTTCGACCACATGGTGCGGCTCGGTTGGGTCCGCTCCCCGCAGTCCATCGAGGTCCGCTTCGGCACCAGCCGGGCCGGGGCCGTCGACGTCGCGCTCTACACCACGGCGTCCACGGACGCGGTCATCCCCGCCCACCCCGAAGTCGACGGGGAGCAGCTGCGCGCAGTGGAGAAAAAGCCGGCACCCCCCGCTCGCACCGCTGCGCCCGGCACCGGCGCCCGTACCGGCGTAGGCCTCAGTTCCTTCCGCCCGCCCGCCTGCGTCCCGCTCCGTCCAGAAAGGCGGCCCGGGGCGCGAGCGTTCTGGTGGCGGGCCGAACTCAGGCGTGCCCGGCGGCCGGTGACTTTGGGATCAGGCCCGCCGGCGGAACGAGCCGCGGCCCCGGTCCGGCTCGGGGGCGTCCTCCGGCTCCGACGGTGCGGCGGCCTGGAGGCGGGCGGGCCCGGCTCATCTGAAGCATCGAACGAGTCGCTCATGAGTCATGTCGCGGACTTGGCGGTCGGCATGCTCGGGGACACCGCCGGCTTTCAAGATGCCGGTGCTTTTCGGCTGCTTCTGGCTGCTGTCAGCAGGCGGAGAACCGGGTTCCGACGACCACGCTGAGGTCCGCCGCGAGGCGGAGTTCCGTAGCCCGGAGTTCGGGGTGTTCCAGCCAGTGCAGGCGCGACCGATCAGGTGCGCCGTTGAAGTGGGGCGGCCATGTTGCGGCGGGTGTGAAGTCGTCGATCACCACCGATCCACCGGCGGTGAGCAGAAGGGCGGGATCCGCAGTGCCGTCGCCCTTGGCCTGACCTCCGCCGTCGAGCACGAGCAGGTCGTACGGGCCATGGTCTGCGATGCGCCGCCAGTCACCATGAAACACGTCAACGTGTTCGCAGTCTCGGAAAACCTCCGCCGCGATGCGAGCCCGTTCCAGATCACGTTCGACGCTGATGAGCCTGGCTCCATTGGCCGCGCCGGAGGCCAGCCAGGCGAGGCCGACACCGCATCCAGTCCCCGTCTCGCCTATGCGGTGAGAAGCCCCTGCGGCCAACACCTGTAGCAGACGGCCCTGCTCAGGCCTACAGGAGAACGCGAAACCGTGGTGGCGTGCTGCCCGCACGGCCCGCTGGACCAACGCGGGGAAGGTGTCGTTGTCCTGGTACGCGTCGGTTCCCTGAAGCGACATGACGTGATTATGGCGCCCCAGCGTCCCCCGTGACCCGGCAGTAGCAGACGAACGCGACAGCAAACCCGGCGAAGGCAGTATCGCCGGCGCGGATTTCGCTTAATGGTCCTAACAGAAGCCGTTGATCATGTGACTTTCGGTTCGGCTGGTCGTTGGTCTGGTCGTGGGGAAACGTCATTCGCGGCCTTGGATCGTGTCGGATGAACTGTGGTCGCTCATCGAGCCGTTGCTGCCTGAGCCGGCGCCGAAGCAGGTGGAGGGGCGCCCTCGGGTGCCGGACCGGCAGGCGCTCTGCGGGATCCTGTTCGTGTTGCATACCGGGATCCAGTGGGAGTACCTGCCGCAGGAGCTGGGCTTCGGATCAGGCATGACCTGCTGGCGGCGCCTGGCCGCATGGAACGATGGCGGCGTGTGGGACCAGCTGCACGTGGTGCTGCTGAAGAAGCTGCGGGTCGCGAAGAAGCTGGACTGGTCGCGGGCGGTGATTGACTCCTCCCACGTCAGGGCAGCTCGGCGGGGCCCAAAAGCGGGCCCAGCCCGGTCGACCGAGCACGTCCGGGCAGCAAGCACCACCTCGTCGTCGACGCCCAGGGCATCCCACTCGCCGTCTCACTGACCGGCGGCAACCGCAACGACGTCACCCAGCTGATACCCCTGCTGAAGAAGATCCCGTCCGTCGCCG
>NZ_JBIAGW010000037.1:0-36085 GCF_042869955.1 Streptomyces sp. NPDC006691
GGCCGAAGCCCACGTACACGGCGCGGAGTTGGACTGGAGCGCCCTGTTCCCCGGCGCCCGCACCCCCGTCGACCTCCCCACCTACCCCTTCCAGCACCAGCACTACTGGCTCCACGCGACCCCCGGCGCCGGTGACGTCACCGGCGCCGGGCTCGGGGACACGGGACACCCCCTGCTGGGCGCCGCCGTGCCGCTGGCCGACGGCGACGGGCACCTGCTCACTGGGCGCCTCTCGCTGCGTACGCATCCGTGGCTGGCCGACCACGCCGTCGCGGGTGTCGTGCTGCTGCCCGCCACCGCCTACGTGGAGCTGGCCACGCGCGCGGGCGACCAGGTCGACTGCGGCCTGGTCGAAGAGCTCACCATGGAGATGCCGCTGGTCGTCCCTGAGACGGGCGGTGTGCAGCTCCAGTTGACCGTGGGGCCCGCCGACGTCTCCGGGCGGCGGACACTCACCTTCCACTCCCGCCCCGAAACCGGGCCCGACACGGGCGGCGCGGAGGCGGAGCCGTGGACCCGGCACGCCACAGGCGTGCTCGCCCCGGCATCGGCGCCCACCGAGGCTCCGGCTGCGGAATTCGACCTCGCCCAGTGGCCGCCCCGCGACGCGCAGGCGGTCGGCATCGACGGTCTGTACGAGGAGTTCGCCGCGGCGGACGTCCAGTACGGGCCCGCGTTCCAGGGGCTGCAGGGCGTCTGGCGGCGCGGCGACGAGGTGTTCGCCGAAGTCGGCATCCCCGAGGACCGTCGTGACGAGGCCGGCGGGTTCGGTCTGCACCCCGTGCTCCTCGACGCCGCGCTTCAGGCGGCACACCTGGCCCAGGACCCCTCGGACGGCGACGACGAGGCGGGGGGCATGCCACGGCTGCCGTTCTCCTGGAGCGACGTGTCCCTGTACGCCACCGGCGCGAAGTCCCTGCGCGTACGCCTGACCCGCTCCGGGAGCGGCGGCGACACCGTCTCTGTGCTGCTCGCCGACGACGCCGGGGCGCCGGTCGCCCGGATCGGCTCCCTGGTGTCCCGCACCGTCGACGTGCGCCAGAGCCTCGCCGCCCGCAGCGACCGCGTACCGAACCTGTACCGCGTCACCTGGGTCGAGCCGCCGGCCGTCGCCCCCGCGCGGGCGGAGCGCGCCGACTCGTGGGCCGTGCTCGGCGCCGACGGCACCGACGCGCGTGAGCTGTGCCGCCTCCTCGGCGAGGACGGCGACGGTGTCGGCTTCGACGTAGCCTCGTACCCGACCCTCGCGGACCTCACCGCGGCCGTCGCCGAGGGCACCGCGCCCGTTCCCGGCGTCGTGGTCGCGGCCGACGCCACCCGAGCCGACGACGGCCCCGCCGGTACGGCGGACACCGTCGTATCCGCCGACGACGTCCACACCGCCGCAGGCGCCGCCCTCACCCTCGTACAGACCTGGCTCGCCGCAGGCGACCGCTTCGCCGACGCGCGCCTGATCGTCCTGACCCGCGGCGCAGCCGCCGTCACCGCCGACGAGCCGCTGCCCGGCATCGCGCACGCCGCCGTGCTCGGCCTGCTGCGCTCGGCGCAGTCCGAGGAGCCCGGCCGGTTCGTCCTCGCCGACGTGGACGGCGACCCCGAGTCGTTGCGTGCGCTGCCCGCCGCGTACGCGCACGGCGAGCCCGAGTGCGCGATCCGCGCCGGAGCCGTACGCGTCCCCCGGCTCGGCCGCGACCTCGGCGAGCCCGTACAGGCGCCCGCCGCCCTGGACCCGCACGGCACGGCCCTGGTCACCGGCGCCCCCGGCGGTCTCGGCGGCCTCGTCGCCCGGCACCTCGTCGCCCAACACAGCATCCGCCACCTGCTGTTCCTCGGCCGCCGCGGCCCCGAGGCCCCGGGAGCGACCGAACTCATCGACCAGATCGAGGAGTTGGGCGCAGCCGTCGACGTCGTCGCGTGCGACGCGGCGGACCGGGACGCCCTCGCCGACGCCCTGGCCCGCGTCCCCGGCGAGCACCCGCTCACCGCCGTCGTGCACACCGCGGGCGTCTTCGACGACGGCATCACCGCCTCCCTCACCACCGGGCAGCTGGACCGCGTCCTGCGCCCCAAGGTCGACGCCGCCGTCAACCTGCACGACCTCACCCACGGCGCCGACCTGGCCGCCTTCGTCCTCTTCTCCTCCGTCGCCGGCGTCCTCGGCGGCGCCGGACAGGGCAACTACGCCGCGGGCAACACCTTCCTCGACGCCTACGCGCAGCACCTGAGGGGCCAGGGCGTGCCCGCCACCTCCCTCGCCTGGGGCCTGTGGGCCGAACGCGGCGGCATGGCCGGCCAGATCTCCGCCGCCGACCTCGACCGGATGACCCGCTCCGGCATCGCCCCCCTCGCCACCGAGCAGGGCCTCGGCCTTTTCGACGCCGCCCTCGGCCTGGGCGCCGCCGCCCTGGTCCCCGTTCGCCTCGACACCGCCGCGCTGCGCACCGCCCACGGCCGGAACCTGCCGCCGCTGCTCAGCGGCCTCGTGCACGGCCCCGCCCGGCGCGCCGTCGCCGACCACGACGGGTCGGACGGCGAGGCGTCGGCTCTCGTACGCCGCCTGCGCGCACTGCCGGACGGCGAGCGGGAGCGGGCGCTCCTCGACCATGTGCGCGGCCAGGCCGCCGCCGTCCTCGGCTATGCCTCCGGCGACCAGGTGGACACCGAACGAGCCTTCCGCGACCTCGGTGTCGACTCGCTGACCGCCGTCGAACTCCGCAACCGCCTGAACGAGGCGACCGGCCTGCGGCTGCCCGCCACCCTCGTCTTCGACTACGCGAGCCCCCTCGCTCTGGCCCGCCACCTGAAGTCCGAACTGGCCGGTGGTGACTCGGACTTGGCGGCCGACAGGTCAACGGCCGGTGAGTCCGGGCGCGGCCTCGGGGGTGACGCCGACGACCCCATCACCATCGTCGCCATGAGCTGCCGCTTCCCCGGCGGCGTGGAGAGCCCCGAAGACCTGTGGCGACTGGTCGGCGAGGGCGCCGACGCCACCTCCGGGCTGCCCGAGGGCCGCGGCTGGGACACCGCGTCCCTCTACGACCCCGACCCCGACCACCAGGGCACCACCTACTCGCGCGGCGGCGGATTCCTTTACGAGGCAGGCGAATTCGACGCCTCGTTCTTCGGCATCTCCCCCCGCGAGGCCCTGGCCATGGACCCGCAGCAGCGCCTCCTCCTGGAAACCTCCTGGGAGGCGTTCGAGCGCGCGGGGATCGACCCGGCGACGCTGCGCGGCAGCGCGGGCGGCGTGTTCGTCGGCGCTTCGTCGCAGGGTTACGGCGAAAGCGTGCGGGTCATACCCGACGGCCTCGAAGGCCATCTGATGACCGGCAACTCCACCAGCGTTCTCTCCGGCCGCATCTCGTACTCCTTCGGTCTAGAAGGCCCGGCGGTGACCGTGGACACGGCCTGCTCGTCGTCGCTCGTTGCCATGCACCTGGCCGCACAGGCCCTGCGCAACGGCGAGTGCTCGCTGGCCCTCGCGGGCGGCGCCACGGTCATGGCCACCTCCGACACCCTCGTCGCCTTCAGCCGCCAGCGGGGCCTTGCCGCCGACGGCCGCTGCAAGCCGTTCGCCGAGGGCGCCGACGGCTTCGGCGTCGGCGAGGGCGTGGGCATGCTGGTCCTGGAGCGGCTGTCCGACGCCCGCCGCAACGGCCACCGGATCCTCGCCGTCGTACGAGGTTCCGCCGTCAACCAGGACGGCGCCAGCAATGGTCTGACCGCCCCGAACGGTCCCTCCCAGCAGCGCGTCATCCGCGCCGCCCTCGCCGACGCCGGGCTCACCGGAGCCGATGTGGACGCGGTGGAGGCACACGGCACGGGTACCTCTCTGGGTGACCCGATCGAGGCCCAGGCCCTCATCGCCACCTATGGCAAGGACCGGCCCGAGGGCCAGGGGCCGCTGTGGCTCGGCTCCGTCAAGTCCAACATCGGGCACGCCCAGGCGGCCGCGGGTGTCGCGGGCGTCATGAAGATGGTCCTCGCCATGCGGCACGGCGTGCTGCCCAGGACCCTGCACGCACAGGCACCGACGACCGAGGTCGACTGGTCCGAAGGGGCCGTCGAGCTGTTGACCGAGGCGCGCGAGTGGACCGCGCGGGAGGCGGGTAGGCCGCGCCGCGCGGGTGTCTCCTCCTTCGGCATGAGCGGTACCAACGCGCACGTGATCCTGGAGCAGGCACCGACGGAAGGACGACTGCCCGCCGACACCCGAGCCGGCGACCGGACGGACGCCGCCCCCGCGCCGTCGGTGGTCCCGGGCATGGTCCCGCTCGCCCTGTCGGCGAAGAGCGAGAACGCCCTGCGGGCGCAGGCGGCACGGCTGCGCGAGCGGCTGCTCGCCGATGTCGGCATCGGAGGCGGCGGCGCGGCCGACGGCATCGGCCTCGCCGACGTCGGCTGGTCCCTGGCCGTGACACGCTCGCGGTTCGAGCACCGGGGCGTGGTCCTCGGGCGGGACCGGGACGAACTCCTCGCCGCGCTCGATCAGTTGGCGCAGAGCGACCTGACCGCCGCGCATGTCGTGGCGGGCCGGGCGGTAAGCGGTGCGGCGCGTCCGGTGTTCGTGTTTCCGGGGCAGGGTTCGCAGTGGGCGGGGATGGCGCGTGAGCTGCTCGACGACTCCCCGGTGTTCGCGGACCGCATGCGCGAGTGCGCGGAAGCCCTGTCCGAGTATGTGGAGTGGGACCTGTTTGAGGAGTTGTGCGGGGACCGGTTTGACCGGGTGGATGTGGTTCAGCCTGTTCTTTTCGCGGTGATGGTGTCGCTGGCTGCGGTGTGGCAGGCGGCGGGTGTGAAGCCGTCGGCTGTGGTGGGTCACAGTCAGGGGGAGATCGCTGCGGCGTGTGTGGCTGGTGTGCTGTCTCTGCGGGATGCTGCTCGTGTCGTGGCGTTGCGGAGTGTTGCCATTCGTGAGTTGTCGGGCAGGGGCGGGATGGTGTCCGTGCCGCTGCCCGAGGGTCAGGTGCGTGAGCTGATCATCGGCTGGGACGGCCGGATCGAGCTGGCTGCTGTGAACGGGCCTGCTCAGGTGGTCGTCTCCGGTGAGCCCGAGGCGTTGGAGGAGTTGGTGGCGCAGTGCGTCGCCCGGGACATTCGTGCCCGTACGATCCCGGTGGACTATGCGTCGCATTCCTCGTACGTGGAGCAGATCGAGACGCAGATCGGTGAGGTGCTGGACGGGGTCGCCCCGCAGGCTGCCGACATCCCGCTGTACTCGACCCTGACGGGTGCCTGGTTGGACGCCAATACCCTGATGGATGCGGGTTATTGGTACCGCAATCTGCGTCAGACGGTCCTGTTTGAGCATGCCACGCGGGGGCTTCTGGCCGAGGGGCATGGGCTGTTCCTGGAGATGAGCCCGCACCCGGTCCTCACCGTCCCGGTGCAGGCCACCATCGACGCCACCGAGAGCCAGGCCGTCACGCTCGGCTCCCTCCGGCGTGACGAAGGCGGCGCCGAGCGCCTGCTGGCGTCAATGGCCGAAGCCCACGTACATGGCGCCGAACTCGACTGGAAGGCCCTCTTCCCCGGCGCCCGCACCCCCGTCGACCTCCCCACCTACCCCTTCCAGCGCCAGCACTACTGGCTCACGGGCGACGGTGAGGTGCCGGACGGCACGCCGCTGTCCGTCGTGGACGAGGTGGAGGCGCGGTTCTGGGAGGCGGTGGAGCGCGAGGATCTGGCGGAGTTGGCTGCCGAGCTGGAGGTGGCGGACGGTTCCACCGCCGCCGAACTGGGCGCCGTGCTGCCCGTCCTTTCGTCGTGGCGGCGGCAGCGGCGCGAGCGGTCGACCCTCGACGGCTGGCGCTACCGGGTCACCTGGAAGCCGCTGCCGAGCGGCAACCTGCCCACGTCCGGGCTCTCCGGGCGCTGGCTCGTCGTGCTTCCGGAGAACGCGGCGGAACACCCGTGGGCGGCAGGTGCGAGCGAGGCGTTGGCGCAGGCCGGTGCGGACGTCGTCGAACTGAAGCTCCCATCAGCGGAGTTGGACCGAGAAACGCTGTCCGCGCAGTTGCGGGAGAGGGCCCAGGCGGGACTCGCCGGTGTGGTTTCCCTCCTCGCCCTGAATGAATCCGCCCACGACACGCACGAGGCCGGGTCGGCGGGGCTCGCGGGCACTGTCGCCCTTGTGCAGGCCCTCGGTGACGCCGGAGTCGGAGCCCGACTGTGGGCGCTGACCGGCGGAGCCGTCGCCACCGGGCGCGGCGACCGGGAGACGAACCCCGTCCAGGCACAGGTGTGGGGCCTCGGCCGGGTCGTGGCCCTGGAGTACCCGGACCGGTGGGGCGGTCTGATCGACCTGCCCCAGGCGTACGACGCGCGGGCCGCGTCGCGTTTCGTCGCCGTCCTGGCGGGCGCCGGGGACGAGGACCAGCTGGCGGTCCGGGACACGGGCGTCTTCGTACGCCGGTTCATGCCCGCCCCGGTGGACGCGGGCAAGGGCACGGAGCCGGAATGGGCACCGCGCGGCACCGTGTTGATCACCGGTGGCACGGGCGCGATCGGCGGGCACGTGGCGCGCTGGCTGGCCCGCGAGGGCGCCGAGCACCTGGTTCTCACCAGCCGTCGCGGTCTCGACGCGCCTGGTGCCGTCGAACTCCAGGCAGAACTGGAGGAGTTGGGCGTCGAAGTCACCATCGCTGCCTGCGACGTGGCCGACCGGGACGCCGTCACCGGCCTCCTCGACGGCCTGGCGACCCAGGGCCGCACCCTGCGCTCCGTCTTCCACGCGGCGGGCGTCGGTCAGGAGCAGCCCCTGGACACCATGACCGCCGCCGACATCGCCGAGGTCCTGGAGGCGAAGGTCGCGGGCGCCGCGCACCTCGACGCACTCCTGGATACCGGCTCGCTCGACGCGTTCGTGCTGTTCTCGTCCAACGCGGGCGTGTGGGGCAGCGGCAGCCAGGGCGCGTACGCCGCGGCCAACGCCCACCTCGACGCGCTCGCCGAGCAGCGCCGGGCGCGCGGTCTCACCGCCACCTCCGTGGCCTGGGGCCTGTGGGGCGGCGGCAGCGGCATGGCCGGCGAGGAAGCCGAGGACGCCCTGCGCCGCCTCGGCGTCACGGCGATGGCACCGGAGCGCGCCATCGCGGCGCTGGCCGGGGCAGTGGCGTACGACGAGACGTTCCTGGCAGTCGCCGACATTGACTGGGAGCGGTTCGCGCCCGCCTTCACCTCGGTGCGGCCGAGCCCCTTCATCGGG
Organism: Streptomyces sp. NPDC006691; assembly: GCF_042869955.1. Classification (NCBI taxonomy): domain Bacteria; kingdom Bacillati; phylum Actinomycetota; class Actinomycetes; order Kitasatosporales; family Streptomycetaceae; genus Streptomyces; species Streptomyces sp. NPDC006691. Next base: position 7,208 of record NZ_JBIAGW010000037.1, read on the forward strand.
GACCTGCCCGCCGTGCGGCGCGCGCTCGCCGGACCAGAGCCCATCACGGGATCCGCGGCGTCCGGCACGAAGGGTCCGGGGACGGGCTCCGCGTGGGCCGAGCGGCTCGCCGCCCTGCCGCCGGCCGAACAGGAGCGGTCCACCCTCGACCTGGTACGCGCACAGGCCGCCGCCGTCCTCGGCCACGCGGGCGCGGAGGCCGTCGAACCCGGGCGCGCCTTCCGTGACCTGGGCTTCGACTCGCTCACAGCGGTCGAGGTACGCAATCGGCTCGCCGCCGCGACCGGCCTGAAGCTGCCCACCACCCTCGTCTTCGACTACCCCGACTCCCAGACCCTCGCCGCCCACCTGCGCCGGGAGGCACTCGGCGAGGCGCCCGGCACCACGACCATGGGGACGTCGCCGGTCACGCCCGCGACAGTCGACGACCCGATCGCCATAGTGTCCATGAGCTGCCGCTACCCCGGCGGCGCCACCAGCCCCGACGCCCTGTGGCGCCTGGTCGCCAACGGCACCGACGCCATCTCCGGCTTCCCCGCCGACCGCGGCTGGGAGGGCACCGGCGCGGCGGCCTACAAGGCGGAGGGCGGATTCCTCTACGACGCCGCCGAGTTCGACGCCGCCTTCTTCGGCATCTCGCCCCGCGAAGCCCTGTCCATCGACCCCCAGCAGCGCCTCCTCCTGGAGACCTCCTGGGAACTCTTCGAACGCGCGGGCATCGCCCCCACCTCCGTACGCGGCCACCAGACCGGCGTCTTCATCGGCTCCGGCTACCAGGGCTACGGCGAGGGCGTCCAGGAGCCGCCGGGGGGCGTTGAGGGATATCTGCTCACCGGCAACGCCGCCAGCGTGGTCTCCGGTCGACTGTCGTACGTGTTCGGCCTGGAGGGCCCGGCGGTGACGGTCGACACGGCGTGCTCGTCGTCCCTCGTGGCTCTCCATCTGGCCGCGCAGGCGCTGCGCCAGGGCGAGTGCGACATGGCTCTCGCCGGTGGCGTGACCGTCATGTCGACACCCACCGCCTTTGACGAGTTCAGCAAGCAGCAGGGCCTGGCCGCCGACGGCCGCTGCAAGCCCTTCGCAGAGGCGGCGGACGGGACGGGCTGGGGCGAGGGTGTGGGTCTGCTCCTCCTTGAGCGGTTGTCGGATGCCCGCCGCAATGGCCACGAGGTGCTTGCGGTCGTGCGGGGTTCCGCGGTGAACCAGGACGGCGCGAGCAACGGGCTCACGGCCCCGAACGGGCCGTCCCAGCAGCGGGTGATCCGGGCCGCGTTGGCGAATGCGGGTCTGGCGGCGGGTGACGTGGATGCTGTCGAGGCGCACGGTACGGGCACCACGCTCGGCGACCCGATCGAGGCGCAGGCCCTGCTCGCCACGTATGGCCAGGACCGTCCTGAGGACGGCCGGCCGCTGTGGCTCGGGTCCATCAAGTCCAACATCGGTCACACCCAGGCAGCTTCGGGCGTCGCGGGCGTCATCAAGATGGTGATGGCGATGCGTGCCGGCGTCCTACCGCCGTCCCTGCACGTGGACGAGCCGAGCACCCACGTCGACTGGTCCGTCGGGGCCGTCGAGTTGCTGACCGAGGCACGCGAATGGCCCGAACGCGAGGAGGGCGTGCCGCGTCGTGCGGGTGTGTCGTCGTTCGGTGTCAGCGGCACGAATGCCCACGTAATCGTGGAGCAGGTGCCGGTGGAGGATGCAACTGCTGCCGCTAAGAAGGACGTTCTGTCCAGCAAGCTTCCCTGGTTGGTGTCGGCCCGCAGCGCCGAGGCGCTGCGCGCGCAGGCCGGGCGGCTCGTCGAGCACGTCACTGCGCGCGATGCGCTCGACTGCGTCGACACGGGCTGGTCACTTCTGTCCGGGCGGGCCGCGCTCGACCACCGTGCTGTGGTCTTCGGCCGGGAGCGGGTGGAGTTCCTGTCCGGGCTTGAGGCCGTCGCCTCCGGTGGTTCGGGTGTGGTGTCGGGGTCGGTGGTTGAGGGTCGTCTCGGTGTGGTCTTCACCGGTCAGGGCAGTCAGCGGCTTGGTATGGGCCGTGAGTTGTACGAGGTGTTCCCTGTGTTCGCGGATGCGCTGGACGAGGTGTGCGCCCACTTGGACGGGCACCTCGACCAGCCTCTGAAGGACGTGATGTTCGGTGCGGATGCCGGGCTTTTGGAGCAGACGGGGTATGCGCAGCCCGCGCTGTTCGCCGTCGAGGTCGCGCTGTATCGCCTCGCCGAGTCCTTCGGGGTACGTCCCGAGATCATCGGTGGTCATTCGATCGGCGAGTTGACGGCTGCGTATGTGGCCGGGCTGTGGTCGTTGGAGGACGCGGCCCAACTGGTGGCTGCGCGGGGGCGGTTGATGCAGTCGCTGCCTGAGGGTGGCGCGATGCTGGCGGTGCAGGCGGCGGAGGCCGACGTGCTGCCGCTGCTGGAGGGCCTGGAAGACCGGGCCGGTGTGGCGGCCGTGAACGGCCCCGCCCAGGTGGTGCTCTCTGGCGACCGCGAGGTTCTGGAGGGCCTGGAGGGGACACTCCGCAGCCAAGGGCGTAAGGTGCGGTGGCTGAAGGTCTCGCACGCCTTCCACTCGCCGCTCATGGACCCGGTGCTCGACGAGTTCCGCGAGATCGCGCGGGGCCTGACGTACCAGGACCTGAAGCTGCCGGTCGTCTCCAACGTGACCGGTGAACTGGCCGAATCGGTTCAGCTGAAGGATCCCGAGTACTGGGTCCGTCACGTCCGTGAGGCGGTCCGTTTCCACGACGGTCTGACCACTCTTACCGCCCAAGGTGTGTCGACGCTCCTTGAGCTCGGCCCTGACTCCGTGCTCACGGCGATGGCGCACGACACGCTCACCGACCCGGGCGCGCAAGCGGGTCTGGTCGGTGCCCTGCGCAAGGACCGCCCGGAGCCGGACACCTTCCTGACCGCCCTCGCCCAGCTCCACGTACGCGGGGCCGAGGTCGACTTCGCCCCGCTGTACGCACCGGTCGAGTCCCGCCGCCGCGTGGACCTCCCCACGTACGCCTTCCAGCGCGACCGCTACTGGCTGAAGTCGGCCCCGGCGGTCACCGCCCTCACCGGCGGCTTCGCCGTCGACGTGGTGGAGGCCCGCTTCTGGGAGGCCGTGGAGCGGGAGGACCTGGAGTCGCTGAGCGCCGAGTTGGGCGCCGGGGACGGTGATGGGGCGCTGGGTGAGGTGCTGCCGGTCCTTTCGACGTGGCGGCGGCAGCGGCGCGAGTCCGCCGAGGTGGACGCTCTGCGCTATCGCGTCTCGTGGAAGCCGCTCGGCCAGGCGCCGACCGCCGCTCGTCTCGACGGGACGTGGCTGCTCGTGGTGCCGGACCGGGGCGCGGACGCCGATTGGACGGACGCCGTCGAGGAGGTACTCGGCGGGCGCGGGGCCGACGTACGCACCGTCGTCGTGGATGCGGCGGGGATCGACCGTGAGGAGTTCGCCGAGCGGCTGCGCAAGGAGGCCGCGGGCGGTGAAACGGCCGGTGTGCTCTCGCTGTTGGCTGTCGACGAGGAACCGCACGCCGTACGAGGCGGGGTCAGCCGCGGCCTGGCCGCGACGGTGACCCTGGTGCAGGCTCTGCACGCCGCCGACCTGGGCGCCCCGCTCTGGCTCGCCGGACGGTCCGCGGTGACCGTGGGCGGCGCCGACCCGGCGCCCCGCTACGGGCAGGCCGCGCTGTGGGGCCTCGGCCGTGTGGTGGCCGTGGAGTATCCGGCGCTGTGGGGCGGCCTGGTCGACCTTCCCGGGACGCCGGACGAGCGGGCCCTGGACGGGCTCGCCGGGGTGCTCGGCGGGGCGTGGGCCGGAGAGGACAAGCTGGCCGTGCGCGGGTCCGGGGTGTTCGCGCGACGCCTGGTGCGGGACACGTCCAGCGGCGCCGCCGACGGCGACGCGTGGACGCCGCACGGCACCATGCTGATCACCGGCGGCACCGGAGCCGTCGGCGGCCACGTCGCACGCTGGCTCGCGGCCCACGGCGCACGTCATCTCGTACTGACGAGCAGGCGCGGACCTGACGCGCCGGGTGCTGCCGAACTCGCCGCTGAACTTGAGGAGTTGGGGGCACAGGTGACTCTCACCTCCTGTGACGCGGCCGACCGTGACGCGCTCGCGGGAGTCCTGGACGCGATTCCCGACGACGCGCCGCTGACCGCGGTGTTCCACACGGCCGGCGTCCTGGACGACGGTGTGCTCGACGGGATGAACGCCGAGCGGCTCGCCACTGTGTTCCGTGCGAAGGTGGAGTCGGCCCGGCATCTGGACGCGCTGACCCGCGACGCGGATCTGTCGGCGTTCGTGCTCTTCTCGTCCTTCGCCGGGCTCTCCGGCGGCGCCGGGCAGGGGAGTTACGCCGCCGCCAACGCCTGCCTCGACGCGCTCGCCGAGCACCGCAGGGCCCAGGGCCTCAACGCGACGTCGGTCGCCTGGGGCGCCTGGGCCGGTGGCGGAATGGCCGCCGACGCGGTGGCCGCCGAGCGGCTGCGGGGCGGTGCGATGCCGCCCATGGAGCCCCGGCCCGCCCTCGCCGCGCTACGCCGGGCCCTCGGTCACGGGCAGCCCACGGCGGTGATCGCCGACGTCGACTGGGAGCAGTACCTGTCGGGCGGTCCGGGGGTCGCCTCCGACCCGCTCTTCGACGACCTGGCCGAGGCCCGCGCGCTGCGGGACCGTGCGGCGCGTACGGACAAGGGCGGCGAGGCCGAGGGGCCCGAGCTGGCACGGCGGCTCGCGGAGCTGTCCGGGCCGGAGCGGGACCGGTTCCTGGAGGACCTGGTCCGCACGCACGCGGCGGACGTCCTCGGTTACCGGGGGCCGGAGCAGGTCGAACCCGGCCGCGCGTTCCGGGAGTTGGGCTTCGACTCGCTCACCGCCGTCGAACTGCGCAACGCGCTAGGCGCGGCCACCGGGCTTCCCCTGCCGACCACCCTCGTCTTCGACCACCCCACGCCCGCCGCGCTCGCCGCCCACCTCAAGGCCGAACTGGGCACCGACGGGACCGAGCCCGGGGCGCTGCTGTCCCAGCTCGCCACCCTGGAGGCGGGCTTCGCCGAGAGCGCGCCCTCGGACGACGAGCTGGCCACGATCGCCGAACGGCTGCGGGTCCTGCTCGACCGCTGCACCCCGGGTCAGGACGACCGGGAGGACGCCGAGGTCGCCGGTGAGCTGGAGTCCGCCACGGACGACGAGATGTTCGACTTCATCAGTAAAGAGTTCGGAATTTCATGATGTGCCGCACCTGCCGCCGTGGTTGGTGGGCGCCCCGCGCCCCGCACTCTCCGAACCGACTTGTCTCTAGGAGCTGGGCCAGATGGTGAACGACGACAAAATCCGCCGGCTTCTCAAGCAGGTGACGGCGGATCTGCACACGACGCGTCGGCGGGTGCGCGAGCTTGAGGCCAAGGGCGCGGAGCCGGTCGCGATCATCGCGATGAGCTGCCGCTTCCCCGGCGGCGCGAGTACCCCCGAGGAACTGTGGCGGCTGGTGCGCGACGGCGTGGACACCGTGTCCGCGTTCCCGGCGAACCGCGGCTGGGACACGGCCGGGATCTACCACCCCGACCCCGACCACCAGGGCACCACCTACGCCCGCGAGGGCGGGTTCGTGTACGCGGCCGACGAGTTCGACGCGGGCTTCTTCGGGATCTCGCCGCGCGAGGCACGCGCCATGGACCCGCAGCAGCGCCTCCTCCTGGAGACCGCGTGGGAGGCCGTCGAGCGGGCGGGCATCGACCCGCTGAGCCTGCGCGGCAGCCGCACCGGCGTGTTCACCGGCACCAACGGCCAGGACTACACGGCCGTCGTCGCCGACGCCGCCGACAGTACCGAGGGCTACTCGGGCACCGGCAACACCGCGGCCGTCGTCTCCGGGCGCCTCTCCTACAGCCTCGGCCTGGAAGGCCCGGCCGTCACCATCGACACGGCCTGCTCCTCCTCCCTGGTCGCCCTGCACCTGGCCGCGCAGGCCCTGCGGCAGGGCGAGTGCGGACTCGCGCTCGCGGGCGGCGTGTCCCTGATGTCCACGCCCACCGCCTTCGTGGAGTTCAGCCGCCAGCGCGGCCTGGCCGCCGACGGCCGGTGCAAGGCGTTCGCGGAGGCGGCGGACGGGACGGGTTGGGGCGAGGGCGTCGGTCTGCTCCTCCTTGAACGCCTGTCGGACGCCCGCCGCAACGGCCACGAGGTCCTCGCGGTCGTACGCGGCTCCGCCGTCAACCAGGACGGCGCGAGCAACGGGCTCACCGCCCCCAACGGGCCCGCCCAGCAGCGCGTCATCCGCGCGGCGCTGGCGAACGCGGGTCTGGCGGCCGGTGACGTGGATGCCGTCGAGGCGCACGGCACGGGCACCACGCTCGGCGACCCCATCGAGGCCCAGGCGCTCCTCGCCACGTACGGACAAGGACGGCCGCGCACCCGGCCGCTGTGGCTGGGATCGGTGAAGTCCAACCTCGGGCACACCCAGGCCGCCGCGGGCGCCGCCGGTGTCATCAAGATGGTCATGGCGATGCGCCACGGACTGCTGCCCGCCACCCTGCACGTCGACAGGCCGACGTCCCACGTCGACTGGTCGGCCGGCGCCGTCGAGCTCCTGACCGAGCCCCGGCAGTGGCCGGAGCGCGAGGAGGGACCGCGCCGCGCGGGCATCTCCTCGTTCGGCGTCAGCGGCACCAACGCGCACGTCATCGTCGAGCAGGCACCCGCCGACCCGCCTCGGGGCGCGGCCACCTCGGGTCCGGGTGCTGAAGGTTCGGCCGGGGACACCGGTGCCGAACCGGCCGTCGGTGACGCGGAGTCGGCAGCAGACGCGGGCGTGCGCGCCGTCGACGGCCCCGTCCCCTGGCTCGTCTCCGGCCGCACCCCCAAGGCGCTGCGCGCCCAGGCCGCCCGGCTGCGCGAGCACCTGCTCACGGCCCCCGACCTGGCCGCCGACCCCGCAGGACGCGCCGACTTCGGCTGGACCCTCGCCACCGGCCGCTCGGCCTTCGAGCACCGCGCGGTGCTCTTCGGAGAGGACCGCCATCAGGTCCTCCAGGCCCTGGAGTCCCTGGCCTCCGAAGCGCCCGCCGCGGGAACCGTGACCGGTTCGGTGACCGAGGGCCGCCTCGGTGTCCTCTTCACCGGCCAGGGCAGCCAGCGCGTCGGCATGGGACAGGAGCTGTACGAGACCTTCCCCGCCTTCGCCACGGTCCTCGACGAGGTGTGCGGCCACCTGGACCCGCTCCTCGACCGCCCCCTGAAGGACGTCATGTTCGGCACGGACGCCGAACTCCTTGAGCGGACGGGATACGCGCAGCCCGCGCTGTTCGCCGTCGAGGTGGCCCTCTTCCGGCTCGCGGAGTCCTTCGGGATACGCCCCGAGATCCTCGGCGGCCACTCGGTGGGTGAGCTGGCCGCCGCGCATGTCGCGGGCCTGTGGTCCCTTCAGGACGCGGCCCGACTGGTGGGCGCGCGCGGCCGGTTGATGCAGGCGCTGCCCCGCGGCGGCGCCATGCTCGCCGTCCAGGCGTCCGAGGCCGAGGTGAGGCCGCTGGTGGAGGAGGTCGCCGAGTGGGTGGGCCTCGCCGCCGTCAACGGCCCCGCCCAGGTCGTCCTCTCCGGCGACCGCGGCGTCCTGGAGGACCTGGCGGGGCAACTGCGCGCCGAGGGCCGCAAGACCCGCTGGCTCAAGGTCAGCCACGCCTTCCACTCGCCGCTGATGGCGCCGATGCTCGACGAGTTCCGCCGGGTCGCGCAAGGCCTCACCTACCACGACCCGGCACTGCCGCTGGTGTCGAACCTGACCGGACGTCTCGCCACCGCCGCCGAACTGAAGGACCCCGAGTACTGGGTCCGGCACGTCCGCGAAGCCGTTCGCTTCCACGACGGCCTGGCCGCCCTCGCCGACTTCGGCGTCACGACCTTCCTCGAACTCGGCCCCGACGCCGTCCTCACCGCGATGGCGCACGACACCCTCACCAGCCCCGAGGCCCAGTCCGGGCTAGTCACCGCCCTGCGCCGCGACCGGCCCGAGCCCGTCACGTTCCGCACCGCCCTGGCCCGCCTCCACGTGCGCGGCGCCACCGTCGACTGGACCGCTCTGTACGCGCCCGCGGGAGCGCGCCGCCGCGTCGCCCTGCCCACGTACGCCTTCCAACACCAGCGCTACTGGCTGGACACGAGCCCGCCGGCCGCCCCCGGCCGCGCCACCACCGGCCCGGCCCCCGCCGACGGCGCCGAGGCCCGCTTCTGGGAGGCCGTCGAGCACGAGGACCTCGCGGAACTCACCGGCGCCCTGGACGTGCCCGACGACGCCCCGCTCACCTCGGTCCTTCCCGCCCTGACGGCCTGGCGGCGCAGGCAGCGCACCACGTCCACCCTGGACGGCTGGAACTACCGCGTCACCTGGAACCCGCTGCCCCTGGGCGGCGGCCCCGCCCTCACGGGCACCTGGGCCCTGCTTGTCCCCGACGAGCCCGCCGACCTCCCGTGGAGCGCCGCCGCCGAACGCGCCCTCACCACCGGCGGCGCCCACGTCACCGTCGTACGCGTCCCGCAGGCCACCGCGACCGACCGCCCGGCGCTCACCGAACTGCTGCGGCAGCACGACGCGACGGCGTGGGACGGCGCCCTGTCGCTCCTGGCGGCAGCCGGTCAGCCGGAGCCCACGGACGCCGCCACCCAGCCGGACCTGGCAACACTCGCCCTGCGCACGGCAGTCCTGCTCCAAGCGCTCGACGACGCCAACAGCACCGCCACCGTATGGGCCGCAACCCATCGCGCGGTGACGACGACCCCCTCCGAGCCGGCCGCCGACCCCGCGCAGGCGAGCGTCTGGGGCCTCGGCCGGGTCGCAGCCCTGGAGTACCCGCAGACTTGGGGCGGCCTCATCGACCTTCCCGAAACCGCCGACAAGGCAGCCGCCACGAGCCTCGCCCGGATACTCGGGAACCCCGAAGGCGAGGACCAGATGGCGGTTCGCGCGTCGGGCGTGTTCGTACGCCGGCTGGTGCGCGCGCCCCTCGGCGACGCGCAGGACCGCGCGTGGTCGTCGCACGGCACGGTCCTGGTCACCGGCGGCACGGGCGCCCTCGGCGCGCACGTCGCGCGCTGGCTGGCGCGCGAGGGCGCCGAGCACCTCGTCCTGACGAGCCGACGCGGCCCGGACGCCCCCGGCGCCCCCGAACTCCGTACTGAATTGGCGGAGTTGGGTGTACGCGTGACGGTCGCGGCCTGCGACGTCTCCGACCGGGAGGCGCTCGCCCGGCTACTCGCCGAGATCCCCGCCGACGTACCGCTGACGGGCGTGTTCCACACGGCCGGAATCCTCGACGACGGCGTGCTCGACGGCCTCACCGGGGACCGCCTTGCCGCCGTGTTCCGCGCGAAGGCGGAGTCGGCCCGGCATCTGGACGAGCTGACCCGCGACGCGGACCTGTCGGCGTTCGTCCTCTTCTCCTCCTTCGCGTGCGTCGCGGGCGGCGCGGGCCAGGGCGGCTACGCCGCCGCCAACGCGGCCCTCGACGCCCTCGCCGAGTCCCGGCGGGCCGCCGGGCACGCGGCGATGTCCGTCGCCTGGGGCCCGTGGGACGGCACCGGCATGGCCGCCGGGGGAGCGGCGGCCGAGCGGCTGCGGCACGGCGTGATGCCGCCGATGGACCCGGACCTCGCGATCACCGCCCTGCACCGGGCCCTCGGCCACGACCAGCCCCTGCCCGTCGTCGTGGACATCGACTGGGACCAGTACGCGCCCGGCTTCACCGCCGCCCGCCCCAGCCGCCTCTTCGCGGACATCCCGGAGGCGCACGCGGCGCTCACGGACCGCACGGCCACCGCGGGCCCGACGGCAGGTGCCCCCGCGAACGCACTCGCCGACCGCCTCGCAGCCCTGGCCCCGGCGGACCGCGAGGCTGCCCTCCTGGACCTGGTGCGCGCCCAGGCGGCCGACGTCCTCGGCTACCCGAGCCCCGACGACGTACACGTCACCCGCGCCTTCCGCGAGCTGGGCTTCGACTCGCTCACGGCGGTCGAACTGCGCAACCTCATCGGCGCGGCCACCGGCCTCAAGCTGCCCACCACCCTGGTCTTCGACCATCCCACGGCGACCACACTGGCCGCCCACCTGCACACCGAACTCTTCGGCGACGAGACCGCGGCCGCGCCGCCCGCCGCCACGGCAGCCCCCACAGCCGACGACGAACCCCTCGCCATCATCGGCATGAGCTGCCGCTTCCCCGGCGGCGTACGCAGCCCCGAGGACCTGTGGCGCCTGGTGGCCGACGGCGTCGACACGATCGCCGGCTTCCCCGACGACCGCCGCTGGGACACCGAGGGCCTCTTCCACGCCGACGCCGGACAGACCGGCACCTCCTACGTCCGCGAAGGCGGATTCCTCTACGACGCCGGGCACTTCGACGCCAAGTTCTTCGGCATCAACCCGCGCGAGGCCCTCGCCATGGACCCGCAGCAGCGCCTCCTCCTGGAGACCTCCTGGGAGGCGTTCGAGCGCGCCGGCATCGACCCGGCCTCGCTGGGCGGCAGCCAGATCGGCGTATTCGCGGGCACCAACGGCCAGGACTACACCGCCGGAGTCGACCACGTACCCGACGAGGTCGAGGGCTACCTCGGCATCGGCAACGCCGCGAGCGTCGCCTCCGGCCGCATCTCCTACACGTTCGGCCTCGAAGGCCCGGCGGTGACGGTCGACACCGCGTGCTCGTCGTCCCTGGTCGCCCTGCACCTGGCGGGCCAGGCGCTGCGCAACGGCGAGTGCACCATGGCGCTCGCGGGCGGTGTCTCAGTGATGTCGACCCCCGCCACGTTCGTGGAGTTCAGCCGTCAGCGCGGGCTCGCGGCGGACGGCCGGTGCAAGGCGTTCGCGGAGGCGGCGGACGGCACGGGCTGGGGCGAGGGCGTCGGCATGCTGCTGGTGGAGCGGTTGTCGGATGCGCGGCGCCTTGGCCATCGGGTGCTTGCGGTCGTGCGGGGTTCCGCGGTGAACCAGGACGGCGCGAGCAACGGGCTCACGGCCCCGAACGGACCGTCCCAACAGCGGGTGATCCGGGCCGCGTTGGCGAACGCGGGCCTGGCGGCCGGTGACGTGGATGCCGTCGAGGCGCACGGCACGGGCACCACGCTCGGCGACCCCATCGAGGCCCAGGCCCTCCTCGCCACCTACGGCAAGGAGCGGTCGGACGGCGAGCCCCTGTGGCTCGGCTCCATCAAGTCCAACATCGGACACACGCAGGCGGCCGCCGGCGTCGCCGGTGTCATCAAGATGGTGATGGCGATGCGCCACGGCGTGCTGCCCAGGACACTGCACGTGGACGCCCCGTCCTCCGAGGTGGACTGGTCGGCGGGCGCGGTCGAGCTGCTCACCGGGGCGCGGGACTGGCCGGAGCGCGGCGGCATGCCGCGGCGCGCGGGCGTCTCGGCGTTCGGTGTGAGCGGTACGAATGCGCATGTGATCGTGGAGCAGCCGCCGCACGTGGCGGTGGAGGAGGCGTCCGACGAGGCGTCCGACGGGGCCTTCGTCGGTGGACAGTCGCCGACGCGTGTGGCGCCGCTGGCCCTGTCGGCGAAGACCCCGCAGGCCCTGCGGGAGCAGGCCGCCCGGCTCCGCGAACACCTCGTGGCACACGCCGAGTTGGGTGTGGGTGACGTCGGCTGGTCGTTGGCGGTGACTCGCTCGCGGTTCGAACACCGCGGCGTTGTACTCGGCCGGGACCGGGATGAACTGCTCGCCGGGCTTGAGCACCTCGCGCGGGACGGCTCACCCGCGCGGAACGTCGTCACGGGACAGGCGGCGCGGGGCGGCGGAGGCACGGTCCGCCCGGTGTTCGTCTTCCCCGGGGGACAGGGAGCGCAGTGGGCCAAAATGGCGCGTGAACTCCTGGACGATTCATCGGTGTTCGCGGAGCGGATGCGGGAGTGCGCGGACGCGCTGTCCGAGTTCGTGGACTGGGACCTGCTCCAGGAGCTGAGCGGTGACCGGTTCGACGAGGTGGACGTGGTCCAGCCTGTTCTGTTCGCGGTCATGGTGTCGCTGGCGGCCGTGTGGCGGGCGGCGGGTGTCGAGCCCGCGGCCGTGGTGGGCCACGGTCCGGGCGAGATCGCGGCCGCGTACGTGGCGGGCGCGCTGTCGCTCGCGGACGCGGCATGCGTGGTGGCCCTGCGGAGCCAGGCTGTCCGGGAACTGTCGGGCAAGGGCGCCATGGTGTCCGTACCGCTGCCGGAGCAGGAGGTGCGGCAACTGATCGCCGCGTGGGGCGACCGGATCGAGGTCGCGGCCGTCGACGGCCCCGCCCGGGTCGTGGTGTCCGGCGAGGCCGAGGCTCTGGAGGAACTGGTCGCCGCGTGCGCCGCCCAGGACGTCCAGGCCGCTGCGCTCGCCGTGGACCACGCCGCGCACTCCGCCCAAGTGGAGCGCTTCGAGGCCCACTTGGCCCTGGTGCTCGCCCCCGTGGTGCCGCGCCCTGCCGATGTGCCGGTGCTCTCCACGGTGACGGGGGAGTGGCTGCAGGCGGGCACTCCCATGGACGCGGGGTACTGGTACCGGAACCTGCGCCACCCCGTCCTCTTCGGGCAGGCAGTCGGCGGGCTGATCTCCGAGGGGCACGGGCTGTTCGTGGAGATGAGCCCGCACCCCGTGCTGACGGCAGCGGTCCGGGCCGCCATCGACGCCACGGATGCTCCGGCGGTCGCGATCGGCTCCCTGCGCCGGGCCGAAGGCGGTGCGCACCGCCTCATGGAAGCCATCGCCGAAGCCCATGTGTACGGCGTCGAACTCGACTGGAAGGCCCTCTTCCCCGGCGCCCGTGCGCCCGTCGACCTGCCGACGTACGCCTTCCAGCGCGAGCACTTCTGGCTCGCGGACGGGCGCACGCCGGGCAGCGCCCCGGCGCCCGCGCAGGACGAGGTGGAGGCGCGGTTCTGGGAGGCAGTGGAGCGCGAGGACTTGAAGGAGCTGGCCACCGAGCTGGAAGTGGCGGACGGTTCCGCCTCCGCCGGGCTTGGTGCCGTGCTGCCCGCGCTGTCGTCGTGGCGGCGGCAGCGGCGTGAGCGGTCGACCCTCGACGGGTGGCGCTACCGGGTCACCTGGAAGCCGCTCGCAAACGGTGCGCTACGGCGTGCCGGGGCGCTGTTGGGGACTTGGCTGGTTGTCGTGCCCGAGGAGGCGGCGGCGCACCCGTGGGCGGTCGGCGTCAGCGATGCGCTGACGCAGGCCGGGGCAAGCGTGGCTGAACTCGGCGTCACCGAAGCCGAGTTGACCCGGGAGGGCCTGGCCGGGCTGCTGCGTGAACATAAGCAGAGCGCGGTCGGCACGGCCGAACCCGCAGGCGTCGTCTCCTTGCTCGCCCTCGCCGAGCACCCGCACCCCGCACATCCCGTGCTCCCCACCGGCCTTGCGGCCACCGTCGCCCTCGTGCAGGCCCTCGGCGACGCCGAGATCGGTGCCCGCCTGTGGGCCGTCTCCACGGGAGCCGTCTCCACCGGCCGCAGCGACCGTCTCGCAAGCCCCGCCCAAGCCCAACTGTGGGGCCTGGGACGGGTCGTGGCCTTGGAGCACCCCGAGCGCTGGGGCGGTCTCATCGACCTGCCGCAGACTCCCGACAGCCGTACGGCGACCCGACTCGCCACAGCCCTGGCGGGCATCCCGGCCAACGCCGACTCCGAAGCCGACGACGAGGCGAACGGCGGCGCCGGCACAGGCGCCGGAACCGGCACCGGCACCGGCTTCGAGGACCAGATCGCCGTACGCGGCTCCGGCCTCTTCGTACGCCGTCTCACCCACGCACCGCTGGGTGCCCACTCGTCGCGCACCTGGACGCCACGTGGCACCGCGCTGATCACAGGCGGGACGGGCGCCCTCGGTGCGCACGTCGCCCGCTGGCTGGTGCGCGAGGGCGTCGAGCACCTCGTATTGACGAGCCGTCGCGGTCTCGATGCTCCGGGCGCAGGTGAACTGGTGGCGGAACTGGAGGAGTTGGGAGCCGAGGTCACGATCGCGGCCTGCGACATCGCCGACCGGGACGCGGTCGCCGGACTCCTGGACGAACTGGCCGTCGGCGGGCACACGCTCCGCTCCGTCTTCCACGCCGCCGGTGTGAGCCCCGCGCTCCCGCTCGCCGACACGGCACCTGCGGACCTCGCCGACGCCCTGGACGCCAAGGCGGCGGGCGCCGCCCACCTCGACGCGCTCCTGGGCGACACCGAGCTCGACGCCTTTGTCCTCTTCTCCTCCATCGCGGCCGTCTGGGGCAGCGGCGGCCAGTCCGGATACGCCGCGGCCAACGCCTTCCTCGACGCGATCGCCGAGCGCCGCCGCGCCCGCGGCCAGGCGGCCACCTCGGTCGCCTGGGGTGCCTGGGGCGGCAGCGGCATGGCCGCCACCGCCGAGGCCGAGGAGCACCTGCGCCGCCGTGGCGTCGCGCTGCTCGGTCCCGACCTGGCCATGGGCGCGCTCGCGCAGGCACTCACGTACGACGAGACGTGCCTGACGGTCGCCGACGTGGACTGGCAGCGGTTCGCCGCCACCTTCACGGCCGCGCGGCCCAGCGCCTTCCTCGGCGGTCTGCCCGAACTGCGGCCCCAGCGGGAGCAGTCGACATCCGCCCCGGCGGGCAGCGGCGCGCCGGTCTCGGAGTGGGCCTCCCGGCTCACCGGGCTCCCGGAGGCCGAGCGGCAGCGCCTGGTCCTCGACCTCGTACGGACCGAGGCGGCAGCCGCCCTGGGCTACGCCGGACCCGAAGCCGTCGAACCCACCCGCGCCTTCCGCGAGTTGGGATTCGACTCCCTCACCGCCGTCGAACTCCGCAACCGTCTCACCGCCGCGACCGAGGTCTCCCTGTCCGCGACGGTGGTCTTCGACCATCCCTCACCCGAGGTCCTCGCCCGGCACCTCCTTGCGGAGCTGTCCGGGGGCGCCACCGTCGCGACGGCGGCACCCGCCCGCGTGGCGGAGCCCGCCGACGTGGCCGACGACCCCATCGCCATCGTGTCGATGAGCTGCCGCTTCCCCGGCGGCGCCAGCACCCCCGAGGGGCTGTGGCAGCTGCTCGTCGACGGCACGGACGCCATCTCCGTCTTCCCCGCCGACCGCGGCTGGCAGCTCGACGCCGCCGCGCGCTACAAGCCCGAGGGCGGTTTCGTCTACGACGCCTCGGAGTTCGACGCCGGCCTCTTCGGCATCTCGCCGCGCGAGGCCCTGGCCATGGACCCGCAGCAGCGACTGCTCCTGGAGACCACCTGGGAGCTGTTCGAACGCATCGGCGTAGCCCCCAAGTCCCTGCGCGGTACGCCGACCGGCGTCTTCGTCGGATCCGGCTCCCAGGGGTACGCGACCGGGCTCGACAGCGTCCCCGAGGGCGTCGAGGGACACCTGATGACGGGTACGTCCGGCAGTGTCATCTCCGGCCGCCTCGCCTACTCCTTCGGCCTCGAAGGCCCGGCGATGACCGTCGACACGGCCTGCTCGTCGTCGCTGGTCGCCCTGCACCTCGCCGCGCAGGCCCTGCGGCAGGGCGAGTGCGACCTCGCCCTCGCCGGTGGCGTCACCGTCATGGCGACGGCCGGTGCCTTCGACGAGTTCAGCCGCCAGGGCGGCCTTGCCTCCGACGGCCGCTGCAAGCCGTACGCGGAGGCGGCGGACGGCACCGGCTGGGGCGAGGGCGCGGGCCTGCTGCTCCTGGAGCGGCTGTCCGACGCGCGCCGCAACGGCCACGAGGTCCTCGCGGTCGTACGCGGCTCGGCCGTCAACCAGGACGGCGCCAGCAACGGCCTGACCGCCCCCAACGGCCCCTCCCAACAGCGCGTGATCAGCCAGGCCCTCGCCAACGCCCGTCTCGCGCCCGAGCAGATCGACGCCGTGGAAGGCCACGGAACCGGCACCAGCCTGGGCGACCCCATCGAGGCCCAGGCCCTCATCGCCACGTTCGGACAGGACCGCCCGGCCGACCGGCCGCTGCTCCTCGGCTCGGTGAAGTCCAACATCGGACACACCCAGGCCGCGGCCGGTGTCGCGGGCGTCATCAAGATGGTCATGGCGATGCGTCACGGCGTCCTGCCGCGGACCCTGCACGTGGACCGGCCCAGCTCCCACGTGGACTGGTCGGCCGGGACCGTCGAACTGCTCGACCGGGCCCGCGACTGGCCCGACCGTGACGGCGCGCCGCGCCGCGCCGGCGTCTCGTCGTTCGGAGTCAGCGGAACGAACGCCCATGTCGTCGTGGAACAGGCACCCCGGCGACGCGGCAGGCCCGCCGAAGCCGAGCCCCGGCGGTCCGACGCGGCAGCGACGGCCGACGTAGCCGTGCCGTGGCCGGTGTCGGCCCGCGACGCGGACGCCCTCCGCGCCCAGGCCGGCCGCCTGCGGGCACGCCTCCTCGCCGACCCGGCCCTCGCGGCGGACCGCACCGGACTCACCGACCTGGGCTGGTCCCTGGACACGGGCCGGTCGCCGCTCGAACATCGTGCTGTTGTTCTGGGTCGGGAGCGGGTGGAGTTCCTGTCCGGGTTGGAGGCGTTGGCTTCCGGTGGCGGTTCGGGTGTGGTCTCGGGGGCGGTTGCCGAGGGCCGTCTCGGTGTGGTCTTCACCGGTCAGGGCAGCCAGCGGCTTGGGATGGGCCGTGAGTTGTACGAGGTGTTCGCGGTGTTCGCGGATGCGTTGGACGAGGTGTGCGCGCACCTGGACGGGCACCTGGACCGGCCGCTGAAGGATGTGGTGTTCGGTGGGGATGCCGGGTTGTTGGAGCAGACGGGGTATGCGCAGCCCGCGTTGTTCGCCGTCGAGGTGGCTCTGTATCGCCTCGCCGAGTCCTTCGGGGTACGTCCCGAGATCGTCGGCGGCCATTCGATCGGTGAGCTGACGGCTGCGTATGTGGCCGGGCTGTGGTCGTTGGAGGATGCGGCCCAACTGGTGGCTGCGCGGGGGCGGTTGATGCAGTCGCTGCCTGAGGGTGGCGCGATGCTGGCGGTGCAGGCGGCCGAGGCCGACGTGCTGCCGCTGCTGGAAGGTGTCACGGATCGGGTCGGCCTGGCCGCTGTGAACGGCCCCTCGCAGGTGGTCCTGTCCGGTGAGCGCGTGGCTCTGGAGGGCCTGGAGGAGACCCTGCGTGGGCAGGGGAGGAAGGTGCGGTGGCTGAAGGTTTCGCACGCCTTCCACTCGCCGCTGATGGACCCGGTGCTCGACGAGTTCCGGCGTGTGGCGGAGGGCCTGACGTATCAGAGCCCGGCGCTGTCGGTCGTGTCGAACCTGACCGGGCAGCTCGCCACTGCCGACGAGTTGAAGGATCCCGAGTACTGGGTCCGTCACGTCCGTGAGGCGGTCCGTTTCCACGACGGTTTGACTGCCCTCACCGCGCAGGGCGTGTCGACGCTCCTTGAGCTCGGCCCTGACTCCGTCCTGACGGCGATGGCGCACGACACCGTCACCGATCCGGGCGCGCAGGCGGGCCTGGTGGCCGCCGTACGCAAGGATCGCCCGGAGCCGGACACCTTCCTGGCCGCCCTTGCCCAGCTCCACGTGCGCGGGATCGAGGTCGACTGGGCGCCGCTGTACGCCCCGGTCGAGTCCCGACGCCGCGTGGACCTCCCCACGTACGCCTTCCAGCGCCGGCACTACTGGCTGGAGGCGGCGGCGGACACGGCGGCCGTGGACGGAGCCGTGACCGCCGACGAGGTGGAGTCGCGGTTCTGGGAGACGGTGGAGAGTGAGGACCTGGCCGAGCTGGCCAAGACCCTGCACGTGCCGGACAACGCGCCGCTGACCGAGGTGCTGCCCGCGCTGACGGCCTGGCGGAAGCAGCGGCGCGAGACCTCCACGCTCGACAGGTGGAACTACCGTGAGTCCTGGACGCCGCTCACCGAGGCGGCGGCCGGGAAACTCACGGGCGACTGGCTCGTCGTCGTACCGGAAGGGCGGGCGGACACGTCCTGGAGCGCGGCGGTCGCCGCGCTGCTGGCCGAGCACGACGCACGTGCGGTGACGGTGGAAGTGCCCGCGCACGCCACCGGCCGGGACGCGCTCGGCGCGGCCCTGCGCGCGGCGGTCGGGGAGTCGGGCGGTGCGGCCGGGTTCAGCGGTGTGCTGTCGCTCCTGGCCGCAGCTGACGACGGCGCACCGCACGACAGCGATGCCGTACCGCCGGAGGTCGCGCTCACGCTGGGGCTGATCCAGGCGCTGGGTGACGCGGGCGTCGACGCGCCCCTGTGGTGCGCCACCCGCCATGCCGTCGCCGTCGGCAACGCCGACGTGCACACCGCCCCCGGGCGGACGGCGCTGTGGGGACTCGGACGGGTCGCCGCGCTGGAGTACCCGGAGCGCTGGGGCGGCCTCGTCGACCTGCCCGAAGCGGCCGACACGGCGGCGGTGACCCGGCTCGGCCGTGTCCTCGGCGGCGCGTGGGCCGGGGAGGACCAGGTGGCGGTGCGCGGGTCCGGAGCATTCGGGCGCCGCATAGTACGGGCGGCGACTCCCCTCGAAGGCGACAAGGCCGGCGAGTGGACACCGCGCGGCACGGTCCTCGTGACCGGCGGCACCGGCGCCCTCGGCCGGCACGTGGCGCGGTGGCTCGCGCACGAGGGCGCCGGCCATCTCGTACTGACGAGCAGGAGCGGTCCCGACGCTCCCG
This sequence comes from Streptomyces sp. NPDC006691, assembly GCF_042869955.1. NCBI lineage: Bacteria > Bacillati > Actinomycetota > Actinomycetes > Kitasatosporales > Streptomycetaceae > Streptomyces > Streptomyces sp. NPDC006691. The sequence continues at coordinate 25,816 of NZ_JBIAGW010000037.1, forward strand.
GCTCCCTTGAACTCCGAACCGAGCTGGAGGAGTTGGGCGTACGAGTGACCGTCGCGGCTTGCGACGCGGCCGACCGTGAGGCGCTGGCGCGTCTTGTGGACGAGATCGGCAACGGGGGCGGGGACGGCGCTCCGCTGACCGCGGTGTTCCATGCCGCAGGCGTCTTGGACGACGGCGTGCTCGACGCGCTGACGCCGGAGCGGCTCGCCACCGTGTTCCGCGCCAAGGCGGAATCGGCGCGCAACCTGGACGAGCTGACGGCAGGCCTCGACCTGTCGGCGTTCGTGCTGTTCTCGTCGTTCGCCGGGGTCGCGGGCGGCGCCGGTCAGGGCAGTTACGCCGCTGCCAACGCCTTCCTCGACGGGCTCGCGCACGCGCGCCGGGCCCGCGGCCTGACCGCCACCTCGGTGGCCTGGGGTCCGTGGGCGGGCAGCGGCATGGCCGCCGAGGGTGTGGCCGCCGAGCGGCTGCGCGGCGGCGCGATCCCGCCCCTGGAGCCGGACCGCGCCATCGCCGCCCTCAAGCGGCTGCTCACCCAGGACCGCACCGCCGTCATGGTCGCCGACGTCGACTGGCAGCAGTACGCGCCCGCCTTCACCGCCGTGCGGCCGAGCAGGCTGTACGCCGAACTCCCGGAGGTGGAGCGGCTTTCGACCGCCGCGGTCGCCGACGGCGGCGCCGGCGGACCGGCCGCCGGGCAGGGACCCGACCTGGTGGCGAAGCTCGCGTCGCTGCAACGCGCCGAGCAGGAACGACTGCTGCTCGACCTCGTCTGCGAGCAGGTCGCCGCCGTACTCGGCTACAGCGGCGCGGCGGCCGTCGAACCCACCCGCGCCTTCCGCGAGCTGGGCTTCGACTCCCTCACCGCCGTCGAACTGCGCAACCGCGTCAACGCCCTCACGGGCCTCGTCCTGCCCGCCACCGTGGTCTTCGACCACCCGACACCCACGGCGCTCGCCGGCTGCCTGCGTACCGAACTCGCCCCGGACGCCGCCGACCCGGCCACGCTACTGCTCGGCGACCTCGACCGGCTCGAAGGCAGCCTCGCGGCGGCCGGCTCGGCCGGCTCGGCCGGCACGGCCGACGAGATCACCCGCACCAAGGTGGCCGTACGCCTCCAAGCCGCCCTCGACCGTTGGAAGAACGGCGGGGGACAGCCGGGCGGCGGGACCGAAGCCACCGGCGACGCGCGCGATGTCGGCGAGCAACTCGCGGCCGCCAGCGACGACGAGATGCTCGAATTCATCAAGAAGCAACTCGGCCGCGGCTGAGGCCGACCATGCAGCCCATGCCGTGGAGTCAACTCCGTGTAGCCAACGCGAAGTAACCAATGCCATGTAACTAATGCGGCCAATGAATGGACAAGGAGTACCTGTCAAGGGTAAGAGATTGAACCGGCAGCCCCTACCCACCCCCATGTGTCGATCGCTCCCCCTCCAGCCTCAATTCGAGGCAATCCCATAGGGGCGAGTAGGGGGAGGGTAGGGGTTGTTGGTCGTATAGGGCCCCCATAGCGTCATCGAGAAAACGGCTGCGGACCGGGCCGTTGTATGCCAGCAGGTGCGGCACACGTCCTGAACAGGTGACATTTGATGGCGAATGAAGAGACGCTGCGCGACTATCTCAAGTGGGTTTCGGCGGACCTGCATCAGACGCAGCAACGTCTGAAGGACATCGAGGCCGCTGCTCAGGAGCCCATCGCGATCACAGCGATGAGCTGCCGCTTCCCCGGCGGCGTCAGCGGACCCGAAGACCTCTGGAGGCTGCTCTCCGAAGGCCGGGACGCCATTTCGGGACTCCCCACCGACCGGAACTGGGACCTGGGCGCGCTCTATGACCCGGATGGTGCCGGAAAGCAGGGAACGAGTTCCACTGCCCACGGCGGGTTCCTCGACGGCGTCGCCGAATTCGACGCGCATTTCTTCGGCATATCCCCGCGCGAAGCCCTCGCCATGGACCCGCAGCAGCGGCTCCTTCTGGAAACCGCGTGGGAGGCATTCGAGCGCGCCGGAATCGACCCGGCGACGGTACGCGGCAGTCGCACCGGCGTGTTCGTCGGCACCAACGGCCAGGACTACGCCCCGCTCCTCTTCGAAGCCGAGGAGGACGTCGAGGGCTATGTGAGCACGGGCAACGCCGCCGCTGTCGAATCCGGCCGCATCGCCTACACCCTCGGCCTCGAAGGCCCCGCCCTCACCGTCGACACGGCCTGCTCGTCGTCGCTGGTCGCCCTGCACCTCGCTGTGCAGGCGCTGCGCCAGGGGGAGTGCGGCATGGCCCTCGTCGCGGGCGTCACCGTCATCTCGACGCCCGGCGTATTCACCGAGTTCAGCCGCCAGCAGGGCCTCGCGGCCGACGGCCGCTGCAAGGCCTTCGCCGCCGGTGCGGACGGCACCGGCTGGGGCGAGGGCGTCGGCATGCTCCTCGTCGAGCGCCTCTCGGACGCGCGGCGCGCCGGACGCCCCGTCCTCGCGGTCGTACGCGGCTCCGCGATCAACCAGGACGGTGCGAGCAACGGCCTCACCGCGCCCAACGGCCCCTCCCAGCAGCGTGTCATCATGCAGGCCCTCGCCAACGCGCGCCTGACCGCGGCCGATGTGGACGCGGTCGAGGCCCACGGCACGGGCACGACGCTCGGTGACCCGATCGAGGCGCAGGCCCTGCTCGCCACGTACGGGCAGGAGAGGCCGGAAAACGGCGAGCCCCTGTGGCTCGGCTCCATCAAGTCGAACATCGGCCACACCCAGGCCGCGGCCGGTGTCGCGGGCCTGATGAAGATGGTCCTCGCCATGCGGCACGGCGTACTGCCGCAGACGCTGCACGTGGACGAGCCCTCGCCGGAGGTGAACTGGTCGGCGGGCGCTGTCGAGCTCCTGACCGAGGCCCGTGAGTGGGTCGAGCGGGACGGCGGCGGGCCGCGTCGCGCCGGTATCTCCTCCTTCGGTGTCAGCGGTACGAACGCCCACGTCATCGTGGAGCAGGGGCCGTTGGTGGAACAGGGGCCGTTGGCCGAGGAGCCTGTCGCCGCCTCCGAAGGGGAGGCCGAGGGGCCTGCGGCGGTCGTGGCGGGTGTGGTGCCGCTGGCTCTGTCCGGCAAGACGCCGGAGGCGCTGCGCGGGCAGGCGGCGCGGCTGCGGGACCACCTTGCCTCGCGCGCGGATCACGAACTGGGTGATGTGGCTTGGTCGTTGGCGGTTTCGCGGGCACGGTTCGAGTACCGGGGTGTTGTCGTCGGGCGGGATCGTGAGGAACTGCTCGCCGGGCTTGAGCGGCTGGCTGCGGACGATGGCGCGGCCGGCGGAGTGGTCACTGGGCGGGCCCGGGTCGGCTCGGCGCGTCCGGTGTTCGTGTTTCCGGGGCAGGGTTCGCAGTGGGCGGGGATGGCGCGTGAGCTGCTGGCGGAGTCCCCGGTGTTCGCGGAGCGGATGCGCGAGTGCGCGGAAGCGCTCTCGGAGTTCGTCGAGTGGGACCTGTTCGAGGAGTTGTGCGGGGACCGGTTTGACCGGGTGGATGTGGTTCAGCCGGTGTTGTTCGCGGTGATGGTGTCGCTGGCGGCGGTGTGGCAGGCGGGGGGTGTGAAGCCTGCGGCTGTGGTGGGTCACAGCCAAGGCGAGATCGCCGCCGCGTGTGTGGCCGGTGTGCTGTCTCTGCGGGATGCCGCTCGCGTCGTGGCGCTGCGGAGTGTCGCCATTCGTGAGTTGTCGGGCAGGGGCGGGATGGTGTCCGTGCCGCTGCCGGAGCGGGACGTGCGCGAGCTGATCATCGGCTGGGACGGCCGGATCGAGCTGGCTGCTGTGAACGGGCCTGCTCAGGTGGTGGTGTCGGGTGAGCCCGAGGCGTTGGAGGAGTTGGTGGCGCAGTGCGTCGCCCGGGACATTCGTGCCCGTACGATCCCGGTGGACTATGCGTCGCATTCCTCGTACGTGGAGCAGATCGAGCAGCAGATCGGTGAGGTGTTGGACGGGGTCGCCCCGCAGAACGCCGACATCCCGCTGTACTCGACCCTGACGGGTGCCTGGCTGGACGCCAACACTGCGATGGATGCGGGTTATTGGTACCGCAATCTGCGTCAGACGGTCCTGTTTGAGCATGCCACGCGTGGGCTTCTGGCCGAGGGGCATGGGCTGTTCCTGGAGATGAGCCCGCACCCGGTCCTCACCGTCCCGGTGCAGGCCACCATCGACGCGACCGACAGCCCGGCTGTCACGCTCGGCTCCCTCCGGCGTGACGAAGGCGGCGCCGAGCGCCTGCTGGCGTCAATGGCCGAAGCCCACGTACACGGCGCGGAGTTGGACTGGAGCGCCCTGGTCCCCGGCGCCCGCATCCCCGTCGACCTCCCCACGTACGCCTTCCAGCGCCAGCGCTACTGGCCGAAAGCCGTGCCCGTCGGCGCCGGTGACGTGGTGTTCGCGGGGCTGCGGGCCGCCGGTCATCCGCTCCTGGGGGCCTCCGTGGCCCTCGCGGACGCCGACGGGTACCTCTTCACGGGACGACTTTCGACGCAGACGCACCCCTGGCTCGCGGACCACGCGGTCGACGGCGCGATCCTGCTGCCCGGCACGGCGTACGTCGAACTCGCCCTGCGCGCGGGCGACGAGGTCGGCTGCGGCCACCTCGAAGAGCTGACCCTGGAAGCCCCCCTCGTCATCCCCGAGCAGGGTGCCGTCCAGCTCCAGATCTCGGTGGGCGGACCGGACGACGCCGGGCGCCGCGAACTCGGCCTGTTCGCGCGCCCGCAGGACGACGCCGACGACACCCCCTGGACACGGCACTTCACCGGCAGCCTGCTGCCCGCCGCGCCCTCGGAGCAGACCACCGACGCCGACCTGTCCGTGTGGCCGCCCGCCGGCGCCGAGCGCGTCGACGTCTCCGACCTGTACGAGCGCCTGACGGCCAACGGGCACGGCTACGGTCCCCTCTTCCAGGGCCTGAGCGCCGCCTGGCGCCACGGCGGCGACGTGTACGCGGAGATCGACCTGCCGCAGGAGGCGCACGCCGACACAGAGTCCTTCGGGCTGCACCCGGCGCTCTTCGACGCCGCCCTGCACGCCATCGGACTCGGTGACTTCATCGCCCGCACCGACCGCGCGCACCTGCCCTTCGTCTGGTCCGACGTCACGCTGCATGCCACCGGCGCCACCACGCTCCGGGTACGCGTCACGTCCGCCGGGACGGACACCGTCGGCCTGCTTGCCGCCGACGCCACCGGGCAGCCCGTCGTCTCCGTCGGTTCGCTGGCGCTGCGCGCCCTGTCCGAGGAGCAGCTGACCGGGGCGCCGAGGCGCGACGCGCTCTTCCAGGTGGAGTGGACGCCCGTCGACCCCCCGGCGTCCGGTGCCGACCAGCCCGCGCCGGCGGCCCTCCTCGCCGACGACGCCCCGTACGTGTCCGACGCCCTCCCCTTCGTACGAGAGGCCTTCGCGGACCTGGCGTCCCTGACCGCCGCGCTCGACGACGGCGCCGAGCCGCCCGCGACGCTGCTTCTGCCGCTGCTGACGCGCACCCCCGCCGATGAGCCCGCGGGGACGGCGCGTCCGGTCGAACTCGACGCGGTGCGGCCCCTGTTGGAGCGCGCGCTTGAGGCCGTGCAGGGCTGGCTCGCCGACGAGCGGTTCGAGTCGTCCCGCCTGGTCGTGGCGACCTGCGGCGCCGTCGCAGCCGATACCGCCCCGGACCCCGTGGCCGCCGCCGTGTGGGGCCTGGTGCGCTCGGCGCAGTCCGAGCACCCGGGCCGCTTCGTCCTCCTTGACCTGGACCCCTTCACCGGCGTGACCGAGGACCTGGTCGCCGCCGCACTCGCCACGGACGAGCCCGAGCTCGCGGTCCGCGGCGGTGCGCTGCGGGCCCCGCGCCTGACCCGTGTACCGAACCCCCCGACGCCGGACACCACGGACGCCGCCGCCTGGGGCGAAGGTACCGTCCTCATCACCGGAGGAAGCGGCACCCTGGGCGGCCTGGTGGCCCGCCACCTCGCGGCCCGGCACGGCGTACGGGACCTGCTCCTCGTATCCCGCCGGGGCGACGACGCCCCCGGTGCCGCCGCACTCCGCATGGACCTGGAGGCCTCGGGTGCCCGCGTGCGCATTGCCGCCTGCGACACCGCCGACCGCGCCGCGCTCGCCGCCCTCCTGGACGAGATCGGCGCCGAACTGTCGGCCGTCGTGCACGCCGCCGGCGCCCTGGACGACGGAGTCGTCACCGCGCTGACCCCCGAGCGCCTGGACACCGTCCTGCGCCCCAAGGCCGACGCGGCACTCCACCTGCACGAGCTGACGGCGGGCCTGAACCTGTCCGCCTTCGTCCTCTTCTCCTCCGCGGCCGGCGTCTTCGGCACCCCCGGCCAGGCCAACTACGCGGCCGCCAACGCCTTCCTCGACGCGCTCGCCCAGCACCGCCGCGCCCAGGGCCTCCCAGCGACCTCGCTCGCCTGGGGCCTGTGGGCCGAGGGCAGCGAGCTGACCGCCCACCTTGGCACCGGCGAACTGGACCGCCGGGCACGCGCCGGAGCCGCCGCGCTCACCACCGACGAGGGCCTGGACCTCTTCGACGCCGCCCACACCGCCGGCCACCCGCTGATGGTGCCGGTCCGCCTCGACCTCGTGGGCCTGCGCGCCCGCGTCGCCTCCGACGGCGTCCCGCCGCTCCTGCGCACCCTGGTCCGCGCACCCCAGCGCCGTACCGCGGCCGCCGCCGACCGGCAGGAGGGCTCCGCCCTCGCCCAGCGCCTCGCCGCGCTGCCCGAGACGCATCGTGAAGAGGAAGTCCTCACCCTGGTGCGCGGCCACGCAGCCGCCGTCCTCGGCTACCCGTCGGCCGACGCGATCGCACCCGACCGCGCCTTCCGCGAAATCGGCTTCGACTCGCTCACCGCCGTCGAACTGCGCAACAGGCTCACCTCGGCCACCGGCCTGCGCCTGCCCGCCACCCTCGCGTTCGACTATCCTGCCGCCGCCGTCCTGGCCCGCCACATCCTCGAAGAGGTCCTGGGCACGGACGCGGCGACACAACCCCAGGGTGCCGGCCGGGCGGACACCGTGGCCGTGGACGACGACCCGATCGTCATCGTGTCGATGAGCTGCCGCTACCCCGGCGGCGTCAGCAACCCCGATGACCTGTGGCGGCTCGCCGCCGATGGCGTCGACGCCATCGGCGACCTGCCCAGCGACCGGGGCTGGGACATCGACTCCCTCTACGACCCCGACCCGGACAGCCCCGGCTCCTTCTACACGCGCGAAGGCGGCTTCCTCTACGACGCCGCCGACTTCGACCCGGCCTTCTTCGGCATCTCCCCCCGCGAGGGCCTGTCCATCGACCCCCAGCAGCGGCTCCTCCTGGAGACCACCTGGGAGGCCTTCGAACGCGCGGGCATCGACCCGGCCACCGCACGCGGCAGCTCCACCGGTGTCTTCGTCGGCGTCATGTACAACGACTACGCCACCCACCTCCTGAGCGCCCCCGGCGGCCTCGACGACCTGGAGGGGTACGTCGGCAACGGCAGCGCCGCGAGCATCGCCTCCGGCCGCATCTCGTACTCCTTCGGCCTCGAAGGCCCGGCGGTGACCGTCGACACGGCGTGCTCGTCGTCGCTGGTCGCTCTGCACCTGGCGGCGCAGTCCCTGCGCAACGGTGAGTGCGACATGGCTCTCGCGGGCGGCGTCGCCGTCATGTCGACCCCCGGAACGTTCATCGAGTTCAGCCGCCAGCGCGGCCTCGCGGCGGACGGCCGCTGCAAGTCCTTCGCGGCCGCCGCGGACGGCACTGGCTGGGGCGAGGGTGTGGGCCTGCTCCTCCTTGAGCGCCTGTCGGACGCGCGCCGCAAGGGCCACCAGGTCCTGGCCGTCGTACGCGGTTCCGCCGTCAACCAGGATGGCGCGAGCAACGGCCTCACCGCGCCCAACGGTCCCTCCCAGCAGCGCGTCATCCGGGCGGCCCTGGCGAGCGCCGGGCTGTCCGCCGCTGACGTGGACGCCGTCGAGGCGCACGGCACGGGTACGACCCTCGGCGACCCGATCGAGGCGCAGGCCGTCCTTGCCACGTACGGCAAGGAGCGGATGGCCGACCGGCCTTTGTGGCTGGGTTCGTTGAAGTCGAACATCGGGCACACGCAGGCCGCGGCCGGTGTCGCCGGTGTGATCAAGATGGTCATGGCGATGCGGGCCGGTGTCCTGCCCAAGACCCTGCATGTCGACGAGCCGACGCCTCAGGTGGACTGGTCGGCGGGGGCCGTTGAACTGCTGACCGAGTCCCGCACCTGGCCCGAGCGGGACGGCGGTGCGCCGCGTCGCGCGGGTGTGTCGTCGTTCGGCGTGAGCGGCACCAACGCGCACGTGATCCTGGAGCAGGCACCCGTTCTCGGTGAGACCGGGCGAGGCGAGGCCCCGTCCTCGTCGGTCGTGGCGGGTGTGGTGCCGCTGGCTCTGTCCGGCAAGACGCCGGAGGCGCTGCGCGGGCAGGCGGCGCGGCTGCGGGACCACCTTGCCTCGCGCGCGGACCACGAACTGGGTGATGTGGCTTGGTCGTTGGCGGTTTCGCGGGCGCGGTTCGAGTGCCGGGGTGTGGTCGTCGGGCGGGATCGTGAGGAACTGCTCGCTGGGCTTGAGCGGCTGGCTGGGGACGATGGCGCGGCCGGCGGAGTGGTCACGGGTCACACCCAAGGCGGCACGGTCCGTCCGGTGTTCGTGTTTCCGGGGCAGGGTTCGCAGTGGGCGGGGATGGCGCGTGAGCTGCTGGACTCCAGCCCGGTGTTCGGGGAGCGGATGCGGGAGTGCGCGGACGCTCTGTCCGAGTTTGTCGAGTGGGACCTGTTCGAGGAGCTGTGCGGGGACCGGTTTGACCGGGTGGATGTGGTCCAGCCGGTGTTGTTCGCGGTGATGGTGTCGCTGGCTGCGGTGTGGCAGGCGGCGGGTGTGAAGCCGTCGGCTGTGGTGGGTCACAGCCAAGGCGAGATCGCCGCCGCGTGTGTGGCCGGTGTGCTGTCTCTGCGGGATGCCGCTCGTGTCGTGGCGTTGCGGAGTGTCGCCATTCGTGAGTTGTCGGGCAGGGGCGGGATGGTGTCCGTGCCGCTGCCCGAGGGTCAGGTGCGTGAGCTGATCACCGCGTGGGGTGAGCGCGTTTCTGTGGCGGCTGTCAACGGTCCTGCCCAGATCGTGGTGTCCGGTGAGGCGGAGGCCCTGGGGGAACTGGTCGCGCAGTGCGTCGCGAACGACATCCGTGCGCGCACCATCCCTGTCGACTACGCCTCGCACTCCTTCTACGTGGAGCAGATCGAGACGCAGATCGGCGAGGCGTTGGACGGGGTCGCCCCGCAGGCTGCCGAGGTCCCGCTGTACTCGACCCTGACGGGTGCCTGGCTGGACGCCAACACTGCGATGGATGCGGGTTATTGGTACCGCAATCTGCGTCAGACGGTCCTGTTTGAGCATGCCACGCGTGGGCTTCTGGCCGAGGGGCATGGGCTGTTCCTGGAGATGAGCCCGCACCCGGTCCTCACCGTCCCGGTGCAGGCGACGATCGATGTGACCGAGAGCCCGGCTGTCACGCTCGGCTCCCTCCGGCGTGACGAAGGCGGCGCGGACCGCCTTGCGGCCTCGCTCGCCGAAGCCCACGTACACGGCGCCGAACTCGACTGGAAGGCCCTCTTCCCCGGCGCCCGCACCCCCGTCGACCTCCCCACGTACGCCTTCCAGCGCCAGCACTACTGGCCCGACCACTCCACCTCACCCGACACGACACCGGCCGCGGTGGACGAGGTGGAGGCTCGGTTCTGGGAGGCGGTGGAGCGCGAGGATCTGGCGGAGTTGGCAGCCGAGCTGGAGGTGGCGGACGGTTCCGCCGCCGCCGAGTTGGGTGCCGTGCTGCCCGTCCTGTCGTCGTGGCGTCGGCAGCGTCGCGAGCGGTCGACTCTCGACAGCTGGCGCTACCGGGTCACCTGGAAGCCGCTGCCGAGCGGCAACCTGCCCACGTCCGGGCTCTCCGGGCGCTGGCTCGTCGTGCTTCCGGAGAACGCGGCGGAACACCCGTGGGCGGCAGGTGCGAGCGAGGCGTTGGCGCAGGCCGGTGCGGAGGTCGTCGAACTCCGGGTCGGTGCCGATGAGTTGACGCGGTCCGAGTTGGCCGCTCGTCTGCGTGGCCTCGTCGGCGATGCGGGGCTCTCCGGTGTGGTCTCGCTGCTTGGCTTCGAGGAGTCGGCGCACGCGGCGTATGACGGCGTGCCCGTCGGTCTTGCGGGTACGGTCGCGCTGGTGCAGGCGCTGGGTGATGCCGGGGTCGG
>NZ_JBIAGW010000038.1:0-32293 GCF_042869955.1 Streptomyces sp. NPDC006691
TCGCCACCCGCTACGAGAAACGCGCCCACATCTACCTCGGCACCGTCACCCTCGCAGCCCTCATCATCTGGCTCCGCACATGATCCGAGAAACAGCGCCTAGTCATTGTCATCGTGCTCATCGCAGTGACGCTGCCCTTTGCACCGGGCGCAGTGAACTTCGACAAGCCATCGGGGGTCGCTCTCGTCATCGCCTGGGGCGTCGGCTGCGGACTGATCGCTCTGCTCACGGAACGCCTGATCCGCGCTTCGAATGCTCGAAACAAGCAGCCGGAGCAGTAGCGGAAGAAGAATAGGAATGGTGTGCCTGGCCCGACCTTGGGCCAGGCACACCATTGGCGCAGGATCGGGGCCACGCGGATCGCGTATGTGTCAACGAGATAGCAAGGCCCTCCGCTGGACCGACCACTACCGCGAAGCCGTCGAGGAGATGCTCAAGGCGAAGGCCGAGCACCGGTGGCCGAAAGGCCAGCGGTAAGGACTTGTTGGTGCTTTGGAAAGACGTTCGCCGCCTGCCGTCTAACCTCTCCTCTTGAGGGGGACTATGGAAGAGTCGATCTTGGTCGAGTCCATCAGGTACTTGGCTGTGTGCCAGGGATGCGGTGCCGAGGCAGAGTGGTGCGGTGTCCAGGCGCTGGTGTACGAGGAGCTGCGATGGGATGTTGAGACGACGTGTCCGACCTGCGGGTTTGCCCTGGCCATTTGTGGCGGCGACCTGTCGGAGGAACTGCGGGGCCGACTGCTCTCCGAGAACGGGCGGGCAAGGTTGCAGGTTGCCCCGCCGAAGACGAACGCCGTCATCATGCGGGTGCTGCGGGCGGAACTCGGTATCGGCCTGGATAGTGTCCGGGCCGTGCTGGATCAGGTCCTGACCGGGCAGTACTCAGGGACCCTGCCCGAGATGGAGCTCTTGGCCCGAAAGTTGAGGGCATCAGGCATAGAAGCGGCCGCTGTACGGCCGGTGGATTGAGTGTGCCTGCGGAGCGACTGGGTTCAGTGAGGACGCCGCCTCTCCGGGCGGCGGGCCGTCGAGTACGCGGTCAGACGCGTGGCGTTGGCGAGCATGCATCGCCACGCGGCACTTGGCGGGTCGGTCGCGGCGGCCGTGACCTGGCTGACGTCACGGCACCGTTCCGCCGCGCCTGTGCCCCTCGGTTCACGGACCACAGCGACCGCGTGCTGTCCTTGGCTGAGGGTTACGGCCCTGGTCCCCCCGCGCGGAGACGACCATCAAGGGCAAAGGACAGGACCGCAGCCCCGTACCTGGCGCCAGGTGATCGAGAAGGGCCGAATTCCCTCGGCCAACGCCGCTGCTCCGGACCAGGTGGCGGAGCTGTGCGACCGCCTGTCGCACATCCCTGCCCCGGACGTCACCCGCCCAGAACCCCTGTACCGGCTCATCGCGCTTTCCCAGGGACCTGAGTCGTTGATGCGTCGGCAATAGCCGGCGAGGCTGCTGAGGATCGGGTCAGCGGGGGTCTTGTGCCAGACGTACGAGCGAGGGCCGGTGAGCGTTTTGAGAGTGGCCACTGATCGGGTGACGGGGGGCGGTGCGAGGTCGGGGTGCGCAACGGAACGGGCTCCCGTGCCATTGAACGAGGTGTTCGACGTCTCAACTCGGCGGCACAGGACCCCGGTTGGGTTCTATGCGTGGTTTCGATGCGGATCTCGGCGCTTGCCCGTGATGCTGACCTACCGTGCGGTGCCACGGATCTTGACTTGGGCTGACTGATGACGAGCACCTGCGGGCGCTGGCTGCGCTTGAGGCCGTCGCCGGGAACAACGACGGTGCCCTCGCGGTTCTGGCGGGCGGTGCGGGCGAGCGGACACTGCCCATGCTGCTGGCCGCCTACGGACAGCGCACGCTCCACCGCATCCTGATCGCCGCATTCGGCATCGCTGCCACGGCTGCGCCGTTCCAGAAGGTGCTGTCGGGTGGTGACGAGTCGGCGCCAGTTCGTCCGGGCAGCGTCGGGGCCGTCGAGCCAGCGGACGGCGGAACCGGCCGCGCGGGGGAGGCCGGCCATGAAGTGCGCGATGTCGGTGAAGTGGGCGAAGTCGCCGCTGGCCGTGAAGGCATGAAGCCGGTCGATGATGGCGGCCTGGGCCTGGGTGTTGTTGTCGACGGCGTGGTGGAAGGCAAGGGCCAGTTCCAGGAACCGGTGGAGGTAGGGGAGTCCGGCTGCCTCGATGTCGGCGCGCAGCTGCTGGGCACGTTCGGGGACTGCAGGGGTTCCGGCGTCCTTGATCAGTGCGGTGATGTGGGCCAGAAGGCGGTTGGCGCGCTGGTCGACGCCGTCCAGGAGCTGGTGGGCGAGAACGAGTTCGTCGTCGGCGCGCTGCGGGTCGGCGAAGGAGAGGGCCAGGGCGGTGCGGAGCTGGAGCGTGGCGCGTTCACCGACGGCTCCGCGCTGCTCGGCTTCGATGCGGCCGGCTTCGAATGCAGCGACGGCCTGGTCGGTGTGGGCGTGGCACCGGAGTTGATGTCGCCCAGGACGCGGTGATGGCGGCCTTCCCAGCCCAGCGCGGGAACGGCGGCCAGGGCGGTGGGGAAATCGCCGGCGAGTCGGGTCAGGTTGGCCAGGCCCCGCAGGGCCTTGGGTGCGAGGCGCCCGCCGGTGTCGGCGACGTGCTGCATGCCGGTGCGGGTGTCGTCGTTGCGGGCAAGGTCCTTGTGCGCCTTGGCCCGGTAGTACCAGGCCAGTTCGGTGAGTTCGGCGGGCAGCAGGTGGGTGTCGAGGACGGCGGTGAGGCGGTCGGTGGTGCGCTGGCGGTGTTCGTGCTGGCGGCGGGTGATCGCGGACAGAAGTTCGGCGAGGGCGTCGGCGGGCGTGTCCAGTCCAGGATCAACCGCGCCCTGTGACGCGGCGGAAGCGGGTGGGGAGAGGGGTTCCCACGCGGAGTCGTCGGTGTAGGCGAAGGCGGCTTCGGTGAGCCAGCCCAGGTCGCTGAGGCGGTGTTCGCGGGCCAGGCGCAGGCCTTGGCGCAGGCCGGCGACCAGGAGGGGCCGGCTGATGCCGGGCCCGCGTTGGCGGTGGCCCACCGGTTGCCGAGGGCGGTCAGGGCGCGGGTGGCGGCCTGCTGCCAGTCGGCGTCGGTCCATCGGTCGTCGTCGTGATCGTCGGTGCGGATATCGGCGCGGATGGCGCGGTGCAGGTGGTAGGGCCACAGGGCGTAGGGGTTCTCGGTGACGAGCGGGCGTTGCACCAGGCGCCGGGCGGGGGCCTGGTGGTGGGTGAGGCCGCCTGTCTAGGTGGCCAGGTCGAGGTCGAAGGCGTCGAGCGGGGATATCGAGCGCAGCAGGTGACGCTCCTTCGGGGTGAGGTAGGACAGGACGCGGGCCAGGAGGCGGGGAAGGCGTGGTCGAAGTTCTGGGGGAGGGGTTCGCGGGTGCGGCGGATTTCCAGGAAGCGACCGACCGCGAGGTCCAGGTGCAGGGGGAGTCCGTGGGAGCGGGCGGTGATCGCGGCCCGGATGGCGGGGTTGATGAGGGCTTGGCCGCCGTGGATGAGGCGGCGGGCGAGGTGGTCGTCGCAGTCCTCGGGGGAGAGGTCACCGATCAGGTGCTGGCAGTTGCCGGGACCGTCGGTCAGGCCGGGCCGGGCGGGGCCGGTCCAGTCGAGCTGCCCGTGCAGGGCGGGATCGGCCCACGGCAGGTGGGCGCGTTCAGCAGAAGGACGTCGAGGCTCCCGAGGGCGGCGATGGCCACCGCCGTGAGCACCGCACCGCCGAGGACGAACGGATTGCGTCGGTCTACGCGGTCCGACAGCGCTCCGGCAATGGGGTTGACCAGGGTGGCGATGACGGCGCTGACACCGGACACGTTGCCGCGTGGAGGCACCTTGCCTGCGCCGCGGCGAGCGACGGGCGGCGGCGACGTCAATATCGGCACCATGCTGGTTGACCACGGGTCTACGGCCAAAGAGCCGTGCGGTGGGCGACTGGAGCTCATCCGGCTGGATTTCGACAGTAATTCGCCCTCCGCAGAGCCGACTTCGGACAGCGGGGGCCAGGGCCGCTACGCTGCCGCCCGGAAACGTCATCGATCTTCCAGGATCCCGGCGGACCGGTCGAGATCCTCGACCCGCACAGGGGGAAAATGTCATGACACGTGTACGCACCGCTCTGATTGCGCTCTGCTCGGTCCTCCTGGCCTTCGTCACCGTGTCCGCGAGCGCCTCCGCGGACACTTGGGCGCCGTCGGCCAAGGCCGACACGGCGGCTGGGCCAGGCATCGTAGGCAAGTGGTACAACGAGCTCGGTTCCACGATGATCGTCACCCGGGCCGCTGACGGGGGATTCGTCGGTACGTACGAGTCCGCCGTGGGCAACGCCGAAAAGGAGTACGTCCTGACCGGCCGTTACGACAGCGCGCCCGCCACCGACGGCAGCGGCACCGCCCTGGGCTGGACCGTGGCCTACCACAACAGTTACCGAAACGCGCACTCTGTCGCCACGTGGAGCGGCCAGTACGTGGGCGGCGGCCAAGAGCGGATCGTCACCCAGTGGCTGTTGACCTCTGGTACGCCCTCCGCCGACCAGTGGCGCTCGACGGTGGTGGGCCACGACGAGTTCAGCCGGGTCAAGCCCTCCGCGACCGACGTCGCGAAGGCTGAGCGGTTGGGCGTCCGCGACGCCAATCCGTCCGCCGCCCAGCAGAACTGATACACCACCACGTCCCTCTTCCTCGCACGGTCCGCCGCCGTGTTGCTCCCAGCGGTGGGCGGACCGCGCGCATCCGGTCCCGGCGGCACGGCAGGAGAGGCCGGAAACCGCCGGGCGCTGCCGATCTTGGCGCAGTTTTACCGTTGGCCCGCAACTGGGTGCTATGGGAATGTGGTTTGGACACCGTTCGCGAGGCCTTCGCGACGCACGTCATGATCGGGCTCCGGCACTGACCAGCCGGGCGGGGGGGTTCTTTTTGTGTTGGGCAGGATTTTTACGCTCGCGCTCGGGGCGTTCGCAGTGGGGACAAGCGGCTACATCGTTACTGGCGTACTCCCTCAGCTGAGCGGGGAGCTATCCGTATCGCTGTCCACGGTGGGGCTGCTGACCACCTCCTTCGCCGTGGCCTACGCGATCGGATCGCCCCTGCTCGCAGTGGCCCTGGGCGGCTGGCGCCGCCACCGGCTGATCGTCGCCGCCCTGCTGGTGGCCGCGGTCGGCAACGCGCTCGCCGCGATCGCACCCCATTTCGGCGTCCTGCTCGCCGCCCGGATCGTCACGGCCATGGGCGCTGCGGTGTTCACACCCGCGGCGACCGCGGTAGCCGCCGAACTGAGCGGTCCGGAGCGCAGGGCGCGCGCCGCGGCCTGGGTCTTCGGCGGGCTGGTGACGGCCACCATCGTCGGAGTCCCCGCCGGTTCGCTGCTCGTCGGTCCGCTCGGCTACCGGGGCGTCTTCTGGCTCGTCGCCGGGATCTGCGCGCTGGCCGCGGCGGCCGTGGCGGTGGCCGTGCCGGAGGTCGCCGCGCCCCCCAGGGTGACCCTGCGCCGGCGCGTCGAGGTCGCCTCGGACCCCCGTGTGCTCGTGGTCCTCGGCATCACCCTGGCCGCCAGCCTCGGCGTGTTCACCGTTTACACCTACGTGGCTCCGCTGCTCGCCGACACCGTCGGAGCGCACGGCACCGGGCTGAGCCTGCTGCTGTTCGGCTACGGCATCGGCGGTGCGATCGGGAACGTCGTCGGTGGAGTCGCGGCCGACCGCTACGGATACCGGCTGCCGCTGCTGGTGGCCGTGTCCGGCAGCGTGATCAGCCTGTCGCTGCTGTCCGTGGTGCACAGCACGGCTCTCGTCGCCGTCCTGCTGTTCACGTGGGGCGTCTCCAGCTGGGCCTTCAACCCGCCTGTCCAGCGCAGGCTCATCGAGCTCTCGCCGAGCGCAGTCAGCTTGCTGCTCGCGCTCAACGCGTCCGCCCTGTACCTGGGCATCGGCCTCTCCGGCGTCGTCGGCGGGGCCGTGCTCGACCACGTCGGCATCGGTGCGGTGGCGCTCACCGGCGCCGGGTTGTGCCTGGTCGCGGTCGTGGTCCAGGTGCTGACCGGTCGGCACTCTGCCGCCCAGCCGTCCGGGATCGCCGTATGAGGGCGGCGATCCGCAGGCGGAGCTTCTGTCCGGGTGGACCACTCTGTCTCGGTAAAGGACGAGGTACGTGCGGGACTTGACCGATGTGGTGGGAATCGTCACAGGGGCCTCACGTGGAGTCGGCCCCCACATAGCCGGACACCTGGCGAGGGCCGGTGTCCGACTGGCCCTGGTGGCCAGGTCGGAGGAGGGCCTGCGGGCCACCGCGGACCAGATCGGCCAACACGGCTTCAAGCCCCTCGTCGTGCCGGGGGACATCTCCGAGGAGGATGATCAGGCACGGATCGTCGAAACCGTCCGCCGCGAGCTGGGCCCGGCCGGAGTACTGGTCAACAACGCCGGTATCGAGCGCGTCACCCGTTTCCAGGACGCCCCGGTCGAGACCATCAAGCAGGTGCTGCTGGTCAACCTGTTCGGCGCGGAGGCGATGACCAGGCTCGTCCTCCCGGACATGCTGGCGGCCGCCCGCGGACACATCGTCAATATCGGCTCCGTCGGCGGCCGCACGGCCTATCCGTACGCCACGGTCAACTCCTCCGCCAAGCACGGACTCGTCGGTTTCACCTGGTCCCTGCGTGAGGAACTGCGGGGTACCGGCGTGGGGGTGTCGGCGGTGTATCCCACCCTCATCGCCGACGTCGGCATCTCGGCGGCCTGGCAGGGCGGACGGCGGCCGAGACTGCTCGGCCGGGTGGGACCTGACGAGGTGGCGCTCGCGGTGCTCAAGTGCATCCGGGAGAACAAGGTGGAGATGACCGTAGCGCCCGTGATGGAGAAGGTCGCCGACGTGATGAGCGCCCTCTCTCCACGACTGACCGCGTGGATCGCGCGGAGCGGCGGGATCCACTCCTACCTGCGCAAGGTCGCCGACGCGCAGGGCAATTCGCCATAGCACACCACGCCGACATGACCATGTTGGTTGATACGGGGGACTGATGCCTGAGATTTCCGCTGTGCCCATACCCGACCACGACCAGAGCGTGACCCGGCTCCGGGATCTGCTGGCCGGTGTCAGCAACGACTACGACCGCTGGGTCGATCCACAGGAGCCCTTGATCCTCGACTCGCTGGACGCCGTCCGGTTCAAGTCGACGATCGACACAGCGTGCGGCACCGACCTTCCGCTGGAGATGTTCTTCAGCCACTGCACCCTGGAGACTCTCGCCGAGGCTCTCCTCAACCACGCGACGGACGGCGGGATGGCCCCCCGGCTCGTCCCCGCGCCCGGCAGCGCCCAGGAGCCCTTCGGGCTCACCGACGTCCAGCAGGCGTACTGGCTGGGCAGCCGCGGCTTCGAACTCGGCGGCCGCTCGGCCCACTTCTACGTGGAGGTGGACCTGTTCGCGGCGGACCGGGAGCGCGTCGAAGAGGCGTTCAACACGCTGGTCGGACGCCACGGCATGCTGCGGGCTTCCTTCCTGCCCGACGGCCGCCAGCAGATGGCCGCCGAGGTCCCGTACTACCGCTTCCACCACGCCGATCTGGCCGGGCTGCCGGAAGCCGAGGAGCGATGTCGGCTCCACGAGACCCGCGAGGAGATGTCCGCCCAGGCCTTCGACCCGCACACGTGGCCGCTGTACGAGATACGCACCCATCAGCTGGCGGCCGACACCCTCCGCCTGCACATAAGCGTCGACCTGCTCCTCGTCGACGCGGGTAGCCTCCAGATACTGCTGGCCGAATGGATCCGCCTCGTCCTGGACCCCGGCTCCCTGGGACCGGCCCCCGCACTGAACTTCCGCGACTATCTCGACGGAGTCGCCGCACACCGTGCGCAGCCCGGCCACGAAGAGGCCCGCGCGTACTGGACACGGCGCATCGACTCGCTGCCCCAGGCCCCCGAACTGCCCGTGCGCACCGTCCGGCACGCCCAGGCCCCTGCCTTCGTACGCCGCGAACGGCGGGTGTCCGGCCGGGTCTTCAGGCAGCTCCGCGACCGCGCGAACAGCCTGGGCGTCACCCCCTCCGTACTGCTCTGCGCCGCGTACGCGCAGGTGCTGCGCACCTGGAGCCGCACCTCCCGGTTCACGCTCAACGTCACCTTCGCCGACCGGCCCCGCTGGCACGCGGACATCGAACGGCTCATCGGCGACTTCACCAGCACGATCCTGCTGGAGTGCGATTTGGGCGGCGCGCCCGACCTCGCGACGACCGCAGGCCGACTCCAGGCGCAGTTGCGCAGCGATCTGGCGCATGCCCGGTTCAGCGGCGTCGAGGTCCAGCGAGAGCTGGCCCGCCGCAACGGCGGCACGCACGCGCGGATGCCCGTCGTCTTCACCAGCCTGTTGCGCGAGCAGGACAGCCTGGGCAGCCTGGAGGGCGTGGTCTTCGCAACCCGGTACGCGATCTCGCAGACCCCACAGGTCTACCTGGACAACCAGGTCGTGACACGCGGCAGCGACCTGCTGATCAGCTGGGACGCGGTGGAGGAGGCGTTTCCCGAAGGCGTCCTCGACGACATGTTCGCCGCGTACGTCGCACTCGTCGAGGGCATCGCCGAACACGGGGCCCCGGCCCCGGTCTCCTTGCCGTCGAAGCAGCGCGCAGTGCGTGAGGCGGCGAACGACACAGCCGGCCCGCTGCCGGGTGGTCTCCTCCACACGGCCCTCGACCGGCAGGCCGTCGAACGTCCCGACGCGCCCGCGGTGATCAGCGCCGACGGCACGTTCACGTACGGGGAACTCGACCGACGCGCCAACCAGATCGCCCGCCGGCTGCGCGCACTCGGCCTCGCGCCGGGCGAGCTGGTCGCCGTCGTCATGCACAAGGGCTGGCAGCAGATCCCCGCCGTGCTGGGCGTGCTCCGCTCCGGGGCCGCCTACCTGCCCGTTGACGCGGGCCTGCCGCGCGAGCGCGTCGACCAGCTGATCGAGGCGGGCCGGGCGAGGGCAGCCATCACCCAGCCCGGCGGGTACCTCCCGGCAGGGGTGACCGGCCTCGTCATCGACCGGGAGCCCTGGCAGGAGATACCGGATCAACCGGTCGAGGCACCGGCCACCGGCCCCGAGGACCTCGCGTACGTCATCTTCACCTCGGGTTCCACCGGCCGCCCCAAGGGCGTGATGATCAGCCATCGCAGCGCGCTGAACACGGTCGACGACATCGCCGGCCGCTTCTCCGTCGGCCCTGGAGACCGGGTCCTCGGCCTGTCCTCGCTGAGCTTCGACCTCTCCGTCTTCGACATCTTCGGGGTGCTCGGAGCCGGCGGCGCGCTGGTGCTGCCCGCCCCCGAGGAGTCCCGCGACCCCGGCCGCTGGGCCGAGTTGGCGGAGGGACACCGGGTGACGCTGTGGAACACCGTGCCCCCGCTGCTGGAACTGCTGACCGAGCACTGCGAGCGGCAGGGCGCCGCGTTCCCGGCGTCGATGCGGGCGGCCCTGCTCAGCGGCGACTGGATCCCACTGACCCTGCCCGCCCGGATCCGGGCGCTCACCCCCACCCCGCCCCAGCTGATCAGTCTCGGCGGCGCCACCGAGGCCGCGATCTGGTCCATCTGGAACCCCATCGGCCGCATCGACCCCGAGTGGCGGAGCGTGCCGTACGGTACGCCCCTTCGCAACCAGAGCTTCCATGTCCTGGACGCCGAGCTCACCGATAAACCGGACCATGTCACCGGCGAGCTGTACATAGGTGGCATGGGCCTCGCCAAGGGCTACTGGGGCGACCCCGAGCGAACCGCGGCCCAGTTCATCGTCCACCCCGCCACGGGGGAGCGCCTCTACCGGACCGGCGACCTCGGCCGCTACCTGCCCGACGGCACCCTCGAACTCCTCGGCCGGGACGACTTCCAGGTCAAGATCGGCGGTCACCGGATCGAACTCGGCGAGATCGAAGCCGTGCTCAGCGGCCACCCCGGCGTGCGGACCTCGGTCGTCGTCGCGAAGGACGCCAAGCGCCTGACCGCGTACGCGGTCCCCGAGGAGGGCGCCACCTTGGAGAACGAGGAACTGCGCACCCACCTCGCCGCCAAGCTGCCCGCGTACATGGTCCCCGCGGCCGTGGTGGTCCTCGACCGGCTGCCGACGGGCGCCAACGGGAAGCTCGACCGCAAGGCACTCCCCGCGCCCGAGGCCGTCACCCGGCGCCATGAGGCGCCCGCGACCCCGGCCGAGGAGGCGCTGGCCCGCGCCTGGGCATCGGTGCTGCCGGTCGAGGCGGTCGGACGGCACGCCGACTTCTACGCGCTCGGCGGCGATTCCCTGCTCGCCGTACGGGCCGTGGCCAAAGCCGCCGAACAGGGCCTCCACCTCACCCTGGCCAACTTCTTCGCCCACCCGACCCTCGCCGAGCAGGCCCTTCACGCGACCGAACGGCCGGTGGCCCGGGCCGACCGGTCGGAGATCACCGGCCGCGCCGGTGTCTCGCCCAGCCAGTACTGGTTCTTCGAGCAGGACTTCGCCGAGTCCCACCACTGGAACGGCATGTGGCCCGTTTTTGAGCTCGACCGACGCCTTGAGCCCGGTGCGCTCCGCCAGGCGCTCGCCGTTGTACTGGCCCACCACGACGGGCTGCGCGCCCGATTCCTGCGGGACGAGCGGGGACCGTACGCGGAACTCCCCGGCGCGGGCCCGCTGGACGGGTCCCGCGTCACCGAAGTCGACCTCGGTCACCTCGCCGACGCCGAGGTGGAGGCGGAGATCGCCCGCCAGGCAGAACTCCGCAACAGCGGTCTTGACCTGGCCTCGGGTACGACAGTCCAGCTCACCCAATTCGACCTCGGACGGCGGCGCAACCCAAGGCTCCTGGTCAGCGCCCACTGGCTGGTGATGGACTACTACTCGTCCCGGGTCTTCTACGAGGACCTGCGCACCGCCTACTTCGCCATCGAGCGGGGGGACGTACCGGCGCTGCCTCCCAAGACCGCCTCGCTGCCGCGGTCCGCGGAGCAGCTGCGCGCCTACGCGGCGAGCGAGGACGCCGCGGCCGAACTTCCCTACTGGGAGAGGTTCGCCGCACTCTCACCCGTCCCACTGCCCGTCGACCACCGTCTCGGCCCCAACACCCAGGACACGGCGGTGCGTCACCTCACGGAGGTGACGGGGGAGACCGCGGCCGCCGTGGTGACGCGGCTCCCGCGCGAGCGGGGAGCCGAGATCCGCGAGGTGCTGCTGACCGCGCTGGCCGGCGCCGTGACCGCGTGGACGGGGCAGCCGTATTTGCTGGTCGAGGTGGAGGGACACGGTCGTCACCGCGCCTTCGGCCCGCTCGACATCTCCCGCACCGTCGCGCGGTTCTCGACCCTCTCGCCGCTGGTGCTGCGCCCGGGCGGGCTCGACGCGGTACGCGAGCAGATCCGGGAGATGCCCCACCAGGGCGTCGGATACGGGCTGTTGCGGTACCTGCACCCCGACCCGGAGGTCAGGGAGCGGATGGCGGGCGTACCGGTACCGGAGATCGGCTTCAACTTCTGGGGTGACGTCAGTGAGTTCTTCACCGGTGACGCCCGCCCGGTGATGGACTCCTTCGGCCACCACCGCAGCGGCCTGGGTCACCGCACTCGCACGCTCGACCTGATGGCGATGGTCTCGGACGGCACCCTGCGGCTGGTGTGGACGTACAGCTCCAACCTGCACACGCAGTCCACGGTCCGGGCCCTGGCCGACCGCTTCATCGAGGAACTGCACACGCTGGCGCGGAGCGCCGGATGAACGGGGACGTGGACACCGTGGATCACCCGAGGCCCGAGGACATGTTCGGCGGGGTCACCGTGGCGGAGGTGCTGGAACTCGCCGCCACCACCTCACGCGGCATCACCGTGGTCAACCGGCAGCTCGATCAGACCCCGCTGCCGTATGCGCTGCTGGCCGCCGGCGCGCGGCGCGTCGCGCGCGGCCTGGCCAGGGCGGGGGTCGGCAAGGGCGACCGCGTCGCCATCGCCTCCTCCACTTCGCCCGGGTTCCTGCTCAGCTTGTTCGGCGCCTGGCGGGGGGGCGCCGTGCCCGTCGTCCTCCCGCTGCCGCACCGCGTGTCCGACCTGCCGGAGTTCGTCGCCGAGATCAATCGCCGGCTCGACCACGTGGACGCGCGCTGCCTGGTGGTCGCCGACGCGTTCGGCGACTTCGTGAGCGGCCGGATCACCGGCGGCCGGCCCGTGCTGACTTGCGGCGAACTCGCCGCGGAACGCGAGGAGATCACCGGACCGCCGCCAGCCGGCCCCGACGACCTCGCGTACCTCCAGTTCACCTCGGGTACCACCGGCCTGCCGCGGGCCGTCGCGCTCACCCACCGGCAGATGCTCACCAACGCCGCGGTGTGCTGCGAGCGCCTGGGACTGGAGCGGGACCGCAGCGTGCACGTGAGCTGGCTGCCGCTCTACCACGACATGGGACTGATCTCCGTGCTGTCCGGCATGGCCTACCGGATCACGCTGGTGCTCCAGCCGCCGGAGGACTTTCTGGCCCGGCCGGACTCCTGGGTAGACGCCCTGTCCCGCTTCCGGGCCACCAGCACCGTCGCCCCGAACTTCGCCTACGGGCTGGCCGGTCAGGGCATGCGGCTGCGACCGCGCGACCTCGACCTCTCCGCTCTGGAGGTGTGCGGGGACGGCGCGGAGCCGATCCGCGCCGCGAATCTGGAGCAGTTCATGGAGGCCGGAGCCGCCCACGGCCTCAGGCCCGAGGCGATGACCCCGATGTACGGGCTCGCCGAGGCCACCCTGGCCGTCGCCATGGGCGTCAAGGGCCGTCCCCTGGAGTGGGACCACGTGTCCCGCGAGGGCCTCCAGGCGGGCGCCGCCGCCCGCCCGGTGCCCGCCGGTGCCCCGGGGGCCCGCGCACTGGCGGTCTGCGGGCCGCCGGTACCCGGGGTCCAGGTGGAGATCAGGGACGAGGACGGCAAGCCGCTTGAGCACCGCCGGGTCGGTGAGATCTGGGTACGCAGCCCTTCCCTGATGCAGGGCTACTGGGAGGACCCCGAGGCGACCGCGGCCGTGCTCGGTGACGGCTGGCTGCGCACCGGCGACCTCGGCTACCGCACACCGGAAGGCCTGGTGGTCTGCGGACGGGTCAAGGACATGATCATCGTGGCTGGACGCAACTTGTACCCCGAGGACTACGAGCACGTCGCCGCCAAGGTGGAGGGCGTCCGCCCGGTGTGCGCGGCGTTCGCGCTGCCCGACACCGAGCGGATGGTCGTCGCGTTCGAAGCCGCGAAGGGCTTCGACAACCACGCTGAGATCGCTGCTGTGGTGATGAAGCGGCTGCGCGAGCAGTTGGGGCACGCTCCGGATGCGGTAGTGGCCCTGAAAAAGGGCGCGATACCGCGCACCTCGTCCGGCAAGGTCCAGCGCGGTCTGTGCCGGGAGCGCTACCTGTCGGGGCAGCTGCCGGTCATGGCGGAGACCACCCGCTGACCGCAGCCATCCCGTGCGGGCGGCACCCGCCTCAGCGGCGGCGGCTCACCACGACACGCGCACCCCGGGAGGGGATGAGCGTGACGTGGTGAGCCTTCTGCTCTTCCGGGGCGGGCCGGTCGGGCCGGATCTCGTACCGCCGGAGCACCTCGCGCAGCGCGACCGTGGCCTCCAGGAGGGCGAACCCGGCCCCGATGCAGCGCCGGGCGCCGCCGCCGAACGGGATCCAGGTGTTCGCGGGTGGCTGGGCGTCGAGGAAGCGTTCCGGCCGGAACTCGTCCGGCTGGTGGTGATGGGCGGGGTCGGACTGCACCAGGCCGATGGCGGGCATCACCGTGGCGCCGGCGGGCAGCCGGTAGCCGCCGACCGTCAGCGGCTCGGTCAGCTGCCGGGCCACCTCGTACACCACCGGCTTGAGGCGCAGCGCCTCTTTGGCGACGGCCGTCAGGTACGCCTCGTCGCCCTCGTCGGCGGCGCGCTGTGCCCGCTTCAACTGCGCGGGGTTGCGCACCAGTTCGTGGATCGCCCAGGCCAGGCCCGTGGCCGTGGTCTCATGTCCGGCGAGCAGCAGCGTGATGAGCTGGTCGCGCAACTCAGCGTCGTTGAAGCCGCCGCCGGTACGGTTCTCCTCCGCCTGGAGAAGCCGGGACAACACGTCGGTCCTGCTGTGGAGGTCGGGGGCGGCACGCCGGCCGGTGATCTCCTCGTACAGCAGCTTGTCGAGACCGCGCTGGAGGGAGGTGTGACGGCGCCACGGGCCGACCCGCTGGAGCAGCGGGTAGGGCAGGCCGAGCAGGGTCACCGGGCCGATGTCCGCGATGCCGCGCACGAGCGGGCGCATCTTCCGCAGCCGCGCCTCGTCGGTCACCCCGAACACCACTTGAAGGATGATCTCCAGGGTCAGCGCCTGCATCCGCTGGTGGGAGCCGATCACCGTCTCCTCGGGCCAGCTCTCCACCTCCACCGTGGTCAGCCGACCGATCATCTCCTGGTAGCCGGCCAGTGACGCGCCGGTGAAGGCGGGCATCAGCAGTCGGCGGGCCCTGCGGTGCTCCGCCTCGTCGGTCAGGAGCACGGAGTGGTCCCCCAGGGCCGGCCCCATGATCCCGTTTCCCTCACCCGCGTGCAGGACGTCCACCGGCCCGCCGAACACGGTCTTGATGTCCTCCTGCCGGGAGAGGATCACCAGATGCCGGGTCGGGGTGGTGAGCCGGAGCGTGAAGATGTCCCCGTGCCTGCGGCGGAGCAGCGGGAACAGCCGGTGACGGTACTGGGCGAAGAGCAGGGTCTGGACCACCGCCGGCAGTCGCAGACCGGGCGGGCGGTTGGCAGAACCCGTCGTGGGCGCGGGTATTTCTTTGGGCGTGTGGTCAATACCGCTGGTCATTGCGGTCCCCCTTGATGGACAAGTCTTGCGTTTCCCGTCGGTACACAAGCCGGTCTCACGTCACGCTAGCAGCCGGTCCCACCAGCGGGATTGACGGAACATCGGTTCCGGCCGCAGAGGCCCCGGACGCCTCCGCCCCGCGCGGGGCCCGGGGCGTCTCCTCAAGGTTGAGGCGTGCTCAGGACGATCCTTTCGAGGGGTGGTGGGCGGCCACTCCGCGATCGGTCCTTGCCGCGGTCGTCCTGCGGCTGCCTCCGCCGTCAGGAATCGGGATCGCGCCGTCCAGCAGCCGAGTTGAGAGGCGACAACAGGGAGGCCAGGCCCACGAGCAGGCGCAGCGCACCCGCGATCGCGATGATCAGGTACATGTTGTGCCATTGCTGCTCCAGCACACCGCCCAGCACCGAGGCGACCGGGATCGACATGAAGGCGATCATCCGGGTGGTCGCCACCACCCGGCCCAGCAGACGCGCGGGCACGGTGCGCTGACGCAGGACGAACCAGCTCACCATGTTCACCGTCCCGATGCCGTAGATCAGCGCCCACAGCAGGGAGATGCCGACGACGCCCCGCAGCGGGATCAGCAGGACGATGCCGGCGCCCGCGAGCACCGTGCCCGCGATGACGACCCGGCCGGGTGCGAAGCGGCGGCTCAGCCATGGGCACACCGCGGCCCCGAGCACCGCACCCGCGCCCTGCGCAGCGAAGACCACTCCGATCAGGGTGGGTGACATCGCGTGGTAGTCACTCAGGTAGTAGACGAGGTTCGCCTGCACCAGCCAGGTGCCCAGATTGGCGAGGGCGAACAGGACCGCGCCGCTGAGCAGAGGCCTGTTGTCCCGGACGATGTGGACCAGGCCGTCGCGCACCTCGCCCAGCATGTCGCGGCGGGCGGGCTCCGCCTCGACCGCGGGTGGCTTCGACCTGCTCCTGATGGCCACTATCGCCAGGGCCGACACGGCGAACGTGCCCGCGTCGGCCCAGACCGCGCCCTTGTAGCCGAGGGCCGCGATGAGCACGCCGCCCACGGCGGGACCGGCGAGGCTCATCACGTTGTCGCCCATCTGCATCCAGGCGTTGGCGCGCTCCAGGTCCCTGTCGCGGACCAGGTCCGGCACCATCCCCTGGAACGCCGGGTAGTACAGCGGTTCCACGCACGCGAGCAGGAACGCCGCCAGGTAGACCAGCAGCACCGACGAGGACCCCGACGTCACGACGAGCGCGAGGACCCCCGCGAGCACCGTCGCCGTCAAGTCGCCCATGACCAGGATCCGCCGGCGTTCGAACCGGTCGGCCATCACCCCGCCCGGCAGCGAGAGCAGCAGCAGCGGCGCGTACTCCAGCGCGTATACGACCGCGGTGTTCAGCGCCGACCCGGTGAGCTCGAACACCATGAGCGGCAGCGCCAGGCGGTAGATCCAGTTGCCGAGTCCGGACACGACGAACGCGAACAGCAGCAGCTCGTACGGTGCGCCGAGCCGCCGTCCGGCGCGCGCGGCGCGGACGTCCGTACTCATCCGGCCACCGCGCGCACCAAGTCCAGCACGGCAGACCGCTGCGGCCGGAGGTAGAAATGACCGCCGGGAAACATCCGCAGCCCGAACGGGCCGGACAGGTGCTCCTGCCACGCCTCCAACTGCTCCAGGGGGATCTGGTCGTCGGCCCCACCGAGCACGGTCACCGGCACCGGGACGGGAGCGGCCGCGGCGGGCCGGTACGTTTCGACGACCTCGTAGTCGGCGCGGAAGTACGGCAGGACCATGGCGCGCAGGTCAGGGTGTTCGCGCAGCTCTGCGGGGACCCCGCCGTGGCGGCGCTCGACCACGTCCAGGAACTCGTCCTCGGGGAGATCGTGGATGCTGCCCTGCCGCGTGACCAGGCCGGGTGCGGGGCGGGCGGAGAGGAAGACGTGCCGCGGCGCGGGCCCGTCTGACTCCACCAGCGCCCGGGTCAGTTCGAAGGCGACCAGCGCGCCGAAGCTGTGCCCGAAGAACACCATGGGCAGGTCCGTCGTGATCTGCCCGGCCAGCTCCGCCACGAGGGGGCGCATGCGGGTGTGCGGGCGCTCCTTGATCCGTGCTCCGCGCCCGGGGAGCTGCACGGCGCACACGTCGATGTCCTGGGGCAGGTAGCGGTGCCATCGCGTGAACTCGGCCGCGGATCCGCCCGCGTGGTGGAAGCAGTACAGCCGCAGCCGTGGGTTCGCGCGGTGTTCCCCGCGGACGGACCAGCGCGGCTCCTCGAAGTCGCTCAGGGGCGTGCTCATCGGGCTCCCTCCGTCTGGAGGCGCAGTTGGGCTGCCAGGGCCGAGATGGTCGGGAACTCGAAGAGCATGCCGATGCTGAGTTCGATGCCCAGCCGGTCCCGGACCTCCGCGATCAGACCGACGGCGCTGAGCGAGTCCCCGCCCAGTGCGAAGAAGTCCGCGCCGTGGTCGATGGAGCTCATGCCGAGGGCGGCCCGCCAGATCTCCTCCAGCATGGCGGCCACGTCCTGGCCGCGGCCGCCCGCCGGTGCGGAGGCGGGCTCGGGTGCGGTCTGCCCGGCAGCCGGGGCCGGAGCGGACGGTGCCGGCGAGGGGACCGGGGCGGCGGGCGCCGCCACCAGCGGTACCCGTACCGTCTCCAGGGCCAGCGGCGCCTTGGCGCGGTACGGACGTACGGCTACCTGCCGCGCAGGGCGCCGGCTCAGCACGTCGAACAGCAGGGCCACCCCTTCGCCGGGCGGGATGCCGTCCGAGGACGGAAGTCCCGAAAGCTCCTGCGCGACCGGCTCCTCCGTGGGCCCGGCCGCGAAGGGGTCACCCACCACCTTGCGCATCGTGAAGCCGCGCACGGAGACCGCAACGGCCCCCTCCGGTCCCACCAGGTCGATGTCGGAGACCAGCACGCCGCTGTCGCCACCGCCGCGCACGTGCCGTATGTGGCTGCTGAACTCGCCGGGCAGGTCGCGGTACACCGTGACCGTGCCGTACAGCAGAGGCAGGTGATGGGCGTCCTCGCGGCGCCGGGTGAGGGCCGTGGCGCTGTCGAGCAGCGCCGGGTGCAGTGGGTGGTCGGCCAACTCGGCGCGGAAGCGCTCGTCGAGGGCGAGCGAACCCAGCTGCTCGTCCGCCGAACGGCGTAGTGCGGTGACGTTGAGCCAGTGCGGGCCGAGTGCCGCGAGGTCGCCGGCGCCGGACGCGTCGACGGTCTCCGTCATCCGCGCGGACACCGCGGCCAGGTCCACCTCGGGCGCGGACGGGTCGGCCGCGGCGGCGACCCGTCCGTCGCAGTGCACGGTGGAGCCGCTGCGGACCGAGAAGGTCCAGGAGCCGCCGCCGCGCGGTTCAACAACGACCGAAACTCGCTGTGTGCCGTCAACGAACAGGGGGCGGCGGAACACCACTTCGGCCAGGCTCACCGGTACACCCGCGAGCTCTGGGCACAGCTCCCGGACCCCGCGGACCACCAGGTCGAGATGGCCCGTGCCCGGCAGGACCGCGCGCCCGGCGAACCGGTGCTCGTCCAGCACCCAGTCCTTCTCCGACAACTCCTCCTCGTACAGGAGGGTTCTCGGCGACCGGCGCTGCTCCGCGGCCCAGGCGGAGAGCGGTTCACCGCTGCCCGGGTCCACGGTGGACCTGGCGGCCATCCCCACGCTCGCCCAGCTCGGCCAGTTCACGCTGACGCAGCGTTGCCGGGAGAGGGAGGCGTGCGCGTCGAGGAACGCGTTGGCCGCCGCGTAGTCGGCGCCGCCGGCCAGTCCGGATATGGAGGCGCGGCTGGAGAACGAGGTGAAGAAGTCCAGCCGGGGACCGTCCGTGAACACCCGCTCCAGTACGAGCGTGCCGCGCAGTTTCGGCCCCAGTACCGCCCGGACCTGTTCCTGCGTACGGAAGGCGATCATGCCCTCGCCGGGCAGTCCGGCCGCGTGGAGGACGCCATGGATCCGCCCGGCCGTGCTCTCCACGCGCCGCACCAGGGCGCGCATGGATTCCTCGTCGGTGACGTCCCCGCGCTCGGCCAGCACTGTCGCGCCGAGCTGTTCGAGGATGGCGACCTCGTCGGCGGCCGAGCCGGTGAGCCCGGAGCGGCCGACCAGGACGAGGGTGGGGCCGAGGCCGGTCTCGGCCAACCCGCGTGCGACGGCCAGGCCGAGGCCGCCGAACCCGCCCGTGATCAGGTACGTGCCGCCGGGACGGACCGGGGGCTCGGTGGCCGGTTGATGACGGATCGGCACCTCCACGGGTGTCCATCGTCGGTCGCCGCGCAGCGCGACCACCGCCGGCCACCGCGACTCCTGAACCTGCTGGGTGATCAGATCCGCGTCCGTGCCCGGCGACACGTCGAGGAGCATGCACTGCGCGCCCGGAACTTCGAGCGGGACGGTCCTGGCGAGCCCGGCGAGCGCCGCCTTGGCCGGGTTGACGGCCTCGCCGCCGGACACGTCGGCGGCCTGTGCGGCGAGCAGCAGGAACCGTGCGGGCAGCCGCAGCCGAGGGTGGCGGACCACGGTCTGGACGAGGGCGAACGCGCTCTCCACACCCGCGGCCGACTGCTCTTTGATGGTGTCGGGGGTGGTCTCGGGCCAGGGCTGCGCCGCGAGCGCGTGCACATAGACGGCGGGCTCCTCGCCCTGGGCGAGCAGGCCGTCCAGCACGGACCGGACAGTGTCCGGGCGGGCGGGCACCACGCGGTGGCCGGCACGGCCCAGGACGCCGATCACGTGGCGGGAGCCTTGCGGGTCCTGCGGCAGCAGCGCCAGCGCGACGCTGCCGCGGTGCCGGGGCGGACGCGTCCCGGCAGGGATCTCCTCCCAGCGCATCACCGACAGCGGGGAGGGCGCGGGTGTGGCGACCTCTACCGGCGCGGGCTCCGGTGGGGCGGGCGTCTGCTCCCGCGCGCCGGTCCGCTCGGCCCGCTCCAGTTCGGGCTCCCGTGGCTGCGGCGCGGACGACGCGGGCGGGCTGATCCAGTACCGCTCCCGCTGGTACGGGTAGCCGGGCAGGGAGATCCGGCGTGCCGGCCGGGCCGGGCCCACGGCCTCCCAGCGCAGCTCGTGCCCCTCGGTCCACAGGGCACCCGCCGCCGCGAGGACGGCTTCCCGGTCGCTCCCGGCCGGGCCGAGGCTGGGTACCACGAGGCTGTCCGTGCCGTGCCGGCGCGCCAGCACGGACAGGGCGCGCCCCGGTCCGGCCTCCAGCGTGGTGAGCCGCTGTCCGTCCAGGAGTCGTGCCAGCGCGGGCGCGAAGAGCACCGGGGTGGTGAGCTGCCCGGCCCAGAACGCCGGGTCCACGGCCTGCTCGTCGGTCAGGGGCAGCCCCGTGGCGGCCGACACCACCGGGATCCTCGGTGCGGACAGGGACACACCGTCGAACGCCTCCAGGAACCGTTCGGCGGCCGGCGCCATGGCCGGGCTGTGGAAGGCGTGCGAGGTAGCGAGCCGCTTGCACCGGACCCCGGCCGCGAGCATCCGCGCCTCGACCGAGGCGATCGCGTCGGCGGGCCCTGCGAGCACGCTCTGGCGGGGGCCGTTCACGGCTGCGAGTACGACCCCGTCGGTCAGTAGCTCCCCGGCCTTCCGCTCGCCCAGGGACACGGCGAGCATTGACCCGGCGGGCATGGCCTGCATGGCCTGAGCCCGGGCGGTGACCAGCCGCAGCCCGTCCTCCGGGCTCGTCACGCCCGCCACCACGCCGGCCACCAGCTCACCGACGCTGTGGCCGAGCAGCGCGACGGGCGACACGCCCCACGCCCGCCACATCGCGGCCAGTGAGCAGCCGACCGCCGCCAGGAGCGGCTGCGCGTACTCGGTGCGCCCCAGCAGTTCGGCGGCGTGCGGCCCGCGCCAGGCAGGTTCGAGATCGAGGCCGAGCCCGGCCACGGTGTCTAGGCACTGGCGCATCGTCTCGGTGAACGTCGCGTCGTAGCCCATCAGTCCGGCGGCCATCTCCGGGTGCTGGGAGCCCTGCCCAGGGAAGAGCAGCGCGACCGGGCGGGCGGCAGCCCCGTGCTGCGGGCGGATCACGTCGCGGCCCTCCGCGTCGGAGAGCAGGGTCACCGCCTCACGGGCCGAGCCGGCGACGGCGGCGCGGCGCTCCCGGTGGACGGTCCTGCCATGCCGCAGCGTCATGACCGTGTCCACGAACCCGTCCTCGCCCTGCCAGGTGAGGTGCCGGGCGAGCCGCGTGCGGACCTCCGCCTCGGCGGGTTCTGTGCGCGCCGACCAGACGACCAGCTCGGGACCGTCGGCCGGCGTGCCGGGCCGGTCCACGGGCCCCTGCTCCAGCAGGACGTGCGCGTTGGTGCCGCCCACGCCGAACGAACTGACGGCGGCGGTCCTGGGCCGCGCCCCCGCGGCCGGCCACGCGTCGCGCTGGTCGACGACCCGGAAGGGGGTCGCCCCCAGGTTCAACTTCGGGTTGGGCTCAGTGAAATGCGCCGTGGGCACCAGCTCGCCCTTCTCCAGGCACAGAACGGTCTTGATGAGCCCCGCGACCCCGGCGGCCGGGCCGAGGTGGCCGATGTTCGACTTCACCGATCCGAGCGCAACGCTCGACGGGGTGAGCCCGCCGCCATCGGCCAGAAACCCGTACGCCGAGGTGAGCGCCTCGATCTCGATGGAGTCACCGATGTCCGTGCCGGTGCCGTGCGCCTCGACGTAGTCGATGTCTTCGGGGGTGAGTCCGGCGACGGTCATCGCCTCCACCACGGCCCGCATCTGCCCGTCCACACCCGGCGCACCGAAACTGACGCGGTTCGCCCCGTCGTTGGTGACGGCGGAGCCGCGGATCACCGCGCGCACCGGGTCCCCGTCCGCCAGCGCGTCGCAGAGCAGTCTGAGGACGATGACACCGCCGCCGTTACCGAAGACGGTGCCGTTGGCCTTGGCGTCGAACGGACGGCACACGCCGTCTTGCGAGTAGATGCTGCCCGGCGCCCAGCGGTAGCCGTGCGCGTACGGCAGCTCGATCTCCGTGCCGCCCGCAAGGGCGACATCGCACTCGCCCGAACGCAGCGCCTCGCACGCGAGGTGCACGGCCACCAGCGAGGTGGAGCAGGCGGTGGCGACCGACAGGGCGGGCCCGGTCAGGCCGAGACGGTACGAGGCCGTGCTGGCGACGTAGTCGTTGTTGTTGTAGATGTCCAGAGACAGGGCGCCCGTGCGGGCCGCGAGCTCCTTGTTCGCGCGGATGTTGAACTCCGCGTACCGGTTGGAGGCTGCGCCGCCGTACACGCCGACTGTGCCGGGCGCGGCGAACGCGTCGTAGCCCGCGTCCTCCAGGGCAGAGTGCGCCAGTTCCAGGAACAGCCGCTGCTGCGGGTCGCGCATGGAGGCCTCGCGCGGGGTCATCCCGAAGAACGCCGCGTCGAACCGATCGGCGTCCTCCAGCAGCGGGATCCGGCGTACGTAGTGGGGGTCCTGGAGCAGTCGCTCCTCGACGCCCGCGGCCCGCAGTTCCTCGTCGCCGAGAGTGCTGAAGCAGTCCTCGCCCTCGGACAGGGCGAGCCAGAACTCCTCCAGGTTCCTCGCCCCGGGGAACCGTCCCGCCATACCGACGATCGCGATGGGCGCGGCGGTCTGTTCGTGCATGTCGTGCGTCTCCGGCGTGTTCATCGCTGAGTGGTCCTCTTCTGCTCGTTCATGCGCCGGCGCACCGCTCGCCGCGCGATGGCCGTGCCGGTCAACGCGGCGGCCGTACCGGCTGGTGAGCCCTGTCGCCCCTCGGTGGGAGGCGCGCCGCCCACCGAGGGAGCGGCGTCGCCCCGCAGGTGCCGGGCGAGCAGCCGGGGGTTGGGGAAGCGGAACAGGTCCACGACCTCGACGGTGAACCCCTGCGCCCGCAGTCGCTCGTGCATCCGCAGCAGCGACAGCGAGGTCAGGCCGGCGTCGAAGAAGTTCGTGGCCGGGTCCAGCGGGTGGGGCGAGCCGTGCCCGTTGCCCCGTACCCCGGCCCCCGCGCCGAGCTGCTCCCGCAAGGCGTCGACGATCACGTCCTCGGCCGCGGAGGCCACCGGCCGCTCCGCCGATGCCTTCGGCACCAGGGCTGCCACGGACGCGTGGACGTCGACCTTTCCGTTGTGATCGAGAGGGAGTTCGTCCAGGACGACGATCCGCCCCGGCACCCCCCACGCGGGGAGGACGGCACTCAGCTCGTGGCGCAGTTCCTCCCCGAGCAGGGGGCTCGCGCCGGGCGCCGCGACGAAGGCGGTGATCTCCGTCCCGGAGACCATGGCGACGCACTGCCTCACCGCCGGGTGAGAGCGCAACGCGGCCTCGATCTCGGCGGGTTCGAGGCGATGGCCGCCGACCGACACCTGGCGGTCGCGCCGCCCGACGAACTCGATCTGCCCGTCGGGCGTGTATCGGCCGAGATCGCCGGTGCGGTACGTCGACACCCCCTGCTGCCCGTACGGATCAGGCCCGAACGGAGACGGCTCCCGCGCGGGACGTGTGCCGAGGGCCAGCCCGCGCCCGCGCACCAGGATCTCCCCAAGCTGTCCGACGCCCGCGCCCTCGATGACCAGTTCGCGCCAGGGGCTGCGGGCCGCCAGCGGAACGCTGGTCCGGTCCTGCCGTCGCCGCACGGGGTCGTCGGCGGGGTCGCGCCAGCGCAGCCAAGTGCTCAACTGCGGGGTCTCGGTGGACCCGTAGCCGTGGTGGATCTCCGCGGCAGGGGCGGCGCGCCGCAGCTCCCGCGCCACCGGGTCGGTGAGCAGC
The DNA here is from genome assembly GCF_042869955.1 of Streptomyces sp. NPDC006691. Taxonomy (NCBI): domain Bacteria; kingdom Bacillati; phylum Actinomycetota; class Actinomycetes; order Kitasatosporales; family Streptomycetaceae; genus Streptomyces; species Streptomyces sp. NPDC006691. The sequence continues at coordinate 23,525 of NZ_JBIAGW010000038.1, forward strand.
GCCCCGCAGAGCACCACGTGCCGCAGCCGGTCGAGCAGCCTGCCCCTGGCACGCGCCGCCGAGGTGAGCAGCTGGACCACACCCGGGGTGGCGTGCAGGGCCGTGATGCGGTGTTCCAACAGCAGGTCCACCAGTGCCCCGGGCTCGGTGCCCTCGGCCGGGAGGTGGAGGGCGGCGCCGCTGGTGAGGGGTACCAAGATGTCACGCAACACCGGGTCGTGCCCTGGTGCGGACAACATCAGGAAGCGGTCGTCGGGACCGGTCCCGAACGCCTCGCGGTACCAGTGCAGCGCTTCGGGGAGCGCCTCGGGCGGAGCGAACACCACACTCGGCTCCCCGGTGGTGCCCGAGGTGCACAGCGCGTGCCCCCAGTCGAGGGGCACCAGGTCGGTGGCCGGACGCGGCAGGGCCGGTCCGGTCAGGACCGGGACCGGCCAGTCGGCGCCTTCCCCCTTGAGTACCGCCTCGGCGCCGGCCCCCGCGAGGCAGGCCAGCAGCCGGCGGGCGGGCAGGGCGGCATCCACCAGGGCGACGTGGCATCCGCAGTGCCAGGCGGCCAGGAGCTCGACGACGGTCCCGGGGGACCGGTCGCCCGGCAGCAGCAGGGCGCGCCCCGACCAGCCGGCCTCGCGCAGGGCGTCCGAGCGGGCCACGACCCGCTCGCGCAGTTCCCCGTACGTCATCCGGCCTCCGGGAAAGCTCAGCGCCACCCGGTCGGCGTGGAGTTCGGCAGTCCGGGTGAAGGCCTCGGCCACGCCCGCGAGGGCCGGAGGCGGGGCCAGTTCCGCCGGCGGCCGGTCGCTGCCCAGCAGCCATCCGGAGGGTGCCCGGCCGAGATCGGCGGGGGCCTCGCGGAGGAGCCGGACGACTTGGCCGAGCAGCTTCGCGGCGGTCTCCGCGTCGAAGATGTCCCGGGCGTGCACCAGCTGGAGCCGGTAGCCCGAGTCCCCTTCGCGGTGCAGGTACAGGCCGAGGTCGAACAGGGAGCCGGTGGTGTCCGGTTCCACCGGGACGGCCGGCACTCCGTCGAACGAGGGGGCGGGAGCGGCGTGCGTGAGGTCGTTGAACCAGATCTGGTAGAGCGGGTTGCGGCTCAGGGTGCGGGGGAGGCCCAGCGCCTGGACGATCCGCTCGAAGTCGGCACCCGCGTGCTCGTGGGCTTCCATCATCGCGTCGGAGACCTGGCGGACCAGCCCGGCGAAGCTCTCCGCGGCCGCCACGTCGACCCGCACCGGCAGGGTGTCGATGAGGAACCCGATGACCTCCTCGCTGGCGCCCCCGTCGCGGGAGGACCACGGGACGCCGACCACGATCTCACCCTGCCCGCTCCACGAGGTGAGCACGGTGGTGAAGGCCGCGAGTACCACGGCGACGGGAGTGACCCCGATGCGCTGCGCCGCCTCGTCCAGGAGATGTGCGTCCGCCCTGCTCCCGGTGGACTCGACGGCGCCGCCCTCGAAAGTGGTGACGGCCGGGCGGCGCGCCTGGAAGGGCAGCCCGTGCGTCCGCGGAGCGTCCCGCAGCCGGTTCACCCAGTACGCGAGGTGCGCCTCGCGCTCCCTCGCTTCCTCCCGGCCGGCACGGTCCACCAGCAGGTCTCCGAAATGCGCAGGCTCTTCTTCGGGCGGGAAGCCGCCGTAGGTGGCGGCCAGTTCCGAGAGGAAGAGGTCCACCGACCGCTGGTCCGCTATCGCGTGGTGCAGGACGGTGACCAGGCAGCCGTCGCCCTCCTCGTCCTGGGCGTACACGACCCGCAGCAGCGGCGCGCGGTCGACGGGCAGCGGCTCGGCCGCTGACTTGGCCGCCAGCGCGCGGCATCGCTCCTCGCTGAGCACCCCGTCCACCACCCGGGTCTCCAGCGGAGTTTCCACCCGCTCGGCGACCGCCTGGTAGGGGCCCGATTCGTCGCTGACGACGGCGGTACGCAGGGACTCGTGCCGCCGTACGACCAGGGCCAGGGCCTCGCGCAGCCGGGCCGTGTCCAGCCCCCCGGTGACGCGTACGGCGCAGACGACGTTGTAGGCGCTCAGCCGCGGGTAGAGCTGCTCCATCAGCCACAGTCGGCGCTGCCCGCCGGAGACGGGCGCGCGGGACGGATCGGAGCGCCGCGGCAGGGCGGTGCTGGCGGGACCGGCGCCGCCGGCCACGCGGCGGCGCAGACCGGCCAGGGTAATCCGCTCGCGCAGCAGTTCGGCGAGGGTGATGCGCAGCCCGTACGAGCGCAGCAACTCGCCGCGCAGCCGTACTGCGGCGAGACTGTGGCCGCCCGCCGCCAGGAAGTCGGCGTCCTCGTCCACGGTGTCGAGTCCGAGCACCTGCGCCCAGAGCCGGGTCAGTGGGTCGCCCTCCAGAGCCGGCCCGTCGGCGCGGGGCGCCAGGAGCTCGGCGGCCCGCCGCCGCAGCAGCACGCGGTCCTGCTTGCCGCTGCGGGTGAGCGGCATCGCGTCCAGCGCCACGAATTGAGTGGGGACGTACGCGGATGGCAGCCGGGCCGCGACATGGGTGCGGCACTCCTCCTGCCAGTCGGCACCGCTCCGATCCGCTCCGTGGGGCCGGACGAACGCGACGAGGCGGGGGGCCCGTTGACCGGCGACGACCACGGCGCACTCATCGACCGCAGGGTGCTGGCGCAGCACGCTCTCGACCTCGCCGGGCTCCACGCGCACGCCCCTGATCTTGACCTGCTCGTCGATCCGCCCGCGATATCGGATCTCGCCGTCCACCACCCGCACGAGGTCCCCCGTCCGGTAGACGCGGTCCAGGCCGCTGCCCTCGGGGGCGGGGACGAACATCCGCTCCGTCAGGTCGGGGCGGCCGAGGTACCCCAGGGCCAACGGCACGCCGCCGATGCAGAGTTCGCCCGTTCCGCCCTCGATGACGGGCCGTCCTCGCTGATCCAGGACGAGCAGTTCGCAATTGTCGATGGCCCGCCCGATGGGCACGTCGTCGATCAGTGAGGGATCCTCGGGGCAGTCCCAATACGTGACCTCGATCGAAGCCTCCGTGGGGCCGTACAGATTGTGCAGCTGGGCGGGCAGCGTCTTGACGAAGGTCCGCGCCAGCGTGACCGGTAGTGCCTCACCGCTACAGAACACGTGCCGCAGACCGGTGCAGTCGGCAGCGTTCGGCCAGCGCAGGAACTCGTCCAGCATCGACGGTACGAAATGGCAGACGGTGACCTGCTGTTCGATCACCGTCTGCATGATGGCGGCCGGATCGGCGTGCTCACCGGGGGCGAGCAGCACGAGCCGCGCACCGACGATCAGCGGCCAGTAGATCTCCCAGCCGGACACGTCGAAGGTGTACGGGGTCTTTTGCAGGACGCGGTCCTCGGGAGCCAGCCCGTAGTGGCGCTGCCCCCACAGCAGCCGGTTGACGACACCGGCGCTGGGGACCACCACACCCTTGGGTGTCCCCGTGGAACCCGACGTGAAGATGACGTTGACCGGCTGGTTCGCGGCGACGGGCCGCAGCGGGCCCGGCACGTAGGCCTCGTCGGGATCGGCGGACAACGGTTCCACGTCCAGCCGGCCGGGCCCGTCCGGACCCCGCCAACCGGCCAGCTCCTCGGTGGTGCCCACGACCAGAGCCGGCCGGGCGGTGTCCAGGATCAGCGCGAGCCGATCGGCCGACTCGTCGGTGGCCAGCGGCAGATAGGGCAGCCCGGCCTTGAGCACGCCGAGCAGCGCGGCCACCATGTGCGGTCCGCGCCGGGCCAGCACCGCGACGGGCCGGTCCTCGGGCAGGCCGCGGCGCAGCAGTTCGGCGGCGAGGCGGTCGGAGACCTCCTCCATCCGGCGGTAGGTCCAGCTCTCCCCGGCGCCCGCACAGGCCACCGCGTCGGGTGTGCGCTCGCTCGCGGCCCGGATCAGGCCCGGGATGCCGTACGGCGCGGGATGGTCGACGGACGGGCCGCGCAGAGCGCGGACCTCCTGGTCGGGATGTTGGCGCATGACGAATGTTCCCCCGTTGGAAAAATTGAACGAACCGGCTGGTGGAGGCGGGGCGGCGTAGTTCACGCGCGCCCGGCGGACACCGCGGTGACCGTCTGCTCCAGATTCAGCCGTAGATCACAAGGTCAGGTAGTGGCCGAGCCCGGTGAACCCGGCCGGGCATGCCGACGCACGGCGGCACGCCGTCGGGAGTGCCTTTGGATGGAGCCCTCAGCGATCGCTCCTGCGATGCCACGGGCTGTTGGAAGCCTTCGATCTCACGGCCGATGTCCTCGACGACCAGGGTCGTGCGGCCGTCCGGTGCGGTGACCGTGTCGCCGTGCATCGGTCGCACATCCAGTTCACCGAACACCCGACCCGTCGAACGGTGTCAATCAGCCGCAGGTTCCGGCAGACGACGCCGACGCCCTGCCGCGCGACAGGCTGAGCCGGCCTGTGCTGCCACCGGGTTGTCCATGAGGGACAGCAGGTGCACGTGCGCCCGGTGCATTCGGCGGGTGACCTCGCCGCTCCACGGCCAGTGCGCCGACGACAGGAAGGCCCGGCCCGGACCGTCGCCGCGCGCCAGCGGAACCTCTTGGCCGAGTACGAAGGCTTCGAGGCTGGTCCCTGCGGGGGCAGAGTCCGAGCGGGCCCCGTCCGCCGGGCGGGTGTTCCGTGCGCGCGGCCGCCCAGCGGTTCAGGAGGCGCTGCGGAGCGTCGACCAGGGCCGAACTCCGGGGCTCCGGGACGCTCCCCATGTGCCCCAGAAGGATGGGCAGTTCGAGGCAGAGCGTCGTCCGCATCGCACGGGGTACGCGGCGTCCGCACCGGGAAACGGCCCCTCGCATCGATCACATTGCCCGGAAGGAAATGCTCCGGATCAAGGAGAATCGCGTACACGTTCTCGTTTCTGCTGATGAGGCCAAGGCCGGTGCTTGCATAGCGCTTTGCGGCTTCACGCTCGCGGAGGGCCGCCATCAGCAGAAAGGGGTCGAGTGTGTGCCTTTGGTCGAACAGATCAATAGGGTCATCGGGCCTGGCCGTCATGACTCAATTCCACCTCTTCATGGCAACGGAAGCAACCGGCCATGATCACGCTGAATACCTGCCGGGGCGGGAACTGCGAGACGCGTCATTCGTTCCCGGTTCGCCGCGAGGCCGCCGCCCGGGGCAGGTCGCACCGGGTACCCGCAGCGGCGTCGGGCACGGGCCTACGGACAAACCAGACGCACGAGCCGTCCGAAGGGGTTCCTTCGGACGGCTCGCGCGCGTTCGGTCGAGTGGTTCGACCCGTCGGCGCCGGGGCGCCATCGGGCTCGGGGCGGTTTACTGCTGCGCGGAGTCCAGAGGATTGGCGTTCACGGCGCCTGCCTTCTTGGCGGCGTCGACCGCGGCCTTGGAAGGCTTCGTCTTGCTGAACTCGTCGTGGCCGACCAGGGTGGACTTCCACGCGTTGGCGGCGGTGGTGCCCGAGGTGAGCAGCCACTGGGTGTTGATCCTGGCCTCGTTGCCACCGGTGAACTGGCCGCTCCACGTGGTGGTGGAGTGGGCGTTGCGGAAGTCGTTCTTCCAGGTGACGGTCCAGCCGAGGGCGGCGCCGCTGCCGTCGGTGGCGGGGGCGTTGTCGTAGCGACCGGTCACGACGTAGCGGTTCTCGGCGTTGCCGACGGCCGACTCGTAGGTGCCGGTGAGTGAGCCGTCGGCGGCCGCCGTCACGACGAAGGTCGAGCCCAACTCGTTGTACCAGGTGCCAGTGAGGCCGGAAACGGCCACGGCCGAGGCGGCCGACTGGGAGGCGTTGGGAGTGTCCGGAGAAGCGCTGGCGGAAGCCGCGACGCAGGTCAGCGAGACGGCGATGGCTGCAACCACGATCTTGCGCATGTGAGACACGAAATTTTCTCCTATGTGATGCAGCGAGCACGGTGGCGTGCATGTGTCGTACGCCGACCGGAAGCTCACCCCGTTAAAGGTGTGTGACCTCGGCCATGTAGCCGGGGTGACCGGCGACAATCAGCAATAGGGCATGCGCCTTTGGCGGCAGAATAGGATGGTCGAGGTCCGGTAGATGATTGCCAAGGGCACATGTTCGGTGGATATCGTACATCCGCCTTATGGTTTCGCCACAACCTTTTCGGGACGCCAATTTCGGCCAAGTCGTGGCCGGGAATTAATGATTGACCGGGTTGTGTCGATCTTGCACGCGACTCCGGATCGCCTTTACGGCAGGGACGGTGCCCAGTTCATTTTGGCGAGAAATGAGGAGGTCTGTGAGCCGGTCTTCTCTATCGCCTGCTGCTCATGCGCCTGCTGCTCGTGCCCGGCGCATGCCGAGCGTGGACAGGTCGTCGCGCTGCTTGTGCGGGGGAGTTCGTCCGTTCTTCGGCGACTGTTGTCGACGAACGTGCCGAGCGTCACCGCCCGTCCTCACCGTCGCCGGAGTGCTCCATGTGCTTGCAATCAAGCGCCCAGTTGCCGACCTGAGGGCGCTTCACCGGCCACCCGTCCTCCCCGGCCGGAGTGAGCTCAAGCCTGTTCTCCAGCATCACTGCTGGCTCACCATGAGCTTGGTAGCGTCCCACACGCTGCGCCTCAGCGTCCGAGTTCTCCGACAGCTGGCGGGTCAGCTCGACCCGTTCCGGGCCGCCGTGGACCCGAAGACAGCCGCTGCGACGTTCAACGGCCGCACTCTTGACGGGACGTGGAGAACGAGGAACCCCCGACGACGGAGATCCGTTTCCACAGCCGGGCCCTCGCGCGGCAATCCGGAGGCCGGCAGAGGCGTACGAACGACAGATCAAAAACGAGGAGACCGACAGGCCCCAGGAACCCGGCCCCGCCACCCTGATCGTGGACACCTCGACAGTGGATCTTGAGTCCAGGGAGAGGGGTCCCAGGTGGGAACCTGCAGGCACTCGTCGGAGTTCCGGGCCGACGCGGTGGCGTTGGCTCGTTCGTCGGGCCGGCCCGTCTCGCGTATGGCTGCCGAGCTGGGTGTGAACCACGAGACGCTGCGGCAGTGGATCAAGACTGCGGAGAAGGCAGAGCGGCCCGAGGCCGTCGCGGCGTCGGCGAATGACACGGAAATCGCGGCCTTGCGCAAGCAGGTGCGCGAGCTGGTGATGGAACGGGACATCCTGCGCCGGGCGGCCAAGTATTTTGCGGGCGAGACGAACTGGTGAGCCGCTTCGAGTTCGATGCCGACCACCGCGGCGCCTTCGGCGTGAAGCGGCTGTGCACCGTGCTGGGCCTGTCGAGGTCCGGGTTCTGCCGCTGGTTGCAGGCCGCTCCGGCCAGCGCCGCGAAAGTGTGCCGCGGACGCCGCACTCATCCGGCAGGTACGCAAGGTCCACGCGGCATCCGGGAAGACGTACGGGGCCAGGCGGATCACCGCCGAACTGCGCGCGGGCGGCCTGGAGGTGAACCGCAACCGCAGCGAACGACTCATGCGCCAACACGCCATTCGGGGACGGGGGCTGAAGCGCCGGCACCGCACCACCATCCCGGACCCCGCCGACCAGGCAGTGCCCGACCTGCTCCGGCGGAACTTCACCGCATCCGGCCCCGACCGGGCCTGGACCGGAGCCCGGCCGGCACGGTTGGCCAACCGCACGAGCCGCCCGTCTCACGGTCTTCCGCCGGCTCGGCTTCCACAACCACCAGCGCGGACACTCCACGATCGGCCACCTCGCCCCGGTCGCCTACGAAGAGAGATCAACTACGCCGGCCCTCGCTGCATGACAACCGGTGCGTCCACGATCAAGGCGGCAGCCCCGTCGGCCAATAGCTGCGGATCCTAGTGCTGGATTCCGCTTTTGCTGGGTGTATGTCCTTGTGGCGGGGTAGTTGGGGTGCTCGGGGGCGGGTGCTGCATGGTGGTATTACGGGCACGGCAGAGTCGTGACGAGAACGAGGAACGGGTCGTACGTCGGCTGTCGCGAGCGCGCAAGGCTCCGCGTGATCTGGTGCTGCGGGCACGGATGGTCGAGCTGAGCTGGTCCGGGCTTCGAGTGCCGGGAATCGCGAACGAGTTGAGGTGCAGCCCCAAGACAGGCCGCTGCTGGGTGCACCGCTTCAACCGCTCAGGTCTGGACGGACTGGAGGACCTCGGCGGTCGGGGCCGCAAGCGGCGGATCACCGAGGCGGAACGCTCACGGATCATCGGCCTGGTCAGACAGTCGCCTCCAGGTCAGCTGACCATGCAGGCCGACGGTGAGCCGGCCGCGGCGGATGAGTCCGGGCCGCCGGAGTGGACTCTTGACGCACTGGCCGCCGAGGCCGGCCGGATGGGTATCGAGATCGGTCGCAGCCAGGTCCGCCGCATTCTGCTGGCCGAGGGAGTGCGCTGGCGCCGCACCCGGTCCTGGACTCGCTCGAATGATCCGGACTTCGAGGGAATCCCCCCGCCAGGTTCGTGACGTCAGGGCGGAGGTCGAGGGCGACGATCCGGGCACCGCGGGCGTGGAGAAGCTCCACGGTCGCCCGGCCCACCCCTAGCGCGGCTCCAGTGACGAGAGCGATCTGCCCAGCGAACTCGGTGGTTTCGGACGTTGCGGCGGATGCGGTTGCGGGTGTCATGAAGCGGTCCCTGGAGAAGGTGAGGGTGAGTGCTGGCGCCAGTGCAGGGCACCTGAAGTGCTGTGCGGTGGTGCGGTGGTGCGGAGCGGGTGGGCCGCGCCGTTGACGCAAGCACGGCAGGCCCACGTGAGCGTCGTACGGCCTGGGTTGTTCAGTGTGCGGTGAGACCGCCGTCGACCACCAGCTCGGCGCCAGTGACGAACGAGGAGTCGTCGCAGGCCAGGAAGAGAATCGCGGGTGCGATCTCGTCGGCGCGGCC
>NZ_JBIAGW010000039.1:0-28796 GCF_042869955.1 Streptomyces sp. NPDC006691
CTCCCATTCCGCGTTCGTCAGATCCCCACGACCCATACCGCAAGCCTGACCCCAACACCCCACCCACGTCAGGAGATCCGAGAAACAGCGCCTAGTGCCTCTGCGATCGCCGAAGCCGCCCAGCTGTGGGCCAAGTTCGTCGCCGTCCGCGCGTCGTGACGGACCAGGATGCTCCGCCAACGCTCCAGCCGCGCCACCACAATCAGCCCCGCTGCCGGGCCGGACCACATCGGCACAGCAGCGGGCTCGGCGGCGCCGGGCGGACGCCGAATGGACACTGCTCGTGCGCCAAACCCCTAGGCCGCCCGGTCGCTGGCAGTCCGCCCAGCCGGCACGGGTCCGGACGAGCGTCCGGGGTTGGGCGAGTTGCCTAGCGCACGTGACAGCACTCCACGTTCAGTGAGTGCGGGCCAATGGCCTTCTGGGGACAAGAGAATCAGGCCGCGCGGTTCGTTCGGGGCTGACTTTCGGCGGCGGGCGGCGTGGGTCAGACGGTGCGTGCGGCCCGCTCCGGGCGGCCGAGCAGGGACTTGCCGTATGTTTCGTGCGCGACTGCGGGAGAGGCGTTCATGTGGCGGGCCGCCATGTTCACGTTGCGCCAGATCCGCTGGAAGGGGCTGGAGTCGGCGAAGCCGCCGGCTCCGTGCGCGGTGGCCAGGAGGGTGACGGCGTCCACGACCTCCGTGACGGCGCGGCTCACCAACGCCCGTGTCCGGGCCCGGTCCGCGAAGGAGAGAAGGGTGGCGTTCTCGGTGGCCACGTCGAGTTCGTCGGCGATCCGCAGGGCGAGGGCCTCCGCGGTCTCGATCTTCACGGCAGCTTCGGCCACATGCAGTTGGAAGGCGACCGATTCCGCCTGGGTGTCGTAGAACGTGCCCGGGACGGGTTTGTCCGGCGCGTGGGCCAGCACATGAGCGAGGGCGGCCCGGCCCATGCCGAGCTGTGGGCTGAGGATAGCCAGCAGCAGGAAGGGCATCAGCGGTGCCCCGGCATCCTGGTCGAGCGGCCCGACCAGCTCATGCATCGGTACCACCTTTCCTTCCGGGACGAACAGGTCGGTTGCTGTGGCTGTACTGCTTGCGGTGCCGCGCATTCCCAGCACGTGCCAGGTGTCCTCGAACACGATGTCTTCCACGGGGATCGCACACGCCGCCTGGCTGGTGGTCCGGCCCGTGTCGTCGGCCAGGAGGGAGCCGAGCATGACGTGAGTGGAGATCGGACCGCCGGAGTTGTAGGGCCAGCGGCCAGTGACTCGCCACCCGCCGGGGACCGGCCGGGCCTGGGCGGTCGGGGCGAGGACCCCCGTGATCCTGACGTTCGGGTGCGCCAGGAGCTCGCTGCGCGCGGGCTCGGGGAACTGCGCTGCCAGCCAGGTGCCGACAGCGATGTGGGAGGTCACCCAGGCTGCTGACCCGTCGCCCTCGGCGAGCGCGGCCACCACCTCGACCAGCGTGCGCGCTCCGGCCTGCGTTCCTCCGTACCTGCCGGGCAGCCAAAGCCGGAACATGCCCGCCTCGGTCAGCGCCGTCACCACAGGCTCGGTGAGCCGGCGCGCGGCCTCGCAGTCGGATGCGTGGGCGCGCAGCAACGGGCGCAGGGCGCGGGCCTTCTGCAGCGCCTCGGCGCTCTTGATCACGGTGCCGGCTGCTGAAACGCTGTCAGTCATCCGCCCACGATGCGCCCTGTCATGATCGACGTCAATCGTGCAAGGAGCCAGCCCTCATGGGAGCCGAACAGGTCCTGCCTCGTCCGTTGGACTTCGCGCGGGTACGGCCACCGGCCGCCGTCGCACAGCGCTATCGCACGGACGGGATCGGGCGCGGTACGACCCTGGACGGCGACCTGCGTGCACTGACTGCCGCCCAGCCGGACCGCCCGGCGTTCCTCACCGGCCGGGACGGCAGAACGGTAGCGCTCTCCTATGGTGAACTCGACCACCACATCGACCGATCCGCCACCGCCGTCGCCCAGCTGGAAGCACGACCGCAGGTGGTGGCCTATCAACTGCCCCACTGATGGGAGACGGTGACTCTCACCCCTCCTGCTGGCGCTCGGGCGTGTTCGCCGTCCCTCTCCTGGCCGGGCTGGGCGGACGAGAAATGCGTATTTCGCCCTCGCCACCAGCGGCACTCCCGCCTCCGCCGCGGCTGACGTGGCTAAGGCAGTCAAGGACGTTCAGCTCCAGGACGCGGTCCTGTGGCTTGACGTAGCTGAGAGCAGGTACTGGAGCGGCGACCAGACCGCCAACCGATCCACATTCACCGGCCTGCTCGCCGCCTACAAGGCCACTGGTCTCACGATCGGTATCACCACAGCCCAGTCGGTGTGGGAAGAAATCTTCGGAGCGGACTACACCGCAGCAAGCGATCTACCGTTGATGTTCGGCCGGGCCGACGGCGTCGCTTCCTTGGACGGATTCACCCCCTTCGCCGGCTGGACCACCCCAGCAGCGGCGAGTCGTCGAAGTGGCAGAGCATTTTCGAAGCCAACAAAGACCAGCTCAAGAACCCTGACTCCGTGCGCCCCGGCATGGTCTTGAACCTCCCCGCAGCCAGCTGACGCCCGCTCGGCCCCAGTGCGCTATTTGCCCCGGGGCCGAGCCTGGGAGGGCCGACCACCCGCGCAGTCAGGCACCGCGGCCAACTGTGAATTCAGACCGGCCAACTGTGGGGTTCTGACCGCTCTTCCGTGATGCCTACGACTGCAGGAGCTGTAGGGCAAGGTGAGGCCTGCCGTGACGGCGTGGGCGTCCTGGCGGATGGAGTCGGCGAAGATCCCAATGGCGTCTGGGCCGCCCAGCTCGGCCTTTTGAATCCAGTCCCGCAGCAGGTGGCCGCGGCGTTGGCGGAGCATGTCGGTGAACTCCCGCGCGAGGTCGCAGGCCTGGGCGAGCTCCGGGCAGGCACTCCGCACAGCGTCGAGCTGGGCCATGTCGGACGTGCTGAGTGACTCCTCGGGGCGCATGATCCATGAGGTGATGTCGCGAGGGCGGGGAGTGATCGAGCGGGCGGGGACCGCGATGCCCTTCCGGATGGTCACTACGTAGCGGTGCACGACGTGGTATCCGCCGGTGTAGCCGAGGGCGAGCCGGCCGATGTGCGCGAGAACGTCGTCGGGGCCGTCGAGCGGATCACGGGTCTGGAGGTGGTGGAGGTCAACATCGCCATCAACGACGTGCACCTGCCCGAGGACGACAGCCAGGATGCCTCCCCCGAATCCCGGGTCGAGTAGCCCGAGCTGTCTGTGGAGTTCTGGGACGTCGGCCGGCCCCGGTGGGGTCCTTGGACAGGAGGTGGGGAGAGATGAGCAGAGCCTTCATCGGAATGGTGGCGGGGATCGCCCTGGCGTTCGCCGCGTACTTCGGAGGTTTCGTCGCCTTCGTGCTGGTCGCCGTCCTCGGTGCGGCCGGATACGCGGGCGGCGCCTGGCTCGACGGCGGTGGCAGTACGGTAGCGCTGCGGGACATGTTCGAGCGGAACCGTCGATGACGGCCGCCGCCGGACGTGGGTCGACCACCATCGCGGACAAGGCCGTACGGAAGATCGCCGAGCGGGCGGCGCAGGAGGTGCTCCCCGTTCCGACCGTGCGCAGGCCAAAGGGCTCCGCCGCGGTCACCGGCCGTCGGGCCATCGTGGCGCTTAGGGTCGCGCTGCCCTACCCCACTCCACTGTCGGACACGGCCCGGCTGGTGCAGGGACATGTGGCCGCCCGTACCCGGCAGCTGACCGGACTTGAGGTGGCCCCTCCCCGGATGACCGTTACCCGGCTCGAAGCCCGGGACGCGGCGCCGGCGGCGACCGAAGGGTCGTCGGGAGCAGGAGCCGCGTCGCGGCGGCGCTGCTGGTCGGCACGCCGGCTTCCGACGGCCGTTCTGATCCTTCTTGCCGGGGTGGTCTGCGCGGCCGTGACCGTCGACGTCATCCGAGTCCATATCAACGGCCACAACGCCGGAGCCTGGCGTGCACGTGCTGTGGACCGGCTGGCCGGGCTCCGCGTGGACGACGTGGGCGTGACCGCCGCCGCTTTGATCGCGGCCGCCCTCGGCGTGTTGATGCTGGTACTGGCGTTCACCCCCGGGCACCGCCGTCTGCTGGCCCTCGCCACCGCCGGTACACGTCAGAGCGTCGTCATCAACCGGCTCACCGTCGCCACGCTCGTCCGGGATGCCGTCAGTTCCGTGGAGGGAGTCGAAAAGGTGCGTGTCCGCGTCCGACGACGACGCCTCACCGTGCGGGCTCGCCTGGCCTTCGGCGACCAGGAGACCGCCCTGCGCCAGGCAACGTCCGCCACCGAGCGGACTCTCGCCGGCTGCCGGCTTCGCCGCAGCCTCCGCTGCAACGTGACCATGAGGCCCACACCGTCCTGGCAGGCACCCCACCAGGACGCCAGTCGCTCCCCGGCTGACGAGAAGGGACGTACGGCATGACCTCGGCCCATACAGCCGTCAACCGGACCGTCCTGGCCACCGCCGGACTCGCCCTCCTGATTGGCGGGATCTGGCTGGCCGCCGCACGCGCCTCGATCGCCGAGAGGCTCCCGCGCGGCTGGCCGGCCCTCGCCCCGGACGCCGTCTTGTTCGACGGCGGGACGTTGACAGACCTCCGCACCCAAGGTTGGTGGACGCCTGCCGTCATCACCGCCGGAGTGCTCCTCACCGTACTGCTCGCCTGGTGGCTTCTCCGGCAGCTCCACCCGCGCCACCGTGCCCGTCTGCCGCTGGCCGCCCCGCACGCCGATCTGCGCACCCGTGCCTTCGAGGAGGCACTGGCCGAGCGCGCCGTGACCATCGACGGCATCAGTCGATGCCGTGCCCGCCTGTATGTCCGCCGCCGACGTCTGCAGCTGCACCTGTGTGTCTGGCTGGACACCGACACCGCACCCGGCACCGTCATCGAGCAGCTCACTGCCCTGTCCGGCGAAGCCGCGCCGGCAGCCGCTCCCTACGAGATCGACACCTTGCTGCGTATGAACCATGTCACCCACCGGGTCCAGCATGTCCGGTGAGCCCCGCCCGCTGTCCAGCCAAGGCACAGGCTCCAACAACGCTTCTCTGTCTGCCAGTTGGTGGACAGCACTGCGCCGGACTCCGGTAACCATGTGGAATGACGACGTCACCGACTACGCGGCCGCTTTGACGTATTACGCCGTCCTGGCCATCCTGCCGGCCCTGCTCGTGACGGCCCTGGCCTTCGGGCTCATCAGCCCGGCGACCGCCGAGCAGTTCATCTCCGGGGTCACCCACTATGCCCCGGGCCAGTCCGGCTCCGAGCTCCGCGGTCTGCTTGCCCGTATAACGGAAGAACAGTCCGCCGTCTGGACGCTGATGGCCGGGGGCATCACCAGCGCGGTCTGGTCCTCCTGCAGCTACCTCGCGGTCTTCCGCCGAGCCCTGCACCGCATGCACCAGGTCCCCGACAGGCGCTCGCCCTGGCGCAAGGCTCATCGCATCGTTGCCACCGCGCTGGCTCTGCTCGTTCTCCTCGGGGTCTGTGCTCTCGTCCTGATCCTCAGCGGACCCGTCGCCAAGGACATCGGCCACCTGTTGCACCTCGACAGCGGAGTGGCCCTCGTGTGGAGTCTGGTCCGCTGGCCGCTCCTGCTGTCCTTGGTCGCCCTACTCGTGGTCGTGGTCTTCCACACCGGGCCACCGTCCGCCCACCGGCGCCGCAACAGCCTGCCCGGCGGGGTGCTGGCAGCCGTCCTGTGGCTGACCGTCTCCGCCGGATTCGCGCTCTACACCTCCCTGCTGGGCACCTACAGCCGCCTCTACGGCTCCCTCGCCGGCATCGTCGTCTTCCTGATCTGGCTCTGGCTGTCCAACCTCGCGCTGCTCACCGGCGCACAGTTCACCGCCGAACTCCGCAAAGCGACGGCGACCGACCGGTCCGCCGATACCCACTCGCCCCGGCCGGCGGGCCCGCGGCCCCGCGCGGTGCTCGTGGTTCCGGACTGGGGGCCGCAGCGCCCGACGACTACCCGGGCACAAGCGATCCCTTGGGAGCGGCGGGCGTGAAACGAGACGAGTCCAGAAAGGTCTGTGCGACTCGGCGCCAAGACTGACGCCTCCCTTGTGCGCAACAAGCCTGGCGCCATCGCTCGTTCAGGTGGGGGCACCGCTCAGCACGCGGGGCCGCACATGCATATCAGTCGACGATGCTGTGGACGCTGGTGAACTTGACCGGGGCGGTGGCCCGGACGCCGACTTCGAGGCCGAGTGCTTCGGTTTCACGAATCAGGAGGGAAACAATCCGGTGGGAGCCAGCCTGATCTCGACCTGGCGGCGACGTCATCGAGGGTGACCGCGGTGACCCTTCCGGCCATCGCGTTGTGGCCGGAGGTGGTGCTCTCTCCCCTCTCCTCGGCATTCTCCTGTGCGTGTTGGACGCAGAACGATGCGAGGTCCGCAGCGGTGACCTTGCGTCTGCCGTCCTCGCGCACGGTGGGGAAACGACCCGCGTCCGCCCAGCGGCGAGCCGTATCAAGGCTGACGCGGAGCAACCGGGCTGCCTGCCCGATTGTGTAGTGCTGCATCCGGCCAGCCCACCGCGGGCCGTTGCGCTGGCAGGTCCGCATTTCACCGAGGAGGATGCGCGGCATGCCCGGTTGGCCAGGCCCACCCGGGACTTCACCGCTCGGGGTGGCGTGCCTGCCAGTAGGGGTTGTCGTGCGGCAGCGTACCGCTGACGCGGCCGTACATGCCGAACGTCATCAGCATGATCCCGACGACGAAGCTGAACAGCACGTTCTGGATGTGGAACGCCAGGAAGTTGAAGCGGCTGTCGAGGAGGGCCAGGCTGGCGAACCCGGCCAGCAGGAACGCTATCCCGGTGGCCATGTTGATGATGGACGCGGTGTTGCCGCCTCGGACCGCGCCGGCCAGGAGCACGGCGCCGACCGCGATGGACACGGCGCTCAGCGCGCCGTTGCTGTTCAGGCCCAGGACCGTGTTGGCGCCGGTGCTGAAGAATCCGATCTGGTCGATGAGCCCCAGGATGCCGAACGTGACCAGGAACAGGCCCGCCGCGCCGGCGCCGAAGCGGTAGACGCGGCTCAGGCGGTGATCGACGGGAAGGTGCTCATCCAGCACCACGTGCCCCCGGAGTCTCAGATGTGTGCTGCCGATCGTGGCCATGTCCCTGGCCTCCTTATCTACCGCTGAGGGCAGAAGCGGACAATCCCAGCCGGTGTGGCGGGGTGCGGGAGCCGGGCCGCTGCCGTAAACGGTCCCTCACTTCACGGATACGGCAGCGCGCCCCGCTCATCTGGCATTCGTTGCCGAGTGGCGTTTCGCTTGGTGCCTGAGTCCGGTTTTTGCGCCGGTAGTCCTCCCGCGCGGATTCGGTCCCTAGCCATCCCGGAGGAGAGGTCCGCCAGCTGCGCCATAGGCGGCGCAGCTGCTGTGCTCGCTGTCCGGTCGACAACCGCGCACGGTGGTGGCAGATAATGGAGGTGTGCGTAATTCACGCCGGGTTTACCGGTCTGGATGAGGAGCGCCCCCCTGGCGTGGCCCCCGGGCAGCTGGACCGGCCGCGGATGCGCCCCGGCCCCCGGCCCCCGGGCTGGGCAGGTGTAACGGGCTGCGGCCCGCCTTTCCCCTCGAAGGGAAGAATCCAGTGACTGCTACTCGCAACCGTCGCGTCGCCATCTGGACAGCGGCGCTCACTCTCCCCGTCTCCGTCGCGCTCCTGGCCCCAGCGGCCCACGCCGCGGACACGGCCACCCAGCCGTTCGGATCGGCGTGCTCGTCCGTACCCAAGCAGGGTGCGGGCAGCCTGGCCGGTATGGCCAAGGACCCCGTGGCGACAGCCGCCTCCCACAACCCGGCGCTCTCCACTTTGGTGACCGCGGTCAAGAAGGCGGGGCTCGTCGACACCCTGAACAACGCCCAGAACATCACGGTTTTCGCGCCCACCAACGCGGCGTTCGCGAAGATCCCGAAGGCCACGCTGGACAAGGTTCTGGCCAACAAGGCAGACCTCACCAAGATCCTCACCTACCACGTCGTCGGTGAGAAGCTCGCTCCGAACCAGCTGAAGAACGGATCGTTCACGACGCTGGAGAAGAGCAAGGTCACTACGACCGCATCGGGCGACACCTACAAGGTGAACAAGACCGCCACGGTGGTCTGCGGCAACGTCCCCACCGCCAACGCCACCGTGTACATCATCGACAGCGTCCTTATGCCCTCCGACATGATGGGCAACATGAAGTAACCCGCTGTCTCCGCAGGCCGCGCCCATTCGCCGCAGTCCGGGCGGAAGCGCGTTCTGGCCGCCCGGCGCGGCCTGTGGACCCACCGGCACACCGTTCAACTCACCCCAGACGCGCCGAGCCGACTTGAGGGTTCGGCGCGTCTGCGGCCTACTGCACGATGACGACGACGGAGTGCCAGCCACTCGCACCGTCGGGAATGGTGGGGGTGCGCTTCTCCGTCTGCACCGTTCCGGTGCGGTCGGTGGCGCGGACGGTGAGCGTGTGGCTGCCGGAAGTCGTCGCCTTCCAGGGGAACGACCACTGGCGCCACGTGTCGGTGGTGTCCTGTGCGGCCAGATCGGCCGGCTGCCACGGCCCGTCATCTACACGGACTTCGACCCGGTCGATACCGCGGTGCTGGGCCCAGGCGACACCAGCCACCATCACCGTGCCCTGCGCCGGGCGGGCGAACGGCTTCGGGGTGTCGATCCGCGATTCCGTCTTGATCGGACCCCGGCGCGCCCAACTGCGTTTCACCCAGTACGAGTCGTAGGCGTCAAAGGTTGTCAGTTCAATGTCCTCGATCCACTTGCACGCCGACACGTAGCCGAACAGGCCGGGGACGAGCATGCGAACCGGGAAGCCGTGTTCAAAGGGCAGGGGCTGGCCGTTCATGCCGACCGCGAGCATGGCATCCCGGCCGTCCATGACGTCCTCGACCGGACTGCCGATCGTCATCCCGTCCACCGACCTGGCCACCAGTTGGTCCGCCGGCCCGCCCTTCGACGGCGGGACCACACCTGCCTCCCGCAGCAGGTCGGCGAGCCGCACGCCGATCCAGCGGGCGTTACCGACGTAGGGACCGCCCACCTCGTTGGACACACAGGCCAGGGTGACGTCCCTCTCGATGAGTTCCCCGGCCCGTCCGTGAATCAGATCGTCGAAGGTGACGGTGCGCGGCCGCGACACGCCCTTGCCGTGGATCGTCAGACGCCAGGTAGTGGCATCAACCTTCGGCACTACCAGCGCGGTGTCGACCCGGTAGAAGTCGGCATTCGGCGTGAAGAAGGGACTGATCCCCGGAATCTGGAGCTCGGCGCCCTTGGGCACCGCAGCTGCGGGAGAAGCCGGGCGCGGCAGGACCACCTTCGAGCGGGACGCGACCGCGCTCTGGCCGCTGGAACCGTTCAGCGACAGGCCGAGCCAGCCCGCCCCCGTGGACGCCGCCGCGGTAGCGGTCGCGGCCACGACGAAACCACGGCGATCCCAACCCTCCCCCACCGCGTCAGCCGCCGGTGGGCGGCCCGCGGTTTCATCGTCGTCGGCGGTCGCGACAGCTCCTGCCGACGAGCCCGAAGGCTCGGCGGCGGTTCCACCAGCGTGGAGGGTCGGACGGGGCCTACGGAGGCGGCCGATCAGCCAGAACAGCAATCCAGCGGCGACCACCGTCCCGACGACCGACGGCAGTGCGTCTGCCGCTCCGGTGGAGTCGGGGCGACTGGTCGCCGCGAGCGCCCCCACCACGCCGAACAGCAGCACCCCGAGAGCGCCGATCTTCCGGTAGCGCAGCGCGATCACGCCGAGCAGCATCGCAAAGAGGGCGAGGACCGCAAGGATGCCCAGTTGAAGGACGAGTTTGTCGTTCGTGCCGAAATGACGGATCGCCCAGTCCTTGACCGCGGGCGGCGTCCGGTCAATGGCAGCGCCCCCCACCGCCACGACCGGACTCGCCTGAGGACGCACCGCGGCCGACACCAGCTCCGCCACCGCCAGCGCCGCGTACCCGGCCAGCAGACCACTCAACGCCGCCAGCACTACGCGAATCCAGCCACTCCAAAGCTTCGCCATGCACCGCATTCGACACCGCACACCCCCAAGGTGAACGGCAACGCGTGCTCAATGCCGCCAGGAGCCACACGGATGGCCGCTGAACTCTCGCGGAGAAACGAGCAGCGTTGCTGGGCAGCACCGCCCGCGGTCGCGGCCGAACACGCTTTGATCCCGCTGTGCCCCGGCTGACCTGCGCCACTGTCCACACTGATCACACGCACAGCGCCAGCCTGCACGAGGCACTCGCGCATCACGGCGCGGGCTGACGGCCGCAAGGCCCAGAAGTGCGGTGGCCCGGTGACCCCGCAGGGGCCGGGTCACCGCGCACCTCGATCCCGCCAGGCATGAGAGCGGGGCCCGTCAATGATCCGCATGCGGACGCTCGGCCAGAAGGGCTTCACGGAGCTGCTGAGCTACGGCGTGCGGGGGCAGGTCCAGGAGGTCGGCTACCTGGCGGTATGTATGGCCGCCGAGAAGGACCAGGCCAAGGAGCGCCTGTCCGGTTGAGCAGGATGCCCCGGGCGCTCCGGACGGGACTGGCCCGCTGCGGATGTCGTTCCGCTGGTCGTCAGCGGGCGCGCTGGTCACGAAACGCGCGCTGCTAACAGGCGGCGGGCTGCCCGCTGCCTGCCAGAGTTCCTGAGCGAGTTGGCGCCGTTGGGAGCTCGGGTCTTCGGCGAGGTCGTGCGGAAGCGTGCCAAGGCAGGTCATGGCGGCGACGAAGGCGCTGCTTGCCTTGTGGGCGTCCTTGCACAGCAATCGGGCGAGCGCGAACAGCGGCTCGGAGTGCTGGTCGTACGCCTCTCCGAACTTCCCTCCTGCCTGGAGGTCCCATTCACCGTGATCACCGGTGGCACTTGGGCTGGGGGTATGCGTGTGCTGGAGAGTGTGATTCATGATCGGCACCGCCTGAGGCCGGAGGGATCGGACGGCCGGGTCTGGGGCGCGTAACTCCACCCTAGACCTCCCGTCCGAGCCCGTCTGCCCCGCCAAATCCGCCCGAGCACAGCGACGGGTGTGCACAAGGCGGCATCTGGCGGCCGCTGCGGGTCGGGGGACGAACGCCACCGCTGCCCTCGTTGTCCGAGTGCGTCGGATCGAGCCCGAGGATCGCGCAGGTGCTGCCCGAGGCCCAGGCACCGAGCGCACGTGAACCGGTCGCCACTGCCATTGGGCATGTACGTGCCATGGCGACAGCACTGACACCGGGGAGCACCGTGCCTGGTGCGCGAGCTTGCAGCCTTGAACCGCGCTGCAGGCGACCCAGGAGGTATTTGTCCAGCGGGCCGCCCGTGGCACGTCTCAGATCGTGTAGGCGGTCCAGCCGATGGTTTCTGTGGTGTGCTTGCCGTCAGCTGAGACGCCTCCGCCGAGGATCTCGTTGAAGCGGATGCGGAACCCGGTGTTACTCACGTTGTGCAGCCGGACCCCCGGCGTTTCGGGGCCATTGAAGGTCTGCACGGTTACCTGCACGATCACGTCCGAGCCCGCTGGGAACGGGGTGGGGAAGTCGACCTGCTTGAAGGTGTCGATCTTGCCGCCCACCGTCTCAGTGGAGTTTGGTGAGTCCAGAGCCAGCTTGCCACTTTGAATCATGCTCATGGCATTGCCCCTTCGATTCCGCCCTCCGAAGACACCAGCTGGTGTCCCGGCTGCCGCTGTGAGGAGACCGCCCATTCAAGTGGCTTGCGCACAGCCGAGGAAAGAGCCTTTCCCGACAGCTTCGCGAGCTATGTCGAGAAGCTCGCCGACGACATCACGCCTGCAAGCTCAGTAGCAGCACGGCGTCACGTGATTGGTGTGAGGGCGGTGATGGTGAGCCCGACGCCGACGATGACGACAAGGACCGCGGTCATCCCTGGGCCGACTCTGGCGAGGTGGCGCAGAGCCGCTTGCGATCGAGGGGAGAAGGCCGGTGTGCGCGCTTCCAGGTGGTCGCGGAGGCGGACGAGGAGGAGTCCCGCCGCGGTCAGGGTGGCGGCCATGCCGAGGCCGTAGGCGATGACGAGGAGGACGCCGAAGGCGGTGCGTCCCAGGGCGACGGCGCCGAGAAGTACGACGAGTGCGGAGGGGCTGGGGACCAGGCCGCCGGCGATGCCCATGCCGATGAGCCCGCTGCGGCCCTGTCGGCGGGCAGGCCCGTGGTGATGGAGCGTGCTGACGGAGGGGATGGTCTCGGGTTCGGTGAGTGTGGCGACCGTTCCGGGTTCTCCGTGCTGTGGAGTGGCCGGGCGGCGGCGTTGCGGCAGGCGGCCCTTGATACGCAAAGGGGCTTCGAGGGTTGGGTGTTGACCGTGCTCGTGCTTGTCGTGGTGCCGGTGGCCATGATCGTGACCGGGTTCATCGTCGTGATGGTGGTGGGCGCCGTGATGGTGGTGATGGTGGCCTGCGCCGTGGTGATGGTGGTGGCCGTGGGATGGCCGGCCGCGCAGGTTGGTGATCAGGAGCCACAGGCCGATGCCGGTGACGATCATTCCGCTGGCGGCACCCAGCCAGTTCAGGACGGTTTCACCGGCGAGGTGTGTGGCGGCGGGCAGGGCGAGTCCGAGTACGAGGACACCTGCGGTGTGGGTGAGCGTGACGGTCGCGCCGACGGTGACGGCGTCGCGTTTGGTGCCCCGTCGTCCGGCGAGGTAGGCGGCCATGATGGTCTTGCCGTGTCCGGGCAGCACTGCGTGCGAGGCACCCAGGACCAGAGCCAGGAGAAGGGCCAGCAGGCCGACCGGCACGGTCAGTTGGCGGTCGCCGATCAGTGAGTCGAAGTGCGCGGAGACGGCCTCGGAAATCCCCGCTGCCCAGCCGCTCCTGGACAGGACTGCTCCTCCGGGCCCGCTTGCCGTGACGCCGGGCTCGGTGCGCAGGTGTGCGGTGTACTGGTTGAGCGGGCTCGCGGTGGGGTCCGGCGGGTAGTGGCGCAGTTCGTCGGTGGGTGAGGTGGCGGGGAGTTCTGTGCCGGTGATCGCGAGCCCTTGGCCGCGGGCGGTCATCTCACGCCAGCCGATCCGCTGGGTGTCATAGGTGGTGCGAAGGTCGATGTCGGCGGCTTGGGTGAGGTCGGCGGCAGCCCTGTAGGTGCAGGTCAGGCGGCTGGTCTTGAGGCCGGCCTGGCCACGCTCGTAGGTCAGGGCCTGTGCGGCCGGACTCCATTGCAGCGGCCGGGTGTTGACGTCGACGTGGAGTTGGCTGCCCAGCCCGGCGCAAGCGAGGTGGCTGTATGCGCCGACCTCGTCCTGGGTGGTGTCGCCGTCGTGGTTGACGTCGATGCGGGAGTGCTCCTGGAGGGTGGAGATCTCCGCGCGGTCGACGACCACTGTCGCCTCGATGCGGTCGGGGCGCAGGGTGAGGCCCGTGTGGTAGTTCACGGTGAAGTTGCCCAGGGGGTGGGCGAGGGCGGCATTGGCCGCGGAGAGCATGACCGCTGAGGCGAAGGCTGTTGCGGCGGCGGTGCTCGCCGTGCGGCGCAGGGTGAGGTTCATGAGGTGGTGCCGATCCGCAGGAGCAGGGCACGCGCGGCGGGTGCGTGCAGGGGATGGAAGTGGGGATCGAGCCGCAGTGCCGTCCGAAGGTCCGCGCGGGCTTCGGTGTCGTCGCCGAGGGCTTGGTGGATGACGGCGCGGTGGTAGTGGAACAGTGCGCTGTGCGTGCCGAGGGCGAGGTCCTGGTCGGCCTGGTCGAGGGCCTGCTGGTCTTGTCCTGCTTGGTGCAGGGCCCAGGCGTAGGCGTCGTGGATGGCGATGAAGGGCCGGGCGTGCAGGGCTTCTTGGCCCATGGCGGCGGCTTGTTCGGGGCGGCCGTGGTCGGCTTCGAAGAGGATGGCGTCGGTGTCGGGCGGGTTGTTCCCGGTGCGGCGGAGGGCGTCCTGGGCCCGGAGCACGTCGTACTGGGCGTCGGCTTCGGCCTGGTGGCCGAGAGACTGCTGGAGTTCGCCGAGTCCGAGAAGGTAGTGCGGCAGAGGTGCGATGGCGATGGCGGCTTCGTAGTCGCGTACCGCGCCGTGTGTGTCGCCCAGGGCGAAGCGGGCGCGGGCCCGGGCTTCGAGGAGCGCGGAGTCCTGCGGTGCGCTGCGCAGCCCTTGGGCTGCCTGTTCCAGGGCGCCTCGCGCGTCGCCGTCCTGCAGGTCCAGTGCGGACAGGCACGCGCGGGCGAAGGACTGCTCCCCCGGGGTGGCTGCGGCGGTCAGAGAGCGCTGCATGAGCTCGCGGGCCCGTGCGGTGTTGCCGCGCAGTTCGAAGGTGTAGGAGGCGCGGGCCAGGGCGGAGGCGTCGGGGCGCAGGTCGTTCATGCGCTGGACTGCGGTGTAGGAGTCCTCGTAACGGCCGAGTTGGGTGTAGGCGTCGGCGAGGACTCCGTAGGCGACCGGGCTGTATGGGGCTGTCGTGGTGGCCCGGCGGGCCCAGGTCAGGGCGATGGGAAAGTCGTGGCGTGCGGCTGCCAGAGCTCCCATGGCGATCTCCGCGTTGGCATTGCCGTCCCGCTGGACGGCCAGGGACCGCTCCAGTGCCTGCTGCGCGCGCAGATAGGTGGCGGGATCGGGGGTGGTGCGCGCCTGCTGTACATAGGCCATCCCCAGGGCCGCCCAGGCTGCGGAGTCCTGAGGCAGATGCTTCACCCGCGCGCGCAGGGCCTCGATGGAGCCTCTCGCTGGTACGGGAGCGGCCGGTCCTACGGCCGGCTTCCGGCCGCCGTCGCCGGGCGACAGGCCCAGGGCCCCGACGGTGAACATGACCGCGCCCAGGGCCAGGGCGGCGACGGCGCTGCGCATCGCCCGCCCGGCGCGGCGCGGCCGGGCTTCAGGTGCGGGGGCGTGCGGGTTCATGAGGTTGTCCTCCCCTGGTGCGGTGCACGTGTCCGGCCCCGCACCCCGAGGGCAGGGCCGGACACGCGTGACTGCTGGTCTCGGAGGCGAGGTCAGCTGGTCTTGGTGCGGCGGCGCAGGCGCCAGCCGCCGGCACCCAGCAGGAGAACGCCGGCGGCACTGGTGCCGGCGGCCATCGTCTGCCCCGTGACACCGTCACTGGTGGTGTGCTTCAGGGCGGACTGCTGAGCCCGCTCGGATCCGCCCGGCCCGCTGTTGACCGACTTGGTGTGCGGAAGTGCCAGGTAGGGGAACGTCGCTCCGAACGGCACCTCGTTGGCGTCGACCTGGTCACCGTCGGCCAGAGCGGGAACGAGCTGCCCGGTCTGGGCGGCGCCTTCGACAGCCTGCAGGGAGATGTCGATGACGTCGTCCGTCAGCCGCCGGCCGTTGGGGAATCCGGCCAGGTCGCCCGCCAGGACGCCCAGCCGGTTGGGGTTCGCGGCCGGGTGCACACCCATGTTCAGCCGCAGTTCTTCGGCCGGCACGATCTTGCGCAGGTTCGCGTCCTTGTTGAGGCGGTGGGCGTTGAGATCGGCCTGGACCGGCCCGCACGCCTTGCACAGGCCCGTCAGGTAGATCTCGAAGAGGTCCTTGCGCGGAGTGGCCGGCGCCGGAACCCCGTACACCTTCTGGATCAGCTTGGGCAGGATCGGGTCCAGGACCTTGTCCACGACAGGCTGCACGGTGCGGTCCTGGTCCGGGTTGAGCGTGTTGAAGGCGTCCTTGTACTTCAGCGGGACGACGACCTCGTTGACGAGCGGGTTGCCGAGCCGCGAGACCTGCTTCCACTGGTCGCCGTGCTGGGAGCGGGAGTCGGAGACCTGCACGCCCTGGCGGTCGGTGGTCGACCAGATGCCGACCACCGGGTTCCGGACGCTGTTGCCCTTGAGCGCGAGCTGCTTCTTGGGGATCTGCAGGGCCACCGAGTTGACGTTGTAGCCGGCCAGGGTGTCCTGGCCGCGCTCGGAGAGGTTGCCGCCGTAGAGGAGGTCGAAGACACGCAGGTCCGCGAAGAACGGGTCCTCGGCCTGCCCGGCGAACGTCCTGCCGCCGCCGGGGAGCGTACGGATGGCCTGGCTGCGCAGGGACGCGTAGTTCGGCATGGACGCCGGCCCCACCCGGGAGGGTGCGGCGGGAACGTTGGAGAGCAGGACCTTGCTCTCGTTGCCGTGGGAGAGCACCAGGTCATAGACCTGACGGAAGTTCAGGTTCGGGCTGTTGAGGGAGGTGACGGGGCCGGTGTTGTAGAGGAACTGGTTGGCGGCGTCCCGGACCTGGTTGTGGAACCGCCAGGTGTAGGTGGTGTCGGCGACACCGTCTCCGTCACTGTCGATCTTGATGTTGTAGCGCAGGTCCTCGCCGAAGGCGTAGAAATTCGGTCCGCCGTTGGGCTCCTCGAACGGGATCCAGTTCGCCAGGAGCGTCACAGTGTCGGGCTTGTCGGGGCTGGTGAACGCGTACACGTCGGTGTTGTCGGCCCGCGGGTCACCGGCGATCAGCGGTGCCTCACGGTGACTTGAGGCCGCGCTGATGCCCGGCGCCAGGGTCATGACGCCCAGGCCCGTGGCCAGCGCGCCGGCCCCGAGGACGAGCAGGGAGTGGTCCAGCATGCGGCGCGATCGGGGCGTGCCCTGAGTTGCCTTCACGGAAATCCTTCCGAGGGGAGCTCCCCCGGCCGTCGGCGAGTTGGGCGCGGCAGGGGGAGGGGAGGCGGAGTGACGTCCTGCTCCTGGGGCGCGGGAATCCGCACGCCCAGGACGCAGGAAAGGCAGCCGATAGGACCGTCGGGGGCTGGGACAGACATCCACACGTACTGCGCAAGCGGCACAAAACCACGACCGCTACCCCAGGCGGGGCCATCCGCATGCCCCTTCCAGGCCCTCCCAGACCCACCGCAGCCGCTAATCCCCAGGTCAGGACGGCGCAGCCGCACTGCGGAAGCACGGGAATCCGAGAGCGACACGCCCTCACGCCCTTTAGGCCAGATGTGCACCAGCAGCCCTGTTGCGACACGCATGCAATAACAGCGAGAGTGTGGACCCGCTCAGAACCCACCTGATCAGCCCGCGGCAGCCCAGCCTTCGCCGTCATACTCAAGGGAAGCATTTCGCCGGTCGCGCCTCGGGCGAACGGGGCTCAACGAGACCCAGAGAGCTGTCCCGGGAGAGCATCGTCCGTCAGCCCCTCATGGCGGGGCGCTTGAAGGCTGCCTCTCGCCCCACCTCGCGGATCCCTCTCACGGGTAACCCTGGCATGGCATCGTGGACGGCGTTGAGCTTCGCATGAACCCAACCCTGTGGCCTGTGAACTCTGTTGGCGCCAGGCCGCATGGCATCCAAACGGAAGTCCATCCCGATGGTGAACCGATCTACACCGGCATCTCTCCCCAGCGGGAGCTGGCGGGGCACGTGGTATCCGGCCGGGCGGACGACGAATGGACGCTGCTCGTCTACCAGACCCCCTCGGCCGCGCGCTCGCTGAAAGCACGCCCCGCGGCGCCAGCCCGGATCGGGGATCCGTAGCCAGGTGATGGCGAGGCTGTCAGCGGCCAAGCCCTTCACCCGCGGGGGTGCTGCCTCGGAGCCGTTCCCGGGAATGACGCCTGCTGGCGCTTTCTCCCGGATTTCTGTGGATACCAGTGTGCTGCAGCAATCCATCGGCGCACCGGTTACGAATCGCGTGTGTACGGATCGATTTTCAGGAGGATCACCGCGTGAGAGAACCGGTGCACATCAGTGGGTTGCCCTCGGCAGGGCCTGACCTGCCCGACCTGCTCGACCGCGTGGCGCAGGGAGACCAGCAAGCCTTCGGCTCCGTCTATGACGCGGTGGCCGGCCACGTGCTCGGGGTGGTGCGCGCCGTCGTACGTGATGCGGCGCAGTCCGAGGAGGTTGCCCAGGAGGTCATGGTAGCCGTGTGGCAGACTGCCGCCCGCTACCGCCGGGACCGGGGAAGTGTCATGAACTGGGTGCTCACCCTCGCCCATCGCCGAGCCGTGGACCGCGTCCGCTCCGCCCAGGCCGCCACCTCACGCGACCACAAGGCAGCCCTCCTCGCCCAGACCCCGGCGTTCGACGAAGTCGCCGAAGAGGTGGACCGGCGCCTGGAACAGGAGCAGGTGCGCCGCTGTCTGCGTACCCTCACCGAGCTCCAGCGCCAGTCTGTGACCTTCGCCTACTACCGCGGCATGACCTACCGGGAAGTTGCCGAACTGCTCGCCGTGCCGCTGGGCACGGTGAAGACCCGACTGCGCGACGGACTGATCCGGATGCGCGACTGCCTGGGGGTGACCGCATGATCACAGCGGATCTGCACACACTGACCGGCGCCTACGCGCTCCACGCACTGCCGGAGGCGGAACGCGAAGCGTTCGAAAGGCACTTGGGCGCCTGCGCGGCATGTGCGCAAGAGGTGCGTGAATTCACCGCTACTGCCGGTCGGCTGGGGCTCGCCGTGTCAGTCAGGCCGCCGGTAGAACTGAAGACCACGGTCCTGCGGCGGATCACCACCGTCCGCCAGGACTCCCCCCACACACCCGGCCCGCCAGGACGCGCTGCCAGCCGAGTTCGCCGAGCACGCTGGTCCCGTCTCGCACTGGCCGCCTGTCTCGCTGCGGCGGCCGGACTCGGCGGGGTAGCGGTCTGGCAGCATCAGCAGGCCAATGACGCCCAGTCGCGGGCGAACATGGCCCAGCGCCAGTCCCAGCAACTTGCCGACGTCCTCGCGGCGCCCGACGCGAAGACCACCATCGCCACCCTGAACAACGGCGCGACAGCAACGCTTGTCGTGGCCCGCAGCAGGAACCAGGCCGCCTTCGTGGCCTCCGGACTCCCGCACCCGCCGGCCGGCAAGGTCTACCAACTGTGGTTCAACGACGCCGGAACCATGCGCTCGGCCGGACTGATGGACCCAGGACGCACCACCGACGCCGTTCTCCTCGCAGGATCGGTCAACCGGGCCTCCGGCATGGGCATCACCCTGGAGCCCGCCGGCGGCTCACCCGCCCCGACCTCAGCTCCGCTCGCACTGATTGACTTCACCACCGCCTGAGCGGCGCGGAGGTGCCCTGCAAGTCGGCACCTGCCTCAGAAGCCGCAGACATGACCCCAGCATCCAGCATCGCCGCCCTCCCCCGGTTCTCGGCAACTGAGCCTCGCGGCATGTCTGATCAAGCAATTGGTCGTCACCAATCATCGGAGAAGGAGCCTCCGGCGTACTGGGGAGCGGAAGCCGCGGCCTCAGGGCGCAACACCTGTGTCCAGCGGCAGCCCAGCCCTCTCCAGAGCCCCGACTCGCCGCTCTTCACCGGGCTTGGCCACCGTCAGGCAGCCAAGCCCGGCGCGGACCCGCCTGAGCACCCATGCGTCTCAAAGCGCTGAGAGTCGAGCAAGTTGTCGACTCAGGGTGTCCACACTCTGGAAGGTGGCACCGAGGAGGGTGACGTGTTTCCAGAAGAGGGTGCCGTCGGGGCCAATGAGGAACACCGCCCGCCGCAGTCCGATTCCAGGGGCGGTGATGCCGAAGGCGCGCGCTACAACCCGCTCCGTGTCGGCCAGCAGCGGCATGGCGAGTTGGTGTTTGCGAGCGAATGCCTCGTGGCTGTCCAGCGACTGCGGGCTGATGGCCCACACGTCGGCACCACAGTCGGCGAAAGCCTCCAGGCCGCTGGAGTACGAGCACAGCTGGCGGGTGCAGACCGGCGTGTCGTCACCCGGATAAAAGGTGAGAACCAGGGGCCTCCCGCGCTCCGCGCACAGCCGGTACTCGCCACGCTCGAAAAGATTCTGGGTCAGGACACCGCCGGGCAGCGCGAAATCCGGCACGAACTGACCCTGCTGCGGAATGGCTACCACAGCGTCCTCCTCGTCAAATGTGTCGACACCACGTGCGGGGGCAGGCCGCGATACGGCCCACCCCCACCGCACAGAAGTTCAACTCACCTCGCGCTGAAGCTACTTGGGCATCAGGACCGTGTCGACGATGTAGACGGTGGCGTTGGCGGTCGGCACGTTGCCGCAGACCACGTTGGCACTGTCATTCACCTTGTACTCGGTCCCGGAGCCGGTCGTGGTGACCTTGCTCTTCTCCAGGGTGTCGAACGAGCCGTTCTCCAGCTGCTTGGGCGCGAGCTTCTGGCCGACCACGTGGTACGTGAGGATCTTGGTCAGCATCGCCTTGTCATTGAGGACCTTGTCCAGGTCGGCCTTCGGGATCTTCGCGAACGCGTCATTGGTCGGCGCGAACACGGTGATGTTCTGCGCGTTGTTCAACGTGTCGACCAGACCTGCCTTCTTCACCGCAGTCACGAGCGTGGACAGGGCCGGGTTGTTGGACGCTGCGGTCGCGACGGGGTCCTTGGCCATCCCGTCGAACGAACCCGCGCCGTCCTTCGGCACCGAAGCACACGCGGTGCCGAACGGCTTGTCCGTCATGGCCGTGTCGCCGCCGGCGGAAGACTGTGCGGCCGGCGGCGCGGCAGCCTCGGAGGGCGAGGACGAGGTGTCCTTCTTGCTGTCGGAGCCTCCGCACGCGCTCAGCGCGAAGGGAAGAACGGCGGCAGCGGTGACGGCGATCGCGGCACGACGGAAACGTAGGGCATTCATGACTACTCCTGATGAGAAAGGAAGAGGCGGGGCGTGCGGGCCGACAGGGGCCGAACACGCCGGGTGGAGGTGGGGAGTTCAGGCGCGCAGAGGCCGCGGGGGCGGCGCGTTCAGTCCACGGTGACCACCACCGAGTGCCAGCCGCTGGCTCCGTCGGGAATGGTCTGGGCGCGCTGTTCGGTCTGTACCTGACCGGTACGGTCGGTGGCGCGGGCCGTCAGCGTGTGGGGGCCGGAGGTGGCTTTCCAGGGCAGGGACCACTGGCGCCAGGTGTCCGTGGTGTCCTCGGCGGCCAGATCGGCTCTCATCCAGGGGCCGTCGTCGTCCACCCGCACCTCGACGCGGTCGATGCCCCGGTGCTGTGCCCAGGCCACTCCCGCGATCATCACGGTGCCGGCCTTCGGACGGGCGAAGGGCTTGGGGGTGTCGATGCGCGACTCGGTCTTGATGGGCGCCTTCCGGGCCCAGGACCGTTTGACCCAGTACGAGTCGTAGGCATCGAATGTGGTCAGTTCCAAGTCCCGGATCCACTTGCACGCCGAGACGTATCCGTAGAGGCCCGGGACCACCATCCGTACAGGGAAACCGTGTACGAACGGCAATGGCTGCCCGTTCATGCCGATCGCGAGCATCGCGTCCCGGCCGTCCATGACGTCCTCGACCGGACTGCCGATCGTCATGCCGTCGACCGAGCGTGCCACCAGCTGATCCGCCGGGCCGCCGCGCGACGGCGGCTTCACGCCGGCCTCTTTTAGCAGGTCGGCGAGAGGGACACCGATCCAGCGGGCGTTGCCGACGTAGGGGCCGCCCACTTCGTTGGACACACAGGTCAGGGTGATGTCGCGCTCGATGAGCCGACGGTTCAACAGGTCCTGGAAGGTGACGGTCAGCGGGCTACTGACGCCCTCGCCGTGGATCTTCAGATGCCACGTGGTGGCATCGACCTTGGGGACGACCAGTGCGGTGTCGACGCGGTAGAAGTCCGCGTTGGGGGTCACGAACGGGCTGATGCCCGGCGTGTGCAGCACCGCTCCGGCCGGGATGGGTACGGCCGGGGACGCCGGTCGCGGCAGGACGATCTTGCTTCGCGAGGTGACGGCACCCTGGCCGCGGGAACCGTTGAGGGAACGGCCGAGCAGGCCGGCTCCCGCCGAGGCGGCCGCCGCCGCCGTCGCCGCGACCACGAACCCTCGCCGGTCCCATCCCCGTTCCTCCGCAGTGGTACCGGCGTCGGGGGCCTCGACTGGCCCAGGCACGGCGGACGAAGGTCCGGCGCGCACAGCGAGACGTCCGATGAGGACATACAGCACGCCGGCTGCGACAACCGCACCGATCACCGAAGGCAGCGCGTCCGTCATGCTCGTGGAGTCCGCGCGGCCAGTGGCCGCGAGGGCCCCGACCACCCCGAAGGCGAGGACGCCCGCCGCGCCTGCACGACGATACCGAAGAGCGATCACACCGAGAATCAGCGCGAGCAGAGCCAGGACAGCGAGAATGCCGAGTTGCAGGACGATCTTGTCGTTCGTGCCGAAGTGCCGGATCGCCCAGTCCTTCACGGCCGGCGGGGTCCGGTCGATCGCGGCACCGCCGACCGCGATCACCGGACCCGACTCGGGCCGCACCGCGGCAGACACCAGCTCCGCGACGGCCAGCGCCGCGAAGCCGGCGAGCAGGCCCGACAGGGCAGCCAGCGGAAGGCGGACCCCTCTGCTCAAATTTTTCATCACGGGTCCTATTCGGAGCCCGCGAGGAACGGGATTGGTCACTCACTCCAATGAGTGCCGATCCGCTGGGTGCTGACGAATGAGGGCCGGTTGCGGCTTTCCCGAGGGAAGCCGCCCTCCGCAACAGATAACTGCACGCATGCGATCGGAGTGGAGGGGAGCCGAGCCGGAACCGGTGGCTCACCGCCTCGGACACCGTGCCGACGGCGGATACGGATGGGATCCACCATCGGCACGGGTCCGGATGTCACCTTCCCCAAGGCTGGCCCGTCTTGGTCACCCCACGCAGGCCACGACTACGCGCTTGCTCAGTGCCCCTCACCGAAGCCGCCCCGGTGGTCCATGGGCTGGCCGTGCATCCCCATGTGGCCGTGCATCTGAGACCCGTTCCAGCCATGCTCCCGCCAGTCACCGTGCGAGTCGTTGACACAGGTGTTGCCGAACGCGGGGTTGAGCAGACCGATCACGCTGACGGTGTTACCGCACACGTTGACCGGCACGTGAACGGGGATCTGCACCACGTTGCCCGAAAGCACGCCGGGCGAACCGATGGCCGCCCCCTGAGCCCCTGCATCGGCCGACGCCGACGCAGCACCCATGGTCATCGCCGCGCCCACTGCCACCAACAGACCCGCAGCCTTCACCGCACGAAACATCAGGTGATCCCTTCTTGAACGACGAACCGAAGCCCCCGGAACGGGAGCTGCAGCGGCCCCCTTTGAGGGCCTCTCATCGCTCTTTCGAAGCCACGGAGCGTCCGGATTGCCCATGAATGACTTGTTCACTCCATAGGGCTAACGAAGTGCCCGCCGGCGCCAAGCCGGAAAGACCGCTCAGGAAATCGCGCAAGACACGGAGGGTGACGGAGCCGGCGAAGGGCAGGGGCTGGGATCAGACCCCTTACAGACAGACGGACTTCACCGATGGCGCCGGCATGACCGTCCCGTGCAAGACGCCAAGCGCCGCTGGCCACATCTCCTGAGGCGAGGGAATCTTCCCCCAGCCACGCATTTTCCGATTCGCTCGACACGGCGCACACTCCCCGCATGGACACGCAGTCGGCTCACCCCGCCCGTCCTGCAGGCGGTCGCGACACCGTCGACCGGGCCGCCCTGCACGCTCATGCCGTGCGGCTCTACCGCACCGAGCACCTACCGATCCAGAGGATCGCGGACCGCCTCGGATACTCGTACTACACCGTCCGCAAGTACCTCCTCGCCCAACAAGTCACCCTGCGTCAGCGAGGCGGCGGACCCCGTGCCGATGAATAGCTCCAGAACGGTATGGGCCACGGCTTCCGGGGCCAATCGAAGCCAAGGCTCATGCCCTCCTCGACACCGACCGCGACGGCCCGGCGGCGCAAGGACCTTGCCTGCGTCACCAACCACCCCTGCATTCCCGAGTGGAGGTCCGACCTCGCTCCGTTTCGGGCGCCCGCCTGGCGCGACCACGACGCCGATCCAGCCACTCTGACCTGGCCACGACCGTCCACTTGGGCGTTGGGTCAGCGGGTCCAGCCGCCGCCCAGGCGAAGGCAGTTCGCCGACGGCAACAACGATGCGTACGCACCAGAGTTTCCATGCCGCAGAAAGAGGTGCCCAAGTAAGCGATGGCTGCTGGCCTCGGGCTGGGCCTCCTCGTGCTGGCATGCTGGGTGCGCAGGTCGGTGAGCTGGGCTTCGTGGTCCAGCCGGGGCACCTTGGCCGGGGTGCCGCAACAGCAGTCGGGGCAGACGGTGACGGTGGGCCGGGCCGCCCCCGAAGCGGGGGCGGCTTTCTTGGTACGGCGGCTCATCACATGTCCCGCGCGGCGCGGTTCCAGGCGGCGTCGCGCAGCAGCCGCAGCCCGTTGAGGCCCACGACGACGGTCGAGCCCTCGTGGCCGAGCACACCGAGGGGCAGCGGCAGGTGGCCAACCAGGTCCCAGACGACCAGGCCGGTAATGAACACTGCGGCGATGACCAGATTCTGCACCACCAGGCGGCGGACCGCCCGGGAAAGGGCGATCACGGTGGGGACGGTGGCGAGCTCGTCGCGGACGATGACGGCGTCGGCGCTCTCCAGGGCGAGGTCGGAGCCGGCACGGCCCATGGCGATGCCGGTGTGGGCGGCGGCCAGTGCGGGGGCGTCGTTGACGCCGTCGCCGATGACCAGCACCTTGCGCCCGCGGGCCGCCAGAGGGCGTACGGCTTCGACCTTGTCCTGGGGCACGAGTACGGCGTGGACCTCGTCACCGGTGATGCCGACCTCGGCGGCCAGGCGGGCGGCGGCGCGCGGGTTGTCGCCCGTCACCAGCATCGGAGTGCTCCCCGTCAGCGTGGTCAGGGCTTTGACAGTCGCGGCGGCGTCGGGACGCAGCCGGTCGGCAGTGAAGCCGATCTGGCGCTTGCGGAGTTCGGTGACCATGTTCACCAGGTCCTGAAGGCTGCAGCCGTACCGGTCCAGGGAGGGCACGCCGCGGTTGTCCTCCCTGGAGGAAGGCGTGGCATGCCTGTGTGCCGCCGCCATCGCGGGGCTCCTCGACCCCGGCCTCCTGGTGCGCGCCGAGGGTGACACCGCTGTTCCCGCCGACGACGTCCTGTACGGCCTCTGCCTCCTCGACTCCGACGAGACGTCTACCTACTGACCTACCTCATGGCAGAACTCGCGGCATACCCATGGCAGACGGCACATCAGCGGGAACCCGAGGCCACACCACGACCCGAGCCAGGTAACAACCTTCGGTTCCCGCTGAACAACCTTCAGAAGTCGTGAACCCAGTGAAATTACGGGTCTAAGGGATTCCCTCCCCCATCGCCAAGTGCTGGGCAGCCGAGCGGACCTATGTCCGGCTCATGCTGCACCGTCTGTCTGGCCTGCGACTCCCATGCACGCCGATCAGCAGCCATGATCCAGATTGCCTGCATCAACCTCATGACCCGACGCCTCACCCACCGGAACACCCCCAACTGGCGCTACACCCGATCCGCATGAAACAGACAACCGGGGAGCCGAACGCTCGCTGACAAAGAAGCCTTTCGCGAGGCGTGAAAACCGCACGCAGCAGGAAGCGTTGTCCGTGGGCTCAGTACGAGGCACACAGCCGCGGGTCCCTGCAGCACGCAATACCGAATCGCTGACCCGGTCAGCGACACTCTGCCCGAATCCGCCAGTTGGCGAAATCACTGCGCGTACAGGCGAAACTGTATCGAGCAGGGGCATCAACACACTTATGCACCAGTCCAGTTGACCACAGCCGGTGATCGCCTCCTTCTCTTTCTCATCTGCCGCTATTGGTTCGATGCAGGCACCGAGACGGTTTGGTCCGATGGGGCAAAAATAATCGCCTTCCCTCATTCAGCCGAGCACGTTGGGCCTGAACTGCGACAACACAGATGCCCCACGGCACGCGCCAAGTTCCGGCGGGTTCAGCATCCTTGACGGGGCACGGTGGAGGGCGTTTCATTCGGGGCTGAGCGTCGGGCCCCCTTCTGCCTCGGGCCCAGCGTCTGCCGTCAGACGCGTCATCGACGCCCTCAATCCCTTTCGCGGACCGTGGAAACGCCTGCCTCAGGACGCCATGTCTGCTCGTGCGTCGATTCCTCCTGGCCGTCGGCGCAGGCACCGCTCTGATCAGCTCACCCGTACGGTCCGCCCCAGCCACAGGAGTGATCATGAACGAGTTCCGTTCCGAGCCTCAGCAGCAGGATCCCGGCGGACTGGACCGCTGGGGCGTGATGCGCGGCGCGACGCAGGTGGGCCTTGCGGCTCTTACCGCCGGCGCGATCCTGGGCGCGGCCGAGCCCGCCCAAGCAACCCCCTCGCGCGGTGTCGTACCGGAGGCCGGGCAAACCGCTGGAGCGGTCGGCCCGCACGAGCCGCTGGTGGTGCACGTACGTGACGCAGCCACCGGCGAGATGGACTTGTTCCACGGCGACCAGCACCGCCAGGTCTACGACCGGGAGTTGGCTACAGCTCTGCTGCGTCACACCCGTTGACCGCACCATCCCCCACCACTGCGGCAGTCCGTGCCGCGTCGCCTTCGACCCACCCGGATGAGGTTTGATGTCCTCCCACCGCGAAGCCCCGGAGATCTCCAAGGACCCGGTCGCCGACAGCACCGACGTCTACGCCTTCGTCAGCCCCGACGCACCGGGGACCGTCACGCTGATCGCCAACTACATTCCCCTGCAGAACCCCGCGGGCGGACCGAACTTCTACGAGTTCGGCGACGACGTGCTCTACGAGATCCACATCGACAACGACGGTGACGGCCGCGCCGATGTCACCTACCAGTTCGAGTTCACCACCAAGATGCGGCGCCCGGACAGCTTCCTCTACAACACCGGGCCCATCCTCACCCTGGACTCGCCGAACTGGAACCGCTACCAGACCTACACCCTGACCCGCTCCGAGAGCAGCGGCCGGCGTTCGGTCCTCGGCCGGAACCTGGCCTGCCCTCCCTGCAACATCGGGCCCCTGTCCACCCCGACCTACGCGAAGCTGGCCCAGCAGGCGATCCACACGCTCGGCAAGAACCGCAAGGTGTTCGCCGGCCAGCGCGCCGAGGGCTTCTACGTCGATCTGGGGTCCATCTTCGACCTCGGCAACCTGCGCCCCTTCCAGAACCTGCACAACCAGTTCGGCACCAGCGCCTTCAGCGAGCCCGCCGACGGGGTCAACACGACCAAGGAACTCAACGTCCACTCACTCGCGGTCCAAGTCCCGGCAACCGACCTCACCTTCCACGGACGCCCCGCCAAGGACCCCGCCGACCCCCACGCCACCATCGGCGTGTGGACGAGCGCGAGCCGCCGCCAGGCGCGCGTCATCGAGCCCCGGCAGGGCAAGGACCTGGAGACCGGCCCCTACACGCAGGTCTCCCGCCTGGGCAACCCACTGTTCAACGAGGTCCTCGTCCCGCTCGGGCACAAGGACGAATGGAACGCGCTCCCGCCGGCCGACGACAAGCGCTTCGCCACCTACGTCGCGCACCCCGAGCTGGCCAAACTCCTGCCCACGCTCTACCCCGGCGTCTTTCCCCACCTCGACGCGTACAACAAGTCCGGAAAGCCGCGCGCGGACCTGCTCGCCATCCTGCTGACCGGCATCCCCACAGGTGTCGTGCCAGGGTTCCAGAACTACACCGGCCCCACCCTGGCCGACATGATCCGCCTCAACACCGCCATCCCGCCGGCCAGGAACCCCAACATCCTCGGCCTCATCGGCGGCGACCCGGCAGGCTTCCCCAACGGCCGCCGTGTCTACGACGACGTCGTCACCGTCGAACTGCGCGCTCTCGCCGGGGCCACGCTCCCGCTCGTCGACAAGAGCTACACCCCCGACGCGGCATCGTCGAAGGTGACCGACGGCCTCACCCCCGCCGACGTCACCAACCCCTACCTCGACGCCTTCCCGTACCTGGGCGTGCCCTACGACGGGTACCACCACCCCGCCTCCTGACCAACACCCCACCAGCGGGGCCGCGCTCCGCACCGGCGCGGCCCCGCCACCTCGACCGAGAAGAGGCCCCGTGCACCACCACGCCACCCACCCCTCCACCCCGGGCAGCGTCGTACTGGACATCGGCGAGACCACCGCAGCCCTCATCATCCACACCGCGCCCGAACACGAAGGACTCGAAATCCACGTCAGCCCCACCACCCGGCCCCACCAGCGCACCCACGCAGCCGTACGGCCCCGCCACCTCGCCGACCGCACCATCCACTGCGTCCTCATCCAGCCCCTGCCCGCAGGGGACTACACCGTTTGGAAGGACGACACCACCCCTCACGGCACCATCACACTCACCGGAGGCAGCGTCACCGAATACCACTGGTAGGACACCACCAGCCCGGCAGCCGCGGGCGAGTCGACACCTTGGCCGAGTACGGCGAGGAGTCCGTCGCGCACCCCGCCATCGCTCGCCACGAATCGACTCCTGCCGCCATCGCCCACGGTGATTCGCCGTGCTATCACAAGGGCCTCTCCCCTCGTGATGGCGTCAGGAGGGCGAGTAGTTGGCGTACTTGAGGCGGCGGGCGAGGTGAGCAGTGTTGGCGGCGAGGGTCGCCGTGGTGGCCGCGGTCTTCACCGGGGTCTCGTTGAGATCCTGGTAGTCGGTGCCGTGCATGGCCTCGCCGACCCAGTAGGTGACGGCGTTCGCGGGTAGCGTGAAGCCGCAGTCGTTGAGGCCCTGGAACAGCTCGGCGCTCACATGATGCGCACCGTCCTCGTTCCCGACAACGCACACGCCGGCCACTTTGCCGTAGGTGAGCATCCGGCCCGCCTCGTCGCTCTCGCTGATCTCCGCGTCGAGGCGTTCCAAGACCCGCTGGGCAATGCTGGAGGGGTGCCCGAGCCAGATCGGCGTGGACACGATCAGAATGTCGGTCCCCAGGATCGTCTCCCGGATCTCCGCCCAGAAGTCCCCCTCCCCCATGTCTCCCTCCCCCATGTCCGTCTCCACGCCCGAACGGACGTCGTGGTCCGCGACCCGGATCACCTTTCCGCTTAGAGGCCCTAACAAAGGCGTTGGACGTGGCGGTGGGTGATGAGGCAGGTGGCGAGGCCGAGGAAGGCTTCGTGGATGTCGTCGCGTCGTTCCCAC
>NZ_JBIAGW010000040.1:0-27595 GCF_042869955.1 Streptomyces sp. NPDC006691
CCCGCGGAGCGGGATATGCAGCGCTGGCGCGCTGCATAGGGAACGGCTCCGCTGACGCTCCGCCAGATTCCCGCGCAAGCGCGGGAATCGAATTCCGCAAGCGGAATTCTGAATGCGTATCAATTCGCGCAAGCGCGAATTGATGGAATCCCGCAAGCGAGATTCCTGGGCTGGCAGTAGGGGGTAGGTGCATCACGTGCGGGTCTGTGTAGGGCTTGGGATTCCCGCCTACCACTTCTGTAACGAACGGATGTGCCAGACCGTCGGCCTGACGGACAGGGGGCCGGCCTCACGGTAGCGACGGGTTCCTCTGCGCTCCACCCTGAACCCCTCCCCCCTCCCCCCATCGTCTGACTGTCCCGACGTGTTCACGAACGCTCTGTCAGCATATAGGACAACCGGCCGTTTCGTGGATGGGATTGAGTCAGGTGTCACCCTCGGGCGCAGAAGTTGGTGCGCGGATGATGCATCACGAGTCATCACTGTGTAGAGTCTGGGATCAGATGCTACCCCCTATCGCCGCGTACCTTGCGCCTGGATTTCATTTGTTATTACGCGCTGCATTCCGCGAAAAGGAGAACACGGGGCATGGCCGTGAAGCTGCGTGATCACCAGATCGAGGCCGTTTCCGCCATTGTGCGGGGTCTCGATGTTCCGCCGGGCGGTATTCCCCGGAATGGTCTTCGCGGGCAGGTACACGCCGCGTGTGGCACGGGGAAGACCATCATGGCGGCGGTGGCGGCGAGGCGGCTTGTGCCCAGGGGGCGTGTGCTCGTCTTGGTGCCGACGCTGGATCTGCTGGCGCAGACGGTGAGGGCGTGGCACGAGGCCGGGCACAAGGGGCCGGCGGTTGCGGTGTGTTCGCTTCAAGACGACCCGGGGCTGTGGTCGTTGAAGGTGCGCTCTACGACGAACCCGATCCAGTTGGCGCTGTGGCATGGGCAGGGGGCGGTGACCATCTTCGCCACCTACGCGTCTTTGGGTGTTCTGGCGGAGGCGTTCGAGGGTGTCTACGGTCAGAAGCTTGATCGAGTAGACCTCGCGGTGGTTGATGAGGCCCACAGGACAAGTGGCTCGATGGGTAAGGCCTGGGCGGCCATCCACGATCAGAGCGTCATCCCGGCAGCACGCCGGCTGTACCTGACGGCGACGCCGCGGATCTGGGAGGAGCGGCTGAGCCGGGAGGTTGCGGAGGGGGTGCGGGATCCGCTGCCGCGTGAGATGGCGGCGTCCATGGATGACGAGACCGTCTTCGGGCCCGTCCTGTACAAGCTCTCGCTAGCATCAGCCGTCTCCCGGGGCTTGCTGGCGCGGTATCAAATCATCGTGCTGGAGCTGAAGGACCCGGTCGTCACTCCGGAACGGCTGATAGGCGAGGAGCGGCGCAGTGAAGAGGTGCGCGGTCAGCGGCTCGGAGCCTTGCAGGCCGCGCTCCTGCACACGATGGCGGAGCACAGCCTGTCGACGTGCATCACCTTCCACCACCGCACCATCGAGGCGCAGGCCTACGCGGAGGGTCTGGAGCGGGTTGCGGCGAAGCTGCACGCGGATCAGCCGGAGACGTACCCCGCTGGGATCTGGGCGGACTGGCTGTGCGGCGAGCACGTCCCCGAGCGCCGGCGGAA
Source organism: Streptomyces sp. NPDC006691 (assembly GCF_042869955.1). NCBI lineage: Bacteria > Bacillati > Actinomycetota > Actinomycetes > Kitasatosporales > Streptomycetaceae > Streptomyces > Streptomyces sp. NPDC006691. The sequence continues at coordinate 1,626 of NZ_JBIAGW010000040.1, forward strand.
GGTGCTGGGTTCGTTCGGGTCGACGGCGCAGCGGGCCGTGCTCTCCAACTGCCGTGTCCTGGGTGAGGGTGTCGATATTCGAAGCGTGGATTCGGTTGCCCTGCTGGACCCCAAAGGGGCGCCGCACGACATCGTCCAGGCCATCGGCCGGGCGCTGCGGCAGAAGCCCGGGCAGAGCAAGCTCGCCTCCCTGATCGTGCCCGTCTTCCTGCAGCCCGGAGAACTGCCGGAGGACATGTTCACCTCCGGCTCCTACAAGCCTTTGGTGAAAGTCCTGGAAGGTCTGCGGGCTCATGACGAAGAGGCCGTGGAACTGCTCGCCATTCCCCAGGAGCCGCAGAAGGATGTGGCGCAGCCGTCCGTGAACATCGGTGTCGCGCCAGAAGAAGGCGAAGAGGAATCCCGACTGCTGCTCCGCTTTGCCGCTCCACGTGATCCGGTGATGGTCGCGGACTGGGTGTCCTTCAACGTCATCGACACCGAACGCCAGGACTGGGCCCGCGGCTGGGCGAAGCTGAAGACGTACGTCGAGAGAGTCGGGAACGCGAGGGTGCCCTACGGACACCGAGAGGGCGCGACACCACTTGGGCAATGGGTCGCGGAACAACGACGCGCGTACGGGGCCGGGCAGATGAACGGCCAGCGCGCCCGCCGCCTGGAACAGCTCGGCATGGTCTGGAGCCTCGCGGACGAACGGTTCCAGGAAAACCTGGAGGCCGCCCGCGTCTACCACGAGCAGCACTGGACCCTCTGCGCCCCCCGGACCGCCAGCGCGCTCGACAGACCATTGGGAATGTGGCTCGCGAATTTGCGGCGTCCCGGTGCGCTGGACGACCACCCCGAGTGGAAGACCGCGCTGGAAGCCGTGGACGAGGACTGGAACCCGGCATGGCCGGCCGAATGGCAACGCCACTACGCCGCACTACGAGAACTCGTACGCGACGAAGACAGCCAAGCAGGCGGACCCGAGGTCCTTCCCGGCCTCACCATCCACGGCATGGACATCGGACGATGGCTCGCTCGGCAGCGCAAGCCCGAGGTCTGGCGGGCACTGACGGGCGGGCAGCGCGAACGTCTGGAGGCCGTTGGCGTCGCTCCTCCGCCCGTGCCTGCGGCCCCGGTGGAGACAGACGTGCCCGCGAAGCCGTCCGCGACGCCCGCGGGTGCCTTCGAGCGGGGCGTGGCGGCTCTGGCTCAGTACAAGGCCCGCACGGGCTCTGTGGCGGTCCCCAGGGGCCACGTAGAGCAGTTGGAGGACGGAACCGACGTCCGGCTCGGAGTGTGGATCATGAACCAGAAGACCCGCCGCACCAAGCTCACCCCCGACAAACTCACCACACTCGCCGAACTCGGGCTGGCATGGGCACGGGAAGGTTAAGGGGTGGGCTAAGTTTTGGGTTAAGCGGTATCGGGTCCTGATGTGAAGGTGTGGGGAATGGCATCTGAGGAAGAGCTGTTCGCGTCTGTCGACGCTCTGTTGGAGGAGGAGCCGCATCTGCCGCCTCCGGCGGAGCGTGCCCGGCTTCGTGAGGCTGCCGGCATCACCCAGGCCCGCCTCGCCACCGCGTTGAAGACGACGACCCAGTCGGTGAAGAACTGGGAGAACGGCCGCTCGGAGCCGAAGTCGCCGCGCCTGGATGCCTACCAGCGGCTGCTGAACGGGTGGGCGGCGAAGTATCCCGCACACGGTGCGGCCCCGGTTGCCGCGACGGCACCGGCGGTGTCCAGTGAACCGGCTGCGTCCGAGGTGGAGACGGCAGACGCCCCGCAGGCTCCCGCTGTTCCAGCCACCGGACCGGCACATCCGGCCACCCGGCCGGCCGCGGTATCGCGGCGTCCGGCCGTGAAGAATGCAGCTCAGCCTGCAGGCGATCCGCGGTTCCCGCACGGCCCGCTGGCCGTGTTGGACGGTGACGGGTCCGCGTACGGCATGGACGGCATCGTGCTGGACTGCCCGGCGACCACGGTGGTGGAGCTGGTGGAGTGGACGCTGCGCGAGTCCGGTCTCGGGGCTGCGAAGCTCAACCGGTACGGCAAGGACTCCGACCCGCTGATCGTGCTCACCGCGGCCGCCGCCGTGAAGCTGGGGCTGCCCGAGCGCCTGGAGGGCCACGAGCAGCGTCGCTCTCTGCGTCTGCCGGAGGACCACCCGGTTGTGAAGCAAGTCGCCAAGGCCCGCTGGCAGTTGACGCAGCGTGGGTTCGGCCCGTGGGCGCGGATCTACCGCAAGGCGCAGGGGCGCGAGCGGCAGTGCGTGCAGCTCGCGATCCTGTCCTGGGACGCGCTCGATGAACGGTCCTGGCCCGGCGTCGCGGACCTCGAGGCGCCCGACGTCGCCCGCGTCCTCGGTGTCTACGCGACCCGGGTCATCACCCCGCGCGGCTCCACCGCCGTGTCCGGGCTGGAGCTGATGACGGCGCTGCGCCCGCCCACGAAGGCCGTGCAGGACACAAAGACCGGGAACTGGGTGTCCGGCTACAACGCCGGATCGCTGGGGACGGAGCCGATGGACCCGGCGCCGCCGGAGGCCACCCCGGAGCACCCTGTCGTCGTGGACAGCGGCTGGAGTGGCGGGTTCCTCAACGAAGAGGCGTACCAGTGGGTGCGCTCGGTGGACCTGCTCAGCGATGAGGAGTGCACGCTGCCCTTCGCGGTCGGCCTGGACCTCAACACCGCCTTCCTCGCCGCTGCGGCCCGCCTGGTCGTCGGCCTCTCCGCCCCGGACCACTTCCACGCCCCGGCGTTCAACCCGAAGATCCCTGGCTCCTGGCTGGTCGACCTGTCCCACATCGAGCTGGATGCGCGCCTGCCCAGCCCGTTCACCCCGGACGGCACCCGCCCGACGGGACCGGCCTGGTACCAGACGCACACCGTCGCCTACGCCCAGGAGCTCGGCCACAACGTCGCCCCGATCGAGGCGTACCTGCGCCGGGAGACCGGCGCGTACCTGGATCCGTGGCACGACCGGCTCAAGACCGCTTACGTCGACACCCTCGCCGACCTCGGCGTCACCCGGGACCTGGACGACCGCCAGTTCCTCGCGGCGATGGAACAGCACAAGCAGGTCGACCCGGCGATGGCCGCCGTCCTGTCCGCCATCAAGGCGACCGTGAAGGGCGGCGTCGGCAAGCTCCGCGAGCGCCCCCAGGGCAAGCACTACAAGGAGGGCGAGCCGTGGCCGGCCCTGTCCCGGCCCACCTGGCGCCCCGACATCCGGGCCGCCGTCATCAGCAAGGCCCGGGTCAACATGCACCGCAAACTCAACAACATGGTCAAGATGACGGGCCTGTACCCGCTCGCGGTACTGTCCGACTGCGTCGTCTACCCGAGCCCGGGCGACAGCCCGCTCGCCTTCCTGCCATACGCGGCCTCCGGCAAGCCGCAGCCTGGCGGGTTCCGCCTCGGGCCCACACCGGGCCTGGCGAAGCTGGAGGGCGTCCAGTCGATGCTGTGGACGGTCGACCTGATGGAGCAGGGCCTCAACCCGGCCCGCCACATCAAGGGCGGCGACGCCGTCCTGGACGAAGGAGAGTAGGCCGTGGCCGGGGAGATCGAGGACGCGATCGAACGGGCCGACCGGGAGTCCTTCACCCGGCAGCCGCCGAAGACCCTCAAGGGGCAGATCGGCTACCTGCTCAAGCAGATGGGCAGCGCGAAGGCCGTCGCGCAGGAACTCGGGGTCACCGCCGACTCCGTCAACCGCTACCGGCGCGGTGCCCGCAAGCACGCCCGCGCCGACGTCGCCGCGAAGATCGACGACGCGGTACGGCAGCGCTGGCAACCGCAGGTGCGCAAGCGCCGGCAGCGACAGGCCGCCGCCTCCGGCGGGATCACAGTGGAGACGAGGGCCCGCTTCGGGTACACCGCGCCGGTCGGCACAACCGACGACGGACGCTTCCGGCGACTCACCGTGCACCTCCCACCGGCGTACGCACAACGCCTCTTCGACGCCCGCAACACAGGCGCCGGCGACCAGGAAATGCGCGGGATCATCGCCGAGGGATTCAAAGAGATCTACTTCCAGGACGGCGGAGGCCGCGCCACAGGACTCTCCGACGTCACCCTCAACGACATCGACTACCTCGACCTCGACTACTGACCTGACACCGGCCGACGGGCCCGGCGCCTGCTTGTTGAGCCGAAGGACGATAAGTGTCACAAGCGACGGGATGGGGGTGGGGAAGCTGTTGCTGGCCGCGGGTGCTTTTCGGGTGTCTCCCCTGCAGGGTGAGATGACGCTGTCGTTCCTGGGGCGGATCGCGGACAGGTACGGCCTGACGGTGCGGAGTCTGCTGTCGTCGGTTACCGAAGTGGCTGGCCAGCAGGGCGTCGTCCGGGCTCTGCAGGGCGACAGCGAGGTGTTCTTGAACGCCGCGGCCCGGGACCGGGTCGCGGCGCTGTGTCGTGTGCCGTAGGTGGGCTTACGCCATGCGTTGCCGGCCTGGACGCGGGAGGAGCCGCTGGGCCCCTCGAAGGAGCGGTCGGCGGCGCGGCTCTACAACGGGGTGGAGACGGTTGCTGCCTGGGGTCCGGCGTGCCCGGGCTGTGTGGCTGCGCGGACCGGTCGCGTTGCACCAGCCCGGGTGTACCTGGCGGCGCACCAGCGAGTCTGCCCACGCCACCGGTGCTGGCTGATGAACGTGCCTGGCAGCGGGGGCCGTGTCGTGGAGTTGGCCGGATGCCCGGAGGTGGTCCAGGCGCAGGCGGATCACCGCAGGCTGCTGCGCCGCTCCCCCGTCGCTGGTTCGGCGTTCGAGGTTGCTGAAGCGGTCACAGCCTGGTGGTGGGCGCAGGAGTGGCCCGAGGAACGCCGAGGGCCCGGATCCGGATGCCGGAAACCAAGATTTTTTCCCAACTCCCCCTGCTTCCCCGCCTGCCGCATCTTCTTCGCAGGTCACAGGGGTAGCAGACGGACAGGAAAATCGGTCGGGCGTGGAGTCCGGAAAGGCCCCGTCGAATGGGAGCGCAGCCCCGGGAAAGAGGCGGAGCCGGGACGCTATGAGAACGAACCGGCACCACGACCGCCGTTCTGCCTGATCCGCCGGGCATCCGTTGCGAAAGCGCCCGCCCGGCACGGCGAGCACGAGACCGTGGTGGAGTGACCCATCACCCCGGCCTGCTGCGGACCGCTCTCCCCTGCCGATGGAGACGACCTCGTCGCTGATCTGCCGCATCGCGAGCCGCTACGGGATGGAAGCGAAAGCGTTGCGGTCGTACTGGCAGTGGCGCAACTACCCTCCGGGGCACGACGGCGGGGGCGCGCGGGCCGACGCCGAGGTGCTGCTGAACGTAGCCGGACGGCAGCTCCTGGCATGCCTGTGCGGCGTCGAGGAGCACGTGCTGGCGCGGGCGTTGCCGTCGTGGGGACAGCAGGACGCCAAGCTGTCGGCCGGAAAGAACGGGGTGCCGGCGGCGGCGTGGCGGACCGGCGGCGCTGTCGCCGGTCCGGTCGCCTTCGGCTGCCGCCTGTGCGCGGCCCGGCGTACGGGGACGGTCGTGCGGGTGGTGCGGTACGCACTGCGATGGGAGCGGGTGTGTATCCGGCACGGGCGGTGGCTCCTGGACGCGGACGCCGACCAGCCTCTTGAGCATCTGGACGTGCGTGGTGTGCCAGAAGTGGCCGCGGCGCAGCGGCGGTGGACGGGTGTGGCGCGGCGGGCAGTACGGGCCGGAGCAGAGCCGGAGAGGGTGTTCGCTCTGGCTTATGCGGTGGTCGCCCGATGGTGGGAGCAGGCCCTGCACTGGGAGCGGGAGACCATCTGGCCGCGGCGGCTGCACCAGGTCGTGGGCGGCAACGCCGGAGACAAGCTGGAGCGGTGGCGGATCGTAGGCCGGGACGCGGTCATCTTCGCCGAGGTGGTGGCCGTCGCCGACGCGCTCCTGGACCCGGCCATGGCGCAGCTGGTGTGGAGGGACAGCGGTGCCGGGCGGCCGCGGCCGCTGCCCGCCGACGGGGCGTTCTGCTGCCGGCTCGGCGAGCGGGTCGGGCGGGGGTGGCTGGGGCCGCTGGCCGCGACCGACTACGGCGGACCGCTGACCTCGTGGATGGGCGCTGTCATCCGCCTGCGCCGCGGGGCCGGCGGGCCGCCCGGATACGACAACGACCCCTGGTGGCTGCGCCAGGAACATCAGCCCGCCACCATGGCCGGACAGCTGCGCGTCCTGGCGGCAGAGGCACAGGAGGGCGGCTCGGGTACCCGGTGGCGTGCCACCGTTTCTGCCGAACCCCGCTTCCACATCACGCGGTTGCTCGATGATGCCCGTGAGGAGCTGGCGCAGTTGCGCGGCGTGCAGAGCGGCACCACCGCCGAGGTGGCCCGGGAACTGCTGGAGCGCCTCAGTCAGGGTGCCGAGCTGATCGACCGGGCCGTGCTGCATACCGCCGCTGCGGCCGTCGCGGCCGGGGTGGCGCTTGAGGAGGTGGCCCAGTGGTCCCGCCTGGCCGCCGAGGAGCTGTCGCAGATCCTGGGCCGCGTTGAAGGCTGACGCACCTGACGCCAGGATCCGGGCAGCGGCCCTGGCATGACGGTCCGCTGTGCGTGCGGCGAGCAGCCGTCGGAGAAGGGCGGCCAGGCAGCCGAGGAAAGTGCAGGGGTGCGCACTGACACCGGCGAGCCGGGGTGGCATCCTGCCCCGCGCGCAGCCCAACAGGCTTGCCACACAGCGCAGTTGCCGCGATTTTGGGTTACCGGCCGGTTCTCCTGCGCGGCAGGACAGGCATGACGTTATGTGGAGTTCGTGATCACCGACAGCAGCCAGGACGGCACGCAGGACGGCTTACCCGCCATCGTGGGCAATGCCTGCCGGGTGCCGGAGCCGGGCGCGGTGGAGGCTGAGTTCGCCGGGGCGGACGGCACGCTGGTGCAGCGCCGCTGGGTGGAGGCCGCCGTCGCAGTCAGGTTCGAGCAGCTGGCGCCGGTGGCGGCGTTCCCGGTGGTTCCGGGGCGGCGGTGGGGGCCGGGCTGGTGGTGGTCGGCCACGACCGGGCGGCATGTGATGCACGGATCGCAGGCGATGTGCACGCAGTTGATGATCCTGGACCGCGATCCGCAAGTGGTGTCGCTGTCGGCGCGGCCGGTGCGGCTGATCTGGCGCGATCCGGGCAGCGGGCGGGTGCTGACGTGGGTGCCGCAGCTGTTCGCCCGCTACGCCGACGGCCGCGCGCTGCTCGCCGACTGTCCCGCCGCGACGGCTCCTGCCGGGGACCGGGCCGAGCGCGCTGCCGCGGTGCTTGAAGCGGCGTGTGCGGCGGTGGGGTTCACCTACCGGCGTCTGGTGCCGCCGGACAAGGCGGTGGCGGCGAATGTGCGGTGGCTGGCCGGCTAACGCCATCCGCGCCACCGCGACGCCGGCGGGCTCGAGCAAGCGGTGCTGGAGGCGTTCGCCGCCGAACGGCCGCTGATGGCCGGGGCCGCGGCGGCGGGCGAGGTCCTCACCGCGCTGCCGGTGCTCTACCACGCACTGTGGAACGGGCGGCTGGCCGCGGACCTGACACGGCCGCTGAGCGAGCACACCCTCGTGACGCCCGGCCCGGCCGCAGGCGACGGAAAGCGGCAGGAGCAGCAGGAGAGTTGAGCAAGCACATGGTGACCGCCCCTGGTGGGCGGTGTGTTGAGGTGGGCGCTCAGGTCACGTTTGAGGGCCGCGCCTGGCAGGTGACCGGCCTGGTCGACGGGCGGGTGTACCTCGTCGCCGAGGACGGGGCCACCGGGTGTGTGATGGCCGCCCATCTGGTGTCCGCGCCCGGCTTCTCGGTGACCGGTCCCGCGGCCGGGGAACCGCCGGCCCCGGCGCTGTGGGAGACGGTGCCGCCGGCCGCGCAGGAGCGGGCCCTGGCCTGGCTGCGGCACATCCGCGAGGTCGAGACCGAGACCGGGTTGCCCGGCGGCCCGGCAGGCGGCGGGACGCCCCGGGCCGAATACGACCCGCAGCGCTTCACCCTCGCCGAGCGGGAAGAGGTTGAGGCGCGTGAACTGGCCGCGCTGGGCTGGACCAGGGCTAGGACGTTTCTTGTGGATCATCCTCACCGGTCTTTGTGCAGCCTGGATACGGTGGCTGCATGACGACGATCCTGCGGCACCCTCGGCCTGGATTCACGTGGGATTGGTGGGCGGTGGACGCTCACGGTTTCCTCGTGCACTTCAGCGATGGTCCTGCTCCGGAGCACCTGCTGGCGCATGTGGATCGTGTCGATGCCGCTGCTGCGTGGGCGGAAGAGAACTGCCCCGCGTGGTTCGACGATGGTCCCCCGCCGCTTCACACCTTCAACTGCAACGGCGAGCTGCCTACTTACCTGCGCAGCGGCGTTCCTGACTCCCCGCTGCGGCTGTCCGACGCGCCAGCGGTCATCGCGAATGTGGCGGTCTTGGTTGAACTGCACCGGGCAGTGGGAAACACCTGGACGGTTCACCTTGACGAAGGCTGGGTCTAGGCAGCTCGACTGGCATCACCTCGCTGACCAGATGAAGATGGCGGCGAGGTGGAGTCCGGCGAGGTAGATGCTGGCGGTTTTGTCGTAGCGGGTGGCCAGTCCGCGCCACTGCTTGAGCTTGTTGATGCACCGCTCGACCGTGTTGCGCTGCTTGTAGGCGTCGCGGTCGAAGGCCGGTGGTCTGCCGCCTCGGCTGCCGAGACGCTTGCGGTTGGCGGCCTGGTCGGCGGGCTGCGGGATCACGGCCCGGATCCCACGCCGGCGAAGATGGGTGCGAATCGTGCGGGACGAGTACGCCTTGTCGGCCAGGACCACGTCCGGCGTGATCCTGGGCCGACCGAGCGGCCGGGGCACCCGTAAGCGGGATGACCTCGGAGAACGCGGGTGCGTCCCCGGCCTGTCCGGGCGTGAGCACGAAGGCCAGCGGCCGGCAGCGACTGTCGGCGGCGAGGTGAATCTTGGTGGTCAGTCCGCCACGAGAGCGACCGAGGGCATGGTCGTCCGGCTCACCGGCTGGAGCCCCTTTTGACGAGCCCCGGCGGCGTGCTGGTGCGCGCGGACGACGGTGGAGTCGACCGCGATGACCCAATCGAGGTCGCCCCCGGCGTCGGCCTGGGCGAGCAGGGTGGTGAAGACCCTCTCCCAGGTGCCGTTGGCCGCCCACATGCGCAGTCGGTTGCGGGCGCCCTTCCATGAACCGAAGTGCTCGGGCAGGTCCATCCACGGTGTCCCAGTGCGGTACTTGAACGCAATCGCGTCGATCACCTGTCGGTGATCACGCCACCGCCCACCCCGCCGAGGAGTCCGGTCCGGCAGCAACGGCTTGATTCTTGCCCACTGGGCGTCAGTCAATGACACACATCAACAAACGATCAGATGATCCGAAGGAAACGGCCTAGCCGGTCAGGGGCTTCACCCAGCGTCGCCACCGGCCCTCCGGCCCGTATCCGGAGGCGCGCCAGGCATGGTGCGCGCTCTCGTTGCGGACCAGCACCATGGCGTCGGCACGCCGGCCGCCGAGCCGTACGAAGCGTTCCTCGGCGGCGGCCAGCAGTGCCGAACCGATGCCCGTCCGGCGCCGGTGGGGGCACACCGCGAGCCGGTAGAGATGACACCGCCAGCCGTCGAAGCCGGCGATCACCGTCCCGACGAGTTCGCCGTCGGATTCGGCCAGGAGCAGCGCCTCGGGGTCGTGGGTCACCAGTCGCTCCACCCCGGCCCGGTCGTCGGTGATGCTCGCGCCCTCGGCGGCCGCCTTCCAGAAGGCCAGCACGGCATCGAGGTCGTCCGGGACGGCAGGGCGTATACGCACGGAAGTCATCTGATCATCGGATCATGAGACGCGGGGGCGGTCAGGGGAATTCCGTCATACGGACTCCGCGCACAGCCGTCGCACGGCCCGCGGACACGGCGCGGTAGCGGGGCCACCCGCTCGTCCAGTTCGCGGCGGTCAGCGGCTCCAGCGACCCGGCCCAGGCCCCGGCCAGGGATCCGTGAAGGCCGACGTGTCCGCGTGCTCGGCGGTCGGCGGTCGGCGGTCGGCGGTCGGCGGTCGGCGGTCGGCGGTCGGCGGTCGGCGGTCGGCGGTCGGCGGTCGGCGGTCGGCGGTCGGCGGCAGCGTCCGGTCGCCGTCGGCCCTAATCGGCGACGGCACACGCGAACCGTCCGTCCCGGATCGGCGCCCAACCGTGGACGCTCGGTCGCCCCGGCCGCGGCGACCAGCGCCGGGAGCGGGGCGACCGTACCTAGGTGATGGGGGCCCGCCAGGGCTGCGTACGTCCGGTGCGGGAGCGGGCAGGGGTTGGGGCCGTCGTGGTCGTAGCCGTACATCCGCCGCGCTCGCTCAGCAGCTGCTCGTCACCCTCGGTCATCCGGCCGGCCTCCCAGCCACCAGCGACAGCGAAAGGCCACCGACGCCCGACAGTTCGACCTCTCCTGCCCCGCAAGAGCAATCCTCAATACCTGTGGATCAGGTGTTCTAGGCTCCCGGTGTGACCAACGAGCTTCTTCGCCTCACGGTGCTGGGGTGTGCGACGCCATATCCAAGTGTGGACAACCCGTACTCCGGCTATCTGGTGTCCAGCGAAGACACCCACGTGTGGGCGGACGCGGGCACCGGAACGCTGGGGCCGTTGCAACGTCACGTTCAGCTGGATGAGTTGGACGCGATCTGGATCTCGCACCTGCACGCCGATCACAGTGCCGACCTACTCACCGCCTATTACGGCGCTCTGTATGCGGACATCCGCCTCCGCGCGCCGATCCCCCTCTACGGCCCGCCGGGCATCGCCGACCGGCTTGCGGCCTTCCTCACCAACACCCCGGTTCACAGCCCGATCGAATCCGCGTTCGCGATCATCGAACTGCACGACGGACACGAGGCGGCCGTCGGCCCGCTTAAGCTGACCAGCCGGGCCGTGGCACATGGCCTCCCGGCCTTCGCCCTGCGCGTTGAGGCCGCGGGCCGGACACTGGTCTACTCCGGGGACACGGCCCCCTGCGCCGACCTGACGAGTCTGACCGACGGATACGACGTACTGCTGTGTGAGGCCGAGAGCGCTCAGATGCCCGTCGAGCGCGACCAGGTGCACCACACCCCCGAGGACGCGGGCGACACTGCAAGCGCGGCCCGGGCGGGCCGACTGATCGTCACCCATGTCGGCCGGTTCCTCACGCCGCGGGAAGCGGTGGCCCGCGCCTCAAGCCGCTTCGGCGGCCCCGTCGAATACGCAGCACCCGGTTCGACCTTCGAGATCGGTCAGGCCGCCGATGCCCGGGAGCGTTCGACGAGCTGACCGCGTTCGAAGCGGACTCCGACACGCACGAGGGCGACAAGGCGGGCCGCGTTCACGGCTCGCCAGCGGACCTGGGCGGACTCGACGAGCTTGAAGACCACGGCGAGGGGCGGCCGCGCTGCACCACACCATTCCGACCTAACCCAACAGCGCCGCCATGAACAGGAGGGATACCCCGTGGCGATTGGTGCAATTATATTTTTCGGCGTGTATGTCCTGCTAGCGCTCATTGCCGGAATCGCCTTCTCTTTCCTGAAGAAGGAAGATGGCAGCCGCGGCTGCTTGCTGGGCTTATTCGTCGCCGGAATACTCCTGCTCGTTCCCGCTCTTATTTTCGGCCTCCCAATCGCAGCTAAAGTGTTCTGGAGTAATTAAGCAGTCCGAGATAGGAGAGGGGAACTTTCACGCATGGGCAGTGTCGCCCGGTGGGCGGGTAGTTGAGGTACGAGTGTCGTCTTGTTGCTGGGGGTTATCCGGGTTTGGTTCAGACCGGTGAGCGGGGTCTTCTGGGGCTCTAGGTCGTGTCGTCAATATGCGATCTGCCCTCGGTTCCTCTCTGACGGGTCTCACGGCCATCATGGGCTGATGAGTGGATTTGCGGAGGTCATCGTCCTGGCGCGAGGGGCTGAGGAGGTCATGGAACCGCTCACCCGCCCCAACGAGAGCCGGGACCGGCACCAGTGCTTCACACGTGTGGATGACGGCATGTTCGATGGGTCGCGTATGCCGTCCATGAAGCGTTACGCGTGGGATATCCAGTTCATCCGCCACAACTGGCGGGGATTGCTGAGTCATCTAGGGTGTCTGGCGTGGCCGGATCGGCATTCCGTTCAAGTCCTTGTTCGCGACGAGGAGGACGACTGCTTCGGTCTCTGGATGCTCTATGACGGCAAAATGGCCGAGGTGTCTCTGCTGCGTACCGAACGAGAGCCGTATTCGTCGTCCGTTACCGGAGTCCTTTCCCGGACCGACCGTCGCGGCGGCGAGTTGCGCTCAGGGGCGTCAACGGTCACGCCCACATCAAGAGCGAGGCGGGGGTGACGGCTGCCTGGTAGGGCTCGGCAGTCTTGTCGTTGCGGGTCACGATGCCGCGCCACGGTTTGAGAGACGGCTGAAACACCGTTCCACTGCGTTGCGTTGTTTGTGGAGCTGCTTGGTCGAAGGAGGGCGGGCGTCCGCCGCGGCTGCCGCGCCGGGCTCGGTTGCGGACTTGGTCGGCCCGTTCGGGGATGGTGTGACTGATGCCGTGGCGACGCAGCCAGGTCCGGATCGCCTTCGAGCTGTAGCCCTTGTCGCCCAGCACATCGGCGGGGCGCACTCAGGGGCGGTCCTGGCCGACGCGGTCGCTGAGAAAGGCGATCTGCATGCAGCGAGGGTCAGGCAGTGCGGACCCGCCGCCCCGTCCGGGGCGAACCGCAAAGTGATGCGATACGGGAGATCTGTCTGGTCCATGGGGCGCACCGTACGCCCCACATCTGACAATCCCGCACCGCTGCCGCTGTTGAGTTGGCGAACTGAGCACCCGCGACCGTTTTCGCCCCCGGCCGCCAGCCCCTGCGTGTGCGGGCGCCACAGGCCCGCCGAGGCTCCGCCGCCGCTTCATGGCTCCGAGAAATCTGTCAGCAGCCATACAGACACGCGGTGATGCGTCCCAGGGCTACAGAGATAGGGGCATGATCAGAGATACCGCCTCAGCCAGTCGGGCATGCTCGGGTCGTCGAGTCCCAAGGCCTCCTGGGGCGCTTCGTCCTTCTGCCAGGTGTTCTCATCGCCGTCGAAGAACTTCTGCAGGTGGCACTTGTACTTGACGACGGTATCGCCCGCACTGACGGCCCGCATCGAGTTGCCCCACCTCCGCCACCGGGCCGCGCGAGCACGCGACAGCAGGCTCCAGTCCGGGACCCGCTGGAGCCGACTGCGACCCGGAACTGTCCGCACTGCCAGCAGCCGATCACGATCGTCGCTCTGCTGACCACCCCTGAGGTTGCCCGGCCGACCATGCCCACCACCGCACCGACGCCGTTCCGCTGTGGCGCAATCCCTGAGCAGGCCTTCTGCCGGTCACCGGCTCACAGGTCGAGCTGGGGACGGGCGGGGTCGAGGAGGTCAGGGTCTTGGAGGGCGAGTGCATCTTCGAATGCTCGCCATCCCTTCTCGCGGACGAAGACGCTCTCCTGCTCCGTGATGGGGATGAGCCAGACGATGGCGACATCGCTGCCGTTCTCGATGGTGACCGAGAAGAAGTCGTCATCGAAGTAGACGGGAAGCCCTGTATAAAGGGACGTCATAGCTCCGCCGGGCAGTGGAGCGGAAAGCGGCACCACATCGCCGCGCAGGATCGACTGGCCGCTAGCCAGCAACTGCCCCGCGACGAATTCCAGCACGTCGGGGAAGTGTCCGTAGCCAGTAGCCCTGCTGGTGTTCTCGCAGGCCAGCAGCTCCAAGTGGAAGTGTCGATCCGAAGCCGGATGCCGCAGAGGAGTTCGGGAGAGGCCAACCGTCGCGAACGACTGGCAGCCGGCGAGCCGTTCCTCGCGGAAGCACGCCACCTGAGGACTGCTCTGCACGGCGTCTGCTGGCGGGGCCCACGCAACGACGAGGTTAGCCTGCACTGGTGATCGAGCTCAAGGAACCCCTGGCGGTGGCGGCGGTCCGATGGCAGTCCGAATCGCAGGGCGGCCGCAGCTCGGGCCCTCCTACCGTCCCGGTGTACGCGGCGACGGCCACATTCCGCGGCGACAGCGCACAGTCAGACGCGGATCTCCTCAGCATCCTGGTGCAGCGCATCGGTACCCGACCCGACGGGTCAGACCTGGCCAGCATCGGCTTCCTCGTCCCTGACCTGGCCAGACCCCACCTGCACGTCGGAGCTGAACTGCTGATCACCGAAGGCCCCAAGGTCGTTGCGCACGCCGTCATCCACAAACTGCTGTAGCCCGAACACACCCAACCAAGATCACGATCTACGGCTGGGGCACCAGCCGGGGAAGGGAGTTGTCCTTCGGGCCCCTGGATGACCGGCCAGTTACCGGAGCGGCAGTTCCGGCAAGCGGGGCGGAGGACTTCAACACGATGGGTGCGTCATCTGCCGTCCTCCGGGGGTGTCGGTTTCGGGGTCGGGGTTCTGGCCAGTGCCGTGCCTAGGGCGGTGGGTGCGTAATAGACCGTGCGGCCTACGCGGTAGCAAGTGACCAGATCTGCGTTACGGAGCGCGGTGAGGTGACCTGAGACGGTGGCGGGGCTCAGGCTCAGGTTTCGGGCCAACGTGCTGGTCGAGACGGGCTTGCACAGACTGGTCAGCACCCTGGCGCGGGTACGTCCGATGAGACGCTGGAGGCTTTGTGAAGCTGAGGGGTGGGGTGAGGACTGCCAGAGGTCGCCGACTCCGCGCGCAGGGTAGATAAGGGTGGGCTGCCAAGGTGCTTGGACCACCACGGTGAGCGCCGGCCATACGAAGACGCTGGGCAGGAGTAGGAGTCCTTGCCCGTTGAGGGGGTGCCGGGCCCGGTGAGGAGCCGCGATGTGGAGTGCGCCGAGTGCGTGCCAGGTGATGGTGGGGTGCAACCCGGTGAGCATGCGATGGAGTCCGCCCTCGGCCAAGTGCCGGGACCTGACAGCGATGTCGGCATCGAGCAAGTCCCGGAGCTGGGGCCATTGCGGGGAGATGAGCCAGTTCCAGCACGTACGGATCAGGGTGACGAGCTGAGCAAGGGTACGGGCGGGGTCGGCGAGGAGACGGTCGGCGACTTCGGGGAGCGGAGGCGTCTTGCGTTCGGGCCCATGGAGACAGCGGTGGAGTTCCTCCCTCACGTGAGCGAGGGGAGTGTCCGCGACCCGGGCCAGTTCATCTTCGATCGCTGAGAGCGGGCCGGTCGGGGGCGGGGTCAGGAAGTCCGGTGTATACCCGGTACGCGGGAGGAGGGTCAGGAGCGGGGAGAGTTGTTTCTGGTCGAGTTCGGGGCGAAGCTTCCTCAGCCAGGGCAGGTGGTAGGCCTGGCGACGGGGATCAGCGAGGGTCCGTACGGCGGCGACGGTCTCCCACAGGGGGGAGAGCGCAAAGCGGCATTTCAGCAGGTCCGCTGTCTCCACGAGCAACTGCACCGCCATGACCGCACCTTGTCTCTCACGGCCGCAACAGGCCGGTCGATTCGGCTATTTCCGAATCCATTGAACCGCGGTCGGGGCGGTCTGGATGCTGCGTTCCATGTCTCAGCACAGCTCCCGCGCCCCTCAGCAGAGCAACTCCGCCGTCCCGTCCACTTCTACCGCGCCCACGACGTATCGTGCGGTCCTGGCGGTACGCGACTTCCGCGTGATCTTCCTCGCGCAGGTCATCGCGACTCTTGGCAATGTCGTCGCACAGATCACTCTCTCGATCATGGTGTACCAGCGGACGCAGTCACCGCTGCTGTCCTCGCTGACGTTCGCGCTGGGCTTTGCCCCTTATCTCTTCGGGGCGATGCTGCTGTCGGCCGTGGCTGACCGCTGTCCCGCCCGGGACGTCATGGTGGCATGCCAGGCGGTCAGTTGCGTGGTGGTCGGCACCATGGCGCTTCCCGGTATGCCCATTCCCGTCCTGCTCGTCCTGCTGCTGGTGCTCGGCACCGTCGCCCCGGTGTTCCAGGGGGCCCGTGCAGCGAGCCTGCCGGACCTGCTGTCCGGCTCGGGCTACGCACTCGGCCGGTCCCTGCTGCGGCTCGTCTCGCAGAGCACCCAGATCATCGGCTTCGCGGTCGGTGGGCTGCTGCTCCTCCTGATGACCTCCTCACAGGCCCTGCTTGCGGCGGCGGGATTCGGTCTGGCGGTCCTGCTCCTCCGGTTCGGGACCCGCCGTCGGCCAGCCCGAGAACCGGAAGGCGGTACTCAGGGTTCGGTGGCCCGTGCGTCCCTGTCGGGAGTACGACACGTGCTGACTGTCCCCGGGCTCCTTCCGCTGCTGTTGGTGACCTGGCTGCCGCCGGCCTTCGCTGTTGCCCCTGAGGCTCTGGCCTCTCCGTACGCGGACGAGCTTGGTGGCGGCCCGGCTGCCGTGGGGCTGCTGTTGTGCGCCGCACCGGCAGGCTCGGTGGTCGGCGAGTTGCTGGCTGGCACCTGGCTCCCTGCACGAACCCGGGTCCGGATGGTGCTGCCGACCGCCGTGCTGATGTTCCTCCCACTGCTCGGGTTCGCGTTCCGCCCCGGCCTGTGGACATCAGTGGCTCTGCTGACGGTGTGCGGTCTCGGCTTCACCTACGCCATGGGGCTGGATCAGCGGGTCCTTGACGCGACCCCTGAGGAACTGCGTGGACGGGCACTGACCATCACCCTGGCGGGTTTGATGATCGCCCAGGGGCTGGGGTTCGCCGCTGCTGGCGCGGTCGCGGAGTTCTTGCGGCCCCACGTCGTGATCGTGATCGTGGGCTCCATCGGCCTGCTGACCTTGGCGTGGTGCGGGGTCTCAATTCACAAGGACAGGCAGGTAACCCGGCTGCCTGCGGCGGATCAGGCAGCCTAGGCAGAATCGGGGGCTCGGCGGGCGGGTCGGGCCGAGCCCCTGCTCTGTACCGGCGGCGGTAGTCAGTGAGTAGTGTGCATCGTGAAGTAGCAGGTCACGGGCCTGGTGTGGGTCGGCTCCGGGGCGTGAGCGCACCGTCGACGAGTGGCCCAAGCGATCTGCCTGATCCGGGCAGTACGTACCGAGGCCCGCGGGAGGAGTCGACATGGTCCTGACGCCAGGCAGGCGGGGCGTCAGGGTCGAGAAACACGAACCTGCCCGATCTGATGGGCGGCAGTCCCCTACGTGTCGCCCTGCCCAACACCGACGCTGCCACAAAGTTACGCCTCGGAGCTGAAGCCTGACGGCGACGACCGCGCGAGCTCAAGGCCGGCCCCGGCCAGCAGTGTCCGCAGCCGGCCGATGTCGATCCGACCGCGGTTCAAGCCGCCGTACATCGCTCCGTGCCCGCGCCGATGCTCAGGCAGAAGAGTCAAGTCCACCGGGAACTTCACCGCACCATCGGCACACAGCACCGCGTCCACCAACTCGAACAGTTCGTCGCCCCGAGCGGTCAGACACTCGTAGAACTCGCCCCGGAAGCGGGACGCCTCCGTGAACGCTTCCCTTCGAACTGCATCAGGCAGCAGACCCACCTCACAGCCTTCGTCCTGGTCACGTGCACCCTGGTCGGAGCACATGGTCAGACGAAGGCCGTCCCCATGTCCGGTGATTCCCCATGTGAGCGACGCAGTTCGAGTCCCCCTTCGAGAATGCCCGAACTTCGGGCAAGTCCCTACCAACCCATGTTCTTAGCCACCTCGGCCTGGGCTGCGGTGATCTCTTCACCGGTGGACTCAGCGATGTCCTCCTCCTCCAGGCGTGCCAGCAGGTCTGCAAGCGCCTGCTTCTGAGCCGGGACGCGGACCCGCTGGACTATCCGGAGGCAGTACCGCGGCCGGACGGATCACAGGCTGACACCTCGATGAATGACGAATCCGGCACCATCGGCTCTCCCCCGGCCGACTCGCTGCCCGCTCCCGCCGATCTGGCCAGGTTCTTCGCCTGACCTTGCGGCCTGGTCTCAAATTCACCATTGGATCTGGCTGACGTAGAGGATCCAAAAGAGCTGCGGCACAAGGAACAAAAGTTCGAGGTAGAACAGCACCCCGGACAGGATCCTCCCCTTCGCATGGTCCTCCACCTTCGTCGCCAGCACTGCCCGCGCGGGCCGAGCCGGGTCGTAGTAGAGCTCAAAAATATCCCCCTCCTTGGTGCGCGGCATGTGGACTGGATCGGTGTGATGTTCGCGCTCAACCCCGTCTTGGGTCGTGTATGAGATGCACAGAGTCTGCGATTCAGAGCTCCAAGAAACGTATTCGCAGGTTCCATCGACACGAACGCCGACCCGTAGCAATTTCCTGTTCCGCAGCTGCGGAATCACGTCAAGTAAGACAAAAACACCGAGCGGAATCAAAAGCATCCCGCTCACGATAATGACGAAACCTATCATGGCACTCTCCGCTAGCTTTCACTGTAGGGGCTGAAGCGCATACTACACGGCCCGGGAGTAAGTGACCCAGGAGACGAACGGAAGAGAGCAGCCGATGTCCGATGAACTCCCATTGCTCGCCTCCAAGTTCATGAATGAGGTCCGTGAATGGCCGCTTCTTTGGTTCGACAAAAAGGACGGAGACACTGTAAAGCAGAAGGTAAACGGCCTGAGCGTCGGTCTCGACTACACGAAAATCGCCCTCGCCGGAATCACCCTGGCTTGGACTCCCGTCAAGATTGACTGGACATTGACTGGACTCTTTTTAAGCTGGACGAAAAGGGGATCAACCTCGTGGGAGTGACCCGCAGGGAGTGGCCCCTGGATTACGGGAAAGAGACCTTGGGGCAAGGCAGCCAAGGAGGCGCTGCAGGGGAAAAAGATGCGAGAGGAAGCCGAGAAGAAGGCGGAAGAGGCGCGACAGGAAGCGGAACAGACAGCGCGAGTAACGGCAGACTTGCGTAAAGACATAGGCATAGCCAAGAGGCGCATCGACAGGCTCGAACAAAGTGCCCACAGTCAACGCGGCAGGCTCAGCACCGTGGCTAGGGCCCAATGCCATCACAGGAAAGCCCAAGAATATCACGGGCGCGGCGCAGCAAATCAAGGATCTGGAAGGGCGCCTGAACCGCCTCATGGCCGCACTCGACTAGAAGGTATGAGACCTTTCTGACATTCTGAGAAATTGGAATAAACCATGCCCCTAGTCCAATCCCTGACCCGAGCCTCCGGCTCGCTCAAAGGGTTCAAGACAGGAATCGACGGCGCCGGCCGCTCCGCCGGATCGCTCGGTAAGCAGGCCGGGGCGGCCAACACCAATGTCGGGCGGATCAAGGGGGCCGCTCAGCAGTCCGCCAAGGAGCTCAAGGGGATGAAGACCGCCGCCGACCAGGTGGCGAAGTCCGTCGGGAAGGTCGGCAAGGACGCCGGGGCCGGCGGGGTCTCCATGGGGAGGCTGCAGGGCGGGCTCAAGAAGGCCGACGGGGGGTTCAAGGGGCTCACCAAGTCCATGAAGGGCAACGTCATCGGGATGCTGCTCGAACTCTTCGCGCCGCTCATCGAGAAGGTCGTCGCCATGGCGACCAAGTCGAAGGCGATGCAGAAGATCATGAAGGTCGCCTTCGACCGAGTTGCCGAATGCTCCGCCAGTCGTGCCTGTCCCGGGACACCGAACCTTGACCGATTGCCACTGAAGTTGGACCAGTGCATGGTTCGTGGGGAACCTTGACCAGCCTGGTCTGCCCGGTTCCGGACCATTGGACAGCTCCGGAGTCGAGGGTTCAGCGCAGTCCGCAGTCCGTCAGGAACTCGTGGAAGTACTCAGCGCCGGGATGGCCGTGGCATACGGACTATTCGTCCCAGTCGTCCTCTGGTTCGGATTCGCGTACGAACCAGAGGTCGAGGGTGTACTGCTCAGTCGTGGGACACTGCCTCCACGCTGCTCCGACCTGTTCCGCGTCCCATTGCTCCTCGGCGCCGCGCTGGATGCACGTGTTGTAGTAGGCGGCCGCGGCTTCGCGTCCGCTCCATGCCGCGTGTCCGGTGTAGACGCCGGGGCGGGGTAGGTCCATCACCCCTGCTGGCCCGAAGGTGATTTGGTTGATGACGAGTTGGCCTGTCTCTGATTCCAGCGAGACAGGAATCGTGCCCTCAACGTCCCCTGGGGGTCTCTGGGGGGGGTATCCCAGATCCTGATGGTGACCCGTACTTCGATGTCGGGTTGGCTGGCCTGCAGGTAAAGGTGATGGCCATTTCCGGCGACCACCTGCGTCCTTGACCGCTGCAACGACTCATCGTCGCCGAGGTAGGCAGCCGAGTCGTACACCTCCACGAGCCTGTAGCCCGGCCGGGCATTAGTGCTGTATTCGGTAATGAGAGGCACAAGGACTCCGTACTGCTCCGCTTTGGCTCCAGCGAGTGTGGGACTCCGGGGCTGTCGACTGGTCCGGAACCGGGCTGACCAGGCCGGTCGAGGAAGCATTGTAGTGGTCCCACTTCAGTGGCAATCGGTCCAGGTTCGATACGGCTGCAATGGGCCGACCCTGCGCTGCAAGGCCAGCTGGACTTCACCGGCCCACAGGCCTGGCCGGGCCTGGCCACCCACACAGTCCCCGACGCCCGCACCGGCGGCGGAGCGGCCCACGGGCAAGGCCGGCAGATCCTGATCGGGGACTTCTCCGCCGAGGACTGCGATGACTACCTCGCCCGCCGCCTCACCCGCGACCAGCAGCCCCTCATACCCGCGGACATCCGCGCCGTCATCACTGCCCGCTCCCACGGGCTCCCCCTCTACCTGGACCTGTCGGTGATGCGGTTCCTTGAGATCCGCCGCCAGGGCGGATCCCCCAGCCCCACCGATTTCGAGGCGGACTTCGCCGCCCTGATCGCCCGCACCTTGCAGGACCTCACCCCCGACGAACGCCATGTCCTGCGCTCGGTCAGCCTGCTGGACGCCTTCGGCGTCACGCTCGCCACCCGCGCCGCCGGCCTTGCCCGCGAAGCACCAGCCCTGCGCCTGGTCGAGCGGCCCTTCGTCCAGCAGGACCCGTTCGCCCTGTGGCCGTTCCATCTCCACGGGGTGGTCGGCTCCACCATCCGCACTGCCGACGACCCCACCGACGACCGCTGGAGCCCCACCGACTGGCAGCACGCCGCCCAGCGCGCCCTGACCGCACTGGGCGAACAATGGACCACCGCGGCCAGTCCCCGGTCCGGCAGGAAGCTGCTGGTGGGCTGTCTGCGCCAGGGCCTGCGCCTGGCCCGCGAACACCGTCTGGAGCTGGACTGGCTCGCCGAGGCGGGCCGACGCCGAACTCGCCCTTGCCGAGCAGTACCTGACGGGGCTGAACCTTCGCGCCACCCGCATCACCCTCCAGACCACCGCCCTCGTCCGCGACGCCGGAACCAGCAACAGCGACCTGGGAGAACGTGCGCGGCTGCTGCGCGCCGACATCGCGGCCGCCGGCCTCGACTCCGCCCGGGCCACCCTCGAACGCGCGATGTGCTTCCACCACGCCGTCCGCGGCGCCGCCGACTGCGCCGCGGCCTCCATCGCCCGTCTGCACGACCTCACCCGAGGCGGCGACTACGCGTACTACGTCGACATCGCCCACTTCAGGCCGGACTCCCCCACCAGCCCCACTCCACGGTCCGATGGCTCCACGGGCCGGACGCCGCATGGAACAACTGGCGCCGGATCATCACCACCCGGCAGGAGTTCCTCGAAAGGGGCGGCCGCCTGTGACTGTGGCAGATTCCGCCTACCGGGGCCCGTTCGCCGGGTAGGCCGTGCTGCACCTCACCGTCGAGACCGTGAACAGCCCAAAGTCGCCAACGGATTCGTTTTAGTCACAGGTGATGTTGGCGACTGCCGCAGATGGTGAACCGTCAGACCGCCACGGGCACCGCGCGGGCCATGGTCTGGAATCAGTCCGCCCGGGGCCGCCATTGCCGGGTTTCTCTCTTGGAGGCCAAGCTGGCTGCTCCTGCTGCAACGGCAGCGAGTACCAGGGTCAGAACGAGTAGTTCGATGCACAGGCTCAAGGACAGCTGGGCTCCTTGGCTGCCGCCGCTGATGGGCTGGGCCAGTACGACGTAGGCCGCTACGCCCCCGGCTCCAGCGATGGTGATGGGGAGGCTGAGTGACCACAGTGCTGCGGTGCGGAAGATGGTGCTGTTTCCGGTGAGCACCGTGAGTGGCGCGAGGGTGCGGGCGAAGCGGATGAACTCTGATAGCGAGGAGAAAACCATGGCGGTGGCCATGTACAGGGTGCCGATGGTTCCAAGGAAGGGGATCCAGCGGGCTTGCAGGCCAAGGATGTTGGAGCCGTTTCCCTCGGAGAGCGGGCGGATGACGGAATCTGTGCTCAGGGTGAGGCGGGCGGCGCGTTTGATGGCGGGGAGGTCGAGGGCGCTTCCGTCAGGGGTGAAGACAACAAGCCAGGTGTCCTCGGGGTCGAGGCGGGCGGTCGGACCGGTGCGCACGGTGGCAGGGGTGTCCCCGAAGTAGGCGTACGTGGTGGCTCTGAGGCGCCGGTCAAGCTGCTGAGTGGTTATCTCTGGAGATTCGTGCCCTGCCGGGCAGGGCAGGTGGAGGGCCGTCAGATCTGCGCAGGGCGCCTGGATCAGGCGGCGGCTGCTGGAGCCATCCGGTGACAGGTTCACGTGCCCGAGCGACACCATGTGGATGCCGCCGGGGAGCGCGGCCCTGAATTCGCTGCTCGGGCGGGCGCGGTCGGCGGCCTGTACCAGAGCCATGCTTTGACCCCGGGCGGAGCCGACGTATTCGTTGTCGTCCGACCGGTTGTAGAGCAGGGTACTGATGAGCTGGGTCTGGCCGATGACGCCGATAGCGATGATCAATGTGGCGACCAGGCGTACGACAGCTCCAGGGTGTGCGGCCAGACGGCGGGCAGCGATCAGCCGGCCGGGCTCGCCTGTTCGATGCGCCGCGGCGGCCATGCGAGATGCGTAGCGGGCGGTGATCCACCCAATCACGGGAGCCAGCGTGGCCCACACTCCCAGGACGGCGAAGAGATAGCCGAAGGCGGAGCGCTGGCCGCCGCCGAGCAGAGGCCCGGTTGTGACCGCGAGGAGGAGGAAGGCCGGGCAGGCGGCAAGGGCCAGGCGCCGCAGCACGCCGGCTTCGGTCACCCTGATGCCGGTGCGGTGAGTGCGGCGGTCGGCGGAGGGCTGCAAGAGCAGGGTGACCGCGATGACGAAGGCCACTGCGCCGGCCAGTGCGAGGACCAGGCTGCCAGCTGCGTGGCGCAGGTCCGTTGCGGCCAGGGTGAAGTTGATCCACGGCAGCGTGAGGTTAAAGAAGAGGGCGGGGGTCACGAGTGCTGCGGCTGCGATGGCGCCGGTGAGGACGGGGAGTGCGGCGGCGCCGAAATCCATCCAGGCGCGTGCTGCGCGGTTCGCGCCGAGGACGGCCAACAGGCGAGCTCGGCGGTCGTGGCCTGGTGCTCCCATGCGGGCGGCGGCCACGGTGAGTCCGGCGGCCGGCAGTCCCAGCAGCGCCAGCATGATCAAGTTGAGCTGGGTGGCCCGGTCGCTCTCGATGGCCTTTAGGTCTCCGAAGGATGGACCGATCGAGCCGAATCCCACGATGGGGTCGAGATAACTGGAGTTGAGCATGGCCTGGCTCGGGCGTGTGTAGACGAGGCGCTCGCCGGGGGTGGCCAGTCCGGTCTGCTCGATCTGGCCGACGGCCTGTCCGTAGCGGTGAGTGAAGTCGGCGTCGGCCGGCGCGTGCGCGAGGGCGGGAGAGAGGAAGGCTTCGCCGGGGGCGGGCCAGCGAGGCAGGCCGGGGGGAAGCGGGGCGTCGGCGGTCAGTGGCCACACGATGACCACCGAATACTGGCGGCCCTGTTCGCTGTCCCAGTAGCGGCTCCATAGCGCTTTGGGCTGCTGGCCGTGCTCGGCCATGACCGGGTTGCGCGCCTGGCCCCGTGTTTCGCGGGCATCGAAGGTTGCTGCCGAGGCGACGAAGGCGACGCCGGTCAGGGCAGCAACCACGGTGGCCATCACCAGCGCCAGGAAACGGGTCCGGCCGCTTTCGCCGGCTCGGGCGGCTGTCACGCCGGTGCGCAGCATCTGCCACCACAGCGGCGCCCTGGTGCGCTTCACGCCGCTCCCCGGATCGTGGCGTCGACCAGCTTTCCTTGGCTCAACTCAAGTACCCGGTCGGCTCGTTCGGCCACCGATGCGTCGTGGGTGACGACCAGCAGTCCGCAGCCGTCTTGTCCCGGAACGTTGAAGAGGACGTCCGCGACCTGGTCGCGGGCCTGCTCATCCAGAGCACCGGTCGGCTCGTCCGCCAGGAGCAGGCAGGGGTGCGACATCAGGGCCCGGGCCACGGCCGTGCGCTGGCGCTCACCGCCGGAGAGGTCGGCTGTAGCCGTCGTGCCGACCGGCACGCCCAGGGAGAGGAGGAGTTCCTCGGCCCGTTTGAACGCCTCGCCCCGGTCTCCTTTGGCCAGCAGGGCTGGCAGAGCCACGTTCTCAACGGGGGTCAGTTCTGGCAGCAGTTCACCGAACTGGAACACCATCCCGATGTGCTGTTGCCGCCACCGGGTTAGTGTCGAGCCTCGCATCGCCGACATGTCTTGTCCGGACACCAGGATCTGTCCCGAGAGCGGCTTGATGAGGCCAAGGACCAAATTGAGCAGGGTGCTCTTGCCCGACCCGGAGGGGCCCATCACAGCGACCGATTCTCCCACCCCCACGGAGAGGTCCATCGCGGACAGCAGCCGGCGGCCGCCGATCTCGTAATCAAGCCCACTGATGCCCAACGGCCCCTCAGCCGACACCGCGCCACCCCACACCCTCAAGCCTGCTCTGCACCTGGCACAGCAGGGATCTCGTCGTCTTTCTTCTACGTTCAGGGCGGGGCGGGTGCCACGTATGGCACACCGCCCCGCCCCTGCCTAACCGTCCGTCAGGCCCTCACGTTTACCCGTGGGCGTGGTTGTCCGTCCACCAGTCACTGCAGTCATCCGGCCAGTTGTCGATGCCCACGCAGGCCTGCATGTCCCAGATCCGGCCGCCGCTCGGGCTGTATGCCGTGCTTCCGCCCATAGGCAGAGGTCTCCGCGGGATCGGCGACTGCCCGGTCAGGTCGGATCTGTCTGCCGGCCGGCACCTTAGCCCTCGCGGGCACTATGTGTTACGCCAGATAAATGAGTATCCACAGATAACGATGAGCGCGATAAGAAAAATGTCCAAGATTAATCCAGTCGGCGCGCCCGTGGAGGGGGCGAAAACGCCCGCCGTTTTTTGCATTATTTCTTCCTCCGCATGTAGATCCATACGGAAATCGCAATGAACAAGGCTCCGAAAATTACGGGAATTAACCCGGCCAGCACATTCCTGTTGACCATAGCGCCAAATCCCAGCACGAGAAGCGCGATTCCCGCCGCGGATGCTATTAAAAGTTTCAGCTTGATCACTCGGGCTCCTATTTAGCGTGCGACTTGAGAGGGGCGGAGGTCAGGGCGGGGATCGCCTGACCTCCGCTCATATGCGCGATTACTGTGCCGCTGCGGTCCCTGCTGTGGCTGCGGCCGCAAGGCCACCGGCCAGAACGGTGCACCCCGTGATGCCCGCTCCGACTGATGCCCCTAGTGTGGGCACTGCGCCAGCAGCGACAGCGGCTCCACAGAGGGCTTCCGCTCCAATTCCCACCAAAATCCCAACCTCAAGCGCGAAGGCTCCCTTGGAGTCGCCGCTCAGGACCTTTTGCGTAAGGGATGCCCAGTCGAGCACTCCCGAGATGTTACCGAAACTGAGCATGCCAGATGGATCACTGTGGTTAACGGGATCTCCCCCCGCGTACAGATACGGGTTGGTTTCCTGGCCGCTGGGGTCGGTGGTGGTGAAGCGGGCGAGGTTGGGGTCGTAGGAGCGGGCGCCCATTTTGTAGAGGCCGGTGGGGTCGAGGTAGGTGCCGGCGTAGCGGTAGGGCTGGGGGACTGTTTCGACGGGGGTGGTGCGGGGCTGGCCGGTGGGTGTGTAGGTGTAGCTGTGGGTGCGGGTGCCGGTGGGGTCGACGAGGCCGAGGACGTTTCCGGTGGCGTCGGTGAGGTAGTAGTAGCTCTTCCCGTCCCTCGTCATGGAGTTGAGGGTTCCCGCCGGCTCGCGGACAAATCCCGTGTCCTGGCTGCCGGTTGTGGACGCGGCGAGTCCGGTCTGGGTCTGGTGGAACCAGGTGTCGCC
>NZ_JBIAGW010000041.1:0-26075 GCF_042869955.1 Streptomyces sp. NPDC006691
GATCCGGTGGGAACGACGCGACGACATCCACGAAGCCTTCCTCGGCCTCGCCACCTGCCTCATCACCCACCGCCACGTCCAACGCCTTTGTTAGGACCTCTTACAACGAAGTCGGTGTTGATGGCTTCGGGAGGCACCCTCGCGATCAGCCTCGCCGTGTGGCTCTCCCCGGCCTTCCTCGACAGCTGCGGGCCTCTGCCGTCGACGAGGCGCTGGTCAAGGTGGAGCGCCCCGAGCGGAGCGAGGGCGTGCGACCTTGACCAGCGGCGAACGGCGGCCACGATCGGCCCGCGAGGAAGGCCGTAGTGCCTCCCGAAGTCAACTACGTAGCCACCCCCTCGGAGGGTTTGCCGCAGCACGCACGAAAGGGTCCGGCGGCGTTCACGCGCCGACCGACCCTTGTCCGTGTCTGGCCGCCTCGTGGCATTCCTCGACGGGCCGGTACGGTCCGCACTTGGCGTGGTCCGCCTCCCACCGTTTCCAGTCGACGCCGAGGCCGACGTGAGGGGCGGTGGGGCTACGGGGACGGCTGTGTTTCGCGGACCGGGGTGGCAGAGGTTTTGTCGAGGGCGGCGGGTGTCGTGCGGATGAGGAGGCAGACCAGCGAAGCGCCGGCGCAGGTGGCGCCGAGGACCAGCCAGACCAGGTCGTAGCTGCCGAAGGTGTCGCGTGCGACACCACCGAGTAAGGCAGCCAGGGCGGCGCCGATCTGGTGGGCTGCGTTGACCCAGCCGAAGGCGATGGCGCTGTCGTCGCCGTAGAAGGTTCGGCACAGGGCGATGACGGGTGGCACGGTGGCCAGGTCGAGGAGTCCGAACACGACGACGAAGGCCATCATGGCCGGGGTGACGGTGGCGGCCATCATCAGGGGCAGCAGAACGAGAAGGAGGCCGCGCAGCGTGAAGTAGACGGCGAGCAGGCGGCGGGCGTCCATGCGGTCGGTGAGCCAGCCGGAGGCGACCGTGCCCACCACGTTGAAGATGCCGATGAGGGCGAGCAGGGTCGACGCGGTGGTGATGGCCATGCCGTGGTCGTGGGCTGCCGGGGTGAAGTGGGTCCACATGATCCCGTTGGTGGTTGCTCCGCAGATGGCGAACGCACCGGCGAGCAGCCAGAAGGGCGCGGTGCGCATGGAGTTGCGGAGCACGGTGAGGGTGCGGCGGGCGGCGCCTGTGACAGGCGGCGGCTTGGGAACGAACGTGTCGCTTCCGTAAGGGCTTTGGCCGATGTCTGCGGGGTGGTCGCGCAGGATCAGCCATACGAGCGGGGCCACGGCCAGCGAGGCGAGCGCGAGAGTGACCAGGGCGGGGCGCCAGTTGTAGTGGTCGATGGTCCAGGAGAGGGCGGGCAGGAACACCATCTGCCCCAGGACGCTGCCCGAGGAGAGGATGCCGGTGACCAGGCCCCGCCGGGTGGTGAACCAGCGGTTGGTGACGGTGGCTCCGAATGCCATGGCCATGGAGCCGGTGCCGAGTCCGACAAGGAGCC
Source organism: Streptomyces sp. NPDC006691 (assembly GCF_042869955.1). NCBI lineage: Bacteria > Bacillati > Actinomycetota > Actinomycetes > Kitasatosporales > Streptomycetaceae > Streptomyces > Streptomyces sp. NPDC006691. The sequence goes on from NZ_JBIAGW010000041.1 coordinate 1,489, forward strand.
CCCAGAAGAGGGTGAAGTGCCAGGAGGCGTTCATCACCGTGGTGAGCAGGGAGCCGGCCGCGACGGTGGTCAGGGCTGCGACCACCACGCGGCGGATACCGAAGCGGTCCATGAGGGCGGCGGCGAACGGGGCGGTGAGCCCGTACAAGACCATGTTCACCGACGAGGCCACGCCGATGGTGCCGCGCGACCAGTGAAACTCCTGCTGAAGGGGGTTCTGGAGGATGCCGGGCATGGTGGAAAAGGCTCCGGCGACCACGATGGCGAGGGCCGCTACGGCGGCCACCCACCAGGCGCGGTGCCCCTTGGCGCGGGGCCGCGGGCCTGCCGATGAACGAGCAGCGGGGTCTTGGGGCTGTCGAAGGGTTCGGTCGGTTGCTTTTTCCATGTGTTCCATCCTCTGCAGGCAGGGCGACCCCAACCACTGGCCAGATAGACGTAAAGTGAAAGAATCTGGCCATGGCTGAGGCAAGTGAGAGGGCGCCCCATCGGGTGGTCACCCTGGTTCGTCCGGGGCTGCTGCCGATGGAGCTGGGGATCGTCCACCGGCTGTTCGGGACGGCCGTAGGAGCCGACGGCCGTCCGCTGTATTCGGTGGTGACCTGTGCGCCGGAGCCTGGTGAGCTGACTACCGACGCGGACTTCACGGTGAACGTCACCCACGGGCCGGAGGCACTCAAGGACGCGGACACGGTGATCGTGCCCGCTGCCGCCGAGGACTACGAGCCGCAGGAACGGGGGCGGTTGGCGCAGCCGGTGCGCCAGGCACTGGCCCGCATCCCGGCTGGGGCTCGGGTGGCTTCGATCTGTACCGGGTCGTTCGTGCTGGCGGCTGCCGGGATGCTGGCGGGGCGGCGGGCGACGACACACTGGAAGTCATGCGACGAACTGCGGACCTTGTATCCGGAGGTGGATGTGGATCCCGATGTGCTGTACACGGATGATCAGGGTGTGCTCACGTCTGCGGGGGTCGCCGCGGGAATCGATCTGTGTCTGCACCTGATCCGGGAGGACCACGGTGCCGAGGTGGCCAACACTGTTGCGCGGCGCACCGTGGTGCCTCCGCACCGGGAGGGCGGGCAAGCGCAATACATCGAGCAGCCGGTGCCCGAGCCCGGCACCAGTTCAACGGCTGCGGCCCGTGCTTACGCTCTCGGTCACCTGGGAGAGCCGCTGACGTTGGAGGATCTGGCCCGGGAGGCGTCGATGAGTGTGCGGACCCTGAGTCGGCGTTTCCTGCTGGAGACGGGAGCGACACCGATGCGCTGGATCACAGAACAGCGGTTGCAGCACGCGCGGCGCCTCCTGGAACGGACCGATGAGTCAGTGGACCACATCGCGGCGGGGGCCGGATTCGGTACGGGGACAGCAATGCGCCAGCACTTCCGGGAGGCGCTCGGGGTATCGCCGCGCGCGTACCGCAACACGTTCCGAGGAACGATCTGAGCGATACGCGCGCGGCGCCTTCACCGTGCAGGGGCGGTCTCGTCGGGAGTGTCCCTCAGGGTGCCGGCGGAGCGAGGGGCCCGATCCGGTAGAGCACCTCGTCGTGGTGTTCGCCGGGGAATAGGTCACCGGGGAAGAGGATTTGGGTGTGCACGTCAGCGCTGTACCGCTTTGCGACCTTCTTCAGGACCGTGATGATGGCCTTGTTGTCGGCAGAGCCCGTGGCCTCGATGAAGCGGGCACCCTGCTCCACGGCGCGGTCGGCGGCCCGTTCGAAGAGCTTTACGCCGAGGAAGCCGAGGAATGGGAACCACAGCATGCAGTGAGCTGGATCGGGTGGTCGGTTTCGTTGATCGCACGGATGCGCCGCAAGTGCTCGCTGACCGGCTCGCCCGGCGCTTGAGGGAGCAGGTGCGGCTGGGCACGCCAATTGGGGACCCGGTGGGCTGGCTAATCGGTCGGGGCCTGCCGCAGCGTCAGTTGTGCGCGGAGCCCCGGTGCGATGAGGGCTCTCTGCTTGACTCCGGCCGGGCCTGTCCGCGCTGCGAAGACCGGAGGTTCGACCGTCGTGCCCAGCGCCGGGCGGTCGCGGTCGCCGTCGACGCCGCGATGCCCGGTGCCTCAGAGGACGAGCGCGAGGCGGCCATCGCACAGCAGCTGCACCAGGCTGTGACGGCCGAAGCGTGGGCCAAGGCCCGCCGGTGGGAACAGATCCGGGAGCATCGGGTATCCGCTGCCAAGGCCCACGCGGCAGTCACGCCTCTGCATCCGGCCGACGATGTCCCGGTCGCGCCGGTGGATCCGGTCCTGCTGTCCGCGGCGCGACCGGGCACCGCCCTCATCCCCACTCCGGAGCCTGAGTCCACCGACCTTGACACCATGGAGCTGGTCCTCGAAGACCTCACCAGAGAACAGGTCCTGGACTGGCGCAACCGCGCCGCCGCCGACCACCAGCTCGTGTTCGACCACATCGAACGATACGGCCAGCCATCAGCACAGCGCCTGTTCACACGGGCGTTCGTCGCCCAGGTACAGCGCCTGGCCAACCTCGGACACCTAGACCTCGGCTACACCACTTGGGGGCAGGCCTGAACAGCAGCGAGGCCGCATCCCGGGTTGCTTGCGTCCTGGGCGGCGGGTCCATCCCCGTGCGCGCTGAGCAGGTATCGGCGGGATTGAACCCGGCCGGTACACGCAGGGGCCTCCCCGCGTCAGCGGGGAGGGCCTCGCAGTCGGAGTCGGTCATACCGCCGCCGCCGGAACACCCCCGCGTCAGCGGGGATGGCCCCCAAGAGGGGTGGGCGAGTTCGAGCCCGTCCGCCAGGGATGGCCATCAACAGGCGGACACGCCAAGTAGGGATCAGGCACACATTCCGTGAGAGCGGTGGACGAGTCTCTTCTGATCGGCAGACTGGAGCGATGCGGATAGACAGTGTCGTCGGGATCCAGGCAGTCCGGCTTGCCGTGACGGTCGGTGCAATCGTCATTGCTCCGGTTCTGTTGGTCGCCGGGACTCCCTTGAGGCGCCGCATGCTGCGCCGCTACTACCGCGAGGACGGTCCAGGTCTCGTGAGCAAAGAGGACGGATGGGTGAGCCCGCGGTATTTCGTCGTCACGAACGCGGTTGTTCGAGCCCTCTGCTGGCCGTCGGATTACATACTCTCCGGAGCTGTGACAGACCCGGCCGCGCAAGAAGTCAGCATCCTCGGGAGGGGCGACCCCTCGCCCTAAACACCCGCGTAAAGCCGTCGGTGCCACCATCGGTACGGACTCCCACTCCAGTCCACCCAGTGGCTTGGGTCAGGATCGTGCAGTGTCCTGCGTCGGAATTCCGCATCAAGGCCGGCAAGCAGTCGTCGCAACTCGGATCGTGCCGGAAGCGGGAGGATGCCCACTATGTCCTCCAACGCGTCCCTGACCACCGCGACATCGTCGTACTGGCACCCGGGACAGGCCGGGCACTCCGAGGCAGTCAACCTCAGCTTCCGACCGGCCTGGCGCAAGTACGTCCGGTAGTTGTAGAGGAATTGTGCGGTTCGCCCAGGCTGGACCTCATACCTGTGAGAGCTATATTCCACCAAGTGGATCGCGGCGCTCGCATTAGGCGACAGGCAGTCGACGGGGGGCAGCTCACGCGCCCACTTGGGCGGTTGACGCTCGCGCATGACGCGGATTGCCCCCGGGCGCTTACGCGGCATGAGCCTTTCTGGTGATCATCATCGAGGCCATCCTGCCATCAGCAACACTCGACGCGCCAGAGTAGTTGCCTACCGACCCAGACGAGGGCACAACGAGATCGGAACAGGCGCGCGGCGGCAGGATCTCGATGATCTCGGCGATGCCAGCGGCAGGTTGGGCCTCGTGCATGGTGATTACGTCACCGGGCTTCAGATGCTGCCACTGCTCGGGCTGCAGGGGAGCCAGGCGCACGTCGGCTGTCTCTCCGGAGCCGAGTTGCGGCGCGAACTCCACCCAAAGCCGTGCGATGTTCAGATCTTGTTGTCCGTCTGTGGTGCTTGTTCGGCCGGGACCGCGGCGCCGACGGCACACGGTACGGACAGAAGCAACGCCAGCGGTGCTGGCGGCTGGCCAACATCGAGAGCACGCATCCCACGAACAAGATCTGGTACAAGTCGCCAGTCTTGCTGCTGGAAAGCGGCGTCACAGCCCAGGTCTGGCTCGATGTCCAGGGCGGCCCGGGTGAGTGCGTGTCCTCCTTGGAACCGACCCTCATCAATGGGGAGTACTTCCCCATGCTCATGTCGGAAGAGCTGTCGAACTGGGTCGGTCAGCTCAAGCGGATGCTCGGCCGAGCCATTGTGGCTTACGAGCGCGGCTCCCAATCCTGAGCAAGCCCGGTCCCTTCCTCTTGCGGGCATACTGCCGCGGGAAGAAGGAGTCGATGGCAGGTGGGCACGAGCGGCCTTCGTCAGAATGTCCCGTACGGGTGGGCCGGTGCGCCCCGCCACTCGATTTCGGGTGAGTCCCCGTCGACCATCGCTTCGGCGTCGGTTTCGTCGATGCCCGTCAGGCGTAGGAACTCAACCAGGTCGCGGTCGGAGTGCGCTACGCCAGTGTTCTGGCCGAGGACGTAAACGTGCCGGCCTCCGCGGGTCAGGGGCCGGTGCACGATGATCGGCGGCTCGGTCATGCCTCAACGGTGGCCCACCCGCGCGGGCTCCGCATGCCGAGCCCTGACGGCCGCTCCGAAGGCGACAACCGCGAAGAAGACGACCGGGCGCAAGCCGCGTTCGGCCTAGCCCGGCATGTCGAGGGCTGCCGTGCGACAGAGGTCAGTGCGTGCGCCAGCGTCGCGGCAGCAGGCGACGCCAGGTGAATCGTGCGGGGGCAGCGGGGACGCGGGGGAGGGGTGCCTGCCGTGGCGAGGCGGGCGGCGGCAGGACGGGGCGCGGCGGCACCGGAGGGTGCTCTGGCGCTGCCGGTACCGGGTCGGCGGCTGGTACCTCTGGCGAAGCGGCCGTCTTCGGGATGTCGTTGGCGGCCGCGTCGGCGGCGGGTGGGATGGCGGCGGATTCGTCTGCTGGGCGTTGGGCGTGTTCGCGGGCGAGCCGGCGACGGTGGCTTTCCCGGCCTTGTTCCGCTTTCTCCAGAGCGGCCATCAGGTGGAAGGCGGGGGCCGGGCGGAATCCCGTGCGCTGGCCGAGGGTGAGCAGGACGAGCGGGATGAGGCCCCACCAGTCGGCGCCGTCGGCCGGGTAGGGGTGGGAGATCTTCCAGTCCCGGGACCAGGACTCCATCTCGCCCGTCCAGTCCTCGCCCTCCAGCGCGGGGTAGGTGCCGAGGTGGCCGCCGTAGGGGATGAGGACGGTGTCCTGGGTGATCCAGCCGACCGCGCTGATGATCTGTCGCTGGACCGGGGTGGGGCGCACCTTGCGATGGGTGTCCGGCTTGCCGTGCGGGCGGACCTTGACGGTGCCGGCCGGGTCGTAGTGCAGGGCGTCGTCGCGGTCGAAGAACCACCAGTGGGTGGCGCTTTCGCCGTACTGGGTGCGGACGGTCTTCAGGCGGGTGTCGACGGCGGGCTCGGTGAGCAGACGGCGCGGCCTCTCGATGATGACCGTGTCGCCGCCGCGGTGGACGACGAGGGCGGGCGGCAGATCCCAGTGCTGTCCGGCGAGGCGGGGGTCGATCTGGAGGCGGATGGCCGCACCGGGCAGCGCGCGGACCAGCTGGTCGCGCAGGTCCAGGATGACGGTCAGGTCGGCCTGGATGTCGGCCTGGTGCGGTGCCATTGCTCCACACCGATCGGCGCCTGGAGCGCTGCCGTCGTGGCGGAAGCGGGGAGTGAAGCCCGAGTGCGCGGTGGCGGGGCCGCTGAATATCAGCTTCTCGCCGCAGGCGCAGCAGCGGTAGCGGCCGCCGGCCTTGCCGCGGGGCAGCCGGGTGGCCGGGTGGCCGCGTCCAGTTCGCGGTTGAGGTCGATGAGCCGGCCGTTGTCGCCGGTGTCGATCGCGAGTTCGCTCATACGGGGCAGTTTGCTGCGGGAGCGCCCGCCACGTGATCGTTTTGTGGGGATCGTCAGCTGTCCGGGACCGGCGGTGCGGGCCGCGGTGCGGGTCGACGACGGGCTGAGCCGGGCGGGGATGACGGAGCGGGTCATGACGGGTGTCTCCCAAAGGGCCGGGACGGCGGGGCGTTGAGATGAGCTTTGCCCAGGTGACGTTGTCCGCCCGTTGTCCGGGGGTGTTTGGGCAGGTGGAGAGCGGACATGGCCGGACTGGTGAGGACATACGGCTGCGCCCGGACAACGCCCGGTCGCGCTCTGTCGCCCTGGTGTGGCTGTCCGTACGCTGATCACGGTGTATGGCGGGGCAGAGCCAGACGGCGCGGAGGGGTCATGGCGGAGAAGAAGCCGGGCGGCCGGGGGTACGGCGCGTTCCACAAGGACGCGACACCCGAGAGCCGTGAACTGGCGGCGTACCTGCGGGGTCTGGTGAAGCGGGCGGGCAAGACACAGCGGGATCTGGAGGAGCCCACCGGCTACTCACGGAGCACCATCTCCTCATACCTGAGCGGCGAGGTCGTTCCTCCGCAGGCCTTCGTAACCAAACTGGTCACCCACACCGTCACCCAGCCCCGCCAGCAACCGGCATGCGTCGAGAAGGCGTTACGCCTGTTCGTCGCGGCCCAACAACCGAAAGCCTCCCCAGGTCTTCCCGCCCCGCGGGCGACAGCGGACGACGATCCCCCAGGGGCGGCTTAGGCCAGCATCGCGGCCACCGCCCAGGACCAGGCCGCAAAAGCCACCGACCAGCTCGCGCAGGCCCACGAGCGCAACCATGAACTGATGGAAGAACGGGGCCGCACCCAACAACTGGTCCTGAACCTCAGCCGGTTCACCGCCGGACTGCAACAGCAGATGACCACACTCCAGGACCAGTACGACGAGGAGAGCGAGGAGAACCAGGCGCGCCTGGGCCAGCTCACCGAACAGTTGGAGGCGGCCGAGCGGGAGCTCCGCCGGGCGCGGAACAGCCGGGACGAGACCGAGATTCTCCTGACCCGACTGCGCAAGCGCAGTGATGAACTGGAGGAGGAACTCGCCCAGTCCCGCCGGACAGTCACCTCGCCCGAAGAGCCCCGGCTGCCTTCGATGCCGGAGGAGCTACAGGAAGCCTTCTTCCGCGCCGACTTCGACAAGGCCCTGCAAGCCGCACAAGGCTTCCTCAATGACGGACAGCAGCGCCGGGACGCGGTCAGTGACGAGTGGAGTCTGATCAGTCCGCGCCACTCGGCGCTCCCCACCGTCGACCGCCTGCGGACCGGATGCCATCTGCTGGGACGCGCCTGGGGATGTCTGGCGATGATGTCCGCAGCAGCCCTCCACCTGGCGGCCACCAGGTCCGGCGCGGACGGCTGGACGTTCCTGCTCGACATGCTGATGCTGGCCGGCATCGTTTTCGTCAGCGACCCGTGGGGCCCGCTGGCGCAGCTGTGGCCGGCGGTCCGCGCCGGCTTCCGCCGCGAGCCGGCGCCCCGGCTGCCTATCGTAGTCAGCTCGCGGGCCATGGCCGTGCGGGCGGGCCGGTGCCTGATCGCCGGACTCGCCGCGGCCGGCGCCGCGTTGAGCGTGGAGTGCTCGGTGGAGTGGAGCGCCTGGTGGCTGATTCCGCTGTTGCCGACGACCGCCGCGTGCGCCGGCTACGCAGTCTTCGGTCACGATCGGCGCGTTGTCCTCCTGGTCCAGGAGGCCTTCGGGGAACTGGGCGCGGACTTCAAAACTCCGCCGCACTCGCATCGCGCCCCGGCAACCGTGCTGGGGATGACCTCGCCGGTCGTCGTCAGCGACCCGGAATGGCTTGAGGCCCGACGCCAGGAAGTCGGGAACTCCCTGACCGGCGGCTGGCGCGAGAGCGCCCTGTGGATCAAGCTGGTCGTCCTGCTCTTCGCCTCCCCGGTCGCTATCGCCGCCTTCGGGGTGCTGACGAACACCGTGGTGAATACGGCTCGCACCTGGCACACGCCGAGTGGATGGCACTGGAACGCCGTGATCGCCACCATCGACAACCCCGTCCGCACCTATCTGACCGCACACTCCGCCGGATTGCCGCTCCCCGTCACCACCTTGCATCTCCTGTGGGTCGCCAGCGGCACGGTGCTGCTGGCGATGAGCTTCCTGTTCGGCGGCTTCGGAGCACGGACGACATGGGTCCTATGGGGTGCTGTCAGTGTCGTCATGGTGTGGTCGGGCACCCCCGGGGACGCACGCCAGGTAGCCGCCGGCATCGCCACGATCGCCTGGGGGCTGGCATCGATCCTGGCGATGCGAGGCCTCAACCTGCGATCGACCGCCTCGCACAACGTGATCGTCTCAAAGAACTCGTAGCGCGGGCCGGGGCAGGACAGGCAATCGAGGACAACGTTCTGTTTCTCAGTAGGTGACTCTGTCGGGGATCTTGGTGGCTGGCGTTCCTCCGCCGTAGCGATCACCGATCGCTTGCCGAACGTTGGGCGTAGGGCTGTACTGGTAGCTGGTGCTCTCCCGATGATGCCCGTGATCATCTTGGGAAGTCCGGTGCTCAGCTGCTGGTGGTCCGCTACGCCGCTACCTTGGGATTCGGCCGCCACACGTCGGCCCGACTCCGAGTCGCAGCCCGCCCGCGCCGGGAGCGGCAACGAGGACAAGGGGCTCCGCTGCTTTGGCGGCTGCATGGGCTCTCGTCCGCGCCCTTGCCGCGGAGAGGTCCAAGCGGCAGGGTGAGGTCGTGATCATTCCCTTCTTACGTGACGACATGCAGGGCTCGCTAACGGTGACGGTGGAACATGTGGATGACCCCGCCGCAATCGGCAAGCACCCCTCAGCCCATGGCTTCCCGAGCTGTACCGCTGTCGTGGACTTCTCGGGAAGGGGGTACCGATCCCTCTTCGGCTGGGTACAGATGGTGCGTTCGACGGACAACTCCTCCTCCGGGGCCGCCTTCGACATGGACCCGTTCTACCTCTTCGAAGATGCGCCGTCGCCGTACGCGTTCTTCGGTGTCAACCCGACCTTGTTCGACGCGCCGTCCCGGGACAGGCGGGATCCCCTCGACTGGACAGCCCACAGCTACCTCGCATGGACACCCATGGATGGCACCGAACGGAGAGTTCTGCCGCTAGCCGGCTTCTCCTGGGGCTTCGACATCGACTCGGACAGTCGCATCACGCTGCAACCTGTACAGGCGTTGTCACCTGGCGACTGGGACGCTCACTTGCCATACCTCGGCACCTCGTATCCAGGCTGGGTGTTCGACAAGTGGCGGCCAGACCTGTGACTGCACCCTGGTCACGGGAGAACCACACCTGGGTGGAGGCGCCTGCCACCGCATCGCCAACCGTGCTTACCGGCCGCCTTCGCCTCGGGACCGGCCCCGTCACCCCGGAGGCTGACGGCAGCCGCTCCTTGGAGCCGGCCCGGCTCTCCAGGAAGGTCTGTGGAATGGACACCTCATGCGTGGTGAGTTGGTGCCGCTGACGCGTCATGACTGAGCTCCGGCCGTGTTCTGCGGCCGGAGCTCAGCGGGTACCCGGGTGCTTGGCCCCAGATCGAGTCGCCATCGGCCGTACGCGGCCCTGAACCTCGCGTGCGTCGCAGCAACTGTTACGCCGATTGTCCGATCTCACACTACTGTCGGTTCAACTGCCCTGATCTGGGGACGACTTCGTCCTGTCGATCACTCTCCCCGCCGACTACACGCCTGGCATCGCCTGAGACCAGGTGCCCTCCAGGAACGGCGACCGACTGCGACCCGCATCCAACGCTCATACATCGCGACGCAGAATTCCAAAGACACGTTAAAGTCAATGCGTGAGGCTCTGCCGCATCCCCCGTCGGCAGGGCCTCGCTCCATGTTCGAGGCAGGCAAGACCCGCTGGGCGACGCAGCTCGACATAGCTCTCAATCACGAATCCCGGAGAAACCGATGCGACGCTGTCCTTCGCTGGCCGTTGCCACCCTGTTGCTGTGCGCGGGCTGTTCGACGACCAGCACCAAAGCCGCTCCCGAACCCTCTGTCGACCAGGGCTCCGTCGTGAAGGCGGCCGTCGCGGCTACCAGCAAGGGTCCCGCCCGAATAGATCAGACGATCGAGATCACGGGCGGTGGTGCGGGCGGCACCATCACCGTCACCGGCGGCATCGACTTCGCCGGGGACAAGGCGACCCTCGGCGTTGACTTCCCGCAGGGCGGCATCAGCCACGTCGACGAAGTCTTCGCCGGCAAACAGGCCTACGTGCGCGGCGCCTCGGGAGTCGACAACGACACCTGGGCCGTGACTCCCCGCGACACCGCAGAAGCCCACTATCTCCTGCGGGCCCCGCTCAATGACCCCAAGCACGTACTCCGGCAGATCTCGGCAATGCACCACGTGTCCAAGGAAGGCGACGAAGAAGTGGCGGGCGCACGAACGGTGCACTATCGAGGCATGCTCGGCCACGATACCCTCACGCTGCGCATGGCCAAGGAGACGCGGGAGAAGGTGAACCAGACCCGTGGCCTCCTCGGCAGCGATCTGCCGGCCTACGCCGACGCGTGGGTCGACCAGCAGGGGCGGGTCGTACAGACCCGCATGTCCCTAGACCTCACCGCTGGGCGGGTGACCGTGACGACCATCCTCTCCGACCTGGGAAAGCCCATCCAGGTTTCCGTTCCGTCCGCCGACGATGCCGTCCCGGCCACCGGCTTCACGGGCATCTTGACCGGCTGAGACCCTGCCAGGCCTTGTCGGAAGGAGCACGGTGAGGCCGAGTGGCGAGCGACGAAGGCCGGAAGCGCTGGCTACCCGGCCAGTCTGGAAGTGCCGACGGGGAGGCCCCGGGTGGGTTGGGCGATGGTGACCTCACGTTCGTCGAAGCTCCCGGAGAAATACACCATGCAGTGGGAGTTCGGCCTTGGTGGGGGCATTGGGCCAGCGGTGTAGGAACACGCCGGGTGCGATGGGCTCGTGGGATGGCGGCAGGTTGGGACCTGGCATACGGGATCCTCCTGTGCTGGTTGCCTGTCTATTCGAACGAGGGCTACCTCCGCGCGGACGAGGCACACACCGCCAGGCCGCGCCGCGCCCGGGATCGCCCCGGGCATCGCGGCAGCGGTCGAGCAGCAGACCAGGGCGATGCGCGAGCTCAGTGACAGCTGCCGCCTGGCGGCCGGTCACTTCCCCGCCAGACGAGCCCCGTCGCAAGCAGCTGTATTCGGCTGGTTCCTGCTCCCCGCGACACGTAAACGCCTGGTCGCCGTCGGCTGGCTGCAGGCACAGGGAGTCTTGGCCGTCCTGATCCTGTTGCTCGCAGCAGCCTTTGCGTGACGCATTGTCAGACTCGGGTGGTGTCCTCGTCTCAATGGGGCGTCGGATCAACCGAGTTGCGGCGAAGGAGCAGGACATGCCCTGGGTTGAGGAGCACGAGCGCGGCGGGACGAAGGTGCGCCGGTACTTCCGGTGGGCACCGGGAGCGAGGCGGGACCTGTCGATCCTGGTCGTGCTGGGGATCGCGGTCGCGGGTTATGGCGGGACGACGGGGACGGCCGGCAACAACGGCCCCGGGCAGCCACCCCGGCCGACGCCGACGGTCACGTACCCGGTGCACTTCGTGGGCTGGGACGACCCGAAGCCAGCGCCGAGGCCGACCGTCTCGGGCCCGATCCGGTTCGATCACCGATGAGTACGACCACGTTCCCGGGCCGGGCGTCGAGACCCTCTTGCCGGGGCCGATCCGGGCTTTCACACTGCGATCACGAGCGTAGCGGGATGGGGGAGTGATGGCGGCACGACGACGGCGCCGGCGCATGAGGAAGCGGACGCGTCGGCAGTTACAGGGCTGGGGCGCGCTGGCCGTCCTGGTCGCGGGGGTGTGGGTGGCGGGGAACTGGACGCTGGTATGGCCCGTCCTGATGACGGTGCTCGCGGCGGCTGTGGTGGGCGGGGCCGGGTGGGGGCTGTGGCGTGCGCACCGGTCCGCGGTCGACCGGGACCAGGAGTGGCGTGCGCAGGAGGAGGCGAAGGCGAGGGAACTGTCGATGGCCGAGGTCGACTCGCTGTCGTGGCAGGACTTCGAGAAGTACGTCGCCGACCTGTGCCGCCGGGACGGCTGCCGGGACGTCGTGGTCAGCGGCAAGAGCGGTGACCTGGGCGCGGACATTGTCGGCTATCTCGCGGACGGCCGCAAGCTCGTGGTCCAGGTGAAGAAGTACGCGCCCGAGCGCAGCGTGTCCTCGCAGGACATGCAGAAGTTCGTGGGCACCGCCCGCCTTGAGCACGCCGCGGACGTCGCCCTGTTCGTCACCACGTGCCGCACGTTCACCAAGGCCGCCCTCGGCTTGGCCGTGCGCCAGGACATCGTGGCCCTGCACCGCGACCTGCTCGGCTCCTGGGTCAAGGGGGCGCACCTGGAGACGCTGATCCCGCTCAACGGCAGCGGCGGCGGGACACGGCGCCCGCCCGTCTGACGGGAGGCTGCCCGCGGTACGGACCGCCGGGGGCGCTCAGGTGTGGGCTGTGACGGGGTGGGGGAAAACGCAACAGCGCCTGGTGCATGCGGAGTTGTGTGGGCAGGCGGGACGAAGCGGAGGGTGAGACGGAGTGCCGAAGCGTGTTCTTGCACCATCGAAAAAGTGCATATGCCCCGAGTGCGGCACCTCGACGAAGGCGAGCCTGCGCAGCGGCCGCCTCTACGAGCACGACGCTCCCGATGGTGCCGGCCTGTGTCCGAAGTCCGGGGCCGTGGTGGTGGCCGGTCCCGAGCTGGTGAACAGCTACGAGTGCGCGTGCGGTACCTGGGCTCGTGTCACGAGCAAGGGCACGCTCGCCCGCCACTTGATGCCGGAGGGTCAGGGCTGCCCGCTGTCCGGAGAGCCGATCGAGACGCCTGCTGCGCAGGAGCGCCCCCGGCGCGTTCCTGACGGTTTGTTGCACATGGTGCAGTCGGCGTCCACCGAGGGGTGGGCGAAGCCCGTCACAGGCGGCAGCGGCTCCAGCGTGTACGCGATGCCCGCCGGACTGCCTGGTCACGGCCGCCGCCGCTAGCGAGTGAGCGGCGGCATCAGTCTTCAGGGCTGGTGATGAGGTACTGCTGCTCAGCGCGCCGTACTCGCTGCTGTTCCCGGGTGCGTCGCCGGTGTTGGAGGAGGCCGTGCAGCGCGCCGATGACGACGACGGCGGCGATGGTCAGGATCGAGAGCCAGGCGACCATGTCCGCCTCTGCCCGGGTACCGTCGGCAGCAGGCTCGGAGCGCGCCTCGACGTACCAGGTGGTGATGACCACCGCGGCGGCGGTGAAGGGGATGCCGACGGCGCTCCACAAGCCCGCCAAGACCCACGGGCTCCACAGCCTCCGCTTGGCGGGCAGCCCGAGCCCGCTCCGCATCACCCGCGCCTGGGCATCGCTGCGACGTGCCGCCACCCATCCAGCCACCAGGGAGCCGACGGAGCCCAGGATGAGCAGCCCGGCGAGATCCATGAGGAGGAACTGCGCGTCGGGCGACACCAACCGGGCCGTTGCCATCACCGGGAAGGCCGTCACGACCAAGGCCCCCGCCAACGCCTTCCACTTCGACGACCACACCCGATCGGCGCCACTGCGCCACTGTTGGACGCACCGCATCACCGCCGCGACCGCCGCCGCCCAGAACACCGCGCACAGCACCACTGCCCCCACGGGGTAGCTCCCTTCACTTGGATCGGCCCGACCGGCTCACCGCGCACCAGCGGCATCATGGCCGGGCACCGGCACGGTCCGCTCGCCGCCCAGCGAGGCGGTGTACGCCTCCCTCATCACGCCGACCAAGCCGCGTTCCGCATCCGCGCGTCCACGCAAAGCCCCCTTGCCGATGCCGTTCTGGACCACGATGACCCTGACACGCAGGTAGAGGCCATGTCAGCGCCACCATGGACTGCGACGAAACGGGCCGGCTGGTCGCAGAGATCAACAGTGATCCGTTGGCCCGTATCGTGTTCGTCCTGACGGACGCCCTGCACAACCAGGCCGTTCCCGCCGGCAGCGACCCCGCCACCGCAAAACTGGTCGCCCGATCGATCCTGCTGGCGATCCACGCGTTCACCGACGCCGACAAGCAGGACGCCCTGGCCTTGCTGCGCGCACTCCGCAACGAGGTCCTCCACGCTGGGTGAAAACAAGAGGACGAGAGGACCTCTGACCGGCCATCGCATGCGGTGCTTCGAACGTCCCGGGTGGGAGCGTCAACTTCTGGCTGCCGCGTCCTGACGTTCGCTGGTTTCGGCGACGACAGGGGACTGTGCGTTGGTGTCGGCTGGACGCCAAGGCAGTTTGCCCTGTGTAACAGCGAGAACGGCACCCACCACCAGCACCAGTGCTCCGACGCCTTGGAGCCAGCCGAAGGATTCACTCAAGAGGAGGGTGGCGCACAGAGTGTTGATCACGGGCACGTTGAACATCATGAGGGAGGCCCTGGCCGGCCCCACACTTTTGACTCCTCGGTAGTAGAGGAGGTTTGCCACGGCTGCGGCACCGACTGCCAGGAAGAAGACGTTCAACCAGACCGTGGTAGGCAGTTCGCTCCATGCAACGTCCATCGCATCCGGGGCCGCGAGGAAGCCGAGCAGTACGGCGCCCGCGCATGTTGCATATGTGGTGGCCTTGAGCGGGTCGATGCCGGCCAGGACGCGCGGACCTGCCAGGGTGTAGGACGCCCAGCAGACTGCGCTTGCAAGGAAAAGCGCGTCGCCCCACAGGCGGGACGATCCGCCGCCTCCGCTGCCGCCGGCGCCGATGAAGAAGATCCCCGCGCCGGTGAGTCCGAGGGCCAGGCCCGTGACGCGCGCCCAGGTGGCCTTCTCCTTGCCAGTCAGCAGAAGGAACGTACTCGTGAGGACGGGGCTCATGACGGGGATGAGGATGCCGGCGTCCAGAGAGGGGGCCATCGACAGGCCCCAGAAGAAGAACCCGTTGTAAGCGAAGACGCCCAGCACACCCGCACCTGCGGCGAGCCATCCGTTGCGGGCGGGCACGCGCGGGGTCCGCCTGCCGAACGTCGCGACGGCGAGCAGCAGGGCCAGGGCACCGCCGCCGAAGCGCAGGAAGGCCCCCACCGAGTGCGGCACATGCTCCACGACTGATTTAGAGCTGGAGAAGGAGCTTCCCCACAGCACCATCGTCACCATCAGCAGGGTGTACGGATTGCTGAACCTACTGGTCTTTCCCATGCGCCGACTCTGACTGAGGGTGCCCCCCCTCCGACTTGAACGCTCGTGCGCGGCGACAATGGGTTCATGGGGAATGGTGACAGCTGGGTGCGGTACTGGCGGGACGGGGGGCGTGATCTAGAGGCCATGCACGCGCACTTCCATGATCATGTGTATGCGCCGCACAGCCACGACAGCTATTCCTTCGGCATCACCGACCTCGGCGCGCAGGCTTTCCGCTGTCGTGGGGCGCACCATACGAGTGGGGCCGGCATGGTGATGGCGTTCAATCCCGACGAGGTGCATGACGGCCAAGCCGCCGCCGAGTTGGGGTATCAGTACCGCATCGTGCACATCGGTCCTTCAGTGGTGCGCGCGACCCTTGGAGATGCCGCGGGTGACGAGTCCGCAGGGGTGATGCCCCTGTTCGTGCGGCCGGTGTTGACGGATCCTGTGCTCACCGGGGCGCTGGCGCGTTTGCATGAGTCGCTGGTGCACGGCGGTGGTGGCTTGGCGCGGGAGGAACTCCTTACGGCCACGGTTCTCGCGCTCGCGGAGCGGGGTGCGACGCGTGCGCCGCGCAGGCAGACGCTGGAGGGCGCAGCGCAGCGGCAGACGGCGCGGCGCGCCCACGCCCTGCTGAACGAGCTGTTCCTGGACCCCATATCGGCGGACGATCTGGCCTTGGAGGCCGGCTGTAGTCGGTTCGCGCTGTATCGGGCGTTTCGCATGGAGTTCGGGATGGCGCCGAGCGACTATCAGCGTCTTCTGCGACTTCGTCGGGCCCGGCGTCTGTTGGCCGACGGGTTGTCGCCGGCGGATGCCGCGGCATCCGCCGGTTTCTCCGATCAGGCCCACTTCAACCGGTGGTTCAAGCGGGCCTATGGGATTACTCCGTCGGTCTACCAGCGGGCCGCGCGCTGAGGGACTCTGTGCCTGAGAGGGCGAGCGCCGGAGTCTCGGGCACGACACCGGGGAGCACCCCCCCTCCTAACTACCTCTGGAACCTGACCTGCGGAGATGAGCAGGGCCCCTGTTATCGTGCGCCAATGTCGACGATCAAGCAGTTCCAAGTCGCCTTCGACTGCGCGGAGCCTGTGCGCCTCGCCGCCTTCTGGTGCGAGGTGCTGGGGTACGTCTTGCCGGCGGTCCCGGAGGGCTTCGCCACGTGGGAGGAGTGCTTCCGCTCGCTGCCTCCCGAGGATGCGGTCTACTTCGCGTGCACTGATCCCTAGGGTGTGGCTCCGCGCCTGCTGTTCCAGCGAGTTCCCGAAGGGAAGGCCGTCAAGAACCGGGTGCATCTCGATGTGCGGGCTGGTGTCGGGCTCGTGGGTGACGAGCGCCTGGCCACACTCGAGGCCGAATGCGCACGGCTGATGGCGCTCGGCGCAAAACACGTGCTGACGCAGCGCGCCGATGGCGTCAACGAGTCGTGCATCACGATGCAGGACATCGAGGGCAACGAGTTCTGCCTCGCCTGACTTTCCCTCCGAGACTGCGAGGTGGGGAGGCCGTCTCCTGGGAATCTTTCAGGTCCCGCATGCGGCGGGAGTCATCCCGTGAGAGCGAGGTTGTGAGCTCCGGCCGCAGAAAGCGGCCGGAGCTCAGCGGGTACCGGATCCGCAGCGGCTCGAAGAACTGCTCGTCCAGCACCGGGATGCCTTGCAGGACCGCGCACGGCTCGCGGAAGCCGACGCCGAAGAAGTAACGCGCCTCAATTCGCCGCGTATGGCGCTGGATTCACCGCCGTCGCCGGCTGATGGTGGTAAGCGTGGTCCGCGGCGCCTGCTACGGCGTCGGCACCGGCCTGGCCGGACTGCTCTTCTGGTGGATCCAGCTGAACCTCTAGCCGCTGTGGCGGTGTCCCGTCTCAAGTGATCTGGTGCGAAGCCGCAGCTGCAACCTGGGGCGACCAGAACGGTTGAGACGTCCGGGGCCGAAGGATCTCAGTTGATCTGGTCTCCTCCCGGCATTTCGGATTGGACTTAACTGACACCGCGGTGCTCGAAGCACCTCTGGATGTCATCGGTCCGACACGAGGAGCGGCGTGTGCCTGAGCTGCAGGCCGGGTAACGCTACAGGCGCCCGGGGGCGCTCAGTTCGAGGGCTGCAGGGCGGGCAGGTCGGCGCACAGGGCGGCCGGGAAGGCGGGCTCGATGCGGTGCACGTCGGCGCAGCCCGCCTTCGTGCCGCGTGCAAGGGGCACCCAGCCCGTCTTCTCGGCGCGGAAGTACCATCGGTCGCTGAGGCTCGCCCCACAGCCCGGGGCCTCGCCCTTGGCGCAGGCCGGGCCCATGCGCGAGGACACGTCGAACACCAGCCACTTTCCGTCGCAGTGCTCCTCGCCGCGGGAGGTATGGTTCGGCACGTCGAGCGCCGCCACCGCCTGGTCGTAGGAGGCCGGGGTGCAGCCAGTGGGTGCCGGGTGGCAGCCGCGGTCGCCGCACCGGCGCAGCTCGGGCAGGTCGGCGTTGTCCGTGGTGAACGTCGTGTTGTTGTCCACGACTAGTTCGCGGTGGCCGAGCTGGGATGGCAACCGCACCTTCGCCGTGCCGGTCGCGGTCTTCGAGCAGTCGGCGTGCGGTTCACCGGTCAGGGCGGAGAAGGTGACCTGCACCCACACGGTGCGCTCCGACGTGGAGGTCACGACCGCCTTCAGCTCCCGCGCGCAGGTTTTCCCTTTGCCAGGCACCTCTGCATCGACGCTGAGCGCCCGCCCGTCGTCGGAGAGCCGGGCGGCGGTCACGCGGAACGGCGCGAAGGTCTGCCAACGCGGCGCTTCCGTAGTCGTCGGCGCACCGGCCTCGACCCGCTGGGTCCCGCAAGCGCCGAGCAGCAGCACGGCGGCGACGCTTAGCAGGACGCCAATCAATGATCTCCTGGACCGCATGTGTTCCGGACCCCCCATGAAAACGATCGACCCGGACGACTATAAGCGCCCCCAACACTCCAGGCGCTGTTCCAGCTCGCTACCGAACTGCCCGCCGCGGTCCTCGCCCGAACCCTCGGCATCGACATCACCGTTGCCGTCAAATGGCGGCGAGCCGCAGCCGGAGACTGGGGCGCCTACGCGGCCGAGATCAGCCGCCGAAACTCGGAAGCCTGACCCGTCCCGATGTCAGACCCCGCTGAAATGCTGCTTCTCATGACAACGCCCGAAAGCATGCCCGACCTCGCTCAGATCACCGACGCCCACGAGGTCACTCCCGAACTCCGACGCCAGCTGATCGGCTGCTGGATCGCGGTCACCAACTCGGGCGGTGCCGCCGGATTCCCCTTCCCACCCGTCCAAGACAACGACGTCGCACCGGTCACGGACAAGCTCCTCGGCCGTCTCCACCCGCAACACAGCCGACTCATCACCGCCAGATTCGACGACGTTCTTGCCGGATGGGTTGTCCTCAACCACGATCCCTACCGACTTATCCGGCACTGGGGCACGGTCAACCACCTTCAGACCCACCCCGAGTTCCGCGGACGTGGTGTCGGCTCCGCCCTCATGCGTGAGCTGCGGAAGATAGCCCGCAACGACGTGGGACTCGAACAGCTCCATCTCGCCGCCCGGGGAGAAGAGGGGCTGGAGGACTTCTACAGCCGACTCGGATGGCGTGAGGTCGGTCGCTGGCCCGGGGCCCTCCGCCTCGCGCCCGACGACACCCGGGACGAGGTCCTGATGCTCCTCGATCCTCTCTGAGCGCGGGGGTATTCCGGGAGTTCCAATACCCGACTCCACCATTAACCGTCTCCCAGGAGCGCCGCCGCAAGGCCGTCGAAACCAGGGCGGTCCTCGCGGCTGACCGTCACGGGAATCCGAGAGGCTCCAGCGACCCGCTCGCCTACGAGCTGCGTTCCGTCGCGGTGCCGAACGGAGGATGCACCGAACCCAGCAACGTCAAGGCCGGCGGCGGGCACTGCCGCATCCGCTTCCAGTGCGCCGGCTGCGACTTCTACGAGCCCGACCCCTCCTACCGTCCGGCACTGGAGCAGGCCATCGCCGATCTACAGGCAGACCGGGAGACCGGGAGGCAGCGACCGCCATGGGCGCCGCGGACTGGGTGCTGACGAACTTCGATCACCAGCTGAAGGCCTACGCGAAGGTCTTGGCTGAGATGGATGAACGTCTGGCCGGTCTGTCCCCGCAGGAACGGGAAGCGGTGGAGACAGCGTCGAAGGAACTGCGGAAGGTCCGCGCCGCTCAGGCGTTCTTCCCCGGCGACACCCTGGACATCCGGAGGGCCTCGTGACGTATCCGACGACCGCTGCCCGTGAAGCCCGCATAGAGCGGCTGCGGCGGGCACGGACCGCCGACAGCAAGGCCAAGACCAAGCGGGGCCTCGACGCCGTCGCCGGCCTCGTCGCCGCAGGCGAACGGATCACGGTCGCCCGCGTGGCCCGCAAGGCCGCCGTCTCCACCTGGTTCGTCTACAACAGCCCGGACGTCCACCAGGCGGTGCGAGCCGCCATCCAGGAACAGGCCCGGCACGGCATTCCGGGCGCCGCCGTTCTCCCAAGGCAACGAGTCAGCGAGGCCGGCCTGCAGACCGACCTCGCACTCGCCCGCGAAGAGATCAAGGACCTGAAGACAGAACACGACCGGCTCCAGGCCCGGGTCAGGCTCGCCCTCGGCGCCGAGATCGACGACGTCCAGCGAACCCAACTCCTCCGCCGCATCCGGGACCTGGAGAGCCACAACGCGCTCCTGATCTCCGAACTCGCCGGGCAGACCGACCGGGCCGACAGGGCTGGAACGCCGCACAGCCGAACTGGAAGACGAGGTCACCGCGGTCCGCAGAGCCCTCACCCGATCCATCCGAGCGGTTCCAGGCCCGGCTCGATAGCAGCCGGAACCCACCCACCTCGGAGGCGCTTCTGGCCAGATGGCTGGCCAGAAGCGCCTCCCGGCTACGAGCCCGCGGCCACGCTTCCGGCAGACGCCCCCAAGGGCCAGGCGCGGCGGGAGGGCGACCGCCGGCTGACCAGCCTGCCGAGACAGCTGCCTCCCTGCGAACGATCGGACTAGGGAGCGTATTTGGTTGTGATCAAGGGGCTGCTCGTGTGAGGTCCTTGATCCAGATCATCGAGGCGCGGAGGTGGAGGCCGGCAAGGTAACTCGCTCCCTAGCTCGCATCCGCCGGAAGCGGGACGGTCTGGCCGGACGGCGGCGGGGTGACGTCGAGTGGCTTGCCCCAGTCGCTGAAGGTGAGGTCGTACGGTTCGCTCTTGGGGCCGGATACCTTCCGGACCACGTACGGCGTGGCGGCGTTGGTGATGGACACGGTGTCGCCGTCCGGCGTGGCCAGCACCCGTGTCTTCGCACCGTTCACGATGCCCGGGCTCCGCTCGGTGAGCTTCGCCGGATCGAACGAACTGAGCTCGGCGTGTTTGGTCGCGACGCTGCAGAAGAAGGTGAAGCTGTTGAACGCGTTGGAGGTAACCGGGCCGGTGACGTACTTGCCCGCGGGAACCGCGGTTCCGAAGATCGGCTTGTCCGTCTTCGCCCACGCGCGGCCGCCGGACTCGAGGAACTCCATATGTCCCACGCTGTCGGTGTCCAGGCTGGCCGCGCACCGCCCGAGGCTGTCGACCGTCACCTTGCCCGTCACCAGATGGCCCATCACCTGGCCCTTCATCGTCGCGATGAAGGAGCCTGCTGCCCGGCCGTTGAGGATCGCGGTCTCGGCGAGCTCCCGCGGCGTCCCGGTCGGGCGGGCACCGGGCGTCGCCGGATGACTCCCGCCGTCTCCGCAGGCGATCAGGCCGGCCAGTAGTGCCGAGATGGCAGCAGCCCTGGTCACACGCATGGAAGTCCCCCTTCTGGCACGGCCAGTGGCCGTACGCCGACACATCGTCCCGCGTAACACGCGTTAATGCGATGTGTCGTTGGCCATACACCGCGGCCATCACCGGAAACGCCTCGTGCTGGATGTGCTACTTAGCGGCAGTTCGCTGTGCCGCTTTGCCCGGAGACACCCTCTCAGTGTGCAAGGAACGGAACACCGTCGAGCGCCTGATCAACAAGCTGAAGGCCTGGCGAGGCATAGCCACCCGCTATGACAAGCCCCTCCGCGAGCTGCCTCGCCGTTCTCCACCTTCGCGGCGCGATGATCTGGGTCAAGGACTTCACCAGGGTCGTCTCTCGGCCTACCCAGGCCGCTCGCGAGAATCCGGGCGGCGGCCTCATGCCGATGGCTGCGTGGGCTCCGTGGAGACGGCGGACTTCCCCACTCGTACCCGAGACCAGGGGTGGCGCGCAGCCGCACCGGGATCTCATTCCCACGAGCAATCCAGCTCGGGATCCACCCTCCGGCCGCACTGTGCCCCACGTACCTCTTGCCGTGATCTTCAGCTACATAACCGTACTGCCACTGGCATTCCGTGAGTCCCCGGAACCAGCAGTGCAGATAACGCGGGTGCCGCACTGGTTGCCCTGCATCGCCCAGTGCGGGAACTTCGTCCGGCTGTAGCCGGCCATCGCATGCGCAGCCTCCACGTTCAGCTCGCCGAGCTCGCCGCGGGCGACATCGGCGGGAGGCGTCGGCAGAGCCCGGCGCAGCACAGGCGCGGTGTGCGCAGCCGCGGGACCGGCCAGGCGGGCGCGGCGGGAAGTAGGACGGCGGACAGGCCGATGAAAGCGGTGGCAGCGTACAGCCAGCGACGAGAGGTGATCATGCCTCAAGAGATAGCGGTCGCCGCGCTGGATCCGTGGGTGTCACCCGTGTGTGGGCGCGGGCCGTCGTTGTCTGCTGACGCGCGGGATCGATGTCTATCGAGGCCGCGCTCGGCAGATCGTGATCAGGATGGCGTGAGCTACGTCCTTTCCGGGCTGGCGGACGTAGAGGCGATCAGTGGAGCGGTGAGTTCCGGCCGGGGTGTTTGCGTCACGTCTCGACGTGTCCTGGCCTGCGAGGGCTGCTCGGACGCCTGGCCCGGCGCCAAATGGACTGCCTGCCTCTGTCCTGAACTGGCCCACATGGAACGGTTGTTAGGGGGAAAGAGGGGCGTTTCTTTCGGATATCTGTGTGAACGTGTGTGCCCTCCCGGGGCCAGTGGGGCTGCCGGGGCGAATCTTCCGTAGGGGAAAGCCATGCACACACCCTCGTTCGGCATGCCCAGGGGGCGCGCGAGATCCCGTACCCGCCTCTCGGTGGTGGCGGCGGTAGCCGTGGCCGCGCTGGCCGGCTCCGCTCTACCCGCCCTCGCCTCGCCGGCCGCCCCGCATGCGGCGGGATCGGCGTGGGGCAAGAAGACCGACATCGCGTTACCGCCGCTCGCGGGCGGCACCAACACCGCTCCGGCGTCCAGGCGTGCCGCACCGCCCAGCGCGGACCGTCAAGCCTGGCACACCCGCCAGCAAGCCCGCGGGACCACCAGCAGCGCACGCGGCGAGGCCCGTTCAGGCATGGCGTCCGCCGGCACTCCGCCGCAGGGCCAGGGCGAGGTCCCCTGGCACACGTACTACGGGCTGCGGCTGTCGAAGTCGGTCGCGGTCAAGGTCGACTACTCGACCGGCAACCTCCTGGTCGCCGCCACCGACTTCGACATCGCCGGTGTCGCGGGCAACCTGACCTGGAGCCGCACCTACAACTCCCTTGACGCCCCCTGGGGTTCGGTCTCCCACGCCTGGTGGCTGGGCTACGAGCGCTACCTGGACACCGACCCGACGGCGTCGGTCGACCTCTACGACAAGTCCGGCGCGAGAGTCTCCTTCACCAAGAACGCGGACGGGACCTTCACCACCCCGGCCGGCTACTCGCTGGACCTGAAGAAGAACAGCGACAGCACCTACACCCTCACCGACCGCGCATCCGGGTCCAAGGACACCTACGACCAGTACGGCAGCCTGACCCGCATCGCGGACCGCAACGGCAACCACCAGAGCGTGGAACGTGACCGCGACGCCGACAACGCGGTCACCGGCATCAAGGTCACCGACGACGCCTCGGCCCGTTCCATCACCCTGGAGCGCCAGGACGCGACGCACTGGAACGCCCACGACAGTACCGGCCGCACGGTCAAGTACCACTTGGACAGCGGCGGGCGGATCGACGAGACCACGGACGCCGAGGGCAACGTCACCAAATACAACTGGGACAGCGACGGCCGTCTGTCGAAGATCACCACCTCCGAGAGCCGGGCCATCCTGTTCGGCTACGACGACCAGAACCGCCTCACCTCCTACAAGCAGTTCTACGAAGAGGGCGGCTCCGGCGGCGGCGAACCCACCTGGACCCTCGCCTACTCTGCTGCCACCCCGTACGCGGCCGGAACCACCACGGTCACCGATCCGCTGACCAAGTCGACGACGTACGACCACAACGCGGACGGCGAGGTCACCAAGGTCACCGACCCGCTCAAGCACTCCCGCGCCAAGACCTACACCAAGCACCTCACCCAGACCGCGACCGATGCGTTGGGCACGGGCAACACTCCGGGCAACGTCACCACCTACGGCTGGGACAACCGCAACAACCCCACCTCCGCCAAGCTGCCCACGGGCGCGGTGGCGTCGTTCACGCCCTGGCTGAACAAGGCCGGCATGGACGTCCCGGACTCCTTCACCACCCCCGACAACACCAAGTCGACGTACGCCTATGACGCGGTCGGCAACACCACGTCGGTCGCCGTGTCCGGCACGGGCGGCGGCACGACGAGCTCGACGTTCAACCCGTCGACACCGACCTGCGGCGGCTTCGTCGGCCAGCGCTGCACGATCAAGGACGTCCGCGGCAAGACCACCAGCTTCACCTACGACGACCAGGGCAACCTGACCAAGTCCGCCCCGCCCGCCCCGCAGGGCGCGACGACCGCGACCTATGACGCGCTCGGGCGGCCCAGGACGGTCACCGACGGCCGGGGCATCACCTCGACGTACACGTACGACAACCTTGACCAGGTCCGCAAAGTGGCAACGAGCGGCGGCCTGTCGGTGACGTACGTCTACGACCTCGACGGAAACCTCACCCAGCGCACCGACCAGACCGGCACGGTCAAGCACGCCTACGACGGCCTGGGCCGCGAAACCGTCCGCACCCTCCAGGACGACTCCCAGTCGGTGCTCACCTACACCCCGGACGGCAACGTCGACACCTACACCGACCCGTCCGGCACCACCGACTACACCTGGGACGACGCCGACCGCCTCCACACCCTCAAAGCCCCCGACGGCCGGACGACGACGTACGACTACGACGCCAACGACCACCGCACCACCACCACCTACCCCGGCAACACCGTGCAGAGCGTCGTCCTGGACGCCGACGGCAAACCGAAATCCATCAAGGCGACTTCCCCCAAGGGCACCCTCGTCGACCTCGCGTACACGTACACGTACCGCCCCTCCGGCGCGAACGCGGACAAGAGCGGCGTCAAGATCTACACCCGCACCGACAACCTGGACGCCACCCACCGCACAACCACCTACGCCTACAACGACGCCGGCCGCCTCGACACCGCCCGGGACACCAACAGCACCGGCGCGGACGCCGG
>NZ_JBIAGW010000042.1:0-24914 GCF_042869955.1 Streptomyces sp. NPDC006691
CGGCGGATTCTGCCCAAGGCAGCCGTGGCCCGGCCTCTCTACGACGACTTCTGCTCCCGGTAGAGCACGAGGTGCTCGTGATGGAGCACCCCGCCCCGGATGTCGCCCGTGGCGGTGAACCCGGTGTCGTCGACGTAGTCCAGGTGGCTACCGGTCACCGTGTATCGGCCGGTGTACGCGTTGCGCCGCTCGCCGCGGGCTTCGGCATAACGGCCGTCCAGCAGCAGCTCCTGACGAATATGGCCATCCGCGGTTACCCACATTCCCACCACGTCGACGTGGTCGCCCTCAACGGTCCCTGCCATGGCGGACTCCTCTCATCGAATGGCGTGGTCCTTCCCGCTCCACCGAGTCTGGGCAGGTCAGCGGCCACCAACCAGGACGCGCGCTGCCTGGGTGTGGCACACCCCGGCAGCGCACCGGGTCACCGTCTAGTCATGAACACATGGACGACGACCACCTGGGAGAGTTCCTGCGCACACGCCGCTACGGACTGCGGCCGGAGGGCGTCGGCATGGCGAGGGGCCCGCAGAGTCGCCGGACTGCGCCGCGAGGAGGTCGCCGTCCTGGCCGGTGTGAACGCCGACCACTACACCCGCCTGGGACAAGGCCGCGAGCGCAACCCCTCACCCCAGGTGGTCGACGCGCTCAGCCGCACGCTGAGCCTCGACGCGGACGCACGCCCGCACTTGTACCTGCTTGGCGTGGCCGCGCCGAAAGACCAGCCCTCCGTCCACGCCGCCGAACGGGTCAGCCCTTCGCTGCGACAGCTCGTGGACGGTTACTCGAACACTCCAGCGTTCGCCATGAGCCGGACCCTGGACCTCCTCGCCGTCAACGCCCTTGCCGATGCCCTCTATGCCCCGAGCCGGCGGACAACTTGGCCCTCATGACCTTCCTCGGCCCCGCAGGCCGCAACTTCTGCACGGACTGGGACCGGGCAGCACAGATCGCCGTCGCCAACCTCCGGGAGGCAACCCGGATTCGATCCTGATAGCCCACGGCTACGCGAACTCGTCCGCACCCTTACTGAGCACAGCGCGGACTTCACCCGCCTCGGGAACGGCCACGCCGTGCGCGGCAGGACCCAAAACGCCAAACGCATCCTCCAGCCGCACGTCGGCCCACTCACCCTCACTTACCAGGCTTCGGACGTGCGACGCCCCCGGCCATCAGCTCGTTATCTACCACGCCGAACCAGGCAGCCTCAGTGACCCGTTCCTCAATCTGCTCGGTTCGACTGGACATCTGAAACACCCTCATGAAACGGTTCGGGGCCGTGAGCGACGACTTCAAGCGCGTGGAATCGCACGACTGCCTGATGTCCACCTGCGCCGCCCCCGCGGGCTGCCCGTGCCGGACCGGCAAGGACAGGGTGGCGATCCAGCACCACACGGCCCGCTTCCGCCCTGGTGCCCCAACTCGCCAAGGCGCTCAGCGTACCGACTCCCGCCGTACGCAAGCCGGGTTCGGCGCGGACCGAGCTGCCCCCGGCCCGTGCGCGCCGGCGCCGAACCGGTCGGACACGTCCGCGTCGGCTATGCCCGTGCCGCGACCGCCCGGCAGCCCCTGGACGTACAACTCGACTCGCTCGGCGAGGCCGGGGTCACCCGGGTCTTTTCGGAGAAGATCTCCACCCGCGCCACCAAACGACCCGAGCTGGAGGCTGCTGTGAAGCTCGCCGGGGAGATCCGCTCCTCCGGTATCGCCGTCACCCTCGTCGTGCACGAGCACAAGCGGCTGGGGCGCGGCATCGAACTTGCCATGCTCGCCGAGAAACTGAGGATAAGCTACGTCGGCCTGGAGTTCCTCACCGGAGAGTTGAAGGGCTCACACGATCCGTCCGGCATCGTGTTCACCGTGCTCGCGGCCATGTCCGGCATGCAGCGCGAGTACATCCGCGACCGCAACCTCGAAGGCCACGAGAGCGCGCGGAAGCGTGGCAAGACCATCGGCGGCGCCGGGGTTACCGACGACGACATGTTGTGCTTGGCCCTCCACCCACGCGACCAGGAGATGAGCCAGCGCGACATCGCCAAGCGCCTCGTCATCACCACCGGTGCGAAGAGGGGCCAGCATCCCTCGCTCGCCACCGTCATGCGGATGCTGCGGGAGCACGACGAACACGCCGCTACAGCGCCGAGCACGTGATCCCTCGGCTAGTTTGCGGCTGGTGTCCGAGCTAGGACTCCAGGGCCGTTTACATCGGGATGGCATCGGACGCAGCCAGCACCGAGGAGTACGTCCTGGAGCCCGACGAAATCGCGCCGAGCTGGCACCTCATGACCGAGGACGAGAAAACGGACTTCATGCAGCCGCTCGTCCAGGGCCACATGGACAACGCGATCGAAGCCGGGTGGAGCGAGGCGTAGCGACGACGTCCCTCTTCGCCAGGGGAGCCAGTGGCAGCCGTCTGACGGCTTCAAGAGCCATCAGGAACGGCTTGGATCCTCAGATAGGCAACCAGACGGTTTCGGCTCAATAGGCTGCTACCAGGTGAAGCGTTCCCAGTATGTGGGCCAGTTGGAACCACCGTTCACCAAGTGGATGCCCGCGCTGCCGCCACCCGGATGGTGCCAAAACAAGGTGTCCCCCGTGACGAGCATTGTTCCAGTGTGGTCGGTGTCGTCACAGACCGCGTCATCGTTGTTCCACCCGTCCCTCCTCCCCTTAG
The DNA here is from genome assembly GCF_042869955.1 of Streptomyces sp. NPDC006691. NCBI lineage: Bacteria > Bacillati > Actinomycetota > Actinomycetes > Kitasatosporales > Streptomycetaceae > Streptomyces > Streptomyces sp. NPDC006691. The sequence goes on from NZ_JBIAGW010000042.1 coordinate 2,675, forward strand.
CGCCGAGATCCTGCTTTTCTTCAGCAGTCAGTTCGGGAGTGTCTTCGGCCACCGTAATGTGAACCTGGGTTGCCGTGCCCGCAGCGCACCTGTAGGTGAAACTGACACTCAATTTTTCCCCATTGCCTACATAGGTGACCGAGTTCACCTTCGGCTTGGGTGGCTCTGCGTGCGCAACGGGCCCATACGTACTCCAACCTGCGGTACCCAAGAAGCATGCCGCGACCATGGCGGCGGCCCGTGCACCCTCGACTCGCATAGCCATTCCTGTCTCCTGGAAGTGCACCAACCTGACTCGCTCACTGTATAATCAGCCCCTTTGGAGGGATCGCTTGGGCGCGCCCTATCGAGGTCTAGTATTCGACTGGTTGCTGCTGCCTTAGAGTGCCATCTGGAGCTTGTAGTACTGGTCGGTTGCGTATGTCGCGGCCCGCCGGGGTGACTCCCGGATTTCGATGTAAGCTGCCGGATTGGTGTTCATTAGGGAATCGAGCCCGTCAAGAAACAACTGGAACTTGTCTACCTGCGCGGTACGTCAGTTCAAGCCACGTTGCAATGGAGAACCCCTGCCCAGACGAGGTGCGGATCCACCCACCCAAGTAAGAGCCATCAAAATCGAGCCGGTCCCAGCCTCTGTGTGGCCAGCGACGCGAACATCGTCCACAGCTATCCGCTGTCCAATCTGAATCACGACGAGTTCGGCTCCCCGAAGATCGCCTTCGTGGGCGGTGCTGCGCTGCAAGCGGGCCCAGGAAGAGCACTGGCTCGGCGAGGTTGAAGGCATCGACCCTGACCTTCCTCCGCGCCAAACAGGCCGAAGCCGCCCGCCTCACCAGGAGACCCGCCACCGACCTCGGCATTCCGCGCTCACGCCCACGCCCACGCCCACGCCCCGAGGAGCCTGAATGATCACCCTCCGAATGAGGGAAGTTCGGAGCGGCGCGCGCTACCAGATCAGCACACCGCCAGCGACGCCCCGCGCACGCTCGGCCGCGTCCTCGATATTCCTCAGCCGCTCCGAGATCTGCCAGACGTACTCGGCGTGTGTTTTTGACGGATCAGTCCGCGGGGCCACGACTTCGAGGTTGCTGCGGATCAAGGCACACTCGGTCAGGAAATCCATCACCTGGTCCGAGAGCACCTTCAAGTCACCGCTGGCCAGGATCGGAAAGAAGCTCGCACCCAGTGAGCGAACGGCCTCGGAACCCCACACCAAAGTACGCCAGCGTTCGAAGCCGGCGAGGTCCGAACTGCCCTCGGGGACGTCCAGCACGTCCACCTGGCCGCCCACACCGACGACGAAAACATCCACGGACAAGCTCATGAGCCCAGTGCATCACGGCCAAGTAACCGCGGTCCACGCGACTCCTCCTGCAGCCCGGCATTGGTCACCAGAGGCACTGACCACTCGATCGGTTGAAGTGCAGCGACGGGTGATCCAGTGCAAGCACAGCCGGGACGGTGACCGGGGCCCTGCGGTCGTCACCGCCGACCTGCTCGTGCTGAACGGCACGGCCGGCAGCTGCACGGGGCGACGTGGTGGTGCTGGCGACGAACGGACGCTTCTCGTCGAAGTGCCCGCCGCTGGCCAAGTCGCAGAGGCTGCATCTGGTGGATCGCCGGATCCTGGAGGAATGGGCCGCAGGCGGCCGCCCGCTGTGGGACCTGCTTCGGGCCGCCCCGCCGCCCCGCGGACCGTCGTAACTCGGCTCTCGGGCAGGTGCGTTGCCTCGTGTCCGGTGCCGCGCCGTACGGTCGAAAGGCGCCCGCAGCCACTTCACCTGGTTGCGGGCGCCTTCGTGTTGTGCTGATTTGCGGTCAGTGGGTGGGCTGGGCGATGTGCAGAGTCTGGGCGGCCAGCGACAGGCGGCGTTCGTGGGCCTGGTGGAGGTCGGCCAGCGCCTGCTCCAGCGCGGGGTGCCCGGCCTCGTGGGTCTGGCGGCAGGCGGCCTCGTCCCGGGGGAGTGGCAGAAGAACGGGCGACGCAGGGCGGCTTCGGCGCGCTCGCTCCACATGTCGATGGCGATGCGGGCCTCGTCGACGGCGAGGACGTAGGCGTGGTGGGCCGCCAGCCATGCTGCGGTGGTGCTCAGCGCCTCCCAGCGCAGCTCGATCTGGTGCAGCAGGCGGTCGAGCTCAGCGCGGGCGACCTGCTCTTGGGCGACGCGGTCGCGGACATCGGAGTAGCGGGCGACGGTGTCCATCATGGCCACCAGCCGCATTCCCTCTGTGTGGCCCTCGGGTCCGCGCGGGTCGAGGGCCGGGTGCTGCGCGGCCCACCGGCGCAGTGCCGTGTCGTACTCGACGTCGAGCGTTTCGCCGACACCGGTGAAGCCCTCGATGCCGAGCGGGGAAATGGTGATCGCGTTGTTGCCCGTCGGTCGGTGGTCGGGGTCGATGCCCATGGATCGCAGATCGGCGTACACGGTGGGCCGGCTGATCCGCGCGTCCTCGGCCAAGGCTGACACATTTGTCTCGCCGGCCTGTCACGCCGCAGCGATTAGGTCCGCCCGCCGTCCCGGGGCGGACCAGGCGCGCAGTTCGTTGAGTGCTCCGTCTCGTGTCGTGCTCACCCAACAAGCATGGTGTAAAACTTATTTACATAGTAAGTAGCTTTACTGTATGTGCCTGAAGCCACTGCGCCTTGGCTCAATTGACACCCGGGCTCGCTGCCCTGTCACTGCAGATTGACCGCTGTTGTGTTGTCTCAACGATGCGTGATCGAGGTGTCCCGCTGGCGGCTTGGTGGAGTGGATGAATTCACCGAGAGAGGCCTTCGCGACGGGCTCGCGGCAGCGGAGTCGCCGGTCTGGTCTGTGAGGGCTGCCGCGGGACGACGTCTGGCGGCAGCACCGCAGATTGAGGGGGTCTCCAGTGTCCTGCACCGTTTGTTGCTAGACGCTCAGGACACCGGGGTGACTTCGGAGACCGCGATGGCTCTTTTGGCTCGGAGAGATCTGACTGGCCTGCGTGCTGTGCTCGCCGCCCGCGCAGTCGCCTCTGACCAGGGAAGCGCCGATCAGCTCGCTGCAGAGTTGGACTCTGACCCACGTTGGGCGACCGGTCAGGACGCTGACGAGCTGATCGTGCAGCTTCGGGTCTTGGCAGCGGACAGAGACCTCGATGTCCGCGACGAAGCCCTATTGCGACTTGCACGCCTGCGTTGATCGGAAGGCACTGATCAATCGTCGGTGAGATCGGTCAATCTTCCCTAATCGGCGGTGATGCGGGGCAGGGCACTCAGCAAGTCCGCTGCTGAGCCTGCTCGTTGATCTCTGCAGCATGCTGTCGGTTGGGATGTTCTTGTGATTGAGCGTTTTCAGTGTGGCCACTGATCGGGTGATGGGGGCAGGCGAGGACGGGGTGCGCAACGGACAGGGCTTCCGTGCCGTTGAGTGAGGTGTTCGCGTCTCAACTCGGCAGCGCAGGAGCCCCGTTGGTTCTATATCCTGCCGTACTTGACCTGCCCCAGGCCTTGATCGAGTGGGTCACGATGCTCATCATCACCCGCGAGGGTGACCCGGCGGTGCAAACTCCCTCCGCACCGTCGTGCCCTGGTCGCCCTCGTGTACCCGCACCGACACGACACCCTCGCCGGTATCGCCGGAGCCTTCGGGATATCCGTCGGCACCACCCACCCCCATGTCACCGCGGTGACCGGGCTGCTCGCCGAGCAAGCACCGGGCCTGCTCAAGACGCTGCGGGTGCACGACCCGGACTTCGTCCTCCTCGACGGCACGCTCGCCGAGTGCGACCGCGTCGGCGATGGCCTGGCCGACTGCTCCTCAAAACACAAGCGGCACGGAGTGAACGTGCAGGTCGTCACGGACCCGGCCGGGGAGATTCCGTGGCTGTCGCCGGCGCTGCCGGGCCGCGCGCGACCTGACGGCCGCCCTCACTCACAAGATCCTGCGGATCTGCGAGCGTCAGGGCGTTCCGGTCCTCGCCGACATGGCCTACATCGGTGCAGGCGAAGGGGTCACCACGGCCAAGCGCCGCCCGCCGGGCGGTGAACTCACCCTTACCGAACGGACCAAGAACCGGGCCCTGTCCGCAGCTCGGGCTCCCGTCGGCCGAGGCATCACACGGCTGAAGTCCTGGCAGATATTCCGCAGATCCCGCATCAGCCCCAACCGCATGAGCGTCATCACCAGAGTGTCCTCACCCTGGAGAGGCAACGCTGAAAACGCTCAGTGTGCCTTGATCCGCAGCAACCTCGAAGTCGTGGCCCCGCGGACTGATCCGTCAAAAACACACGCCGAGTACGTCTGGCAGATCTCGGAGCGGCTGAGGAATATCGAGGACGCGGCCGAGCGTGCGCGGGGCGTCGCTGGCGGTGTGCTGATCTGGTAGCGCGCGCCGCTCCGAACTTCCCTCATTCGGAGGGTGATCATTCAGGCTCCTCGGGGCGTGGGCGTGGGCGTGGGCGTGGGCGTGGGCGTGGGCGTGGGCGTGGGCGTGAGCGCGGAATGCCGAGGTCGGTGGCGGGTCTCCTGGTGAGGCGGGCGGCTTCGGCCTGTTTGGCGCGGAGGAAGGTCAGGGTCGGGTCGATGCCTTCAACCTCGCCGAGCCAGTGCTCTTCCTGGGCCCGCTTCCGGCGCACGAGAAGGTCCTTCTCGATCTCCGCGAGGCGGGGCAACATCTTGAGGTTGATCTGGAGCATCCCGATGTGGCGCACCCGCCGGACGGGCCCCGGCCACCCGGTCCGGGGACGCCTCCCACCCGCCCGTCCTGCTGGTGTTCAACCACGTCGGGGAGCGCAGCCCCAACCGGTCCCGCACCTGATGGAGCTCACCCGGCACCTGTGGCAGGGCGAAAGGGCCGAGAACGGTCACCACCACTACTACGACGAGAAGATCCCGATCGTCGCGGTCGGACTGCGCAACCTCCGCCAGCACGGCCCGGCCGGCGCCGTGTTCCTGCTCTTCGGCCGTGCCCAGCCGCAGCCGCTCCTCGATGCGATCGGCAACCCGCGCCGCGATGCGGCCGATGACCGTGCCCGGGAACGGGCATCGGCCCGGCACGAGGAGTATCAGGCACAGCTGCGGCGGTTGGCCCAGGGCCAGGCGGCGAAGCAGGCCGCCGAGCGCGAGGCCCGCAGTCCCGTCTGCACGGGCTGCGGGGCAAGGTTCATCGACGAACGGTGGGAAGTGGCACAGCCGACGGACTGGAACACCCCGGATGACGGCCACCCTCACCTGTGCGCTGCCTGCAAGGAGAAGGCGGTAGCGGGCCGAGCGTGAAGCATCCGAGCGCCGCGCAGCCGACCGGCAGGAGCAATCCGTGCCGGAACGCGACGGGACGGGCCCGTACGACTTCACGCTCCCAGGGCAGCCGGGACCGAAGGAGACGGGCGGCTGGTTCTCCCGCTTCCGTAGATCACCCACATCAGCAGCTGGTGCATCCATCGTGATAGCACTGGGCCTTGCCCGTCGACTGCGCAAGCCGACTGCCTAGCAAGCCCGCGCGGCGGGCAAGCCCCAAGTGCACCTTGCGAGGCCCGGCCGCCGTAGGCAGCACGAGCAAGTCATAGGGGAGCCTGGGCAATCCCGCGGCCGACTTGCCCGCGAACGGGCCACGGTCCGGTGGGTCGAACGGCAACCGAAGTTCTCATGCCATCGCGTGGGACGGATAGGCGTCCGTTCTCAAGCTCCGAGATGGTGGACGCATCCGGAATCAGCGAGGTGATCGAAGCGAGAGGGGTGAACTATCCGTTGTGTGCTTCGAACTCGGTCAGCAGCGTCTCCTGGGTGGCCGCCCACGACGCCAGGAGCGCCACATCGTGAGCGGTCGGGGTGCCCGCAGGTGCGGTGTAGACGTTGAGGTGGAGGCCGGGTTCGGCGGGCAGTTCCAGGGACTCGACATCCAGGTCGAGCCGGCCCACGATCGGATGGCGCAGACGTTTGCGGCCGGACCGGTGCAGCCGCACGTCCTGAGATGCCCACCGCTGCCGAAATAGTTCACTGCGCGTTGACAGTTCGCCGACTAGGGCGATCAGCACCTCGTCGTGCGGATTGCGGCCGGCTTCCATGCGTAACTTCGCGGCTACGTCGCCGGCGATTCGGTCGTAGTCGACAAAGAAATCTCTGGCCGCCTCGGGGTTCAGATAGACGAACCGCGCGGTGTTCGCGGGCCGTCTCGGGTCGGCCAGCACCGGTGAATACAGCGCACGACCGAGTTGATTCATGGCGAGCACGTCATATCGTCCGTTGCCGATCCAGGCCGGCGCATCGGAGATCGCGTCGAGGACCTGCTGCAGCGTCGAGCGCACCGTCACGGCAGGCCTGCGCCGGCGTGGGCCGCTGGGCGCCCCGGATTGACGGGCGAGGTGGAACAGGTGGTCACGCTCGGCCTCGTCGAGTTGCAAGGCAGAGGCCAACGCCTCGAGCACGCCATCGGAAGCACCGGCGAGGCTGCCGCGCTCCATGCGCACGTAGTAGTCGACCGATACCCCTGCCAGTAGCGCCACCTCCTCGCGGCGCAGACCTTTGACCCGACGGTTGCCGCCGTAAGCGGGCAGGCCCGCCTGCTCGGGTGTGATGCGGGCGCGACGCGAGCTGAGGAACTCCCGTATCTCGGTGCGTAGATCCATAGTGGCCATCCCCTCACCGTAAGGCCGTCCCGCAATCTAAGGGGTACCCGATGCCGTCGTCGCGGTGCCGCCGTCCACCGGGATGATGGTGCCCGTGAGGTAGGACCCAGCCCGGCTGGCGAGAAACACGGCGATACCCGCCATGTCGTCGTCGCGGCCGAGCCGGCGCAACGGGGTCGCCGCAGCGATCGCGTCGCCGATGGCATCGAGCGTGGACGCCATCATCTGCGACGGGAACACTCCCGGTGCTACCGCGTTCACGGTGACGTGCTGTGGGCCCAGCTCTCTGGCAAGCACTCTGGTGAGTTGATGGAGTGCCGCCTTGCTGCTGGCGTACGAGTAGTTGGGCGCCTGGGCGACGTGGATGGCGGCGATACTGCCGATGTTGATGATCCGCGCGGGATCATCGGCGGTGCCCGCCTGGCGAAGTGCGGGGAGCAGCGCCTGCACCAGCCAGAACGGCGACTTGAGGTTGAGGTCGATCACTGTGTCCCAGGCCTCGTCCGGGAACGTCTCCAGCGGCTCGCGCCACATGGCTCCCGCGTTGTTGACGAGGATGTCGAGTCGTTCTGAGTCAGCCTTGACATGATCAGCGAGGCGCTGACACTCGTCGTGCCTGGACAGGTCGGCCGGGATTGCTTGAACGTCGCCAAATTCGGACAGCACACGCTGTGCTTCCGCGCATGTGTCCGCCTTGCGTGAGCTGATGACGACGCGGGCGCCGGCCTGGAGAAGGCCGCGCGCTATCATCATCCCAATTCCCCTGGTGCCGCCAGTAACAAGGGCGTACTTCCCCCGCAGATCGAAAAGTTCTGTCTGAGTGGTGAATTGATTGTCCACCATTGGCCTCGGTCCCTTCTGTCGTGGGAGAACACGCCGACACGGTCGCGCATTCGGGCAGCTGAATCTGAACTGATGTGGTCAACGCTGCAGTGCGCGTCCGTGGAGTGTTGTCGGCGCTTTCAACTCATCCAGATTGACAGGCGTTTTGGACGGCTGGGAGACCCTGGTGATACAGGTACTGTGAGAGCCCCCCTTTCCTGGTGTGCTGAGTCACCTGAGCACCTTGGGCGTGAGACATCCGGACAGGTCACATAACGCCGTCCAGGCCCGTGTCCGGCGGCAGCTGCGCCAGGGCCGCCGCTCGAAGCTCCGGGAACGACCCGGTCATGTCCGTGCCCTGCCGCGAGCGCAGCAGCCCGCGCCCGCCGGTGTGTACGGCGAGCTGTGCGCGGAACCCGTCCCACTTCGGCTCCGCCGCCCACCCAGGGGGCAGCACCGAACTGTTCACGGCCACGGTCAGCATCGGCTCGGGCAAGGACCACGTCATGCCATGAATGCCTCCCACGCCGGCGCCCCACTCGATCGCCCTGGAGCCTTCCCGTCCCCGGTCAGTCCTGTGGGCGGCACACCTGGCAGCACTCGATGCCTTCCTCGCTCATCGCGATCTGCGCCTCCATGGCGTTGAGGTAGCCCATCTCCTTGGTGTAGAGGCCGCAATTGGCCCGGTGAAGGAGGGCGACGCCGCTTCCGTGCGGGAGGGCTGCAGTGCATCGTGACCTCGAACCGGGGCGGCGCCGCCATGGCGCGATGCGCGTTGGCCTCGGCCTCGCGCTCGAACCGGTCGGAGGGGTCGGAGACCTTGAGCCCGCTGCCGTCATCCGTCCCGGCGACGGGACCCTGACGCCGCTGGATCACATGGGTGAGCTCATGGGCCAGGGTGTACCTGTCCGCGCCGCCGTCGCCGACGACGACGTGGCTGCCGGAGGTGAAGGCGCGGGCACCGACCTCGGCCGCCGACGCCTTCGCCGCACTGCCGTTGTGGATGCGCACATCGGAGAAGTCCGCGCCGAGCCGGCCCTCCATGTCGGTGCGGGTGACCTCGTCCAAGGGGTAACCCGGTGTTCGCAGGACACCCTTCACGGCCGAGCGCTGCACCGCGGCCTGCTCATCGTGCTGGTGCCCGCATCCGGCGGAGTGCCGGTGCTGCTCCTGGGCCCAGGCGTGTCCGGCCTGACGGAGCATCTGCAGCCCTGCGGCATGCCCGCACTCCTTTGCAGGGCCATCGGGCTCGCGGGAGACGCCGAAACCGTTCCGCAGCGGATCTGCGGGAGGACGAACGCTTTTGCTCGTTCGCCTTCTGCTCAGAGTCGTGGTGGGAATGCCTGGACGTCACAGGGTCACCTTTCGAGGGCCAGGGCAGCCGCCTCGGATCGCGGACCGACAACTGCCCCGTCCCAAACCCCCAGAGGACCGATCCAGTGGGATGTTCCAGAGGGCAGGAGGCTCAAACCGGCAGGGGACTCCGGGGAGCCCGGGTTCGGACGGGGCTCGGAGGGATATCGAGTCCGCCCCGGTAACGTCACGGTCGCAATTGAGGTCAGGACGTGCCGGTCCGACGGTCGGCAGGTGGGTGATCAGGAGGCAGCCTGCTAGGTGAGCACCAGTTCGGTGCCAGGCTTCCAGCGGGTCGGTCGGCGGGCGGAGCGGTCCGAGACCTGTGAAGCGATCGCGCGGTGGGTCTCGGCCATTGGCGTGCTCGACGAAGATCCGGGCCGAGGACTGTCGCTGGTGCATCTCCCGCCAGGCGTAGGTCTCGCCGAGAACGCGGGGAGCACGGACCGGGCGCTCAGGGGCTCCTCAACCTGAGGGCCATGTCGGCAAGGCAGCACGGGTTGGGGTAACCGTGTGAGGAAGGCGTTGATCCCTTCGAAGCTCTGTCGCGCGAACGTCTGTCGAGCTTGACGGCCGGCCCCGTGCCCCGCCTCCGTCGCCGCTCTTGGCGGGCAGTGCCAGGTCACGGGATGTCGAGCAGTACCTTCCCCACTACGTCTTGTTCGAGCGCGGCATGTGCGTCAGCGGTGCGCTCCAGCGTGAAGTGAGCGCCTGCTGCTTGGCGGCAGGCGGCACGGTGTAGACGAAGACGCTCTGCCAGCGCAGGTTCGCCGCCATCGAGGACAGCACCGGGACGGAGAGCCGCTCGTCCTCGCCGCCCCCGTAGTACGCCACCACAGCTCGTGGGCAACGCGACGATCCAGCTTGCCCGCTGGGCCGGAGCGCGTGTGATCACCCCCGTCAGCGGTCCCGCCGAGGGCGCCCTGGCGGGCCGAGCTGTTGGGCACCTACCGGATGGAGAGTTCGGCGCATGAGTCGGTCAGCATGAGCGCATGATCTACGCAATCCACCGCTCCCAACCCCGGTCCGCACGTGGCCGGTTCAGCCTGCCAGCTGCTGCAGCCATTCGCGTAGCAGAGCTGTCTCCGTGGCTTTCAGGGGCACCCCGGCGTCCGCGGCAGGGGGTCCGGCGGTGAGCGCGGTTTCCAGTGCTGCGTCAAGGGCGAGTGCGCGCGAGGCCAGGTCAGACCCGGAGGAGGCGGGCGAGTCCGTGGTGAGGGAGGCGATGACGGTGTCCCGCAGCCGTGCCGAGGTGGTCAGGTCCCGCTTTGAGGGCGCTTCGCCGATCAGTGCCAGCGTGGCACCCGTGGTTGCCGCGTGAATGACGCGGGTCGCCTGTGGCACCGGAACCCGAAGGCGCCCGGCCTCGGCCGCGTGGCGTAGCAATGTCACCAGCAGGGCGTGCGCCTCGTCCGCGGCGGGGGGGCGCCGGCCGGGCTGCACAGTGCCGTACATGAGCATGTAGAACGCCGGGTGCTGCAGCCCGAAGTCGACGTGCAGGTCCCAGCCGCGGTAGAGGTCGGCTACCGGGTCGTCGGGAGTCAGCGCCAGTGCCTCACGTTTCTCGGCCAGGTACATCTCGAATCCGTAGGTGGCCAGCTCGGCCAGGAGTCCGTCCTTGTCGTCGAACATCCGGTAGAGCGCGGGGGCCGTGATGCCCGCGGCTGCGGCGACCGCGCGCGTGGAGACCGCTTCGCTGCCGCCCTCCTCCAGGAGGTTGGCTGCCACCTTCAGTACCTGGCGCCGTGCGGCGCGTCGTCCGTCATCCATGGGACAACGGTATCCGATTTTGCATATCACCGTTAGATCAGTGCTACGGTTTTAATCGGAACGACGATACGCCCCTGGTGAGGGGCAGCGCCGCTCCGCGGGGCTGGGCATGTGCCACACCCTGACCGAGGCCACCGGCCCCACTCGTGGAGCAGTGCGGCCGACCGTCGCAGCAGACGGCCCGTCACCCGCCTGCGCCATCACCGAAGCCGAACACGCCGCCATCGCGGCAGAAAAGGAACACCCCGTGTCCGACATCTCGATCGTCATCGCGTCGCATTCCGGCTACGGCCACACCGCGCAGATCGCCACAGCCGTCGCGGACGGCGCACGCTCCATCGCCAGGACGCAGGTCCATCGCGTGGACGTAGCCTCCCTCAGTGACGCCGACTGGGAGCTGATGGACGCCGCGGACGCCATCATCTTCGGCACCCCCACCTATATGGGCACCGCGTCCGGGGCATTCCATGCCTTCGCCGAGGCCACCAGCAAGCGGTGGATGACCCGAGCCTGGAGCGACAAGCTCGCGGCGGGATTCACCAACTCCGGCTCCATGAGCGGCGACAAGCTGCACACCCTGCAGTACCTGGCGCTCCTGGCGGCCCAGCACGGCATGCTCTGGGTGAACCTGAACCTCCTGCCGGGCTGGAACACCACCACATCCAGCCCCCAGGACGACAACCGCCTCGGCTTTTACCTCGGCGCCGGCGCACAAAGCTTCAACGACGCACCCGAGGTCCACGACGCAGACCTGAACACCGCCCGCCACCTTGGCCGGCGCGTCGCCGAGCACACCCGCATCCATCGCGCCGGGCTGACCGCTGCGACGCGCTGACACGACCGTCCGTGAACCGGCCCGGCAGTCCCGTCCTGCACGGGTGAGAAGCAACTCCGCACCAGAAAGTTCGGGTGGGGCTGCCCCCGGTCCAAACGGTCATGCCGGCAGGCGTGCCCAGCAGAATCGTTCGGTTCGGCGAAAGGACGCGGGAGGCGTACCCAGTAGGGGCCTTTCGTTCAGAAGTCACCTTTGCAGTCTCTTTCAGGGGAGCACACCATGCAGAACCGGACGCTCGGAAGCCAGGGCCTTGTGGTCTCGGCGATTGGCTATGGCGCGATGGGCCTGACGATGGCCTACGGACCCACCGACGCGGCGGCTGGCGTCGCCGCCCTCCGCCGCGCCTACGACCGGGGCGTCACCTTTTTCGACACCGCCGAGATGTACGGCTGGGGCACCGGATCCAACGAGATCCTCGTCGGCAAGGCGGTCAGGGACTTCCGCGACGACGTGGTCCTGGCCACCAAGTTCGGCGTCGACATGTCGGTACCGCCCGAGCAGATCGGCGGCCCTCTCAACAGCCGGCCCGACAACATCCGCAAGGTCGCCGACAGCAGCCTGCGCTACCTCGGCGTGGACCACATCGACGTCTTCTATCAGCACCGCGTCGACCCCGAGGTGCCCATCGAGGAGGTCGCAGGCACCGTCAAGGAACTGATCGACGCGGGCTGGGTGAAGTACTTCGGTCTCAGCGAGGCCGGACCCGAGACGATCCGCAGGGCGCACGCCGTGCAGCCGGTCTCCGTCCTGCAGACCGAGTACTCCCTGTTCGAGCGGGACGTCGAGCAGCTCTTCCCCGTCCTGGACGAACTCGGCATCGGCTTCGTCGCCTACTCGCCCCTCGGTCGAGGGTTCATCACCGGCACCGCCAAGCCCGCCGGCCGGTACGAAGGCAACGACATACGCAACGTCGACCCGCGCTGGCAGCCGGGCAACTTCGAGAAGAACGTCGAAGCCGTCGACCGGCTCGCCGCCCTCGCGGCGACCAAGGGCGCCACCGTCTCCCAGCTCGCCCTGGCCTGGCTCCTGAACCGGAGCGAACACATCGTGCCGATCCCCGGCACCCGCAGCCCGAAGCGCATCGAGGAAAACGTCGGCGCCGCCGACCTCACCTTCACCCACGCGGACCTCAAAGCCATCGACGAAATCCTGCCCCACGGCGGCTTCGGCGCCCGCTACGCCGAGGGAAACGTGCCGACCTGGACCTGAGATCCACCCCGAGGCAGACACCACTGCCCCAACCGAGGCCACACAGCCGGGATCGCACCCCACAGGCGGCACGGCCCTGTGGCTCCCCGTGATGCTGACCTACCGTACCGGTGGCCACAGCGCCGACACCTCCCACTCCTGTGCAAGTCGTGGCCGGCGACTTCACCGGCGACAGCGGCTCCGACCTGATCGTGCGCTGGAGCGATGGCGAGGTGACGCTGTACCCGTCGGTCGACGAGAAGGGCTTCCATGGTGAGGTGCAGCTGCACAAGCCCGGGCCGGACGACATCTGGAAGCACGCCTCCGCCATGACGTTGGGCCGCTTCGGCGGGAACGACAAGGTGGACGACCTCGTGGTCCGCTGGACCGACGGCGAAGTGACCATATACCAGAACACGGGCACGGTCCTCGGCTCGCAGATCATCGCCGCGGCACCCCAGGCGCCACAGGCAGAAACCTGGAAGCACGCGACCGGAATCGGCTCCGGTGAGTACGCCGGAAACGACAACTGGGACCTGATCGTGCGCTGGTCGGACGGAGAAGTCACCAACTATGCTGACTTCGACGGCAGCAGCACCTGGCGAGAACACACGTGGTACAAGCCCAACGAGTTGCTGACCCATGCAGTCCTGGTGACTGGGGGCGACTTCTCGGACAACCCTTATGCGGACGACACCATCATCCGCTGGACGGACGGCGAGCCGTCCCCCTACCTCGACGGTAACGAGCAGGGCATCGGCACGGAACACCCGCTCGTCGTCAAGAAGTAGTCCCACCTGGTGCCCCGGGCAGATCATGTCCGGGGCACCTCACGCTCTGATCGGACAACGATGCTGACGACGTTGCCTCGCCGAAGGACCGCTCTGCCCGGCATGGCTCTCGCATGCCTTCTGACCCTCGCCGCCTGTGGCGAAGACGCCGGTCATCCCAAGGTAACAACCACCGCTACCGAGCCAGGAACCTGCGACGAGAGCAAGCCCGGTGCGCCCGGGGCCTGGAAACCGGTGCTCACCGAATTCCGCTCCTACCTGGAGACATCCGGACCCGCAGGCGTCCAGGACCACGTCAAGGACGCGAAGCTCCGCGACTGCCCCGGCGGGGACAGGGAGGCAAACATCCTGACCGACTACGACCCGCACCTGGACGCCCCCGACGTGGACACGGAAACGAAGGAGAAGGCCGACCAGGTCGCACAAGCATTCACCGAGTGGCGGGACCAGAAATTCCACGACGAAGGGTGGGTGTACGTCATCAACGGAGCAGTAGAAACAGTCTCGAAACGGGCCTGGTGACGCGGCGTTCGCTGAACGTCAGCAGGCCGCCCTCGCCGTGAAACCGCGGCAGCCGTGAGAGGGCGGGAAGCCTCCGGCCGCCCCGTGCTGGTGAGCGCGGGAGTAGGCCCTGCCCGCACGCAGTCTCCCCGCAGTCCGCACACGCCGACTCGGTCATCTTGAACGGTTCCCCGTACGTCTCGCACTCCCACCAGGAACCGGACCGGGAGCTCCCGGTCCGCGGCCGCGGCGCCGTGAAAGTACGCCAGGCCACGTTGTCCTCGGCGAGCACCGCGATCAGGTAGTCCTCGTCACACCAGGCTGCCTGCCCGTACAGCAGATCGCTCTGCTGGCCGGACCGGTAGAGCACGAACGTCTTGTCGCGCTCGACTGTGGCGTGGGTCCCCAGGGCCGCGGCCAGGAGCGGGGTACCCGACTGGTCGGAGCCCCGAGCCGGCGGAATCATGCCGTGAGCCGCAGCGAACAACACCCGGCCCGCGGCGTCGAACAGGACGACCGCGCCCCCGCCGGCCAGGTACTGCGCCGCACGCACACAGCACGCCTCGCGCGAGGCGCGGGAGATAGGGAACATGGCGACCACGTCGTCGGCGCAGGGCCCGCAGCGGATGCCCGGTGGGCTTTGATCGAGCCGGTGTTCACGCAGTGGCGGTCCGGGCGGACTGGACCCGGTGTGGCGGCGCGGGTGCATGACCTGCGGGAGATCGTGAACGCGATCCTCCATGTCAACCGAACCGGTATCCCGTGGGAGTACCTGCCCCACGATTTCCCACCGCACAAGACCGTCTACGACTACTACGCGAAGTGGGAGGCGGACGGTACCACGGGGCGGGTCCACGATCTACTGCGGGACAAGACACGCCGCGCTCATGGTCGTGCCGCGGTACCGTCGGCCGCCGTGGTGGATGCCCAGAGCGTGAAGACCTCGGCAAACGTGGCCGAGACCAGCCAGGGCATCGACGCGGGTAAGAAGATCGAAGGGCGCAAGCGCAACCTGCCGGCCACGGCCTCTCAGGGTTTGCCGAGATGCAGGAGGCCCGTGGGTCGTTGCTGGAGCTCGTGCTCGACCGTGATGACACCGTCGTCACCAGGGTGACCACGGAAGTGCTGCTTCGGCGAAAGGACAGTGCAGGACTGGCGACGGTCGCGTCCGCGCTGGCAGTCGCTGACCTGAATCACGGAGATTGGATCCACACCGCGGTCGTCGACGTGTTCAGCGTTTTCTCCCACGACCGGGACGACGCGATCCGGTTGTGCGAGGAGCTGTTGCAGGACGCTGACGAGCGCGTTGCCCGGGGGGCTCGTCAGCTGTACGAGCTCCTGGCTGGGATCGATCCCGTTCTTCGCCCCGCATAGCGCAGCCGCTGTCGTGAGAGCGCGGGTGCTCGACGGCAGAATTTGGAGCCGTCACCCGCCCATCATGTGCGAAGCCAGACGACTATGGCGGCAGCGGTGACGGTGCCGAGGAAGACGTATCCTCGCTTGTCGTGGCGAGTCGCGACGGCTCGGGAGTTCTTCAGCCTGTTGATGGCCCGTTCGACAGTGTTGCGCCTCTTGTACCGCTCCTCGTCGCAGCCCGGCGGTCGTCCGCCCCGTGATCCCTTGCGCAGGCGGACGGCCCGGCTGTCAGTCTTCTCCGGGATGGCGTGGCGGCCCCGCCGCCTCAGATACCCGCGGCAGGGTCTGTTGCTGTAGCCCTTGTCCGCCGCGACGCTGTCCGGCTTCGTGCGCGGCCTGCCTGACCCAAGTCGGGGAACGCGGATCTTCTCCAGCACGGGCGCGAACTGCGTGCAGTCCGCCCGCTGGCCTGCGGTAACGACCAAGGGCAGCGGACGGCATCGGCCGTCGGCGCTCAGATGAATTTTGGTGGTGAAGCCGCCGCGTGAGCGGCCCAGGCTCTCGCCTCGCTCACCACCTCCACCAGGCGGCCGACCAGACTCTGCCACGGTGTATCGTCCTGGTGTTCTGGCACCTTGTCCCCTTTTGATGCGCCCGGTGCCGGCGGCGGGCCCATCCGGGCGCCGGCCGCGTGCTGGTGCGCGCGCACGATGGTGGAGTCCACCGAGACGTCCCAGTCGATCTCCCGCCGCATCGGCCGCGGCCTGGACCTGCTGCAGCAGCCGTTCCCAGGTGCCGTCCGCCGACCACAGCCGACGGCGCTCGTAAACGGTCTTCCACGGACCGAACCGCTTCGGGAGATCACGCCAGTGCACCCCGGTCCGCACCCGGTGCAGGATCCCGTCGATCACCTGCCGGTGATCGCGCCACCGTCCGCACCGACCGTTGCTCACCGGCAGGAACGGCCGCAGCCGCTCCCACTCCGCGTCCGACAGATCACCGCGTTCTCCCCGCCCCATGCCCGACGCAACGAGCAGATCAGACGACAGTCACATGATCGGCCGGACAGATCCTAGATCGTTACGGGACAACGCTCAGGAGTCTGAGATTGCCTGGTGCCAGGCGGCTTCTTCATGGGATCCGTAGAGGGGGCCGACTTCTCGGCTGGCGGTGCCGGTGTGACCCCGGATGACGCCGATGACCTTGTCCCAGTGGCCGGGCTGCGACTGGACGAAGAAGGGGCCTCCGGATGCTCCGCCGCCGAGGCGACAGTTCACAGCGATGCGGGTGGCGTTGTCCGGGTCGGGATAGCCGCCGGCATCCGAGCACGCGTACTGCTTCGACATGTCGCCCTGGCTGTTTCCGTAGCCGACGACGGTAACTCGCTGGTAGGGGCCGTCGTTGAAGTCGACCAGGTTCATGATGGAGACGTCACCGGCGTTCTGGCCACAGCAGTTCGGTCCCAGCGTCATGAACGCGGCATCGTGATTGCTGGGGTTCTGGGGGTCGTATCCCAGAGCAGCCACCCAACTGCGGAGCGGGAAGCTGTCGAAGGGCCGGTTCCCATCGACATAGGCGGGGACGTAGAGCGCGCTGACCACCGCTCCGTTCGAGTCGCTCAAACAGTGGGCAGCTGTGGCGGCCAGGTTCTTGTTGCGACCCCCCTCCACCGTCACCGCGGTGCAGCTGAAGTCCTGTTGCGGCTTGTGAATGAAGAGCCTGCCGACACTGCGTGCGTCGTGCCCGGCCAGCATCTGGGCCGGGGCTGCGGCAGCAGCCCGGGCCGGGGCGATACCGGCCGAAATAGTCGTGGTGGACGTGTCGGCCGCGATCGCCGCAGCCATGCGCGCTGGCGTCCAATAGGCGCGCACCGCCGTATCGGTGGCGCCATGGTGGACGACGCCCGAACCGGCGCCGCTGGGGCTGACCACGGCCGGCACAGCTGAGACCGAGCCTTGGGAACCATCGGCGGCTGCGGACGGCGACGCCAAAAACGCCGTAGCCAGTGCAAAGGCCCCCACACATGCGGACCCTGCCTTCACCCTTGCCTTCTTCTTCCTCACCACGGGAACTCCCCGGCCTCCCGACGGTCTCAACAACCGCCAGGACACATCGATGTGAAGGACTCCGAAGCAATAGCCCACCGGGGCTGGGGCCGGTATCACCCGAAGCTGAACGTACCCAACCTAGTCGTCACGATCGATGTCGTAGCCAGCCTTACCGGCCAAAACTTGGGCCAGACCCCCGAAGAGATGCTTGCAGACACCTTCCGCTCGTCAGCCGATTCGCCGAGGTGGGCAACGGACTGAAACCGGGGTGTTCGCGGCGCCCGGGATTCGTCCTGTGCGCGCGAACCCCTCGGATTCTGTTTCTGATCCAGAAGGCCGCTGTCCGGTCTTCACTGCGCGGGTCGCTGATCCGATGCGCCGCGGAGATGCCGGCGCGCGCCACACGTCTCCAGGGCCGCGCGTGGGTCATCGCGTCGGCAGCGGCCTCGGAACTGTCGTCGGAGTCCACCACGGCTACCGGTGGCGAACCGTCCGCGGGGCACCGCACGAGCCCATCGTCGGCGGGGGCGACGATTCCGGACTGCGTCTCATGCCTTTCCCTGCGAGCCGAGTCTTCGGGTGTGGTGGGCGACGACGTAATGGGCGGGAATGAGTGTGAGCCAGAACCACATGGCTGCTGCCGTATTGATGAAAGCCAGAGGGATGGAGAGCCCGAGGATCAGGACGCTGGCGCCGAGTTGGGCAGTGAAGCGATGGCGGGCCACGGCGGCGGTCGATGCCGGTGAGGGATGCACTTGGCGCTGTGTGAGCAGCAGCAAGATCGCGTGTACCGCATGGATCGCGGCCATGGCACCCGCGTAGAGGGCGACGGTTTCGGGCTGGGAGGCGTACTGGGCCAGGAGCGCCGTGGGGAACGGCAGCAGGGCGACGAGGCCAAGACCCAGCAGAACCAGACGCGTTACCGCGGCCGTCTCGGTGGGCAGCGCGGTCAGGATCCGACGGTGGTCACGCCAGAGTCCGGCAAGGAGAGCGAAGCTGAGGGCGAAGGCGCCGACTTTGGGAAGGGCCTCGGCCAGGGCCTTGTGGAATGCGGCGTCGTCCAGGTGGGCGGGGATCGCGACGTTGATGACGAGAAGGGTCATCGCGATGGCGTAGATGCCGTCGGACAGAGCGATCAGGCGTGCCGCGCCCGGCTCCCTCGTGTGAAGGTGGGCCGGTTTCACTGGATCGGTCATACCGACGACAGTAGGGCTACGCGCTGCCTTTGGAGGCAGGGCGTGTCGGTCGGGTACGCCGGCGTAGGAAATCTGGTCCGGCCGCGGATCGTGCGGAAGATCCCTCGACCTCGGGAGAGGCGGTGGGCACTCTCGTGCGGGCCGGTGAGGGGGGCCCGCGCTCCGGACAACAGGGTCCGCCCCCCATCACGGGCGTTAGAGCGTGCTGAAGCCGCTCTGCCCCGGTCGGCGGCAGCCAGTGATGGCCGCCAGGGGGATTCCCCCGATGAAATCCATTTCCTGGGTGGGGCCGACGGGACCGATGACGGCCGCGGTCGCGGTCTCCAGGGACGTGCTGTTGGCGTAGACCGTCGGCTTGGTCAGGATCTTGCTTCGCGCGGGCGGGGCGGCGAATCTGTGCCAGCCGCTGACCTGGATCTGGTAGAGGTGCCGGTCGTTGCTGGCGTACCCGCCGCAGTCCTCGTCCAGCGCCGTGGAGACCAAGGTCGGCTTGGGGCTGCTGACATGGGCCCTGGCGTAGGCGATCGGGTCCTCAAGGAACATGGCGAGTTCGGTCGCGACGGACGTGTTGTTGCGGGACCTCATACCGTTCGCCTGCTGGATGGCCTCGGGAGAGCGCCCATCGGCTCGGAAGACGACCAGGCTGGCCGATCCGGCGAGCGTGTACCCGTGCGCGGGGTTGTCGGAGGGCGCCTGCGCGGGCTCCGCGGCGGCCGACGTCTGCCCGGCCGAGTTGGTCTGGTCGGAGCTGGTGGTCTGCGCGGCCCCGCCGAGCCTCAGCCTGTCGGGCTTGTTCGGTACGGGCGGCTTCCTGGACGCGGTCTGCACGGCGACCGGGCCGCCGCGACCCTCGTGGGCGGCGCCGGCGGCGGGGGCAGTCCGTGGCTCCACGGCGCGTTGCACGTCGAGCGGTGCCTGCATGACGGGCTGCGCGTTGACCTCCGCGGCGCGTTCGAACGGGTCGGAAGCGTCGGAGACGCGGAGTCCGTCGCCCATGTCCGTACCGGCCACAGGGCCCTGACGCTGCTGGATGACATAGGTCAGTTCATGGGCGAGGGTGTGCTTGTCCCCACCGTCGGCGCCGATGACGACATGGCGGCCGGACGTGTAGGCGCGGGCACCGACCTCGCCGGCCGACGCACGGGCGGCGTTGTCGTCGTGCACGCGGATGTGGGAGAAGTCCGCGCCGAGCCGCGACTCCATTTCCTGGCGCACTAGCTCGCCGAGGGACTTTCCGGCGCTGCGGAGCACGTCGTGGACGGTGGAGCGCTGCACCGGTGCGTGCGAGGTGGCGATCCCCTGGTCGTTCTCCTGAGGGTTCTCCTGGTGGCCGCAGCCGGCGCCGTGCTCGTGCTGTTCCTGGGCCCAGGTGTGGTCGGCGCTGCGGAGCATCTGGACGACCGCGGCGTTGCCCGCAGCGGCCTGCAGGCCGAGCAGTCCATGGTGCGCGGGCAGGGCAGGGCAGAGGCGGGCCGACGGGCAGGGATACGGCTGTTGCCCGCCCCGGTGCGGGAGCTGGCCTTCTCGTGATCGTGCACGGGAGCCCCTCTTGGTGTGAGATCGTCAACTTCCCTGGTTACGTGGCGGGGAGCCGATGGCGCAAGGCACGAGCGGGCAGCATGCGATGACCGGACGGGCACATCCGACGCCGCGATGATCCGCGTGTGGGCCGATCCGTTCTCGTCCGGCGGAGAACAGGTGCCGAGGTCCAAGCTGCAGCTACCGGTAGCCGTCATCCGGCACATTGATGGACAGTTCATGTGGGGCCGCGCCCGCATCCGGAACGTTCACAACATCTCGCCTCCTGGTTCGGGGGCTGTTCGGGGAGCCGGCAGGAAAGGTGCCGCGGCGAAGCAGCAGAGGTCTTGGCGGAACACCTGCTCATCCGGCGCCTCCCACGGCAGCGGCGTGGCCCATGGCAGGTCGCCGGCTCACACACGTGCTCTCGGCAGGCCCGGCGCCCGGCGGCGCTCGTCTTGCCACCAGCAGCCCGCGGAGCAGGACCGGTGTCACCAGCAGGATCAGCGGTTGGGTCTGCAACACGTCGTCGACACACGACTCCTGGACACATCTCGTACTACGGCCGAGGGGCCGACCGACCCCCGACGGTGCAGTTCAGATACAGGCCTTGCGGGAGACCGGAATGACCTCGTTGGAGGAGGCTCCGGCGGCGGACCCGGCGCATACCGCGGTGCTGGAGGCGGCCGGCGTCGTGCGTCGGGACGGGAAGACGGGACGGGAAGAGGTGATAGCGCCCTGTGTCGCAGCTCGATCCCGTCTTCTTCAACACGGCTTTCTCAACATGGCGTTGGCCTGGCCCAGCTCGATGCGGCAGGCGGTCGCCGCCGCTTGCGGCGAGTCCGCGACGGAGTTGTGTGCCGTCGCAATAGCCGGCCCGGTCGGGCCGGCTCAGGAGATCGCGGTCATCCACGGGGCTGTCCAGCAGCGCGCATCACGCATCGTCAAGGTCGAAATGCGCCTGCCGGCTCCCGGCATCGGGCCCCTGCCCCATCGACTACGACATCCTGAAGTAAGCCGCCCTCATCCAGTTCGGCACCTGATCGACCGGGCGGCACTCAACTGAACAGCGGGAAGCGCTCCGCGTCCGCGCCGAGCCGGTGCCGCTCGGCATCGGTCAGCGGCACTCGCCCGGTGGCGGCCCGAGCGTAATGCTCGCCGTCCCAGTCCATAGGGACTGCCCGGCCCAGCAGGCCGTCCAGCGTCGCTCGGACGCATGCCAGGCCCGCCCCTGAGGGGCGCCGGGCGTCCGGCAGTCCGACGATCAGGTCCAGGTGGTGAATGGTGGCCTCGACGGCGAGAGTCGTCAGCAGGTCCCCGACGGTGAGCACACGCCCCTGCGTACCGATCCGCAGGCCGGTGTCCGCCCGCCCTGCAGCGAGGACCAGGGCCGCCGCCGTCTCCAGGTACAGCTCCCGCAACTGCCCGAAGTCGAGGAACATGCTCGCACCCACCCGGGACCAGCGCCGCCCGTGGGCCGCCCCCACCGCATCCGGCTGCCAGTCCCGCCAGTACGTGACCGCGTCCCGGTCGACCGGCCCCTCCGCCGGGCTGTGCAGCGCCACCAGCCCGCGTTGCGCGTCGGCCAGACAATGGAAGACGAGATCCCGCACCGCCCAGCCTGTGCATCCGCTCGGCGTCCACGACTGCTCGTCGCCAACTCCCCGCACAACATCACTGAACGCGCCGTAGGCCGAACCCACCGCCTCCACCGCGCCGTTCTCCACGTGACCATCCACGCCGACCCTCTCCTCCCCATCCGCCGAGCTGTCAGCCCGTCCCGACGGCCTTGAGCCTCGACTCCATGGACCCAGGATGGCCCTGCCCGGCCCCAGGCGCTGTACGCGCAGTCCTCCGCTGCCACTTGACCAACAGAACCAACGGCGTGTCTTCGCACCGCAGAGCACCTACCCCACTGATGCGAGCGACCACGCGAGCCCACAAGATCGCCCGGACAGCGCCTAACAGAATGAGCCGCGAGCTCACGGGAGAATCCACCCCAACCTGGCGAATCGAATCCGGCGAATCGGTCAACACATCCTGAATGCTGATCAGATGCCCTCCTAAACGTCCTAACAGAAGCCGTTGATCATGCGACTTTCGGTTCGGCTGGTCGTTGGTCTGGTCGTGGGGAAACGTCATTCGCGGCCTTGGATCGTGTCGGATGAACTGTGTTCGCTCATCGAGCCGTTGCTGCCTGAGCCGGCGCCGAAGCAGGTGGAGGGGCGCCCTCGGGTGCCGGACCGGCAGGCGCTCTGCGGGATCCTGTT
>NZ_JBIAGW010000043.1:0-23855 GCF_042869955.1 Streptomyces sp. NPDC006691
CCGCTACGAGAAACGCGCCCACATCTACCTCGGCACCGTCACCCTCGCAGCCCTCATCATCTGGCTCCGCACATGATCCGAGAAACAGTGCCTAGTGGCTGACCGACAACTGCCCCGGACGCCACCGATCAGGACACCGAGGACCGGCGTGGCATCGTGACGCATCACCGGCACTACGCCACCACCGCGCATCCCCCACGGCCAGTGGCTGGATGGCTGTCGCGACATTCCCCAGCTCCACCATGAACCGCGGGAGCATGGATTCCCCGGAAGTGTTCACTGCGTCCGACGTCCGACGCTGCTTCCGATCCTTCAGGCCACCTCGCCTGCCAGGACGGAAGCAACAGCCCGTGGCCCAACCCAATCCGAGGGCGACGCCGAAACCCCGACGTGTCCTTTGATGGATCCTGACGAACCCACAGCACCTCGCACCCGCGGACGCCGCGGAACTCAAAGAGATCCGCGCGCCCTGCCCTCACCTCGACGCTGCGGCCCGTCACGTCCACCACTTCCCGAGATGCTCCACCACCTCCGAGGAGACCAGCCTCCCGACCGGATGGAGACGTCCCGGCCGACGACCCACCAGCCATGCACTCCCCGGTCAACGGCATGCGACGCGACTTCGAGGCAGTCACCGCCGGACTCTCCACACCATGGAGCTCGGGCTAGGTCGAAGGCCACGTCACCCGCATCAAGCTCCTCAAACGTATGGGCTACGGCCGAGCCAACCTCGACCTCCTGCGTCAGCGCGCACCCCTGGGCCCGAAACCGTACGACACGACCCTCCCGAGTGAGATCGTCCGAGCCTTCCCTTCTATTCTGAACGCGTTCAGTCGAGTGTGGGGGATGTCGATGAGCACTTCAGTGAGACGACGGGCTGCTCCGGTCGCCGCGTTGGCGTGGGCCTGCGTTGCTTGCGCTGCAGGCGAAGACGCGACTCCCATTGACCAGTCCGCGCTTGCGGGCGAGTGGAGCAGCCCGGGTGGCGCACTTCTTCGCCTTCAGGCGGACCGCAGCATGACGAGGAATAGTCAAGACCTGTGGATCGGGCTGAGTTCAGCGGTATCGCGGGAGCCCGCCGGAGTCGGGAAGCTCGTCCTCTAAATCGCAGGCGGCAACAGCGTCGTAGCCGCAGCCCCAGGCCGCGGCGAGTAGGCGTGACACTGGCTTAACGAGGGAGGGGCCGTGTTCGTCAGCTTCGGCCTCGATCTTGAGTGGCCAGCCGATGAAGTCGCCAGCGAGTCCGGCGTCCGGATTCGGGCGGGTATCGAAGAGCATCTGGCCTGCTCGGACGGTGTAGCGGTCGTCGGCCTGGGCTCCGAGGGTGACCGCGACGAGCTCGGCCAGGAGCTGCCGACCGGTGCCGCGGACAAAGATCTGGCAGCTGCCGTAGTCCTTTGCGGTGCTCACGCGGCCTCCTCCTGGCGCTCGACCAACGCGCCGTTCTCGAACCGGGCTCCGGCGCGGACCAAGGGTACGAGGTGGGCTCCGGGGATCGCTCGCCAGCGTTCCTGGGCGGACTCGACCAGCTTGAACACCATGGCCAGGGCCGCGGCCGGGCTGCCGGCGCCGCGGGTGACCTTGGTGCGGAGCCCGACCGTCGAGAACGTCGACTCGATGGGGTTCGTGGTCCGCAGATGGATCCAGTGCTCGGCGGGGAAGTCGTAGAACGCGAGCAGTTCTTCCCGGTCTTCGGTGATCTTCGCGACGGCCTTGGGAACTTGGCGCCGCAGGTCTTCGCGAACGCCTCGATCGCCTTCTCGGCGTAGCTGCGGTCCTCCGCGTTGTAGATCTCCTGCATCGCCTTCGTCGCCCCAGGCTGGGCGGACTTGGGCAGGCAGTTGGTGACGTTGCGGGTTTTGTGAACCCAGCACCTCTGCGGCCTGGCTGCCGGGAACACCTCGGAGAGGGCCCGCCATAGGCCCATGGCGCCGTCCCCGGCCACCAGCTCGCGGTCGCGCATGCCGCGTCGGCGGCAGTCGCGCAGCAGGGCGGCCCATGACTCGGTGGATTCCCGCAGGCCCTCGGCGAACGCGATGAGTTCCTTGGTGCCGCCCAGGCGGACACCGAGCAGGACCAGGACGCAGGAGTGAGCCTGGCCGAGGCAGACCTGGGGATGCACGCCGTCGGCCCAGACGTAGACGAAGGCGCGGTCGGTGAGGTCCCGGGTCTGGAAGGCGGCGTGGTCCTCGCTCCACTGCTTGGTCAGCCGGGTGACGGTGGCCGGCGACAGGCCTGCAGCGCCGCCGAGGAACTGCTCCAGAGCGGGGACGAAGTCACCGGACGACAGGCCGTGCAGGTAGAGCAGTGGCAGGACCTCGGAGATTTTCGGGGACTTGCGGCACCACGGCGCGAGGATCTTTGAGGAGAACCGCTCGCGCTCGCCGGTGGTGTCGTCGACGCGTCGGTCGTGGACCCGCGGGGCCCTGACCTCGACCGGTCCGGCGGCGGTGACTACGGTGCGGGGCTGGTGGTGGCCGTTGCGGACCACTAGGCGGTGCCCGCGCTCGTCGGTCTCGGCAGCCAACTCGGCTATGTATTGGTTGACTTCCGCCTCCAGCGCGGCGGCCAGCATGCGCCGTGCGCCTTCGCGGACAATCTCGTCGATCAGGCATCCGGACTGGGTGGAGCCGTCGTCGGTGACTACGCTGAGCACGGGGCGTGCCTTCCCCACCCGCACTGCGAACGCCGGCCTACTCGGTGACCATCACTGGATCATTCGGGAAGGTACGTCCTCCGCGTGCCCTCCCGGAACCGATCCACAGGTTCTGAGCATTGCTCAGCACGACGGGGGAACGTCTGAACAGCGCGATGTTCGGAGGGACATCATGCCCGGACGCTGCGACCGGACGCTGGAGCCTCTTCAGCTCGCCGGACGACGCGGGTTCCTCCTTCGCGGACGACGCCCTCACCAGCGGCGACACGGTCTCGTTGAGCCTCGTTGAGCATCGATTCGCCGGAGGACTCCCGCCTCTTGTCGGCTCTGGTCCGACGTGACGAGCAAGGACTCAATCTCTGCCTGGTAGAAGATCCTGATTCTGACTGCACCGCCGACGAACTTCTCCGCCAGTCGGTACGGGAAGACCGGACTACGAAGTGACTCGCACTCCCAACTGTCGAAGAGGCATCACAAGATCCCCGACAGAGCCAAAAACTTGAACGTCGACAAGCCGGGCGCTGTGACGTTTCGGTATCTGTCTACTGATGAGGCATGGAAAGCCAGACACCCACTATCAGGGCGAGAACAACCGAGGTGGTCAGCTGCAGCTGGAACCCGCGGGTCAGTGCCGGTTCTTCTCCGCCTTTTGCCGTGTCGCGCGCGATACGCCTCGCCTCATTTCGGTGCCCGAGCGATCCCACGGGGAAAGAGAGCAGCCCGACGCTGTAAATCGGAAGGATTACTTCAACATTCCAGTTGTATATCAGCGCCGCGCAGACGAGGGCACCTCCCGAGAGCACTGGGGCGGCCGCCATTTTGATTCTGTATTTGAGATCGGGCAGGAGTGTCAAGTAGAACGTCAGGAAGACTGCTACTGATGCCACAGTGAATATCCACCACATTGACGTCGGGACATGGGGGGCTTGAAGCATTCCTGAGATCCTATCCGAATGATGTGACGGGACTCTTTCATCGGGATCCCGCCTTTTACTGCCGCCTGCTAGCCGCACAGGGAAGTTATTGGCGATATGATGTCGTTCATGCCGCCAACCACTTTCCCTACGGCTCCTCCTACCTGAAATCCTGCGAGGCCGCCGACCCCTCCGAGGATACCTGCCAGGGCGAGGCCGCCAACCGATGCGGCAAATTCATTACCGGTCCACCCGTATTCCTCTGCTGTCACTCTCGCAGCGAAGGCGCCCGCTGCCCATGATAAGACTCCGAGGACTGGTGTCAGCGCCTGGCCGCCCGGTACCAAGGCCCTGATGACTGCAAAAGCTCCGACGCCGGCACTGATCCTGTTGGACTATCCATTCTTTGAGGCTGTTATCGGCGGGCTTTGGGGGGAGCCACCGTGTCGCTGGCTTCGGTGTCTGCCGGATTTCTTCCCTGTGCGGCACTGTGCTGGCCCGTTCCGCTGCCTGTTTGGCGGCCGCTTCCTGTCCTTGGCAGTGTTTCCCGGTGGCGACGGGGTGAACTTCGCGGCCGGCGGCGTTGGCGGCGAGCGACTACGCGTGCTGGCAGCCGACCGCTCAGAGGAGCACTCCGTTTGTTCATACCGGAGGAAGGTTCAGTGCGGGAACGCCCTCGGCGGACGCTGACGGGGCAGCGTGGTGCGGAACTCCTCGATCACGGAACTCACCTGCCGCATCCGGTAGGTCCGTTCCAGCAGGCCGAGGTAGAGATTACGGCGGGCCAGTCCAGGCAGGTCCACACAGAAATACAGCGCCATCAGCGGGTTGATGAACAACTCGCTGTCCTTGGTCCTTTCCGTGAACCGAACGGTGGCGGCGTCCGTGGACCTTCCGTGGGTGCAGGACACGGACAAGGTCGCCCCGCGGGACGCGCGTGCGCTGTCGAAGGTGTTCTTCGACCGGCTCCGGACTCTGGAGGAGGGCACGCCGGAGTATCAGTACGCGCGGAACACGCTGATCGAGATAAACATGACGCTGGTCCGCTTCGCGGCGAGCCGGTTCCGCAACAGCGGCAGCGGCGAGATGGACGACATGATCCAGATCGGCATGATCGGTATGATCAAGGCGATCGACCGCTTTGACCTGTCCCGCGAGGTCGAGTTCACCTCTTTCACGGTGCCCTACATCGTCGGCGAGATCAAGCGGTTCTTCCGTGACACCACCTGGGCCGTCCACGTCCCGCGCCGCCTGCAGGAACTGCGCACCGAGATCGCCAAGGCGAAGGAACACCTCGCCCTCCAGCTCGACCGCAACCCGACGGTGAAGGAACTGGCCGCCCACCTCAAGCTGGACGAGGACGACGTCATCGACGGGATCGTCGCCTCCAACGGCTACACCGCCGGCTCCCTCGACATGTCCGCCGACACGGAAGACAGCAGCCAGTCCGCCAGCGCCAAGGCCCGCACGCTGGCCGACTTCATTGGCGAGGAAGACCCCGGCATGGAAAGGGTCGAAAACCTGCACGCCCTGGCGCCGTTCATGGAACAGCTCGACGGACGCGAACGCCGCATCGTGAACCTGCGTTTCGGACTGGAGCTGACCCAGGCCCAGATCGGCGCTGAACTCGGCGTCTCCCAGATGCAGGTCTCACGCCTCCGCACCCGGTCCTCACCAAGCTCCGCACCGGCATGCTCCCCGAAACAGCCTGACCGGCAGGAACCCATATCCCTGTGGGTGTGGTCAGGGAGTGAGGTCCAGGACCCGGACCGGGTGCCCCTGCCCCTGCTGGGGGCGGTGGTGGCGATGATGGCGCCGTCGGGCCGGTCGGGGGTCGACTGGGCTGCGTACTGGGCATGGGCTGCTGCCCACGTGTTCTCGCGCGCGACGGCCAAGGCGGCCAACAGGTCGAGGTCCAGGACGGTGACGCCGGGCATCGCGACAAGATGCTCGGCCGTCCCGGGGCGGGCCCGGTCGGACCAGCGCACACACCGGGGCAGCGCGGCAAGAACCTGGCCGGCCGGAACCCCGAAGAGGCAGGGGATGCCCGCACTGGCAGATGGTCCCGTGCCGCTGGCCGGAGCAGCGGCACTGCCGCAGCGGAATCGAGCATTTGAGTGGTCATGAAGCGCAGGGCCGTGACGACGCGGGGGCGGTGACGTTGAGGAAGCGGACCCGGTCATATCCGATCCGATCCGGCCACTCATCCGTCTCATTCATCTGGAGTTCCGACATGAAGACGTCTACCCTGCGTTCGGCCGCCCTCTTCATGGGCTCTGTGGCGGTCCTTGCGGCGATGGCACCGACGGTCGCCGCCCAGGAGCCGGCAGGCCCTCTCCTGCCGCTGTCGAGCGTTCTTCCGCCCCTCCAACTGAAGGCGGGCGACCCCTACTACTTCTGCCTGACCGATGCCACCGAGAAGACACTCACCCAGGCACACATCACCTTCGACGCGGTCACGCCGAACACAGTGGTCACTTACAAGAGCCACACGTGCATGCGCGGCACCCTCAAGAGCGGACAGATCAACACCGACCTGACCGGCCTCGCAGGCGAGGGCACCGGCGGCTTCGCATTCCAGCGCGACGGCAAGCGCGCCGAATTCACCACCCCGCGCGTCGCACTGCACGTGGACATGACCGGGACCTGGACCGCCGAACACCAGGGCCGGCGCGTCGACATGTTCTCCTCCACCCGCGAAGGAGCCAAGCTCTCCCTGACCAGGGTGAGCGCCGAGAATCTGCCGATGACGCTGACTCCGGCCGGCGAGCAGGCCTTGTCCGCAGCCTTCGGCACCAGCCCCGTACCGGCCGGACAGCCCTTCTTCGAAGGCAACGCCAGCTTCGACGTCCTGAACTCCGTCACTGGTCTGCTCAACCCCAACCCCAACCCGTAATCCGGAACGCGGCCGGTGCCCGCCGCGGAACACCCCGCCTCGCCCTTCCCTGCCAGATGCTTCCAGCCCCGGGCGGTGATCCCCGTCCACTGCCCGACCTCGGCGGAAGCGAGGCTGATCCGACAACAACTGATCGTCCCAGGGGACATCACCATCTTCCCTTGTCCTCAGACGATTTGGCCCGATCACGCATCACAGGCGCTGGCCGCGCGGACGGCGGGTGAGTCTTTCGGCATGCAGAACGGTCTCGGTGGCTGCGACCGGCAGGCGAGGACGGCATCGGGCGTCCGGGAATTCTTCGACAGTTGCCGCACACCAGCGAGTCTTCGGTCTCCGGCCATGTGGCCCCATACGGTGGCCTCACCGTCGTGCCAGTCGTCGTAGGGCACGGGCGGGGCAGTGGGGGACATGGTGCAGGAGGGCTGGATGGTGCAGGTCTCGCCGGGCGAGCTGGATGACCGGGTGCTGGGGCGTACGTGGACGGTGCGCCTGGACGCCACCGGCCGGGGTAGTACGGCGGTGCGTCTCTCGTGCAGCCGCCCCGCATGCGTCCCGGAGCGTCTACCGTCCGCGGCGGCCGGCCGCACGGCGGCGGTGGCCCATCTCAAGACGCATCTCAAGGCGATTGCCGGCCCGCGGGCTCAGGCGTTCTGCCGCTGCAAGGCCGAGCACTGCCACCTCCACACTGCTCGCTTCGAGGAGCGGCCGGAGCGCGGCGTGCCGTGGCGCTGTGGCGGGCCGGTGGTCCTGGCCGTCGTCACCGACCGGGAGGGACGCTGGTGGCGGGCGATGGAATGCTGCTCACGCTGTGCGGCCGCCACACCCGGAGCCACGACCGTCGCCGCCGCCCCACCCTCACCACGGGCCGCGAACACGGTCGCCGACGTCGCCCTGCCCGTTGCCGCGCCCGCGGGCGGTCCGCAGTTCTCCGACCGCTCCTCCTCTGGTGATCCGCAAACGGTGCCCGCGGCCCGTTCCGCCCGCCGGCGCCCCCGGCCGCCACGGGACGGGCGGATCGCGGGGCATGTCGTCCCGTACCGTCTGCGGCCCCTCGAACTGCGCGAGGAACTGACCGAACTGGGCGACCTGTTCCGCAGCTATCAGCAGCGC
This sequence comes from Streptomyces sp. NPDC006691, assembly GCF_042869955.1. Lineage (NCBI taxonomy): Bacteria > Bacillati > Actinomycetota > Actinomycetes > Kitasatosporales > Streptomycetaceae > Streptomyces > Streptomyces sp. NPDC006691. The sequence continues at coordinate 7,577 of NZ_JBIAGW010000043.1, forward strand.
ACCGAACCCGACCTGGCCCTCCTCGCCGGTCTGCACGCACGCAAAGCGGCCGCGTTCACGACGTGGGCCGAGGTCACTGGCGACACGCGCCTGCGCCGGGAGGCCCGGCGCGCCGAGCAGGCCGCCCAGACCGCCCTTCTCCAACACCAGCAGCGCACCAGCAGGCCCGTCGACGGCACTGACGGTCCGCCGGCTGTGGCCCGGGTGCTGACCGGCCCCGCGCTGTGGGAACACGCCCGCTCCGTCCTGAACCACTGCGCCACCTCCGCTCCGCTGTCAGGGCCGGAGGCCCGGCTGTTGGTGGTGATGCTAACCCTGCGCACCGCCCACACCGGTACCGGCAACCTGGTCGGACAGGATCTCACCACACTCGGTCTTACCGATCCCACGGGCCTGGTGGAGCAACTGGCCGGCAGCGGCTGGCTGTCGCTCCCGGGGAGCGCCGATGATCTGCTCGCGTCCCGCCCGGAAGACCCCACACCGCTCACCATCCCCACCCTCTTCCCCAGCGTCGACCGCCCGGGCCCCTTCACGTTCGGCAAGAAGACCCGCCCAAAACTCAGCGGATGGGCACAGAAGATCGTCGCGGACAAGAAACTCCGCAAACCCAAAGCCACGGCCGGCGCCCGGTTGCTCGCCCTGGTCCTGGCCACCCACACCGGCCCCGACGGACACGTCGGATCCGAAGGCCAAGGCATCAGCAGGGAACGTCTTGCTTCCCTGAGCGCTGCCGACGACATCGAACTGCCCGGCCTGCTGGATCAGTTGACCGCGTCGGACTGGCTCACGGACTATGCCCTCCATGGCACCCGCCTCACCGGACGTCTCAGTGAACGCGTCCTGCCCCTCACCTGCCCCCTTCCTGCAGAGGCGGCCCCGGTCTGACCTGTGCCGCCGCAGCAATGGTTCTGCTGTCGGTGGATGACGAGAATGGGACATATGGACGCTGTGCAGGAGTACATCGACGGGATCGCATCCGAGCACCGCCCTCTCTTCGAGCGGGTGAATGGGCTGGTCCTGGAAGCTTTCCCCGAGGCGAGTCCGGTGCTGTCGTACGGGATGCCGACCTACCGAGTCGCAGAACGGAAGCTGTATATCGGCGCTTGGCAGCACGGCGTCTCGATCTATGGATGGAGCCAAGACCGCGATGACGGATTCGCCTCCCGCCACCCCACTCTCGTCAGCGGAAGGGGAACCATCCGGCTGCGGCCGCAGGACGCGGCGGGCATCCCCGATGACGAGCTGCGCGGGCTCATTCGCGCCGCGCTGGAGCCTGAACGAACCCGCCGCCGAGCCGGACCCAGCCCTGTCCCAAGGGAGTCGGCCCTGAGAGTCGACGATATGCCACCCGAGCGGGGGACAGACAAGAGCGCCGTCCCGGGGGGACACTGACTCCGCGCGAAGCGGGCACCTCAAGCGCCGCGTACTCGAACTGGCCCCCGATGCCCATCGCCGACTGCACCAGCGAAGTCACGCTGTTGATCCCCCGCCGTACCTACGCGCCGATGATCGGGCGGCTTCTGCACGGCCGTACCGCCGACACACTCGCCGAAGCCGTAGGCCGGCTCCCGCACATGGCAGCCACCATCGTCCCCCTCGACGTGGCCACTGCAGTCAAAGAGCTCCAACACAGCGACCACCACGCCATCGACGGCGAACCAGCAGACCCAAAGCCGCCTCACACCGCCCCCGCCGCCTTATCCAGCCTGGAATGATCGCTTCGGCGCTCGCACCGACCTGGGTTAGCTGTTTCCTCGGTTACACGGTTCGGGCGATCGTGACGAGGACGCTGACCGGCGCGGATGTGCCGCACCGAGCCAGGAGGGCGGTGACGGCGGAACGGACGTGTTCGCGTACCTGCTGGGCGACGTCGATAACACGACGGTCGTCATGTACAACGCAGCGGACTTCTACGTGCCAGCCGCCTTCTTGTGCTCGGTACGGATCCTGGCTTCGGGTGGGAGCCGGGCGGCTCCCAGCGACTGTTGTGCGCGGGAGGCTGCGGCGGCCAGACGGTCGGCGAGCCCGGGCTGGAGTGCGGCCACGCCGGGAACGCCGAGTGCCGCCCTGGCTGCCGCCTGGTGGATGTCCTGGTCTCCGGCGAAGGTCATCGCTGTCCATTTCCCTCGGTCAGCCCGGTGCGGGGCGCAACGTAGGGGTGGTCGAGCACAGTGTCGATGCGCAGGTCGACACCGGTGACAGCCAGGCCCAATGTGTGGTCTGCGGCCTTGAGAACAGCTTGGCGTACCTGAGCGGCGCAGCCGGGCAGCGGTTGGTCGAGGGCTGCGGCAAGGGTCATGGTGATGTGGACGGCAGTGCCGTTGCCGGTGCGGGTGAAGCGGCAGCTGGCAGCGCGGGCGCCGGGCACGGTGTCGGCGGCCTTGCGCAGGACTGCAGCGTTCTCGGCAATTTGCAGGTCCAGGGCAGGGTCGTTGAGGGGCAGCATCGCGCCAAGCCTCACCTCGTCCCGGACCACGTTGATCACCCGGTCGGCCAGGCGGTCTCCGCTTGGCCGCTCTAAGGCGCGCAGAGCGCGGGTGACCTCATCCAGGGCCGCCAGTCCTTCGACGGCCTGTCGACAGTAGGGGCAGAAGGGGGTGTGTGGATCTGCGGTGCCAGCCGTGTCGCGTGCCTGCTCCCAGGCGTGGCTGAGGGGGCGTCCGCGGGGCAGCAGCTCGTCGCCGGCGAGCAGTTCGGCTTCAGGGAACAGGCCTGCGGCCGCTTGGCCGGCGCTGTCGGACGGCGGCTCGCAGCCGGGGCCGGGGTGCGGGTCGTCTAGCGCCATGGGCTCATCGCCTCCTGCAGAGCGTGTTGTGCGCGGAAGAGTCTGCCGCGCACCGTCTGTTCGCTGAATCCGCAGGGCTCCGCGTCAGCAAGCACCTGATGTCGGCTCTGGAGAAGCCGCGCATGAGCAGGAGACAGCCCAGCAAAAGGGGGCGGCGCGGAGGAACAGAACGGACAGGACGAACGCCTACGGATCCAGCGCAGACGCAGGCTCCTCCTGAAGGAAGCCCTGCTCGGCAGGTCCCGGGGCGGCCTCATCAGCAAGATCACCTCGCCGCGGACCGCAGATGCCGTCCCCTCGCATTCGTCTTGACCGCCGGACAGGCCGCGGACAGCCCGCAGTTCATCACCGTGCTCAAGAAGGTGCGGGTCCGCCTGCCGGTCGGCCCTCCCCGCACCAGGCCCGGCGCAGTCGCCGGCGACAAGGCCTGCACCTCACGCGGAGGGCCTTGCCGTTCCGCTGACTGTTGAGCGACGTTCTGCATGAGCAGGACAAGCGGCTTCGTCAAGATGATGCGTGCCATACGTCCTCGGAGCGGACCTCGGACTCTGGCGCATCTGCCTGAACCGTGATGCCAGCGGGACGCGCAGAGTCCGTGTCAGTAGATGCTGCTGACTATGGTCAGCGTTCCTCCGGTCCACTCGATCGACTCTACCGACGGCGGAGTAACGGTCGCCTGACACCGGGCAATTCACCGAGGCACCGACCCGTAGCGCCGTTGGCTACCCACCCGCGCGGGATGGGTAGCCAATGGGCCGCCTAACAGCCGCTGACGCCGACCGTCATCCAGCCGAGGTCCGCTGAGCGGCTGCGGCTCGGCTCAGCTTCATCAGGGACTCCTTGGCCGGCTCCGGGGCCTTGCGTCTGTTACCGGAGGGTGGCGGGGTTCCTCCTCCGGTGGAAGGGGGCGGGAGGGGAACACGGACGCAGCTGGATTTCCCGGACTCCAACGTCCCGTTGGTCGCGGTGATGCAGAACTCGAAGTTCCAGTTGCCCGGGAAGAGGAGGGCGATCTGGTGGTCGGGGGTGTCGGTGACATAGGGATCGGGTGTGGGTGAACCGCTCGGGTCGTTCACGTTGCGCACCCACACTCGGTATCCGGCTGCCTCCGGGGATCCCTTCCATCGCAGCTGGACGGTGGTGGCGTCGAGGGACTTGACGGTGACGTCCGTCGGAACGGGAGGTGTGCCGGCGCCGATGGTCACGGACCGGCCGGTGCCCGGCGTGCCGCCGCCGGCCTTGTTCCAGGTCGCTACCGCGACGAGGTAGTGGTGGCCGGGGGCGAGTCCGTCGATGTGGATGGATGTGCCCTTGGCGCCCGTGCTGTTGATGTACGCCCCGGGAACGTCCCTGTCCCAGGTGATGATCTGGTAGCGGTCGATGCTGTCGGTGTACGGGCCCTTCGCCGCCTCCCAGGACACGTCCACGCCCGTCGCGGTCGCGCGGGTGACGATGTTCCCGGGCGCGGCGGCGGTTTCGGGGTGTGAGGTCGCGCTGGTCGTCATCCATGACGACGCGCCGTCCGTGTAGTTGTAGGTGCGGACCTCGTATTCCCAGGTCCAGCCGTCCTGGGTCCAGGTGGTGTCGTACCGGTTGGACGGCACCACCACCTCACTCCATTCGGTGGTGCCCGCGAGCCGGTAGCGGACGGTGTATCCACGGGCGCCGAACACCGGGTTCCAGGACACCTTGATACCGCTGGGGACGGCTTCCGCCTTGAGTCCCGATACCGGGGAGATGGGGCGTTCGGGGAACGCGGGGATGTGGTCCGGGGTGGACTGCCCGATGCCGAAATCCCTGTTGAGGGTGCGGGCGTAGGCGTAGGCGATCTGGTACTCGCCCGAGAGGCTGGGGTGCAGACCGTCGTAGCCGGTGGGGCATGCTTCGGGTTTGCAGCTGTAGGAGCCCTCCCAGTCGACGAGCTTCACCGGGGAGGCCGAGGTGCTCCAGGTCGGGATGGCGTCCTTCAGCAGGGCGTTGTACTGGTTGGTCTTGTCCACCAGGTCCTGGCGGCCGTTGATGAACAGGCGCTGGGGGACGTTGCCCACGGCCATCTTGACGTCAGGTTTCGCCCCCCGGGCGCGGTCGACCAGGGTCTTCATACTGGACAGCGTGCCGTTGGCATCGCTGACGAACCAGCCCATGTCGTTGAAGCCGATTCCGAAGAGGATCAGGTCGGGCTTGTACTGCGCGACCATCGGCCCGATCAGGTCCTTGTCCTGTGCGGCCTGGCGGCCCCACACGGCGAAGTGGTCGCTGTCGAAGCCGGGCGCTATGTCCTGGTGGTAGGCGCCGGAGACCGGTGGGTTAGCCACCGACGGAGGCTCGGGCGGTTCGTTCTGGAGCCGGGGCGGCGCGGGCGGGCCGGTCGGGTCGGGCTGCTTGGTGCCCCGGTAGGGGCCGACGAAGTCGACCGGTACGTGCTGGTCCTTGAACCACTGCCACAGCCGGTAGCGCCAGGTCCAGTCGCCCTCCATTCCCTCGGTCATGGAGTCACCCACCACCATCACCTTCAGCGGCGGGTTCGAAGTCGGGTCCCCCTCACCGGAGGATCCGGTGTCGTCGATGCCGCTGTCGTCGACCACCAGATCGGCGGGGTTCACCACGACCTCGCTGGGCGCGACGATGGCTCCCGATGCCGCCAGAGTGCTCAGCTGACGCACGTAGGCGTCGGCTATGGCCTGGTAGCCCTTGTCGTTGGGCACGCCGTCGGGACCCTGCGTGGTGTCCACGAAACTGGTGTCTCGGGGAAAGGCGATGGGAACCTGCTGGACGTGCTCGCCCGCGCTGATCGCGTTGGTGATGACGGCGCTCGACCGCGCGAGATAGGAGGAGTCACCGGAGTACATCTTGTCGCGGACTGCAGCCGTTTTGGACGGCGCCGGATCGCCGACCAGCACCATGGTTTTGGGCAGGATGTAGTGGATCTGGTTGATCAACAACCGCAGACGGTCCGCTTCCTGAGCACCCGTCAGTTTGTCGTCATTCGCGAGATCGTTGGCGATGTCGAGCTGGACCAGCACGACGTTGGGTTTGTAGATGGGCAGGTCGACCACGAGATGCTGGCGCAGCTGGTCGATGGTCTGGCCCGGGAACGCCTCTTCCTGGCTGTCCCCGTCCGAGATGTTCCCGTTGCTGACGGCGCCCACGTAGTCGAAGCCGGACGCGTCCGTGTCGGCCGCGGCGCTCGATCGCGCGGCGAACGAGTGATAGCCCGTGCACTTGCCGCGGGAACCGTAGGCCATGCAGAGACGCGTCTGATCGCGCCAGCCGCCGTTCCGGTAGGGATCCGCTATTCCGTTGGCTCCGTCCACGGCGAAGCCGCCGACCGGTTGCGAGGCCAACGGCGGCCGGCTCACCGGGGTGGGGATGGCGGTGACGTGCACGGGATCGTGGTCGGAGCTGCCCCGGTTGTGCACCACGCTCGCCATGAGACGGCCGGCGTGGGGAGTGGTTGTCACGGCGTAGTCGAGTTCCCGCCGGGAGCCGTCGGGGCTGCGGTGAGTGGGCTGTCCGCTGGCCACGACACTGACCAGAGCGCTCGGAGGGGCAGGGGCCCTTGGGTCGTCGGGGTCGTCGGGCTCGTTGGGCGACCTGGGAATGCTGCTGAACCCTGTTCGGCTCTGCAGGGTTTCGGGCCGGGTGTTGAAGTCCGAGCCCACGGTCCATTCGTAGCGCGTCCCCGGCGGCTGGGCATTGCGGACGGCGTTGCCTATCGCGGTCAGCATGCTGACCGCGTCGCCGCCGCTGCCGGACAGCGCATGGAAGCTGAAGTACCAGTCGTTGCCCAGACGGATGCCGATGGCGGGCCGGCCGGCGTTACTGCTGTGCTGACTGTTCACCACCATCGCCCCATCGACGGGAAGGTGCGACATCACGATGGTGTTCACCCGGCCGCCCGGCCTCGTGGGGTCGGGGTTGTTGGTCTGGAGGAAGACCATGTACCACTCGCTGGCCCGGTCACGATCGCTGCCCCAGTGGGCGTAGGTGACCAGCGGATCACCTTCGGTTCCTGGCGGGTTGGACAGCAGGACGGCCGAGTCGGGAACGCCTGCACCCACCTCTTGGAGCATGACGACGTTGGACGGGGCCTCATTGAGAAGTGACGGGAAGTAGTCCGTCCAGAGCATTTGGCCCTGATTGGTCGCGCCCTGCATGTTCCAGGTGAGGAAGGGAGTCTCGTCCGGTGAAAGCGCCTGGGCCGGGCCGGCGGCCACGACGGTGAACGGCACCACCAGGAGCGCGAAGAGCAGCGTCTGAACGGTGCTGAGGGCGAGGGACCTGATACGTCTGGGACCGCCGCCTTTCCGGGCGGGCCGTCTTGCTGTCGACCGTCTGCGAGTTCGGCCCGGCGGGAGGGAACCGGTATGCGTGGACATGGGCAGGATTTGCCTTCCATCTGACTTGATCACGTCAAATGCGAACGTATCCCACCACGGGCCAACTACCGTGCACAGGGACGGATTTCAGATGCTCAGCCCCGTCGGCTCATAGTGAACCGATGGGTCGAAAAGGCGCACGGCTCGGCGGCTCCCTTGAGGTGAGGAGCCGCGCGGCCTGGGGAGATGTCGGCGAAAGGACCTCGAGGTGTCCTGAGGAGGGTCGGACGGACAAGTCCGTCATGCCCGAATGCACCAGGCTTTGTCGGGGGCCCGTAACGGCGGCGCCTTGGACGCAACGGGTCGGCTCGGCGACTCATCTGCCCTGTCAGCAAAGCGCGTTGGGCGCTTTCACCACAGGGGAGGCGCCCCCTCAGGGCGATCCGCAGGAAGGAAGTAGTCCATGACCAGGACGAAGAAGACCGCCATACGCGCACGGAGCGGCCGTCTCGTTGCACTCGGCGCACTGGGGCTTGCCACCGTGACGCTGGCCGCGACACCGGCGTTCGCCAAAGGCAGTGTCGACATCTCCGCGCAGCGCACCGCGCACGTGGGCGAGACCTACCGGGTCACCGGCCACGGCATTGATGACGCCGCACCGTACCTCCGCGTCTGCCTCGAGGACCGCAGCAGCGCTGAAACCTGGGTTCTGGCACAGATCTTGGGGAGCCGTCGCGGAGCGTGACGTCGCTGTTCGATTGCGAGGGCTCAGCTCGTACGAGACGGCGTACGCCTTGTCGCCAGACGGCCGGCAGTGACGCCCCCTCAGGTCCATTCCGTTCGCTGCTGTGGTCAGCGGTGGACCGCGATGGTGCTGGTCATGCAGACCGACGCGCTCTTCTGGGACTTGCTGGTTCGAGGGGATCGACGAGGTGGAGGTCGAGGCGGTTACGGTCGCGTTCGGCACGGTCGAGGTGGTGGCGAGAGGTCGCGCGGTCGCGGTGCTATGCCCGGACTGCGGCCTCTTCTCGGATCGAGTCCACGATCGTTACCAGCGCAGGCTGAAGGACCTACCGCTCGCTGATCAGTGCTTTGTGATCCGACTGACGGTCAGGCGTTTCATCTGTGGGTCGGCGGGCTGCCCGCGCCAGACGTTCGCCGAGCCGTTCTCCCGGCTGGCCGCCCCGTACGCTCGGTTCACCACGCGGCTCAACCGTGCTCTGGAACGGGTGGGACTCGCCCTGGCGGGGCGGGCCGGAGCTCGGCTGGCGGCCCACCTCAGCTTCGGTGTGGGGCGGATGACCTTGTTACGCAGGGTCATGGCACTGCCCGATCCGCAGTTCAGTACTCCACGGGTGCTGGGCGTGGACGACTTCGCGATCCGTCGCGGCCAGACCTACTCCATGGTCTTGACCAGCGTCGAAGACCATCGCGTAGTCGATGTGCTCCCGACCCGCGAGGGTGGACCGCTGGCCGCCTGGCTGATCCGCCACCCGGGCGTGGAGATCATCTGCCGGGACCGGGCGGGTGCCTACGCCGAGGGCGCCCGCCGCGGCGCCCCTGATGCCCTGCAGGTCGCTGACCGCTTTCATCTGTGGCAGGGCCTCGGCCGGGCCGTAGAGACCTGCGTCGCCGCCCATCGAGACTGCCTGCGCAACCCGATGCCCAGCGGCACGCTGCCGCAGGACACCTCACCGGCTTCCGATCGGCCGCAGAACGGCGCGGAGCCGGTCGGCCGGCGAGCCGAGCGGAAGAAGGCCGCACATGCCCTTGTCCACGAGATGCTCACCGAGGGTCACTCACGTCGGGCGATCGCCCGGCACCTGGGCTGGGGCCTCAACACCGTGCTGCGATACGCGAACGCCTCACGTTGGCAGGACACCATCTGCGACAACCGGCCCCGGCCCAGCAGGCTGGACCCCTACAAGCCCTACCTGGAGCGGCGCTTCGCCGAGGGATGCACCAGCGTCACCCAACTCCACAGCGAGCTGGTCGCCGAGCAAGCTCCTGTCACCTACGGCATGGTGCGTGCACACATCGCCACCTTGCGCGCGGTTCCGGCCGAGGCACCGCCCCGGCCGCCGACGGTGCGGCAGGTGACCGGCTGGCTCACCCGGCACCCCACCGTACTGACCGAGGAGGACCGGGCCGGCCTGAAGGACGTCCTGGCCCGCTGCCCCGAACTGGACACGGCCGCCGGACACGTCCGCGACTTCGGCGAGATACTCACCGACCACCTCGGCTGCACACTCCCCACCTGGATCGACGCGGTCGACGCCAGCCAGCTGCCCGGCCTCAGCGGCTTTGCACTCCACCTGCTCCGAGACCTCGACGCCGTGACCGCCGGGCTCACTCTCGACTGGAGCTCCGGCAGCATCGAGGGCGCCGTCAACCGCATCAAGAAGATCAAGAGGCAGCTCTACGGCAGAGCAGGGTTCGAACTACTCCGCAAAATGATCCTGTTTCAGTGACTCTCCGCGACCGCGACCCCAGATGTTGCGCCAGAAACGCTTCCTGACCTCAATCGTCAGAAGCGCGGTCCGACAGTGGGATGTGAGACCAAGGCACGGGCCGCGACTTGCAGTTGTGCTTCCCATGCCGCCTCGTCGAGCCCCAGCGTGTACTCGATGCAGCACGCGCATGGCGGGAGTAGCGCCACGAATGCTTGCTCCTCAGCGGTCTCGACCTCCGCCTCCGCCCACTCGTCCGCTGCCAACTCGGCAAGATTCACCTCCCCGGCGGTGAATCGCGCGGCCAGTCTGCGCAGCGCGTATCGTCGGGCCAGGTGGTGATCGGGCAGCTTGATCCCCAATTCTTGAAGAGCCTGCTCGAATGTGTCACGGATGTCCTGCGGGTCCGCATGACGCGGCAGACCAGCGAGCTCGCACAGGGCTGGCGTGTCCATTCCAATTGCGAGTGCCTGGGCAGCGGTCATCGGCAGGTCTTCCTGACACACCTGATCCGCCTGATACAGCCACGCTGCCTCCAGCAGGGGCGGGTAAGCGCTGCGGACAGGGCTGTCAGGCTCGGATGTGTCGTCTATCGCTGCCATGATTCATACGATGCCAGCACGGCTCGCGAGGGTGCCCGGAAATTTCGACTGTCCCGGCAAACCGCCTTGCGGGCTGACCCAACCCGTGCTGCCCCGGTGACACTCGGCGACGGCTCCCCAAGATCTGTGCCAGAACCCGTAACTCGTGAACACAACCAGCCGGGTAAAGCTCCGCAAGCCGTTCCTCGCCGACGTGACGTTCGACCGTGCGGCAGCAGTGCAGGCCGCCGTGACCGCACATGGGACCCAGTGCCGACTCAACCGGTTCGAACTGGACATGGACGTCATGAGGGCTTCCCATGCAGCTCCAGGCAGCGCGCGGCCCTGGAAAGGGCCGGCCTTGAGCTCGCGGTCGTCGCCGTCCGGCTTCAGCTCCGAGGCGTGACTCTGTGGCAGCGTCGGTGTTGGGCAGGGCGACACGTAGGGGACTGCCCCCCATCAGATCGGGGAGGTTCGTGTTGCTCGACCCTGACGCCACGCCTGCCTGACATCAGGACCATCTCGACTCCCCCCGCGGGGCTCGGAACGTACTGCCCGGATCAGGCAGATCGCTTGGGCCGCTCGTCGACGGTCCGCTCACGCCCGCCTGTGCACTGCTCCCATAGCCGGATCGTCGCCGTGGAGGCGGGAGTGCCGTACAGGCCGATCCGTTCACGGAACTTGCGCTGCGCGACCTCCAGGCTCGACCAGGCCCCCTGGACGGCCGCCCCGTCCGGGGCGAACCGCAGGGTGACGCGGCACAGGAGATCTGTCTGGCCGATGGGGCGCGCCGTACGCCCCACATCTGACAGTCGCGACCGCATGCGGGACCCCCGGACGGATGCCCGTGCGGGGGTTGGTGTTCGCGTCGAGTCAGATGCGCTTGTAGCTGCGCCTGGAGACGGCGCCGTTTGCTTCGAAGGTGGCGTCGAGTCCGTCGTCACGGAAGGTCCGAGTGATGGTGAACGTCTGGCCGTCGAGCTTCTGGGTCTGGATCAGGGTGTTCCCGTCGCGGGTGACAGTGGTATTGCACTTACGTCCGTCTGTGGTCTCCTCGACGAACTCCTTGTCGAGGGTGAAGACCAGGCCGATCGTCTTGAGGGTGGTAGTCGTCTTCAGCTTGAAGTTGTCGCCGTCCTCCGTGAGTTCGACGGTCGGCTTGGAGGCAGCCTCAATCTTGCAGGTAGCCCGGCCCACGCCGGTCGCCTTCAGGTACTCCTCGTAGTTGTCACTGCTGGTCATCTCGTACGTGCCGCTGATCACGCAAGTCCCCCTCGATGAAGTGGTGCCACAACGCAGCGAGCCGACTGCTCACTGTGACTGCCATGATCGCACCGCTGCCTGAAGGGTTGCGCTGATTCCCAAAAACGCGGCTACGCACCGGACTTGCCAACTTGACCGCACAGTACGACTTTTCTAGATGGGTGACTCCACCCTCATCGACGGGCCTGGGCTACGGAGTAGACCTGATCGCCATGCTTGACAGCAGAAGGGCGATTTCATGACACCTGCCCCCAGTTTCCGGGCCAGTTGACACCGGTGGTCAGGTATCGCGGCAGGTCGCAGCATCAAGGCCGACCCGCCGCTGACGACGGGCGCGGTTGGTGTCAACCAGCCCGACTCGATGTCATCCATCGCGAAAAGTCACACACAGTCACACGGCTATGACATTGAGCGGTAGTTGGCGGGGACGTTGCTGGACAAGCCCGGGTCAAGGGCCCGCGTTAAAGCCTGGGGGCGAGGTCGTTGACGCGAAGTTGGCGAGTCGAGGCCCCGGAACGGGCGGCTCCAACGACAAGGCCAAAGGTGTGCAGTGCCACGCTGGTTGGAATCGGAAGTGCGCGGCGGCCTTCGCGTGTTGGAGTAGCGGGACTGCCGAGTTGGACCCGATCGGACAGGCTTGCTGGTACCAGCAGCGAGTAGTCACGCTCGTTGGCACTGTCCGTGGGTGTTCGACTCGGTCGGCCGTTCCCCGAGGTGCTCGGCGCGGGTCGGGGCCGCCCCGCGCCGGTCCTGCCGCAAGGGCGGTCTGGGCCTCAGCCGTTGGCCGGTTCGTTCAGCTGGGGAGTCTGGTCTATGAGGATCTTCCCTCGGGGGCCGTCGGCCGGGTCTGCCAGCAGCCGTAGCGCGCGTGTGTACTCCTCTATGCGAACCCGGTGGGTGATCGCGGGCAGTGGCTGGTAGATGCCGGTGTTGAGTAGGCGTACGGCCTGGGCCCAGGCGGCTGAGGTGTAGCTGAAGCTGCCGCGAATTCGCAGGTCGTTGTTGACGACGTCGTCGACGGGCAGGGCGGCGGTGCGGCCGTGGCCGGCGATGCCGAACAGCAACACCTGTCCCCCGCGGCCGGCCGATCGCAGGGCGTCCGCTACAGCAGTCGTACTTCCGGCGGCCTCGATGACGACGTCATAGGGTCCCGTCCCAGGCCAGTCAAGGGTGAAGTGGTCGACACCCATGGCCTTCGCGAGCCCGGCCTGTGCGGGACGTAGTCCAGCCATGGTGACCGCGCCAGGTGACCACAGCCGAACCAAGTGCGCGGCGAGGAGGGCGATGGTGCCATCGCCCACCACGAGCACGTTCGCGCCCGGGTCGATGGCGATCTCGCCCAGGCCTCGAAGAACTACTGCTCCGGGTTCGATCAGGGCGGCGGCGGTCAGGGGGACTTCGGGAGCGATCCGGTGAACCAGGTGCCAGGGTGCGGTGATCGCGGGGGAGGCGGCGCCTTGCAGGGTGAAGCCGAGTTGCTCGACGTCTTCGCACAGATTGGTCCTGCCGCTGCGGCACGGCGGGCATAGCCGGCACGGCCGGATCCCTTCGACGACCACCCCATCCCCGGGGGCCAGGTCCGGCACCCTTGCGCCGACTGCCAGTACGCGGCCGGACCATTCGTGTCCCAGGACCACGGGGTAGCGGACATAGGCCGGGTCGAGCTCCCCCTTGACGATCTCCAGGTCCGTTCCGCACAGCCCGACGAAATGCGGTGCGATCAGCACCTCCCCGTCACCGGGGGCCGTGGCTGACCGCTCCTGAAGTGCCACCTTGCCGGGGCCCAGGACAACCAGGGCCGGGCCGCGGACGGGCAGGCGGTTCATGCCGCGGCCTTGAGCAGGCCCACGCACGCGTAGGCGAGGCCGGGCACGACCTCGACCGGGACGCCGCGGGCTTGAGCGAGCAGGCGGACGTGCCGGTGTTCGGGGGCGTTCGGTTCACGGACCAGGACCCGCCAGGTCAGGCGTCGCAGCAGCACGCGGGTGGTCTCGCCGACACCGGGTTTGACGAAGTTGGGGTCGGTGATGCCGTACTGCGCGCAGAGCGTCGCGGCGGACTCTCGGCCGGACCAGGTGGGGGTGCGGTCGCTGTTCTGAAGGGCCGCGACGGCTGGGGGCACCTGGTCGGCTATGGCCGAGAAGGCGTCGCTGACGGTGTCCAGGAGTCGGTGGGAGGCGTCGTCGCGGGCCAGCTCGCGGTAGAACTTGGCGCCGTGGAAGCCGTCGGGTGGGGTCAGGGACGGGCTGTAGACGGTCCGTGAGATCAGGCCGGTGGCCGTGGAGTTCAGGCAGGCCGAGGGCAGGAGGAAGTCGTCGCGGGTGCCGTACGTCCGCACGCAGGACCCAGGATCGGCGAGCACGGCGAGGTCGTCGTTGAACGCGGCGCCGCCTGCGGCCCAGTAGCGGGCCAGTGACGTGCTCAGCTCCTCGGCGATGGCGCCCTTGCCGGTCCAGCCGTCGACGAACACCACGTCGGCCGGGTCGTGGTGGCGGGCGAGGTAATCAAGCGCGCCGGTGTCCACGCCCGGGCCGCGAACGAGCGAGACCGCGTAGTGCGGCAACACGTGACCACGCGCGCTGGCCGCCCACCGGCGCATCAGGATCCCGACCGGCGTACCGCCCCGGGCGATGGACACCAGGACGCTGTCCGCGCCGCGTTCGGCCAGGACCAGTTCCGTCAGCACCGCCACGGCAAGGGCAAAGCGCGCGCTGCCCTCCCGCAGTACGGTCTCGAACAGTTCCCGGTAGGCAGCGTCCGGCTGATACTCGGCAGGTAACCACGAGAAGAATTCGGCCTCTTCCACCGCGCCACGGGGTTCGAGGTCGAGGTGGGACAGGTCCTTGAGAAGCCACCCCACCTCCTCAGGCGCATACGTGCCAAAACCTGGCCCCCGCAGAGGTACAGGCACACCACCGGACCACGGATCCCGCCCTTGCGGCCCGCCCACGCCCGCCCCTGCCCGTGCCGCCCTGTTGAAGCCACCCCTTCGCATCCCATGATCATATAAAGCGGGTCTGCAACGGCGGGGCCAATTCCCAAGAAACCAAGAAGGGCACCATGGCGATCGTGCTGATGGGCGTCGGCGGAGCCGGCAAGACCACCCTGGGACAACAGCTCTCCGCTGCACTGGGTACCGGATTCATCGACGCCGACATCTTCCACAGCCCACGATCGGTGGAGAAGATGTCTCGCGGGATCCCGTTGGACGACAGCGACCGCGCACCATGGCTGCGCCGCGTGAACACCGAGATCCTGCGCTCCCCGGCGCGCACGGTCCTTGCCTGCTCCGCCCTCAAACGCGCCTACCGAGACATCCTGCGCACGGGAACGGGAACAGGCGTCTGGTTCGTACACCTGGACGTCGACGAGGCTGAGGTACGGCGGCGGTTGGCTGCCCGCAAGGGGCACTACTTCCCCGAAGCTCTCGCCGGATCCCAGTTCGCGGCCCTGGAACCGCTGCAACCGGATGAACGCGGAGTCACCCTCGACGCATCCCGCCCGCTGGACGAACTCCTCGCCGACACCCTGGCCGCCGCCCCAAGCGCCTGCTGACGGGCCGCAGTGCAACACCCCTACCCGCCCGCACGCCCGGCTGGCCCTACCGCCGTCGCGTGCTTTGGGGCCCGAGCCCTCAGGCGAAAGCGCCGAGGCTCGCCAACTAGAAATCACATCCGCCAACTACCAATCAAAGTGCGACTGTTCGAGATGGGTGACACCACCTTCATGGACGGGCCTGGGCTGCGGAGCAGATCTGATCGGGATGCTTGACAACAGTAGGTCGAGTTGTTGACATCCGCCCCCAGTTTCCGGGCCAGTTGACACCAGGGGTCGGGTATTACGGCAGGTCGCAGCATCAAGGCCGACCCGCCGACGACGACGGGCGCTGTTGATGTCAACCAGCCCGACTCGATGTCATCCATCGCGAAAAGTCGCACAAAGCCACACGGGACACGGGACAGCTGTCCCGTCCCATCGAGAATTACCGCTCGACAAGCCTCTGACCAGCGAGTGTCGCCGAGTCGGAAGCCCTGACGGTGCGTCGCTAGAGCGCGGTGAAACCGCCGTCAGCGGCGACCACGGCTCCCGTGACGAAGCTGGAGCGGGGCGAGACGAGGAAGCACAAGACTTCGGCGATCTCCTCGGGCTGCGCCACACGTCCCAGTGGCTGTGCGGCGGCGAAGGACGCCAGGTAGGCGCGGCTGTCGGGGCGGATCGTGTCGAGGAAGTCCGTCTCGATGACGCCCGCGGCCACGAGGTTGGCGCGGATGCCCAACGGGCCGCCCTCGACGGCTAGCACCTTGGTCAGTTGGGCCAGAGCACCCTTCGACGCACTGTAGGCGACGCCTTCGGGCAGGGCGACGGTGGAAGCGTACGAACCGGTGCTGACGATAGCGCCGCCGCCACGGCTCTTCATGACCTGGAACGCCTCGCGGGCGCAGAAGAAGGAGCCGCGGGCGTTGACGGCCATAACGGTGTCCCAATCCTCGGCCGTGGTTTCGGTGACGGGTTTGTTCTGGGTGCGGCCGGCATTATTCACGAGGATGTCCAGTCCGCCGAAGGCGTCCAGGGCCGTTGCCACCGCGCGATGGGCGGTCTCCTCCTGGGTGATGTCACCATTTGTCGCGACGACACCAGGAAATTCGCTCGCGAGGTTCGTGACGTCAGGGCGGAGGTCGAGGGCGACGACCCGCGCGCCGCGGGCGTGGAGGAGCGCCACGGTCGCCCGGCCCACCCCTCGCGCGGCTCCAGTGACGAGGGCGATCTGCCCAGCGAACTCGGTGGATTCGGACGTTGCGGCGGATGCGGTTGCGGGTGTCATGAAGCGGTCCCTGGAGAAGGTGAGGGTGAGTGCTGGCGCCAGTGCAGGGCACCTGAAGT
>NZ_JBIAGW010000044.1:0-23434 GCF_042869955.1 Streptomyces sp. NPDC006691
GGGCGCGGGGGGGGGGGGGTGGGGGGGGGGGGGGGGGGGGGGGGGGTTTGTTGGGGGGGGGGGGGGGGGGGGGGGGGGGGGGCGGGCGCGGCCCCCCCCCCCCCCCCGGCTCGATCAGGACGCGGTCAGCTCACCGCGCACGGTGCGGGCCGCGGCGACCAGGTTCTCCAGGGATGCGCGCGTCTCGGGCCAGCCGCGCGTCTTCAGGCCGCAGTCGGGGTTGACCCACAGGCGCTCGGCGGGGATGGCCTTGAGGCCGGTCCGCAGCAGATCGGCGGCCTCGTCGCTGCTCGGCACGCGGGGGGAGTGGATGTCATAGACGCCGGGGCCGGCTTCACGGGGGTAGCCGTGTGCGGCGAGTTCGCGGGCGACCTGCATGTGGGAGCGGGCGGCCTCCAGGCTGATGACATCGGCGTCGAGGTCGTCGATGGCCTGGACGATGTCGCCGAACTCGGCGTAGCACATGTGCGTGTGGATCTGGGTGTCCGGACGCACCCCGGCCGTGGTGAGCCGGAACGCCTCGGTGGCCCACGCCAGGTACGCCGCACGGTCACCCGCCCGCAACGGAAGGGTCTCGCGCAGCGCGGGTTCGTCCACCTGGATCACCGAAGTCCCCGCCGTCTCCAGGTCGTTGACCTCGTCGCGCAGGGCGAGGGCGACCTGACGGGCGGTCTCAGCGAGCGGCTGGTCGTCGCGTACGAAGGACCAGGCGAGCATGGTGACGGGCCCGGTGAGCATGCCCTTGACCGGGCGGCCGGTGAGGGACTGGGCGTACGTCGTCCAGCGGACCGTCATCGGCTCGGGACGGGAGATGTCACCGGCCAGGACCGGCGGGCGGACATAGCGGGTGCCGTACGACTGGACCCAGCCGTGCTGCGTGGCGAGGTATCCGGTGAGCTGTTCGGCGAAGTACTGGACCATGTCGTTGCGCTCGGGTTCGCCGTGCACCAGCACGTCGATGCCCGTCTTCTCCTGGAAGGAGATGACCTCGCGGATCTGGTTCTTGATGCGTGCCTCGTAGCCCTGGACGTCGATCCGGCCCGCCCTCAAGTCGGCGCGGGCGGTGCGCAGTTCGGTGGTCTGCGGGAACGAGCCGATGGTGGTGGTCGGCAGCAGCGGCAGCCCGAGGTGCGCCCGCTGCGCGGCGGCGCGTGCGGGGTAGGACCGGCTCCGGCGGGCGTCGCTGTCCGTCACGGCTTCGGAGCGGGCCCGTACGGCCGGGTCGCGGGTGAGGGGAGAGGTGGCCCGGGACGCCAAGTCGGCCCGGTTCGCGGCCAGTTCGGCGGTGATGCTGTCGGTGCCCTGGGAGATTCCCTTGGCGAGGACGGCGACCTCCGCGGTCTTCTGCCGGGCGAAGGCGAGCCAGCGCAGGATCTGCGGCTCGATGTCGCGCTCGGCGGCCGCGTCCAGCGGAACGTGCAGCAGGGAGGACGAGGCGGCGACGTCGACCCGGTCGGCGAGCCCGAGGAGGGTGCCGAGTGTGGACAGCGACTTCCGCAAGTCGTTGATCCAGATGTTGCGTCCGTTGACCACACCGGCGACCAGACGCTTGCCCGGAAGCCCGCCCACGGCGGCCAGGGCGTCCAGGTTGGCCGCGGCCGACTCCGTGAAGTCCAGGGCGAGGCCTTCGACCGGCGCCTTGGCCAGGACCGGCAGCGCGTCACCGAGCTGGTCGAAGTAGGAGGCGACGAGCAGTTTGGGCCGATCGGTGAGCGCCCCCAGATCGCGGTAGGCCCGCTCGGCGGCGTTCAGCTCGGCCGGGGTGCGGTCCTGCACAAGGGCCGGCTCGTCGAGCTGGACCCACTCGGCCCCGGCCGCACGGAGGTCTGCCAGGACCTCGGCGTACACGGGCAGCAGCCGGTCCAGGAGGGTGAGCGGTTCGAAGTCGGCGGCGACGCCCGGGGCGGGCTTGGCGAGCAGGAGATAGGTGACGGGCCCGACGAGCACGGGCCGCGCGGTCAGGCTCAGCGCGAGGGCTTCCTCGAACTCCGTGACCTGCTGGGTGGAGTCGGCCGTGAACACCGTGTCGGGACCCAACTCCGGTACGAGATAGTGGTAGTTCGAATCAAACCATTTGGTCATCTCCAGCGGCGCGACGTCCTGGGTGCCGCGGGCCATGGCGAAGTAGCCGTCCAGCGCGTCGGCGTCGACGGCGCTGCGGTGCCTCGGGGGGATCGCACCCACCATGACGGTGGTGTCGAGAACGTGGTCGTAGTACGAGAAGTCGCCGGTCGGCACTTCGTGGATGCCGGCATCGGCGAGCTGCCGCCAATTGCTCCGCCGGAGTTCGGCGCCGGTGCTCCTGAGGGCGTCGGCGGTGACGCGGCCCTTCCAGTAGCCCTCGACGGCCTTCTTGAGTTCACGGTTCCGGCCCTGACGGGGGTAGCCGTACACGGTGGCCCGTGCTGCCGCGGCTGCGGACTTCGCTGTCACGGAAATCTCCTTCGCGAGATGACTCCTGAACATCCCCGGGGACGGGACGAGGGCGCGAAGGGATTGACGAACCCGACGGCGACGACTCCGCGCGCGAAAGGCGCGGTCGTTCCGTCAGGTGTGTACGCCGACCCGCCCACGAGGTCACCGGAGATATCCGCGCACGGAACGGTCCGTACACGGGCAGTTGGCAGGTCTTCGGACTCGCGGGCACACCCTCCGTGCCGGAGGACACCTACTGGCCGTCGCTTCCCAGGCCCCGTATCTCGGACCCAGTGCGTATGACGGCGGTCGTTCCCGCTCACCGCTGCGGGGCAGTCCCGGATTTCCACCGGGTTCCCTCTTGCGACACCCCGCCTGGCGGACGGAGCGAACCAGCTGCTGAGGGTCAGCCTACGCGGTAGTGCCGTGAGCGGAAGAGCGACGTTCAGTATCCGAGAGCGCTCCCCTGGTCGAACCCGAGGACGAGGGGGCTGTCCTCGGCAAGAATGGTGAGTCACAGAAATAGTGAGCCAAGCGACTCTGTTCTGCCAGGCCGGGAGGGTTGTGGAGGGGTGTGGAAGTGGTCAGGGTTCCCGAGCGGGACATCCCGTCCAGAACAGCGGCGGTGCAGGGGGGCCGGTATCCGCTGGACACGGTGGGGCGGGCGAAAGCGGAGTGGGTATGGCGCGAGCTCTGGACGCAGGGCCGGACGGAGGGCTGTTCGGACGAGGTGCTGCGCCTGGCGGTGATCGTGGGAGTGGTGCGGGCTTCGGCCGCGGGAGGTTTGGCGCCGCTGAGGCGGGCGGAGGTACTGGCGACGCGGTGCGGCGCGTACCGGCCTCGGGCGCGGAAGCTGTTGGTGGTGCGGTCGAAGTGGAAGTCCCGGCACACGGTGGACGTGGCCGACGATCTGCATGTCGTGCTGGCGGCCTGGCTGAAGCGTCGTGCGGCGCTGGTCGCGGAGTACATCGAGGGCGGGGCGGTGGAGGCTCTGTTCGTGACGGTGCACCACACGACGGGGTCGGGCGGGGTGATCAAGCAGGTGGGTCTGCCGTTGGACGCGCCCGGACTGCTGTGGTCGTGGAAGCGGTGGGCCCGCAGCCAGAACGTGCGCCATGCGGGGGAGTTGGGGTGGGAGGCACTGCCGATGCGATTCGAGCAGGTGCGGCGGGCGTGGTGGCAGCCGTTCGAGTAGGAGGACTTGGCCGGCCGGGGGCTTGCAGGGAGAGCCGCTGTTGAGTGAAGAAGGTCTGGGTGGCGGTCGCGGGAGTGACGTGGTGGTGCCGGCCGGGCCAGGAGCGTCCCTCGAAGTGGTCGAGTCCCAGGCCATGTTGGGGCCGGCCATGGTCGGCTGCATCGCCGCACCGCTCCCTGGCCGGCGAGCGGACGACCAGGGTCAGACAGCCGCAACGGCCCGGGGCCGCCGCCTGCGGTGTGTACGCCGGCCCGCCCTCGAAGTCACCGGAATCTCCGGGGGCGAACGGTCACCCACGGGCAGTGGCGGGTCTTCGGACTCGGCGGCGGACCGCGTAGCTGACGAGGCACCTTCTGGCCGACGCTTCCCGGACCCGGTCGGATCCAGTGCGTATGACGGCGGTCGTTCCCCCTCACCGCTGCGGGGGCAGTCCCGGATCCCACCGGGTTCCCTCGTGCGACGTATCCCGTCCGGCGGACGGGGCGAACCAGTCGCACCGCCGAACCGGATCCTCGACCGGCACCCCGGAAACCGCGTCTTCACCCACCGAACGCCGAGGTGCGGCACGTCACGACGTGGGGAGCACCTGCCGGGCCAGGGTCAGCGCGGAGTCGCGCCCGTGGGTGAGGTCGTCCTCGGTGAAGACGGGGGTGCGCAGCCGGGGCGGGATGCCGGAGCCGTCGAAGGTGCGGCCGTGCTCGTCGAGGTACTTCTCGTTGGGGAGGATCGCCGCCCAGTCCTTGGCCAGTGGCCGGATCATCACGTCGGAGAAGACCCCCTGGGTGTTCTCGCCGATCCGTGTCACCTCGGGATCGCGGCCCATGAGCGCCTGCGTGAACGTCTCCGCCGCGCTGACCGAACTGCCGCTGGTGAGCAGGGCGATGGGACCGGTCCAGCGCGGTGCCGCCGCCGGGTGGACGGTGATCGGCTGGGGCCGGGTGAAGCGGGTCGGGTCGTCGGGGTCGTCGCGGGCCACCTTGCGGTATGCCGTGTAGGCCCGGTCGGTGAGGCGAGCGGCGATCCGCAGTCCGAGCGCGTCGGATCCGCCGCCGTTGAGCCGGACGTCGATCACCAGGCCGCGCAAAGGACCGGTGCCCCGCGTCGCGTCGCGGGAGAGCAGCGCGTCCAGGGCGCGGTCGAGCTCGGCCACCTGGTCCTGGAAGCTGTCGCCCGCCACGTACCCGTCGAAGGAGTCGACCCTCAAATAGCCGATCCCGCCCGGCAGTTCACCCACCACCAGCTTGCCCTGCGCGAAACTCCGGGCCGGGACGACGAGTTGGCGGGCGACGTTCGCCGCGGCCCGGGTGCGCAGGTCCGCGGTGGGTACCCGGGTGCCGGGCCGCAGGCCGAAGTAGACGGTCCTGCCCTGGTGAACGAGCGCCGTGTGGGCGTCGTGGAGCGGACGGATCATGTCGGTGAGGATGTCCTGGAGCCGGGCATCGGTGGTGTCCGGTGTGATGAGCGGACGGTAACGGTCCCTGACCGCCTGCCAGTCGATGCCCTTCGCGGCGAAGAACGGGTAGTTCTCCGCGAAGGTCGCCCAGAACCGGTCGAACACGGCGAGCGGTCCCTCGGCCGCGGGCTTCCGACACCGCTCGGGCAGCGCGGACAGCCGTTCCAGATGGCGTACGCCGGCCGCGTCGTCGAGCGCGAGCACCGCGTGCTCCCGGCCCTCGGGCGTGAAGGTCATCGACGCGACCTGGCCCTCGCCGTACCGGGTCGCCCCGCCCGCGCCGGGGCTGCCGACCTGCTGGGCCGTGACCGCGCCCGGCAGGCAGCTGACGCGGGTGGTGTCATACGTCGTGAACCTGCCGTTCGCGACCGTCACCAGGGTGCCGTAGCCGTCCATCCGCCACACCCCGTCGAGCCGCCCGGGCCCCGCCGCCGATGCGGGGGCCGCCCCGGCCGCACCCACGGTCAACGCCAGCGCCACCCCGATCGCGGCGGCCCGGGCCGCCGTCCGTACGCCCACCGCTCGTACACCCACCGTGTGCACCTTTCCCCGTCGTTCACGCTCGCCTCCGACGCTAGCGGCCGCCCCCGCGCCGCACATCCACCACACCGGTCGGCCGTACCCTCCCGGAGGAGGAGTTCTCCATGGTCAACAGGCACCTGCGGAGGATCGACACCCTAGGCTTCCCCCTGGCAATCGGCCCCGACCCCAGGAGCGCACATCGTGTTCGACCCCGCACCGGAGCACCCCTACCCGGACAGCATCCGACCGGACGGGACGCCCGCCCCGCACGCGCTGCTCGCCCCCGTGCTGGGCCTCCTCGGCACCTGGCACGGCCGGGGCGAGGGGGAATACCCCACGATCGACGGCGACTTCGCGTACGCGCAGGAAGTCACCTTCAGCCACGACGGCCGGCCCTTCCTGCGGTACGAGGCCCGGGCCTGGCTGCTCGACGCGGAGGGCGCGCCGCTGCGCCCGTCGGCCCGCGAGAGCGGGTGGTGGCGACTCCAGGCCGACGGGCGGATCGAGGCCCTGATCACCCAGCCCACCGGCATCGCGGAGATCGCGGTCGGTTCCGCGAGCGGCGGGACGGTCGACCTCGCCACCCGGGAGGTGGCCCTCACCCCCACCGCGAAGCAGGTCGACGCCACCCGCCGCCGCTATGAGCTGATCGCGGAGGACACCCTGACGTTCGTCCACGACCTCGCCGCGGTCGGCCGGCCGTTGCAGCACCACCTCTCGGCCCAGCTGAGTCGACGCGGCTGAGCCGACGCGGCCGAGCAGCGGACAAGCCCCTCGGCATTCTGATGGTGCGTCGGAATGCGGCTGACCCCCGCCGCTCGCCGGCACGACGGCGGGCGGCTGCCACGACGACGACGCGGGGCGGCGCCCACGATCGGCTGGGAGCCGGCGCCCCGCGGATCGCATCGTGCTGCTGTGCTGCTGTGCGGCTGTGGACGGCGGGGGACGGACGTTATGGACCAGTGGGCCGAGGCGGCTTTGGCCCTGTTGGACCGGACCATCAACGCGGCAGGGTGCGAGGGAACCGTTCGTTGAGGAGGCTGCTTTGAGCATCGCATTCTTGTTGACCACGCTCGTCGTGGTGATCACGCCCGGAACGGGAGTGGTGTACACCCTTGCCGCAGGCCTGTCGCACGGCCGCCGGGCGAGCGTGGTCGCCGCGTTCGGCTGCACGCTCGGCATCGTGCCGCACCTGGCAGCGACGATCACAGGGCTTTCCGCCCTGCTGCACACCAGTGCCGCCGCCTACGCGACGGTGAAGTACCTCGGTGTCGGATACCTGCTGTTCATGGCGTGGTCCATGCTGCGGGACAAGGAGGCGTTGACGGTCGAGCGGGAGGGCGGGCCGAGGCCGGCCCTCCGGGTGATCGGTTCCGGTGTGCTGGTCAACCTGCTCAACCCGAAACTCACGATGTTCTTCGTAGCGTTCCTGCCGCAGTTCGTGCCCGCCGGCAAACCCGGCTCCCTCGGCGTGATGCTCCAGCTCAGCGCCGTCTTCATGGCGCTCACCTTCGCCGTGTTCGTCGCGTACGGAATGTGCGCGGTGGCCGTCCGCGGCCATGTGCTGTCCAGGCCGCGGGTGATGACCGGGATCAGGCGGGTGTTCGCGCTCGGTTTCGTGGCCTTGGGCGTGCGGCTGGCGATGGTGTGAGTACGCGTGTCGGCCCACGATCGGGCCGAGGGGTTGGAGGAGACGAGAAGTGAGTGGGCCGAGAGCCGCGGGCAGGACGCCCACGACGACGGCGGGCAGGGGGAACACCGTGGTCCGAGGCTCGGATTTCCTGCTGCTCGACATCGGCGACGCGCCCGTCGGCGGCAAGGCGGACTGGCTGGCCGAGCGGTTGCGCGAGGCGATGGCCGACGGACGGCTGACGGTGGGCAGCACGCTGCCCGCGACCCGGGTGCTCGCCGCCGAACTGCGGGTGTCGCGCGGGGTGATCGTCGAGGCGTACCGGCGACTGACCGAGGACGGGCACCTCGAAGGACGTCGACGCGGGGGGACGACGGTGGTCGCGGTGCCCGCCGCCGCGCCGACCGCGCGGTTCGTCGGGGACGAGCCGCCGCACATGACGGCGCCGCCGCGTCCGACAGCCGCCGGCACGCTGTTCGACGGAGCACCGGGCGTCGATGTCTTCGACCTGCTGCGCGCCGCGCCTGCCCGCGTCGACCTCACTCCCGGTCGTCCCGACCTGACCGCGTTCCCCCGGGCCGCCTGGCTCAAGGCGGAGCGAGCCGTGCTCACCGGGCTGCCGGCCGACAACCTCGGCTACGGGGACCCGCGCGGCACCCCGCAGTTGCGCCGCGCCCTCACGGATTGGCTGGCTCGCACCCGCGGTATTCGCGCCGATCCGGACGAGGTGGTGGTCCTGGCGGGCACGTCCCAGGCCCTCTCCTTGCTGGCCCCGGTGCTGCGGGCGGACGGCATCGACGCGGTCGCGGTGGAGGACCCCGGGTCCCTCGGCATCCGCCAGCACCTGCGGCACGGAAACCTGGCCACCCCGCCGGTTCCGGTCGACGGGGACGGCGTGCGGGTGGCGGCGCTGCGGGCCACCGGTGCCCGCGCGGTGCTGCTCACACCCGCGCACCAGTTCCCCACCGGTGTGGTCATGAGCGGTGAGCGCCGTCGCGAACTGCTGCGCTGGGCCCAGGAAGGTGGTCTGATCCTGGAGGACGACTACGACGCGGAACACCGCTACGACCGCCCCCCGGTCCCGGCACTGCGCACTCTGCTCGCCGACCACGGGTGCTATCTGGGCAGCGTGTCCAAGCTGCTCGCGCCGGCGCTGCGCATCGGCTGGGTCATACCGCCACGCCGCCATCGGGACGCCCTGATCGACCTCAAGCGCTTCACCGACCTGGGCAACGCCGTACTGCCGCAACTGGTGCTGGCTCGTCTGATGGCGTCCGGTGACCTCGAACGCCAGCTGCGGCTGCTGCGCGTCCGTCACCGGCGGCGCCGGGACACGATGATCCGAGCCGTCGTCGAGCACCTGCCGGGTGCCGTGGTGCGGGGCGCGGCGGCCGGGCTGCACCTGACCGTCACGTACGAAGCGGACGTACCCGACACCGAACTCGCCGCCGCCGCGCTCGCCCGCGGAGTGAAGTGCCATCCGCTGTCGTGGCATCGGCAGCTGCCCGGACCGCCGGGCCTCGTACTCGGCTACGCGGCCACTCCGGTACGCGCGCTCACCGAAGGCGTGGCGATTCTCGGTCAGGCATGGCGGGAGCTCTCCCGGGGAGGGCCGGGACCGACGCGGCGGAAGGGCCGCCACCTCTCATCTGACCTGCTCCGCGACTGAGTTGACGGCTCATCAGGCCGGTGCTCGCGCGTGTTCTCGTGGCGCACACCAGCCGGTCCCGATCCGGGGCGCCGTGGAGTCCTGAGCCCGGCGGGCGGGGCGGGGGAAGCGGGGCGGGTTTGGCTCTGGCCATGTTGGCTACCCGGTGTGATGAGGCCTCCACAGGCTCCCCCTCGCGAGACGGACGAGAAGAGGACAGGTCTGATATGAACAACCGGCTGGGATTGGGGCTCGCGGTAGGCGCGGGCTATCTGCTCGGACGCACCAAGAAGGCCAAGCTCGCGTTCGGCATCGGGACACTGGTCATGGGCAAGCGACTACAGCTGAGCCCACGTGCGATCGCGGACTTCGCGGCGGCCCAGTTGGCCGACAACCCGCAGTTCAAGGAGATCGGCGACCAGCTCCGCCACGATCTGCGCGGGGTGGGCAAGGCGGCCACGGGCGCGCTGGTCAACCGGCAGATCGAGGGACTCGCCGACCGGCTGCACGACCGCACGCTGGGTGTGCAGGACCGCATATCGGGCGTCGTGCCGGACGTGACGGGCTCGGGCCGGGACGAGGCGCCGGAAGAGGAGCTGGAAGAGGAGCCGGAAGAGGGCGAGGAGGAGGGCGAGCGCCCCGCCAAGTCGTCGTCGAAGCCGTCGTCCCGCTCCTCCTCCGGCGACTCGGGCCGGAGGCCGGGCGCGGGGTCGGGCAAGTCCGCCGGCCGGAGTCCGAGCCGGAGCTCCACCAGGGCCTCCGACTCCGAGTCCGACGAGGGTACGTCGAGCGCGCGTCGCTCGACCGGGCGCACCGCCGCCAAGTCGGCCTCCTCCAGGGCGACGTCGGCCAAGAAGGCCACCAAGTCCGTGCAGCGAACGGCCAAGCGGGCGCCGGCGAAGAAGACGGCGAGCCGGCGCGGCGGTCAGGGTGGTGAGGACCGTGGCTGAGTCGAGGAACCCGCTCAAGGACAGCCCCGCGGTCGACCACCTGAAGTCGGAGCTCCAGAGCTATCTGCTCGCCCAGGGCGAACGGCTCCTGACGGGTGTGGGCCACAAGCTTGGCGAGACCACCGGCAAGCTGAACGACATAGCCGAGGGCAACAGTCCCGGCTTCGCCAAGCTGGCACTCGACGGCGGCCGCAAGATCGCCGAGGGCAAGGGCCCGGTGCGCACAGCCGTCGAACTGGGGGCCTCGCACCTCAAGGACAACGCCAAGGAAATGTTCAAGAGCCTCGGTGGCAAGCGCAAGAAGGGCGGCGGTGGGCGCAAGCCGACCGTCATCATGGAGTCCATCGACGTGGGCGTACCCGTCCGCGAGGCCTACGACCAGTGGACCCAGTTCCAGTCGTTCGCCACCTTCGCCAAGGGCGTGAAGAGCGCGACCGTCGCCGACGACACCAC
Source organism: Streptomyces sp. NPDC006691 (assembly GCF_042869955.1). Lineage (NCBI taxonomy): Bacteria > Bacillati > Actinomycetota > Actinomycetes > Kitasatosporales > Streptomycetaceae > Streptomyces > Streptomyces sp. NPDC006691. The sequence goes on from NZ_JBIAGW010000044.1 coordinate 10,267, forward strand.
ATCGGACTGGAAGGTCAAGGTCTTCTGGTCCAGCCGCAGTTGGAAGGCGCACACCACCGAACAGGTGCCGGACGCGCGCATCGCGTGGACCTCCGAGGGCGCCAAGGGAAGCGTCAAGGGCGTCGTCACCTTCCACCCGCTCGGCGAGAACATCACCCGTGTCCTGCTGGTCATGGAGTACTACTCCAAGGGGCTCTTCGAGAAGACCGGCAACATCTGGCGCGCCCAGGGCCGCCGGGCCCGCCTCGATCTCAAGAACTTCGCACGGCACATCGCGTTGCGCGGCGAGGCCGAGGGGGGCTGGCGCGGTGAGATCAGGGACGGCGAGGTCGTGGTCAGCCACGATGACGCCGTAGCCGAGGAGGAGGAGCAGCGGGAGGCGGAGCAGTCCGAGCACCAGGACGGCCCGGACGAGCCCGCGGACGAGGTCCAGGAGGAGAACCAGGACATCGAGCGGGACGAGGACGAGGACGAGGCCGAGCCGGAAGAGGGCCAGGATCCCGAGCAGGAAGCGGATCAGGGCGAGGCCGACCCGGAGGCCGACCCGGAGGCCGACCCCGAAGAGGGGTACGAGGACGAGGCGGAGGGTGACTTCGAGGGCGAGTACGAGGACGAGGAGGAACCGGAGGCGGAGTACGAGGACGAGCCGGAAGGGGATGTCGAGGAGGACGACCCGGAAGAGGCCTCGGCCGCGCGCAAGCGCCGCTCCTACGCGGGCTCCCGGAGCGACAGCCGCCGGTGACCGGGCACGAGCCGCCGTGCGGGCGGAGGGCGGTCCACGGCGTCCCTCCGCCCGCACGGCGTTCCTCCGCCCGCAAGGGGCATGCCTCCGGCACACAGGCATCACATGACGGTCCATCACATACGGTGCTGCTACAGGGACATGGTGAATGAGCACAGAAAAGGCAGACAAGAGTGCCGACGCGGCGGAAGAGCCGGACAAGAAGGACCGTAAGACCCGTCTGACCGTCCTTGTGGCGCTCGGCGCCAACCTGTTGATCGCAGCCGCCAAGGCCGCGGCCGGAGTCTTCGCGGGATCGCCCGCGCTGCTGTCCGAGGCGGCGCACTCGGTGGCCGACAGCCTGAACGAGGTCTTCCTGCTCGCGGCCCTGCGCCGCAGCCGGCGCCCGGCCGATGAGCAGCACCCCTTCGGCTATGGCAAGGAGCGCTACTTCTGGTCACTCCTCGCCGCCGTCGGCATCTTCGTCATGGGCGGCTGTTTCTCCTTCCTCCAGGGGATCGAGGCGCTGCGCTCGCAGGAGCAGGAGTCCACCGGCGGCTACATCGCGGGCCTCGCCGTGCTCGGTGTGGCGCTCCTGGCCGAAGGCGGCTCACTGGCACGCGCTCTGTACCAGGTGCGCGGCCAGAGCGGCGGCATCGGCGGTGACCCGGCCCTGCGTACCGTCATCGCGGAGGACGGCACGGCGGTGCTCGGCGTACTGCTCGCCGCCGGAGGCATGACCCTGCACATGATCACCGGCCAGGGCGTCTGGGAGGCCTCGGCCTCGCTCGCCATCGGACTGCTCCTGGTGTACGTGGCGTACCGGCTCGGCAAGGACGCCCGCGAGCAGCTCATCGGCGAGGCCGTCGACCCCGAACTGCGGCAGGACATCCGGGCGTTGCTCGACCAGCAGCCGGAGATCGACAACGTGGCCAGTCTTCTGACGATGCGGCTCGGCCTCGACTCGACGCTCGTCGCGGCCCGGATCGACCTGCGGCCCGGGCTCGACAGCGAGCGCATGGAGCTGGTCTCGGAACGGATCAAGGCGGCCGTGGTGAAGGAGTGGCCGGAGGCGGACCAGGTGTTCCTCGACATCACGGAGGCGCCCGCGGCCCTGCCCGACGGAGTGCACACGACGGGCGGAACGCCGGAGACCGAACGGACCCGTGAACCGGACGGGCCGCACTGACCCGGGCTGTCCATCGGAACCGCGGGCTGCCACCCGGAACCGCGGAGTGCCACTTGGGACCGTGGGCTGCCATTCGGAACCGTGGGGTGACCCTCGGGACCGGATACGGGCGCGGCGGCCGCGGTGGGCACTGCCCGTGCCCGAAACCCGTCGGTGCCGTTCGAACGATTTGCGCGAGTGATCTAGAGTCGCCGGATCGTTCACACGGCCCGATGGAGTTCGCCTTGGAACCGGCACCTGTGCCACCGGCCCCGCAGAAGGCGGGCTGCATGGTCGGTCTCTTCTATGTCGACGCGGAGAACGTCCACCTGGGCACGCCCGGTGCGACGGCGACTTCCGAGGTGCTGCTCACCCCCGACGCGCTCCGGGTGACCGGGGCAACGGCGGGGGAGTGGCCCTGGAGCGAGGTGACCGCCCTGAAGGTGCTCGGTGCGCCCGCCCGTTCGGCGGGCCTGCGGTGGGCCGGCCGTGCGGTGACCGTGGCCGCGGCGGCGCTGGACCTGTGGGTTCCCGGCAGCCCCGAGGCGATGACGGTGCAGATCGGGACTCGGGGCGGTGCCGACGTCGAGGCGCTCGTGCAGTCCGGCGCCGCGAGCGCGTACACCCGACGGGAGGTCGATCTCTCGCACGCGCTGCTCAGCCGTTTCGTCGCCGGCGCTGCCTCGCCCGCAGTGCTGAGCCGGTGGTGGGAGGCCCGGGACACGACCGGTCTGCTGCGCTCGCGCGAGCGGGAGACCGTACTCGAAGAGTGGCTCGCCGAGCCCTGACCCCTGCGCCGCCGCGCGGCTCAACGCCCCAACGCGCCGATGCCCGGCTGCGGTTGGCGGCCGGGCATCGTGGGAACGGGGGAGCGTCAGCTGTGCGGACGTCCGTAGTAGCCGCCGACCTGCTCGTGATAGGTCGGGTCCCCGAGATGCTTCTCCTTGTCGAACTCGGGGGAGTTCTTGATCTGTTCCTTGGCGCACGCGACGTAGATCTTCTTCTCTGCCGGGTCGATGCGCGTGAGGACCCCGGCCGGCAGCAGGACGGACTTGCCGAAGATCCACGGGCCGGTGTCGACGACGATGTACGAGGAGCTGACCTCCTCCGAGTACTTGTCGACCTTGCCGATGCTTCCGTCGGTCGCTTCGACCTTGTAGCCGGTGAGGTCGGTGCCCGGCTGGTACGCGGCTGCCTCGGGGTAGGCCCAGATGTTGGCCATGGTGGTGCGGTCCCTTCGTATGGACGATGGGTGCGGATGCGGACCGCGGCCGCCCTTGACGCACGGCGTCGCGTCCACGCAACGCCCGGGTGCCCCTGGCCCGCCTCCGCACACCACCTTTCCGGCGAAGGCGCTTCTTTCGGCCGATCGGCCGACCGGGGACGTACCACGGGGGTACTCGTGTGATCGGCTGTTCGTGGTCCGTGGACGACGAGTCGAGGGGGTGAGCGCTGTGACCGGCATGGACGGGTTCCTCGACCGCCTCGACTGTCCGATGTACGGAGTGACCGCCGTGGCCGGCGGGGAGCGCGCCGGGTGCCTCGTGGGGTTCGACTCGCAGTGCTCGATCGAACCAGTGCGCCTCATGGTGTGGTTGTCCACGGCCAACAGGACGGACCGCGTGGCCAGTTCGGCCGAATTCCTCGCCGTGCACCTGCTGGAACGCCGGCAGTACGCGCTGGCCGGGCACTTCGGCGGCCGTACCGGCGACGAGGCGGACAAGTTCGCCGATGCCGCCCGGCGCGAGGGCCCCTGGGCGCGGTCCTGCTCGACGCGGTGCCGGTCTGGTTCGTGGGGCGCGTGGAGAGCCGTATCGAGGGCGGGGGCCACGCCGGTTTCCTGCTCGCCCCGGCGCAGGCAGCGGCGGGACCGGCGCACCGGCAGCCGTTCCGGCTGAGCGACGCCGTCGACATCCATCGACGCGGGTCGTCCGACGCAGGGCGCCTGACGGCGGTCGGTGCCGAGCAGCCGGCCCCGGGCGTCCGACGATGGTCGGTGCCGGTCATCCGGCCCGGGGCGTCCGACGGCGGTCGCGCCCGCGTGCCCGGGGGCCGTCCGGCCGCCTGAGCACGCGGGTGCTCGCGGGTGCTCGCGGGTGCTCGTGGGGGCGCGCAGGTGCCGCCCCGCCGCGGAACTCAGGCGGTGCGGGTCTTGGCCAGGAGCTCGCCGATCTCCGCGGTCGTGCCGGACTCGCCGAGGCGCGGGAAGATCCGCTCGATGCTGTTGCGGTGCGCCTCCGCGTTCAGGTCCGTCATGGCGTCGGTGGCCAGGGTGACGTGGTAGCCGTGCTCGTGCGCGGCACGGGCGGTCGACTCGACGCCGATGCTGGTGGCCACGCCGGTCAGCACGATCTGGGTGACGCCCCGGCGGCGCAGCTGGAGGTCGAGGTCGGTGCCGTGGAACGCGCCCCAGTTGCGCTTGGTGACGGTGATGTCCTCGGGGTGCCCGGCCAGCTCGCCGACGATGACGTCCCAGCCCTGCGGCGGCTGCCCGCCGTGCCCGGCGTTCTCCGTGCGGCCCCGGGGAGCGTCGGCGCCGTCGGGCGCGAACGAGACGCGGACCAGGACGACGGGGAGCCCGTGCGAGCGGAAGGCGTCGGCCAGTTCGGCCGAGCGGGTCACGACATCGGCGGAGGAGTGCGGCTCGGTGGGCGCGGCCACGATGCCCCGCTGAAGGTCGATGACGACGAGCGCCGTGTTCTGGTCGAGCGTGGTGAGAGCCATGGTGGTGCCTTTCGTGAACTCTAAAACTCTGAGCGCGCACGTGCATCGCTCAACTGCCCTTTATTCAGGGCGTGTTGGCGTGACGTGGATGATCGTGGAAAACACCGGGGACCCGCGGTCCGTCGGCGTCCGCACTCACGGCTCGCCCAGCCGGGCGAGGAGGGCCATCGCCTCGGCGATGGTGGTGCGCTCCTCCTCGGTGTAGCGGTCCTGGAAGGCCTGGGTGAGCCATTCGGCGCGGGCCTGCCGGTTGCCCTCGGCCCGCTCGCGGCCCGCTTCGGTGAGGGTGACCAGCTGGCGGCGGCCGTCCCGCGGATCCTGACTGCGCTGGATCAGGCCCTGCTGGTCGAGTGCGGCGAGGGTGGCGGCCATCGACTGGGGGCGTACGCCTTCGGTGGCCGCGAGCGCGCTGGCGGACGCGGCGCCGCCCTTCTCGACGAGCGCGAGCGCGGACACCTGCGAGGGCGTGAGGTCCGTCGTGTCCGCGACCTCCCGCAGCCGTCGCCGCAGCCGGCTGAACGCCACCCGCAGGTCACGCGCCGCACGGACGGCGGACGCGGAGATGCCGTCGGTGGTGTCTTCCATGCCGCCACCGTAAGTTCTTCAGTCCAGACTGTCCAGTTTCAGCTGAAGAAACTCGGCCGAGGTGCGCGGTGGCACCGGGCGGGCGGCACCGCGCGCCGGGAATTCCGCGATGGCCAACGCACAGTGCCGCCGACCGGAAGCCAGGCTTTCGGTCGGCGGCACTGTGGACGAGCCGGTGGCGTCGGGGACGCCGAGCGGGTCAGGAGCGGGGGCCCTCGGCCTGCCGCGCTTCCTTCTCCTTGTTCTTCTCCTTGATGCGGACCGACTCCTTGCGGACCTCGGCCTGGGTGGCGCGCTCCTTCTGCAGCCACTCGGGGTTGTCCTGCTTCAGCGCGTCGATCTGCTCCGTGGTGAGGGCCTCGGTGACTCCGCCACGGGCGAGGCCCGCGATGGAGACGCCGAGCTTCGCCGCGACCACCGGCCGGGGGTGCGGACCGGTGCGTCGCAGGTCCTGGAGCCACTGGGGCGGGTCGGCCTGGAGGGCGTTCAGCTCACTGCGCGAGACGGCACCCTCCTGGAACTCTGCGGGGGTGGCCTCTAGGTACACACCCAGCTTCTTCGCCGCGGTCGCGGGCTTCATCGTCTGGGTGGTCTGGTGCGACGTCATGGTCCCAAGAGTAGCGAGCGTGTGCGATGGCGCCGACCACGACCGGTAACCTGGCGGAGTGACAGGCTCGGAAGAACCCCCATCGTTCCGGCTCGCCTATGTTCCTGGTGTGACGCCGAGCAAGTGGGTGCGGATCTGGAACGAGCGGCTGCCGGACGTCCCCCTGACCCTCAGCACGGTCTCCGCCGCGGAGGCGCCCGACGTACTGCGCGGCCGGGGAGCGGACGCCGGCTTCGTACGGCTGCCGATCGACCGTACGGATCTCAGCGCGATCCCCCTCTACACCGAGACCTCGGTCGTCGTGGTCCCCAAGGACCACCTCGTCGCGGCGGTCGAGGAAGTGTCCGCGGAGGAGCTGGCCGACGAGATCGTGCTGCACCCCCTCGACGACACCCTGGACTGGGAACGCCCCCCGGGCCTGCCCGCCTTCGAGCGTCCCGCCACCACCGAGGACGCGGTCGAGCTGGTCGCCGCGGGAGTGGGCCTGCTCGTCGTGCCGCAGTCGCTGGCTCGCCTCTACCACCGCAAGGACCTCACCTACCGGACGATCACGGGCGTGCCGGAGTCGCGCGTCGCCCTGTCGTGGCCGGAGGCCGAGGTCACACCGGACCTGGTGGAGGAGTTCATCGGGATCGTCCGCGGCCGTACCGTCAACAGCACCCGCGGCCGCACGCCCACCCCGCCTCAGCCGAAGCAGAAGCGCGCCGACAGGAGCGGCACCCCGCGCAAGCCCGCCGGAGGCAAGACGGGTGGCAAGCCCGCCAAGGCCCAGGGCAAGAACGCGCGCGGTGGCTCCGGTGCCCCGAAGAGCGCCGCCAAGCGCGGCAAGCCCCGCCGCCGCCCGTAACCCGCGCGGGGGCGTGGCCGCCGGCCCGCCCCGCTCAGCCGTCGTTGGGCTGTGCCCGTACGTGCATGCGCTCGCCCTGCGCCCCGTACAGGGAGAGGAACTCCACCGGCCGGTCGCCCGCGTTGGCGAAGCCGTGCGGGGTACGGGTGTCGAACTCGGCGGCCTCGCCCGCGCCGAGCACAAGATCATGGTCGCCGAGCGCCAGCCACAGCCGGCCCGACAGGACGTACAGCCACTCGTAGCCCTCGTGCACCTTGAGCTCGGGCCGCACGCCGTCGGGGGCCTGCCGGGGCGGGACGATCTGCTTGTACGCGTGCAGGCCGCCCAGGTAGTGGGTCAGGGGCACGAAGGTCTGCCCATGGCGCGTGAAGGGCTTCGGGTGGATGCGCGGGTCGCCGGTGGCGGGCGCGCCGACCAGCTCGTCGAGCTGTACCCGGTACTCGCGAGCCAGCGGGAGCAGCAGCTCCAGGGTCGGCCTGCGCTGCCCGGACTCCAGGCGCGACAGCGTGCTGAGCGAGATTCCGGTCGCCCCGGCCACCTCGGCGAGCGTCGCGCCGCGCGTCTGCCGCAGGGCGCGCAGGCGGGGGCCCACACCGGTCAGCACCTCGGTGAGATCGTCTTGAGCCATGCTCCTATTTGCCGTAACGGCAAGATGTTTTGTCAACCGGCCAGGACCGGGCGCAGCATCGCGGCATTGGAGGTGTCGCAGATGAACGAGCGAACGGAACACACGATGGACAGCACTCCCGAAGGCGACCGGTCCGCGGTCCACGACGTCGTGGTGATCGGCGGCGGTGCCGCGGGGCTGAGCGGTGCGCTCACTCTGGGCCGGGCCCGGCGTACGGTCCTGGTGATCGACGCGGGGGAACCGCGCAACGCCCCGGCCGGCGCGGTCCACGCGTACCTGGGTCACGAGGGGACCCCGCCCGGCGAGCTCCTTGCCGCGGGCCGGGCCGAAGTGCGCGGCTACGGGGTCGAGTTGAGGGACGGCCTTGCTGTCGCCGCCACGCGCGAGGGCGAGGCCGTCCGCGTCACCCTCGCCGACGCCACCGAAGTGCGGGCCCGCAGACTCCTGGTCACCACCGGCCTCGTCGATGAACTCCCCGATGTCCCGGGGCTCGCGGAGCTGTGGGGCACCGACGTACTGCACTGTCCCTACTGCCACGGCTGGGAGGTGCGGGACCAGGCCATCGGTGTGCTCGGCACCGGCCCGCTGGCCGTGCACCAGGCCCTGCTGTGGCGGCAGTGGAGCGATGACGTCACGCTCTTCCGCCACACTCTGGACGAGCTGGACGAGCGGAGCTGTGAGGAGCTGGCCGCCCGGGGCGTGGGCGTCGTCGACGGGCAGGTCGCCGGCCTGGAGACGCGCGGCGGACGTCTGACGGGCGTGCGTCTCGTGAACGGTACGGTGACTGCACGTCAGATCCTGGTCGTGGCAGGGCAGTTGAAGCCCAGGGCGGGAGTGCTCTCCTCGCTCGGGATCGAGCCGACCGACCTGGAGATGGGCGGCGCCGTCATCGGCGCCCACATCGCCGCCGACCCGACCGGTGCCACCGCGGTGCCCGGGGTCTGGGTGGCCGGGAATGTGGCGAGCCCGATCGACCAGGTCGTCGCGGCCGCGGCCGCCGGGGCGCGGGCCGGGGCCGCGATCAACGCCGATCTCATCGCGGAGGAGACCCGTAGGGCCGTCGAGGTCCGTCGGGCGCCGCACTCCGGGGCGCCCTTCTCCGCTGAGTCGGAGCGCGAGGTGTGCGAGGCGGTCCTGGGCGAGCGGCGGCACGGCCTGTGAGACGAGGCTTGCGGTCCGCCGGCCCCGGTGCGCCGTAATCTTCCTGTGGCCGGACGGGGGCAACGTCCGTCCGGCCTACGGGAAAGGAACAAGTCCAGGTGAGAGCAGTGTTCGGCGTCCTCGGCGCCGTCCTCGTGCTCGGGATCTTCTCCTCGGTGCTGCGCACCCTGGTGATTCCGCGGCCGACCCGGTCCAGCTTCACCCGGATCGTGCAGCAGGGGGTGCGGTGGCCCTTCCAGCGGGTGGCGGACCTGGCGCGCGGGGCCGAGACCAAGGACCGGGTGCTCGCACCCGTCGCGCCGCTGTCCATCGTGATCACCCTGATGGGCTGGCTGTTCTGCTTCATGATCGGCTACGGGCTGCTGGAGGCGGCGGTCAGCGGGCTCGGTCTGCGCGAGTCGCTCACCGAGTCCGGCTCCTCGCTGTTCACCCTCGGCTTCGCCGCCGGCAACCGGGCCTCCCTGAACGCGATCGACTTCTGCGCGGCGGCCACCGGGCCCATCGTGATCGGTCTCCAGATCGGCTATCTGCCCACCCTGTACGCGGCCTACCAGCGGCGCGAAACCGAAGTGACCCTGCTCCAGGCCCGTGCGGGCAGCCCGCCCTGGGGGCCGGAGATCCTCGCCCGGTACGCCCAGATCGACGTCGTCAGCAGTGTGGGGGAACTGTTCCGCGGCTGGGAGCGGTGGAGCGCCGAGGTGGGCGAGAGCCACACCACCTACCCCGTGCTCATCCACTTCCGCTCCCCGAAGGCCACCCGCAACTGGCTGATCGCCCTCCTTGCGGTGATGGACGCGGCCGCCCTGCGTCTCGCCTTCAATCCCTCCCATCCCCAGTCCGAGGTGCGCATGGCGCTGCGCGCGGGCTTCGTCTGTCTGCGCGACATCGCCGACACGCAGGGCATCGCATACGACCCCGATCCACACCCCGACGGCCCCCTCGACCTGACCTACGAGGACTTCCTGGCCGGGGTGGCCCGGATGCGGGAGCAGGGGTATCCCACCGAGCGGAGCCCCGAGGAGGCCTGGCCGCACTTCCGGGGCTGGCGGGTCAACTACGAGGCGCTTGCCCAGCGTCTGGCCCGGGACATCGATGCCGTGCCGGCCCCGTGGTCCGGGCCGCGCCGCACCCCGGTCGCCATCCGTACGCCGGTGACACCGGTCGACCGACGGCCCGCACCGTCCCCGTTCAAGAGCGCGTCATGAGCCAGAAGTTACCTCCAGGTATCTAGTGACTTATCACGCCAGCGCCAGTAGAACCTGTTCTCACTCCATCGAGAGTGAGGAATGTCACATGAGTGACACTACCATGCAACATTCAGGTTCCCAGGGTGTTTCCCGGCGGAGATTCATCGCTGGAACAGGTTCCATTCTCGGCGCGGCGGCGCTAGTGGGCCACGGCTCGTCGGCCTTCGCCGGGACCAGCGCCAGGGCGGCCGCCATCGGCGACGGCGCACATGTTCCGGCCCTCGTGATCGGCACCGGATACGGCGGCTCGGTCGCGGCCCTGCGCCTCGCCCAGGCCGGCGTCGACGTGCAGATGGTCGAGATGGGCATGGCCTGGGACACGCCCGGATCGGACGGCAAGATCTTCTGCAACACGACCTCGCCGGACTACCGCTCGTACTGGCTGCGCACCAAGACCAAGCAGCCCCTGAGCAACTTCTTCGGCATCCCGATCGACCGGGACATCCCCCGCTACACCGGGATCCTGGACGCCGAGGACTTCAGCGGCATCACCGTCTACCAGGGCCGGGGCGTCGGCGGCGGCTCACTCGTCAACGGCGGCATGGCGGTCACGCCCAAGCGCGAGAACTTCGGCGCCATCCTCCCGTCGGTCAACCCCGACGAGATGTACAACACCTACTACCCGCGCGCCAACGCCGGGCTCGGCTCGGGGCTCATCGACCCGGCCTGGTTCGACACGGTGGACTGCTACCAGTTCGCCCGCGTCGGCCGCAAGCAGGCCCAGCGCTCCGGCTTCCCGTTCGTGTTCGTGCCCGATGTGTACGACTGGGACTACATGAAGCAGGAGTCGGCCGGGACGGTCCCCAAGTCGGCCGTGGCGGGCGAGATCCTGTACGGCAACAACTACGGCAAGAAGTCCCTCCAGAAGACCTATCTGGCCCAGGCCCGGTCGACCGGCCGGGTCACCATCTCCCCGCTGCACCGGGTGACTTCGGTCTCGCCGGGCTCCGGCGGCAGCTACACCGTCGGCATCGAGCAGCTCACCACCAGCGGCGATGTCACCGCCACCAAGACCGTCACGGCGGACAAGGTGTTCTTCGCGGCCGGCAGCGTCGGCACCAGCAAACTCCTCGTCAAGCTGAAGGCCACCGGCGCCCTGCCCAAGCTGAACGGCGAGATCGGCCGCGGCTGGGGCGACAACGGGAACGTGATGTGCGGCCGGGCCAACTACATGTGGGACCCCACCGGCAAGGTCCAGGCGTCCATCCCGTGCGGGGGCATCGACAACTGGAACGCGGGAGGCGCGTTCGCCGAGGTGGCACCGCTGCCCACCGGCATCGAGACGTACGCCTCGTTCTACCTGTCGATCACCAAGAACCCCAACCGCGGCACGTTCTCCTGGAACCCCACGGCCGGCCGGGTCGACCTGGACTGGCAGACCGCCTGGAAGCAGGCGTCCATCGACATGGCCAAGACGATCTTCGACAAGATCAACGCCACCGAGGGGACGATCTACCGCACCGACCTGTTCGGCGTCTACAAGATCTGGAACGACACCCTCACCTACCACCCGCTGGGCGGTGCGGTCCTGAACAAGGCCACCGACAACTACGGTCGGCTGCAAGGGTATCCGGGCCTGTACGTGATCGACGGCTCGCTCATCCCCGGAAACACCAGCGTGAATCCGTTCGTCACCATCACGGCACTCGCCGAACGGAACATCGAGAAGATCATCGCCGTCGATCTCACGTGACGGCAGAGCGCGGGGCCGCCCGGGACAGCGGGCGGTCCCGTTTCAGTGCGTCGGAAGCACGCACACGGAGTCGAGGCCGAGCACGTGGTTGAGCCGGCCGAACGCCAGCCACGAACCGAGACTCATGCTCAGCTCCACGATCTCCACCTGGCTGTAGTGCGCGGTCATCCGTGCCCAGAACTCCTCGTCGAGCCCGTGGTGGTCCACCGCGTACCGCTCGGCGTACTCGGCGGCGAGCCGGGTGCGGTCGTCGAAGGCGTCGGTGGTGCGCCACTCGGCGACCGCGTCCGCGAAGCCCTCCTCGACCTTCTCGCCGTCCCGGTCGGTGCGCCAGTCCAGGCAGAACTGGCAGCCGTTGATCTGCGCTATGCGCAGCCGGGCCGCCTCGAACTCCCGCAGCCCCAGGGTGGTGTGGGCGTACACGGACAGGGAGAAGTTGGCGGCGGCCATGCCGATGCCGGGCACCATGTCGCCCCACACGTACCCGATGGGCTCCTGGCCCTCGGGGATGTCGATCCTCATCATCGTTGCTTCCTTCCGAGCCTGCCGACTGCCGGGCGCAGTGGGACGTCGAGAGCGTCGTAGAGCCCGGGCTCCGCCTCGGCCAGCCAGTCGATGGCGTTCACCAGACGGCCCACCGCGGTGGCGTTGCCGCCCGCCGAGCGGTTCTCGCCCTCGTCGGTCGCCTCGACGGTGACCTCGATGCGCGGGCGGCCCTCGATCACGACGCGGTGCGCCCCGTCGCCGCCGTCGGGCGGCGCCGGCCAGTCCGGGGCGCAGGAGGGGTGGATACGGGTGATGTGCTCGATGACGATGCGCGGTTCGCCCTCGACGATGCCCTGCACCTCGAACCGGACGGCACCCTGCGTGCCCGCCTCGAAGGTGCCCATCGTGCGGGTGCCGACGGTGGTGTCGAGCGCGCGGCGCTCCAGGGTCTCCCGGATGTCGTCGAGCTCGACGCCCAACGCTCGTGCCATGAGCCGGAGTTGACCGCCCCACACCATGGTCGGAATGGACGGTGCGAGCATCAGGGGCGCGTAGTCCATCGGATGCCCCATGCCGATCAGGTGGCGGACCGACTCCTCCTGGTCGTAGGTGGAGTAGTCGAAGACCTCCTGGCAGCGGATCGCGTCCACGGTGGAGCCGAGGCCGCTGATCAACAGGGGCAGCACGTCATTGCCCCAGCCCGGGTCCACGCCCGAGACGAACAGGGATCCGCCACCTTCGGCGATCGCGGCGAGCACCGGGTCCCGGAACTCGGGCGGCGCGCTGCGGTGGTCGTACAGCGGATACAGGGCGGGGGTGACGACCACGGCCCCGGCCCGGATCGCGCGGGTGACGTCGGCGAGGGCCTCGTCGGGCCGGACGTCGCCGGAGGCGGCGTACACCACGGCGCGCGGCCCCGAGGCGAGGACGGCCGCGATGTCGTCGGTCGCGGCGATCCCCACCATGCCGTCAGCGCCCGCGAGTTGGGCGGCGTCGCGACCGACCTTGGCGGGGTCGTGGACGAGTACCCCCGAGAGTTCCAGCGCGGGATGGGCCTCGACGGCCCGTATCGCCGCACGCCCGACATTGCCGGTGCCCCAGACAACCGTGGAAATCATGCGCGGAGGGTAGCGAGACGGACCCGAGGTTCCCATAGCCGTGGCCGGAAAAGATGCGGCACTTCGGCCGTCCCGCTCCTGGTGTCCCGCTAGGGGGTGTCTGACAAATGATCACGAACTGGTTTCGCGGAGCCAGAGGATCAGCGAGGCCAGAACGACTCCGGCACGGTAGCGGTCGGCGAG
>NZ_JBIAGW010000045.1:0-22642 GCF_042869955.1 Streptomyces sp. NPDC006691
GTACCGGGATGGCCGTTGCCGACCTTCTGCACGGCATCCGCGGCCAATACACGGCCGGTGTCAACCGCCCGCTGGTCCAGCTCGGTCCACTCGAAGTCTGTGGTGGTCGGCTTGGTGCTCACCCTGAGTCAGGGCTCCTCTCCACATGTCGAATCCCGGTGACTGAGGGCGCACCGGGCGCTGTCGAGCCTACCCCTGACGGAACGCTCATTTTTTCGACTGACTGCACGTTGAGACGGACACCTCCAGGGTGCCGGGGACCGGTGAAATCCGCCTCTCGGCGAACCACCCCCAACACGACCCCACCCCCGGGGATGGCGGCGTATGGGCAACGTCTACAGTGGCGTGGTACGCGCAAGTCTTTACCGGGCCTTCACGTCCGGGAACGACCCGGATCACCGGGGACTTGCTGGGAATTTTCTCTGTCAGGGGTGTGCGTGACGGCCGTCGAGTCCCGACCCGCAGGGGTCGTCTTGACTCCCAGCCCGGGGGGCCATCGGCCATTCGGGGCCCGCGTCAAGGCCTTTGTGGCGCTGACCAAGCCACGAATCATCGAACTGCTGCTCATCACCACCATTCCGGTGATGTTCCTGGCCGAACAGGGCGTTCCTCCGCTGTGGCTGGTCTTCGCGACCACACTGGGCGGATACCTCTCCGCGGGCGGCGCAAACGCCCTCAACATGTACATCGACCGGGACATCGACGCGTTGATGGACCGCACCTCGCAGCGCCCGCTGGTGACCGGCATGGTCTCGCCGCGCGAGTGCCTGGTGTTCGGCATCTCGCTGGCCGTGATCTCGACGCTGTGGTTCGGCCTCCTGGTCAACTGGCTGTCGGCGGCCCTCTCGCTCGGTGCGCTGCTCTTCTACGTCGTCGTGTACACGATGATCCTGAAGCGCCGGACCTCGCAGAACATCGTCTGGGGCGGCATCGCGGGCTGTCTGCCGGTGCTCATCGGCTGGTCCTCGGTCACCGACTCGATGTCCTGGGCGCCGATCATCCTGTTCCTCGTCATGTTCTTCTGGACGCCGCCGCACTACTGGCCGCTGTCCATGAAGGTCAAGGAGGACTACGCCCGGGTCGGCGTGCCGATGCTGCCGGTGGTCGCCTCCAACAAGGTCGTGGCCCGTCAGATCGTCCTCTACAGCTGGGTGATGGTCGCGGTCTCGCTGCTGCTCACCCCGCTCGGCTACACCGGCTGGTTCTACACCGCGGTGGCCCTGGTCTCCGGCGGCTGGTGGCTGTGGGAGGCGCACGCCCTGCAGAACCGCGCCAAGAGCGAGGCGACCGGCACCAAGCTGAAGGAGATGCGGCTGTTCCACTGGTCGATCACCTATGTGTCGCTGCTCTTCGTGGCCGTCGCGGTGGACCCGTTCCTGCGCTGACCGCAGCCGTTCGCACCGCTTGAGGGGCCGTGGCGCAAGCCACTGGCCCCTCTTCTCGCTCCCGGGGCTACCCGCTAGTAGCATCGCCGCATGGCAGACACCCAGGTTGACGCAGACACCCAGGCCGACGAGAAGCAGGCCGCCCGGGACGGGAAGCGGGCGGACCGGCTGGCCCGGCAGATCGGTTCCTTCGCCAAGGAGCACGGCGGAGCGGAGGGCCAGATCGCCTATCTCGGCGAGAAGGGCGCACGCATCGTGCTGGTCGGCGAGGACGGCGGCTGGGGCGACCTGGTGGCCCCGAGCCACGCCATCGCCCGGAGCGCCGTGGAGAAGTCCGGGATCACCGTCCACGAGGACTTCGACGGCGAGTTCGCGGCCAAGGTGAAGACCGGCCCGTACGAGTGGAGCCGGATGGCCGGCATCCAGCTCGGCGGTCCGAAGAACAGCTGAGCGGCCGGCGAGCAACACCGATCCGGGGCTCACCCGTTAGGAGGGGTACTAGCGCCGCCACCGCAGGGAGCCCCGGATGATCGACACCCCGAAGCTGGTGGACCAGTACTGCCACGGCGTGCTGCGCACCGAGCTCGGCCTCGGCACCTTCGAGACGGCGCTCGGCCGCACCGGAACCCTGCCCGCGCCCGGCACCACGTTCTTCGACACCCAGACCGGCTTCGCGGTACGCCGCTGGTGCCCCCCGCTCCTGGACCTGGAGCCGCACTGCCCGCCGGCCCGCTATCTGGCCCGCCGTCGTGAACTCGGCGTACTGGAGTCGGGCAGACGCCTGCTGAGGGGCTCCGGGATCTCCACCTATCTGGTGGACACCGGGCTGCCGGGGGACCTCACCGCCCCGCACGAGATCGCCGCGGCCGGCGCAGCCGACGCCCACGAGATCGTCCGCCTCGAACTCCTCGCCGAGCAGGTCGCCGACACCTCGGGGACCGTCGAGTCCTTCCTCGCCAACCTCGCCGAGGCCGTGCACACCGCGGCCCACTCCGCCGTCGCGTTCGCCTCGGTGTCCGGTGTGCGCGAGGGGCTCGACCCGGAGCCGCCCGGGCCGGGGGAGGTGCGCGGCGCGGCCGGGCGGTGGCTGGCGGGCCGGCGCAAGCACGGCCGCCTTGAGGACCCGGTGCTCCTGCGCCACCTGCTGTGGAGCGCGGTCGCGGCCGGGCGCCCGCTGCAACTCCAGGTGGGGATGGCCGACCCGATGTCACTCGCCGGATTCGCGACCGCGACGGCCGGGCTCGGCACCGATCTCGTCCTGCTGCACGGCTATCCGTACCACCGCCAGACCGCCCACCTGGCGAGCGTCCACCCGCATGTGTACGCCGATGTGGGGCCCGCCCTGGTGCGTACGGGGGCGCGGGCCGCGGCCGTGCTCGCGGAGATCCTGGAGCTGGCCCCGTTCGGGAAGCTGCTCTACTCCAGCGGCGCGCGCGGGCTTCCCGAGCTGCACGTGGTGGGCGCGCGGCTCTTCGCGGAGGCGCTCGGCCGGGTGCTAGGCGGCTGGGTGGGGGCCGGCGCCTGGTCGCGCGCGGACGCGCAGCGGGTCGCCGGGATGATCGCGGCGGGCAATGCCCGCCGCGTCTACGGACTTTCAGGCGCTCGCTAGGGCGGCGTCCGCCGGGGCCTGGACCTCGGCGGTCGCGTCGGGACGCTCACGCAGGGCGAGCAGGACGCGCAGCACGGCGATCCACACCAGGCACGAGCCGAACATGTGCAGGCCGACCAGGATCTCCGGCGTCTTGGTGAAGTACTGGACGTAGCCGATCACGCCCTGGCCCAGAAGCACCAGGAACAGGTCACGGGCGCGGGCGCGCGGCCCGGCCGGGGCGTCGACGGCCTTCAGGACGAACCAGAGCGCGACGGCCAGGGCCACCACGACCCAGGCGAGGTCCGCGTGCAGCTGCGTGATCATCGTCCAGTCCAGCGGAATGCGGTACACCTCGCTGGTGTCGCCCGCGTGCCGGCCGGCGCCGGTGACGATGGTGCCGACCGCGATCAGCGTGCCCGCGGCGGCCACCAGGAGCCAGGTCAGCTGCACAACTGCCTTGCCCACCAAGGGCCTTGGGGCCCCGTCGCCCTCGCGGGCGCGCTGCCAGGTCAGCACGGCCACCGCGAGCAGGGCGGTGGAGAGCAGGAAGTGCGCGGCCACCGTGTACGGGTTGAGGCCGACCAGGACGACGATGCCGCCGAGCACCGCGTTGCCCATGACGATCCAGAACTGCGCCCAGCCGAGCCGGGTCACGGAGCTCCGCATGGGCTTGGCGGCGCGGGCCGTGATGATCGCCCAGCCGACGGCCGCGCACAGCACGTACGTCAGCATGCGGTTGCCGAACTCGATGATGCCGTGGAAGCCCATCGCGTCGGTCGGCGTCAGGCTCTGGTCGGTGCACCGGGGCCAGGTCGGGCAGCCGAGCCCGGAACCGGTGAGCCGGACGGCGCCGCCGGTCACGACGATGACGACGGCCATGACGACGGCGATGAGCGCGGCGCGTTCCACGGTCCGCTGCGTGGGCGTCCAGCGCTCGGCGATGTAGGCGAGCGGATTGCGCGCCGCCTCGGCCAGATCGGCCCGGGTCCATTTCGGCATGCGCCCTATCGTAGGCGCCTGTTTGTGCATGTTTTCACGAGGGGGGCCCACCGGGGCGGACCGGGACGAAGGTCACTCCCGGCCCGGCTCGCGGCTCACTCCCAGCGGAAGAACCTCGCGGCCGCGCCGAGCCCGAGCACGGCCCACACCGCGAGGATCGCGAGGTTGCCCCACGGCATGGACGCGCCGTGCTGAAGCACGTCGCGCAGCCCGCCGGAGAGGGCCGAGATGGGCAGCGGGTTCAGCACCGACTGGACCCCGCCGGGGAACTTGTCCATCGGCACGATCACCCCGCCGGCCACGAGCAGCAGCAGGAACACCAGGTTGGCGGCGGCCAGCGTCGCCTCGGCCTTGAGCGTGCCGGCCATGAGCAGCCCGAGCCCGGAGAACGCGGCGGTACCCAGCACCAGCAGGAGCAGCACGGCGAGCGGGTTGCCGTGCGGGGACCAGCCGAGCGCGAAGGCGATCACGGTGAGCAGGACGACCTGGAGCACCTCGGTGACCAGCACGGCCAGCGTCTTGGACGTCATCAGCGCCCAGCGCGGCAGCGGCGAGGCCCCGAGCCGCTTGAGCACCCCGTACCGCCGCTCGAAGCCGGTCGCGATGGCCTGGCCCGTGAACGCGGTCGACATCACGGCGAGCGCGAGGACGCCCGGCGCCAGGAAGTCGACGGACTCGCCCTTGCCGGTGTCGATGATGTCGACGGTGGAGAACAGCACGAGCAGCAGGCTCGGGATGATCACGGTGAGCAGCAGTTGCTCCCCGTTGCGCAGCAGCATCCGCGTCTCCAGGGCGGTCTGCGCCCCGATCATCCGCCCGAGCGGAGCGGCCCCCGGCTTCGGCGCGTACGTACCGGTGCTCATGCTCGCAGCTCCTTGCCGGTCATCTCCAGGAAGACGTCCTCCAGCGTGTGGCGTTCGACCGAGATGCCGTCCGGCATCACTCCGTGCTGGGCGCACCAGGTGGTGACCGTGGCGAGGAGCTGGGGGTCGATGGTGCCGGTGATGCGGTAGGCCCCCGGGGTCAGCTCGGCCGCGGCGGTGCCGTCCGGCAGGGCCTTGAGGAGCGAGCCGAGGTCGAGGCCCGGGCGGCCGGTGAAGCGCAGGGTGTTCTCGGCGCCGCCCCGGCACAACTGCTCGGGGGAGCCCTGGGCGACGACCTTGCCCGCGTCGACGATGGCCACGTCGTCCGCGAGGGTCTCGGCCTCGTCCATGAAGTGCGTGGTGAGGACCACCGAGACGCCGTCGGCGCGCAGTTCGCGCACCAGGTCCCAGGTGGCCCGGCGGGCCTGCGGGTCGAGGCCGGCGGTCGGCTCGTCCAGGAAGACCAGTTCGGGCCGGCCGACGACGGCCATCGCCAGCGCCAGGCGCTGCTGCTGACCGCCGGAGAGCCTGCGATAGGCCGTACGCCCGCAACTGCCGAGGCCCAGGCGCTCGATGAGGGCCGGCACGTCCAGCGGGTGGGCGTGCAGCTTCGCCATGTGGCGCAGCATCTCGTCGGCGCGGGCGCCGGAGTAGACGCCGCCGGACTGGAGCATCACGCCGATGCGCGGCTTGAGCCGCGCCGCGTCGGCGACCGGGTCCAGGCCGAGGACGCGGACGGTGCCCGCGTCGGGCCGGCGGTAGCCCTCGCAGGTCTCGATGGTGGTGGTCTTGCCGGCGCCGTTGGGGCCGAGGACGGCGGTCACGGTGCCCGCGCCGACCGTGAGGTCGAGGCCGGCCACGGCGGTTTTGGGTCCGTACCGCTTGACCAGGCCGACGACCTCGACAACGGGGTGCGACCCGCTGGGTCTCCCTGAGGGGCGGTGGCCGGGAGACGGGAGGGCGGGCTCGCTCTTCATGACCGGCAAGTCTAGGCCGGGTCCTAGGTCCCTCCGGCGCGGGGGCCCGGGTCCCGGTGGTGGTGACCTTTTCGGGCGGTTGCGGGCGTTCGGTGACCGTAGCGTCGAAGGGTGATAACCCTCGCGGAGAACGTCGAACAGACCTCGGGCCAGGCCGCCCACAAGGCGCACGACCTGGGGAATCCGCCGCGCTATTTCGTCTCCGCGATGCTGGCCGGTGCCTACATCGGGGTCGGCGAGGTGTTGCTCCTCGTCGCGATCTCGCCGTTCGTCGCCGCGCACTCGGCGGCGACCCGGCTGCTCGAAGGGGCGGTCTTCCCGATCGCCCTGACGATCGTGATGTTCGCCGGGGCCCAGCTGTTCACGTCCAACGTGATGGTGATGCTGATGGGCGCGCTCTCGGGGCGTACCGGGCCGCGCGACGTGGTGGCGAGCTGGGGCCTCTCGCTGGCCGGGAACCTGGCCGGCGCCCTGGCCTTCGGTGCGATGGTCCACGCCTCCGGGGTCACCTCGTCCGGCTCGGCCCGCGCGATGCTCACCGAGATGCTGGACGCGAAGAACGCCCTGGACGGCGGCCAGCTCTTCTGGCGGGCCGTGCTCTGCAACATGCTGGTCTGCCTGGGCATCTGGATGTTCTCGCGGGCCAAGGGGGACGGCGCCAAGGTCTTCGTGCTGTGGCTGCCGGTCCTGGTGTTCGTGGCGGTGGGCTTCGAGCACTGCGTGGCGAACATGGCCCTGTTCAGCCTCGGCATCTTCGAGGGCAGCGCCTCCTTCGGGGAACTGCTGCGGAACCTGGCGTTCACCGTGCCGGGCAACATCGTCGGGGGCGGGGTGCTCGTGGCCGGGACGTACTGGTTCACCAGCGGGGCGCGCCGGGCCTGAGCGGAGCTCCCCCCTCGTACGGCCGGTACGGGTTCACCAGCGGGCCGCGTCCGGCCTGAGCGGAGCTCACCCCTCGTACGGCCGGTGCACGGGCAGCCAGCGCTCGGCGTAGGCGACCGCCTCCGCCACCGGGAACAGGCGGCAGCGGGCCCCGCCGACCGTGCCGCGCACGACGTCCTTGTCCCGGTCCCGCTCGAAGTCCGCGCCCAGCTCGTCGAAGCGGTCGCTGTCGACGTCGGTGTCCCGCACCGTCAGCCACTGGCGGCCCTGCGGGGTGCCCATCGCGAACGACACGTCCGCCATCGGCCCCGGCACCCGGTACTCCGCGAGGTGGAAGGACGTACAGGAGCCGTAGCCCGCGCCGAGGAGCAGCACCCGGGCCCCGTTCTCCTCCAGGCGGGCCAAGGGGCTGCGCTCGCCGAGCATGCAGTCGACGGCGTGGCCCTCGGTGATCCGCGACGCGCCCGGGCCGATCGCGGCGAAAGGAGTCTGCGGATGGGCGCTGCGCAGGGCACCCGGCCAGGTGCGCACGGTCTCGGGGATCACCCCGACGCCCCTGCTCGGCGTGGTCCGCGGGTCGTACGCGGGGATCGCGGCCCGGATGGGCTCCCACCACTCCTCGGGCACCGGGGGCCGCATCCAGTGCGCGGGGTCGGAATTGTCCCCGCAGTGCGTGGGGACCACGAGGGTGCCCGTTTCGCCCAGTGTGTCGAGAAAAGCCTGGACGACCGCGACGGCCCCTCCGCAGACCCAGCCGAGCGACTTCAGGGAGGAGTGCACGAGGAGCGTTTCGCCGGTCCGCACACCCAGTGCGCGCAGGTCGGCGGCGAGTGAGTCGCGGGTGCACAAAGGGCCGGTCACAGGGGGTGTGGGCATAGCAGAGGAGTGTGCCCCGGATGCGTTTCGGGGGCCATGGAATTACCGGAGGCCGCCGTCGCTCTGATCGATCAAAGATCGTTTCCGCAGGTCAGCTTAGGTTTGCCTAAGTGATGCACCGCACCGGCCGTTGATCGCGACGTGGGTTGTCAGGCTCTGAGGAATTACGCAACAATGGCGTTGTGAAAAACATCGGCGAGGCTCCCCAGGAGGAACTCGCGACCGGTGAGCGGTCCACCCGCAACCGGGTCGCGCGGTCGATCCTGGACCACGGGCCCTCGACCGCGCTGGACCTCGCGAACCGCCTCGGCCTCACCCAGGCCGCCGTCCGCCGCCACCTCGACGCGCTGGTGGCCGACGAGGTCGTCGTGCCGCGCGAACAGCGCGTCTACGGAGCGCGCACCCGTGGCCGTCCGGCCAAGGTCTTCGCGCTCACCGACTGCGGGCGGGACGCCTTCGAGCAGTCCTACGACAAGCTCGCCGTCGACGCCCTGCACTGGATCGAGCAGTCCGCGGGCGGCGGCGCGGCCGGCGAAGAGGCCGTCGCCGCGTTCGCGCGGGCCCGGGTCGAAGCTCAGGCCGGGGCCTACCGGGACGCGATCGAGGCCGTGGCACCGGACGAGCGGACCCAAGCGCTGGCCAAGGCCCTGAGCGCCGACGGGTACGCTGCTACGGCGCGCAGCGCGCCCCTTCCGCAGCGGGGTGAGCAGCTGTGCCAGCACCACTGCCCGGTCGCCCACGCCGCCGAGCGGTACCCGCAGCTGTGCGAGGCGGAGACGGAACTCTTCTCCCGCCTCCTGGGAACGCATGTGCAGCGCCTGGCGACGATCGCCCACGGCGACGGCGTCTGCACCACGTTCATCCCGCACGGCGCGCCACCACAGACCACACATCAGCAAGCATCTGCAAGCACAGCCGGGAGGAACCCCGCATGACGCTCCCCACGGAGACTGCCCACCCCGAACTTGAGGGCCTGGGTACGTACGAATTCGGCTGGGCCGACTCCGACGCGGCCGGCGCCGCTGCCAAGCGCGGACTCTCCGAGGCTGTCGTCCGCGACATCTCGCAGAAGAAGTCCGAGCCGGAGTGGATGCTGAAGCTGCGCCTCAAGGGTCTGCGCCTGTTCGACAAGAAGCCCATGCCGAACTGGGGCTCGGACCTCTCGGGCATCGACTTCGACAACATCAAGTACTTCGTGCGCTCCACGGAGAAGCAGGCGGAGTCCTGGGAGGACCTGCCCGAGGACATCAAGAACACGTACGACAAGCTCGGCATCCCCGAGGCGGAGAAGCAGCGCTTGGTGGCCGGTGTCGCGGCCCAGTACGAGTCCGAGGTCGTCTACCACCAGATCCGTGAGGACCTGGAGGAGCAGGGCGTCATCTTCCTCGACACCGACACCGCCCTGAAGGAGCACCCCGAGCTCTTCCAGGAGTACTTCGGCACGGTCATCCCGGTCGGCGACAACAAGTTCGCCTCGCTGAACAGCGCGGTGTGGTCCGGCGGCTCGTTCATCTACGTGCCCAAGGGCGTCCACGTCGACATCCCGCTCCAGGCCTACTTCCGTATCAACACGGAGAACATGGGCCAGTTCGAGCGGACGCTGATCATCGTCGACGAGGACGCGTACGTCCACTACGTCGAGGGCTGCACCGCCCCGATCTACTCCTCGGACTCGCTGCACAGCGCCGTGGTCGAGATCATCGTCAAGAAGGGCGGCCGCTGCCGCTACACGACCATCCAGAACTGGTCGAACAACGTCTACAACCTGGTCACCAAGCGCGCCGTGGCGTACGAGGGCGCGACCATGGAGTGGGTCGACGGCAACATCGGCTCCAAGGTGACGATGAAGTACCCGGCCGTCTACCTGATGGGCGAGCACGCCAAGGGCGAGACGCTCTCCATCGCCTTCGCGGGCGAGGGCCAGCACCAGGACGCCGGCTCCAAGATGGTCCACATGGCGCCGAACACCTCCTCCAACATCGTCTCCAAGTCGGTGGCGCGAGGCGGCGGCCGCACCTCCTACCGCGGTCTCGTCGAGATCGGCGAGGGTGCCCACGGCTCCAAGTCGAACGTGCTCTGCGACGCGCTGCTCGTCGACACGATCTCCCGCTCGGACACCTACCCCTACGTGGACGTCCGCGAGGACGACGTGTCCATGGGCCACGAGGCGACGGTCTCCAAGGTCTCCGAGGACCAGCTCTTCTACCTGATGAGCCGCGGTCTGACCGAGTTCGAGGCGATGGCGATGATCGTGCGCGGCTTCGTCGAGCCGATCGCCAAGGAGCTCCCCATGGAGTACGCCCTTGAGCTCAACCGGCTGATCGAGCTGCAGATGGAGGGCTCGGTCGGATAACGACCGTCCCCCGTCCGGCAGTTGAGCAGATTCTGATTCAGGAAGAGAGCACTACGACAGCCATGGCTGAGGCTCAGAACATCCCGGCCGGTTCCACCACGGCCGGCTCGATCGCGGTGGCCGCCGAGTCGACCGTCGCCACCCGCATGAGCGCCCCCCCGTCCTTCGACGTCGCGGACTTCCCGGTCCCGCACGGCCGTGAGGAGGAGTGGCGGTTCACGCCGCTGGAGCGGCTGCGCGGGCTGCACGACGGCACCGCCGTCGCCACCGGTGACGGTGTGAAGGTCGCCGTCGAGGCGCCCGAGGGCGTCCTCGTCGAGACCGTCGGGCGCGACGACGCCCGGCTCGGCAGGACGGGCACGCCGGCGGACCGCGTCGCGGCCCAGGCGTACTCGTCCTTCGACAAGGCCTCCGTCGTGACCGTCCCCAAGGACACCGTGCTCACCGAGCCGATCCGGATCGCCGTGCACGGCGAGGGCGGCGTGGCCTACGGCCACCAGGTGGTCGAGCTCGGCGCGTTCGCCGAGGCCGTCGTGGTCATCGACCACACCGGCGACGCGGTGCTCGCCGCCAACGTCGACTACGTCCTCGGTGACGGCGCCAAGCTGACCGTCGTCTCCGTGCAGGACTGGGACGACAAGGCCGTCCACGTCGCCCAGCACAACGCGCTGATCGGCCGCGACGCCACCTTCAAGTCCTTCGTGGTCACCTTCGGCGGCGACCTGGTGCGGCTGCACCCGCGGGTCGCCTACGCGGGCACCGGCGGCGAGGCCGAGCTGTTCGGCCTGTACTTCACCGACAAGGGCCAGCACCAGGAGCACCGCCTCCTGGTCGACCACAACACCCCGCACTGCAAGTCCAACGCCGTGTACAAGGGCGCCCTCCAGGGCGACGACGCGCACGCCGTGTGGATCGGTGACGTCCTCATCCAGGCCGCGGCCGAGGGCACGGACACCTACGAGATGAACCGCAACCTGGTTCTGACCGACGGCGCCCGCGTCGACTCGGTGCCGAACCTGGAGATCGAGACCGGCGAGATCGCCGGCGCCGGTCACGCGTCCGCCACCGGCCGCTTCGACGACGAGCAGCTCTTCTACCTGATGTCGCGCGGCATCCCGGCGTCCGAGGCCCGGCGCCTGGTCGTGCGCGGCTTCTTCGCGGAGCTCGTCCAGCAGATCGGTCTGCCGGACGTCGAGGAGCGCCTGCTCGCCAAGATCGAGACGGAGCTGGAGGCTTCCGTCTGATGGCCTTCGTCAAAGCCTGTGCGCTGAGCGAGCTGGAGAGCGACACCCCCAAGCGGGTGGAGATCGACGGCACGCCGGTGTCCCTCGTCAAGACCGAGGGCGAGGTGTTCGCGATCAACGACATCTGCTCGCACGCGAACGTGTCGCTCTCGGAGGGCGAGGTCGAGGACTGCGCCATCGAGTGCTGGCTGCACGGCTCCAGCTTCGACCTCCGCACCGGCAAGCCGTCCGGCCTCCCCGCGACGCGCCCCGTGCCCGTATACCCCGTACAGATCCAAGGGGACGATGTGCTCGTCTCCGTCACCCAGGAGTCCTGAGTTCCCCATGGCAACGCTTGAAATCCGCGACCTGCACGTCTCCGTCGACACCGAGAACGGTACGAAGGAGATCCTCAAGGGCGTCGACCTGACCGTGAAGCAGGGCGAGACCCACGCCATCATGGGCCCCAACGGCTCCGGCAAGTCCACCCTGGCGTACTCGCTGGCCGGTCACCCCAAGTACACGATCACCAGCGGCACCGTCACGCTCGACGGCGAGGACGTCCTGGAGATGTCCGTCGACGAGCGCGCCCGTGCCGGCGTGTTCCTCGCGATGCAGTACCCGGTCGAGGTCCCCGGTGTCTCGGTCTCCAACTTCCTGCGCACCTCGGCCACCGCGATCCGCGGCGAGGCGCCCAAGCTGCGCACCTGGGTGAAGGAGGTCAAGTCCGCGATGGAGCAGCTCCAGATGGACCCGGCCTTCGCCGAGCGCAACGTCAACGAGGGCTTTTCCGGCGGTGAGAAGAAGCGCCACGAGATCCTCCAGCTGGAGCTCCTCAAGCCGAAGATCGCGATCCTCGACGAGACCGACTCGGGCCTCGACGTCGACGCGCTGCGCCAGGTCTCCGAGGGCATCAACCGCGTCCGTGAGAACGGCGAGGTCGGCACCCTCCTGGTGACCCACTACACGCGCATCCTGCGCTACATCAAGCCCGACTACGTCCACGTCTTCGCGGCCGGCCGCATCGTCGAGTCCGGCGGCGCCGAGCTGGCCGACAAGCTTGAGGCCGAGGGCTACGCGTCGTACACGAAGGGTGGCGCTTCCGAGTGACACAGCTGCCGGGCCTCCTCACCAAGTCCGCTCTCCTGGACGAGGCGATCCGCAAGGACTTCCCCTTGCTGGACCGTGTGGTCCACGACGGGAAGAAGATCGTCTACCTCGACAGCGCCGCGACTTCGCAGAAGCCGCGCCAGGTGCTCGACGCGCTCAACGAGTACTACGAGCAGCACAACGCCAATGTGCACCGCGGCGTGTACCTGGTCGCCGAGGAGGCCACGGCGCTGTACGAGGGCGCCCGTGACAAGGTCGCCCGGTTCATCAACGCGCCGAGCCGCGACGAGGTCATCTTCACCAAGAACGCCTCGGAGTCGCTCAACCTCGTTGCCAACATGCTGGGTTGGGCCGACGAGCCCTACCGCGTGGACAGCGAGACCGAGATCGTCATCACGGAGATGGAGCACCACTCCAACATCGTTCCGTGGCAGCTGCTCTCGCAGCGCACCGGCGCGAAGCTGAAGTGGTTCGGCCTGACCGACGACGGCCGGCTCGACCTGTCGAACATCAACGAGATCATCACCGAGAAGACGAAGATCGTCTCCTTCACGCTGGTCTCCAACCTGCTCGGCACCCACAACCCGGTCGAGGCGATCGTCCGCCGTGCGCAGCAGGTCGGCGCGCTGGTCTGCATCGACGCCTCGCAGGCCGCCCCGCACATGCCGCTGGACGTGCAGGCGCTCCAGGCCGACTTCGTGGCCTTCACCGGCCACAAGATGTGCGGCCCGACCGGCATCGGCGTCCTGTGGGGCCGCCAGGAGCTCCTGGAGGACCTGCCGCCGTTCCTGGGTGGCGGCGAGATGATCGAGACGGTCTCGATGCACTCCTCCACCTACGCTCCGGCGCCGCACAAGTTCGAGGCGGGCACGCCCCCGATCGCGCAGGCCGTGGGCCTGGGCGCGGCCGTGGACTACCTGTCGTCGATCGGCATGGACAAGATCGCCGCGCATGAGCACGCGATCACGGAGTACGCGGTCCAGCGCCTCCTTGAGGTGCCCGACCTGCGGATCATCGGCCCCACCACGGCCGAGGACCGCGGCGCGGCGATCTCCTTCACGCTCGGTGACATCCACCCGCACGACGTGGGCCAGGTCCTCGACGAGGAGGGCATCGCGGTCCGCGTCGGCCACCACTGCGCGCGCCCGGTCTGCCTGCGCTACGGAATTCCCGCGACCACGCGAGCGTCTTTCTATCTGTACTCCACGCCCGCCGAGGTCGACGCCCTGGTGGACGGTCTGGAGCACGTACGAAACTTCTTCGGCTAGGGGTTGAGCGACGTGTTGTGCTTTCCCGGGGGACACCCCCCGGACCCCCGGCCCGTAGGGCACGTCACGCAAGGGACGCGAGGACGCGAGGTAATTCGCTGTGAAGCTTGATTCGATGTACCAGGACGTCATCCTGGACCACTACAAGCACCCGCACGGCCGGGGCTTGCGGGACGGTGACGCCGAGGTGCACCACGTGAACCCGACGTGCGGCGACGAGATCACCCTGCGGGTGAAGTACGACGGTTCGCGCATCGAGGACGTCTCGTACGAGGGCCAGGGCTGCTCCATCAGCCAGGCCAGCGCCTCGGTCCTGAACGACCTCCTGGTCGGCAAGGACCTGGCCGAGGCGCAGCGGATCCAGGAGACCTTCCTGGAGCTGATGCAGTCGAAGGGCCAGCTGGAGCCCGACGACGCGATGGAGGAGGTCCTGGAGGACGCGGTGGCCTTCGCCGGCGTCTCCAAGTACCCCGCCCGCGTCAAGTGTGCTCTGCTGAGCTGGATGGCGTGGAAGGACGCGACGGCCCAGGCTCTGGGTGACGTCGCCGAAAGGAAGACGGCATGACCGAGAACGCACAGGCGGCGATCAAGCCGGCGACCGAAGAAGAGATCCGCGAGGCGCTGTACGACGTCGTCGACCCCGAGCTGGGCATCGACGTCGTCAACCTCGGCCTGATCTACGGCATCCACATCGACGACTCCAACGTCGTCACGCTGGACATGACCCTGACGTCGGCGGCCTGCCCGCTGACCGATGTGATCGAGGACCAGGCGAAGTCCGCGACCGACGGCATCGCCAGCGAACTGAAGATCAACTGGGTCTGGATGCCGCCGTGGGGCCCCGACAAGATCACCGACGACGGCCGCGAGCAGCTGCGCGCCCTGGGCTTCAACGTCTGAGCCCCCGTTGTCGAGCGAGGCCCCCGGCACCGATGGTGCCGGGGGCCTCGTCGTGTCACGGGGCGACCCCGGCGAGGCGGCGTTTCGGGAGGTCCGCCGCGTCCCGGAGGGCGTGGGGAGTGCGTGTGCGCCCGCTCACCGGCTGGTGCAGACTGCGGATGTGGCCGTTTCCCTGTATCACCTTGCCGTCGATGCCCATGATCTGCCTGCCCTTGCCCGCTTCTGGTGTCAAGTCCTGGACTGGAAGGTCCTGTTCGAGGATCCGGAGGAGATCGTCATCGGCGCGGACGAGACAGCGTATCCGGGGATGTGTTTCCTGCCGGTGCCCGAGCGCAAGAGCGTCAAGAACCGGCTGCACCTCGACCTCAACCCCGATGACCACGCCGCCGAGGTCGAGCGGATCATCGGGCTCGGGGCGCGGCGGGTGGACGTGGGGCAGGGGCCGGACGTGACCTTCACGGTGCTCGCGGACCCCGAGGGGAACGAGTTCTGCGTGCTGCGGCCCAAGCGGAGTCTGATCGACTGACGTTCGCCCGCTGTACCCGTGGCGGACGCCCGCCATTGGCGGGGTGACCGGAACCTACTCGTCGACACCCCCGCCGACGAGAGGCCACCCCCGTGCCGCACCGCCCATCGCCCCGCCGTGCCAGGATCGTCGTGGCCGCGTCCGGCGTTCTCACGCTGGCCGTTCTGAGCCCCAACCCCCTTGCGCACGCCGCGAGTTACGGTACGCCGACCATCGCGCTCTCGGCCTCCTACCTGTCGGGGGCCGTCGGCTCCAGCGGCGACCCCGTGGTGGACGTGACCGTCGCGCAGAGCGGGGCCGACGCCTCGGCGCTCACCGTGGCCGCCTCCGCCAGCAGCAAGAGCTCGGTGGCCGGGACCGGGGACGTCAGTGTCACCGGGAGCGGCGGCAGTCGCCGGCTCGCCGTGTCCGCGCACGCGCAGGGCTACACGGACCTCACCATCAAGGTCACCGGGCTCGGCGGCAAGACCGCCACCAAGACGCTGCACTACGCCGCATCGGCCGCCGTGCGGAACGCCGCCGACACCCGCTACTTCACCGGCTCCAGCGACGCCTCGGCGGCCGTGGACGTGGGCGGCGGGTATGCCGTCGTGGCCGACGACGAGTCCAACACGCTGCGTCTGTACGACCGTTCGGCCTCCGGCGCACCCGTGAAGACCTGGGACTTCAGCTCCAAGCTCGGCGTCTCCAAGGAGATCGACATCGAGGGCGCGGCCCGCGTCGGCAACACCGTCTACTGGACCGGCTCGCTCGGCAACAACAAGGACGGCGAGTACAAGGCCGACCGCAACACCGTCTTCACCACCACCGTCACCGGCTCGGGCGCCACCACCCAGCTCGCGCTCGGCGGCTCCTACAAGAAGCTGCGGGACGACCTCGTGGCCTGGGACCACTCCAACGGGGACCGTTTCGGGTTCGCGGCCGCCACCGCGGCCGGCCAGGTGCCCAAGCAGATCGACGGGTTCAACGTGGAGGGCCTGGAGTTCGCGCCGGGCTCCACCAGCACCGCCTACATCGGCTTCCGGGCGCCCCTCGTGCCGCCGGCGAACGGCGGCAAGGCGCTCATCGTGCCCGTCACCAACTTCGACAAGGTGCTGGGCAGCGGTGCCAAGCCGGTGTTCGGCGCCCCCATCCAGCTGGACCTCGGCGGGCTCAGCATCCGCGACATCCGCAAGAACGCCGCCGACCAGTATCTGATCGTCGCCGGCTCGTGGGCCGCCGACGACAACTCCGACCCGTACGCGGTCTACTCCTGGGACGGCGTCGCCGGGCACGCCCCCGTCAAGCGGGCCGACCTGCCGACCAGCGACCCGGGCGGCTGGGAGGCCGTGGTGGACGTGCCGGACCTGAACCAGACCGGGGCCAGGGCGCAGTTCATCACCGACGACGGATCCGCCGACCTCTACGGCGACGGCACCGAGGCCAAGGACCTCTCCCACGCCGAGTGGAAGAAGTCCCGGGCCACCTGGTTCACCGTGACCGGCTGAGTGGCCGGCTGAGCCGGCGGCCGAATGGACGGCCGAATGGACGGCCGAGCGGGCGGCCGAGCGGGCGGCCGTCGCTACCGGGCGTCCGCCGGGCCGGTCGGTACCGGCGGGACCCCGGCCGCCTCGACCAGCGAGGGGGCCAGGTTCTCCCGGCGGATGCGCTGGTCGATGTAGAGGAGGCCGGCGCCGAGCTGCGGCAGCGTGGCCGACAGGAACTGGCTGATCACCGTGCCGATCAGATAGAGCACCACCATGATGACGACGGCGGCGACCTTGGCGCCGTCCGAGCCGTCGGCCATGGTCAGCGGCATGGCCGCGAACACCCCGCCGTAGGTGAAGGGCAGTTGGACGAACCAGCCGACGGCCCCGCTGATCATGCCGATCAGCATCAGGATGCCGAAGGTGCGCCACCAGGCGTCCTTCACCAGGCGGGCCGAGCGCCGCAGCGCCTCGACGGGCCTCTGGTTCTCCAGGACCGCCGCCGCCGGAGCGAAGGCGAAGCGCACCCACAGCCAGATGCCGACCGGGACCAGGCCGAAGAAGCCCACGATGAACAGCACGAGGAGCGCGACCGGCGGGGCGTGGTGACCGGAGCCCGAGCTCGCCAGGACCGTCGTCACCACCAGGGCGACGAACACGAACGACGCGACCAGCGAGGCCCCCATCTGGATCACCAGGGTGCCGAGCACCGCCGGGAACCGGGACCAGGCCCTGCGCCACACCGCGCCGAAGGTGCTGCGGCGCCCCAGTACCGCGTCCTGGAGCACCGCGGGGACCGCCGCGTACATCAGCGCCAGCGACAGCGTCCACACCGTCATCGACACGACGAAGAGGACCGCCCCGGCGATCACCAGCGGCGCCACGTCGGAGCGCGCCGGCTCCACGCCGTAGTCGTGGTGGAAGACGGGGTCGAAGTGGTCGTACACGGCGGAGACCGCGATCGCGACCGCCCCGCCGAACAGCAGCGCCGCCAGCCCGTAGGCCACGAGGGCCATGCCGAAGAGCTGCTTCCAGTGGCGGCCGAGGGCGTTGAAGGAGCCGCTCAGCATGTCGCCGACGCTCAGCGGCCGGAGCGGGATCACGCCCGGCTTCGGCGGCGGAGGCATCCAGCCACCGCCCCAGCCCGGCCCCCACCCCGGCGGCGGGCCCGGCGGTCCGCCCTGGGCGCCCGGGCCCCACCCCATGTCCTGCGACACCACAACCTCGCACTTCCCGTACGTCTCCGTACGTCCCGTCCCCTGATCGATCGTCCTACGGTAGTCTCGCGCGACCTGCGGGTACGGTCAGGGGCATGCTCTGTGACCAGGCCGCGACCACCGTCGTCGGAACAACGGCCGCCGGCCCGCGCGAGGGCCGCTGATGGGCCGCCGCTACGACCCCGACCGGCGCCGGCGGATCATCGAAGCGGCGATCCGGGTCGTCGCCGCGCGCGGCATCGCCGGGCTCAGCCACCGCACGGTCGCGGCCGAGGCCGATGTGCCGCTGGGGTCGACGACGTACCACTTCAAGACGCTGGACGAGCTGCTCGTCGCGGCGCTGCGGCAGGCCAACGAGGGCTTCGCCACCGCGGTGCGCGACTGCGTGCGGCTCGACGAACCCGGCGCGGACCTGGCCGTCGAGCTGGCCCGGCTGATGGGCGAGTGGCTCACCGGCGACCGGGCCCGTGCCGAGCTGGAGTACGAGCTCTACCTTGCCGCCCTGCGCCGCCCCGCGCTGCGGCCCGTCGCCGCCGAGTGGGCCGACTCCGTCGCCGAACTGCTGGCGCGGCACACCGACCCGGTCACCGCGCGCGGGCTCGTCGCCGTGATGGACGGCATCTGCCTCCAGGTCCTGCTCACCGGCGGCCCGTACGACGAGTCCCAGGCCCGCGACCTGCTCGCGCGGCTGCTGCGGTAACACCGAGGGGGCGGCGCTCCGGAGGAAGAGGCCCGGGCACGCGGTCGCGCCGGGCTCGGGTCACGCGAGTGCGCGGTCGCGCCGGACGCGGGTCACACGAGTGCGCGGTCACGCCGGGCTCGGGTCACGCGAGTGCGCGGTCACGCCGGACGCGTGAGCTGGTCGCAGCGCGATGTGTACGGGCGTACGCATCCAGCGATATCCTGGTGCGCATGCCCTACGTCCTGCTCGCCTGTGCCATCGGCTCGGAGATCGTCGCCACGTCCGCGCTGAAGTACAGCGAGGGCTTCACGCGGCTGTGGCCCTCGCTGATCACCGGTGCCGGCTACCTGCTCGCCTTCTACCTGCTGTCGCTGACGCTGAAGTCGATGTCCGTGGGCACCGCGTACGCGATCTGGTCCGGAGTGGGCACGGCCGTCATCGCGGCCATCGGCATGGTGTTCATGGGCGAGGCGATGACCGCCGCCAAGCTCGCCGGGATCGCGTTCGTCATCGGAGGCGTGGTCCTGCTCAACCTCGGCGGCGCGGCTCACTGAGCCCGGCTCGCTGGGTCCGGCCCCGCCGAGTGCCGCCCACAGGGCCTGGCCCGGATCCGGCCCGCTGAGCGCGGGCTCAGGCGTCCGCCGCCCGCCGCACCGCGGTGAGTGCGGCCCGCACGCTCTCCTCGATGTCGGTGATCGGATAGATCGCCTCGATCACCGTACGGTCCCGGTCGACCACCAGCGTCAGCCGCTTGAGCCGGCTCACCCCGGCCGTGCGGAAGGTCGGCAGCCGCAGTGCCGCCGTCAGGCCGAGGTCCGCGTCCGAGAGCAGCGGGAAGCGCAGGGCCTCCTTGTCCGCGAACGCCCTCTGTTCGTCGGGGCGTTGGGTCGACACCCCGTGCACGCTCGCGCCCGCCGCCGTGAACCGCGCCAGCTGGTCCCGGTAGGTGCAGGACTCCAGGGTGCAGCCGCGCGCGCCGGGGATCCCGGCCCAGCCCGGCGGGTACGACTCGGCGCGGGCGTAGGCGCCGGGGAAGCAGTACAGCACCGTGTACGGCGTCGAGGGCGCGACAGGATCCCTCAACTCTCCGTTGAAATCCGGCAGTTGAAGCTCCGGCAGGCGAGTGCCGACCAGCTCCCGCACCCGTTCCGTCTCGCCCGACGCCTCCGTCGAGGTGGCCATCGTCTCTCCCTCTCCCAGCACCCAGGTGTCTCCCCAGTCCTGGAGTGCGATCAGTACGGGCAGCAGGGCGCGACCGCGCGGGGTGAGCCGGTACTCGTACCGCACCGGGCGCTCCTGATACGGCTCGCGCACCAGCACCCCGCACTCCACGAGCAGCTTCAGGCGTTCGGCGAGAACCTTGCGGGACATGCCGAGCTCCCGCTGGAGCGCGTCGAAGCGGTGCACCCCGCGTGCCGTGTCACGCACGATCAGCAGGGTCCACCAGTCGCCCACCACGTCCAGGGCCTGGGCGATGGCGCAGTGCTCGTCGTCGAGTCGGGTGCGTTGAGGCATGCCCCCATCCTTTCGCGCCCACCCGGCGGGCCGAACTCGGCCCGGCGGACCGGACTCGGCCCGCCGGGCAACCCCGTTGACCTGCGGGGACCATGCTGCCATAGTCAGTTCCCATAAGGAACCCACTCGGAGGGTTCCGGCCGGAGGGCTCCTTGAGGTTCCGGCTGAAGGCAAGGACTGGACCGGACTGGACCGGACGCACGACAACCGGTTCAGGAATCGAGCTCGGGGGGCGGGCGGAGTGAACACACTGCGCGCAGTGCCAAGAAGCGTGCGACTGCTGTGCTGCGGCATCTTCTTCAACGCGGTCGTCAGCTTCACCTTCATCTATCTCTTCGTCTGGCTGACGGGCCCGCGCGGACTCACCGTCGCCCAGGCCGGGCTGCTCAGCGGCATCGGCGGCGTCGGCCTGGTGGCCGGGAACTTCAGCGGCGGCTGGTTCGGCGACGCCTACGGCCACCGGCGCGCACTGCTCGCGGGCGCCGCCGTCAGCGGGGGAGTCCTGTGTGTCGTCCCGCTGCTGCCGACCGCCGCGCTCTACGGGGCGCTGCCGCTCGCCCAGTACGCGGCCGGCGTGGTCAGATCCGCCAACTCCGCGCTGATCGCGGTCAGCGTCGCCGAGGGCAGCCGCCGCCAGGGCTTCGCCGTCATGCGCTTCGCGAGCAACGCCGGGTTCACCATCGGTCCGCCGCTCGGGGCGCTGGTCGCCGCCCGGTTCTCCTACGGCTGGCTCTTCGTCGCCGACGGCATCGCGACCCTGCTCTTCGCGGGGTACGCGGCGCGGGTGCTGCCCGGCCACCGTGCCGCGCAGGCTCCCCGGCCGCGGCTCGCCGCCGGGGGGCCGGGGCTGTGGGCCG
Source organism: Streptomyces sp. NPDC006691 (assembly GCF_042869955.1). NCBI lineage: Bacteria > Bacillati > Actinomycetota > Actinomycetes > Kitasatosporales > Streptomycetaceae > Streptomyces > Streptomyces sp. NPDC006691. The sequence goes on from NZ_JBIAGW010000045.1 coordinate 20,691, forward strand.
AACTGCGGGCGCGACCCGCCGTCCTGGTGCTCCTCGCGGCGATCGTCTGCGTCGACCTCGTCTACCGCCAGCAGTACTCGACCCTGCCCGTCTTCCTCGGCGACCACGGCTTCGACGCCGGGGCGTACGGCTGGCTCATCGCCGTCAACGGCGGCGTCATCCTCTGCCTGGAACTGCCCGCCGCGCACGCCCTGCGCAAGCGCGCCCCGCTGTCGGTGATCGGTGCCGGCCTGCTCCTGGTCGGGCTCGGATACCTGGCCCTGGTACCCGGCGCCTCGCTCGGCGCGGCCGTCGCCCTGATGGTGTCGCTGACCCTCGGGGAGATCCTCTACAAGACCACCGCCACCGCCTACGTCGCCGACCAGGCGCCCGGCCACGCCCAGGGCCGGTTCCAGAGCCTGTACGCGGGTGCCTCCATCAGCGGCCAGGTGCTTGCGCCGCCGCTCGGCGGTGCGCTCTACACCGCAGCGCCCGGGCTGCTCTGGCCGCTGTGCGCCGTGCTCGCCGCCCTCGCGGGCCTGGCCGTGCTGGGGGCGCGGCGGCTGCCCGGCGGGGCCGCCGGGCGGGACACGGGCCCGTCACTTGAGACCGGTTCGCCCCGGCGGGCGGTGGCCGGTTAGGTTTTGGGTCATGACCGACACGACTGCTACTGCTACGACCGGCGCCGCGGCCGCCGGACTCGCCACCATCGCCGCCGACGGCACCATCCTGGACACCTGGTTCCCCGCCCCCGAGCTCGTGGCCGTCGCCGAGCCCGGCCCGGCCGGCACCGAGCGCCTCTCCGCCGAGCGCGCCGCCGAACTCCTGGGCGCGGGTGCGCTCAAGGCCGTCGGCGTCGACGAGCGCCGCGGGGTCGAGGTCGTCGCCGTCCGTACGGTCATCGCCTCCCTGGAGGACAAGCCGCTCGACGCGCACGACGCCTACCTGCGGCTCCACCTCCTCTCGCACCGGCTCGTCAAGCCGCACGGCCAGAACCTGGACGGCCTGTTCGGGCTGCTCGCGAACGTCGCCTGGACCTCGCTCGGTCCGGTCGCCGTCGACGACCTGGAGACCGTCCGCCTCAACGCCCGCGCCGAGGGGCTGCACCTCCAGGTGACGTCCGTCGACAAGTTCCCGCGCATGACGGACTACGTCGCACCCAAGGGCGTACGCATCGCCGACGCGGACCGGGTACGCCTCGGGGCGCACCTCGCCGAGGGCACCACCGTGATGCACGAGGGCTTCGTGAACTTCAACGCGGGCACGCTCGGCACGTCCATGGTCGAGGGCCGCATCTCGGCCGGCGTCGTCGTCGGCGACGGCTCCGACATCGGCGGCGGCGCGTCCACGATGGGCACGCTGTCCGGCGGCGGCAACGTCCGCATCGTCATCGGTGAGCGGTGCCTGGTGGGGGCCGAGGCGGGCGTGGGGATCGCGCTCGGCGACGAGTGCGTCGTGGAGGCGGGGCTCTACGTCACCGCCGGGACCCGGGTCACCATGCCCGACGGGCAGATCGTCAAGGCGCGCGAGCTGTCGGGTGCGTCCAACATCCTGTTCCGGCGGAACTCGGTCACGGGGGCGGTCGAGGCTCGGCCGAACAACGCGGTGTGGGGCGGCCTGAACGAGGTGCTGCACGCCCACAACTAGCCGGGGTCGCCCGGAAGCCCGGGGTCACCGGGGCTCTGCCCCGGACCCCGGGGGGTTTGCCCACCCTCCCGCCCGTTGCTCGGGGTTGGTGGGTTCCGGGCCCCTGGGGCTCTGCCCCAGACCCCGGGCACTTTGCCCACCCTCCCGCCCGTGACTCGGGGTTGAGGGGTTCGGGCCCTGGGGCTGTGCCCCAGACCCCCTTCGAGGGGCTGCGCCCCTCGGACCCCCGCAGGGGCTGCGCCCCCTGCACCCCCGGTTCGGGGCTCCGCCCCGGACCCCGTATCGCGCCTTAAGGGCGCTCGTCCTCAAACGCCGGACGGGCTGAA
>NZ_JBIAGW010000046.1:0-9672 GCF_042869955.1 Streptomyces sp. NPDC006691
TTTCGTCCTCTTCTCGTCCAACTCCGGTGTGTGGGGTGGCGGTGGCCAGGGTGCGTACGCGGCTGCCAACGCCTACCTCGACGCCCTCGCGCAGCGGCGCAGGTCCCGCGGCCTGACCGCCACCTGCGTCGCGTGGGGCCTGTGGGCCGGCGGCGGCATGGCGGGCGACGAGGACGCGGAACAGCTTCGGCGCCGCGGCCTGGCGGCGATGGCGCCGGAGCGTGCGGTGGCCGCGCTGGCGCAGGCGATCGCGTACGACGAGACGTTCCTGGCCGTCGCGGACGTGGACTGGGAGCGCTTCGCGCCCTCCTTCACCTCGCTGCGGCCGAGCCCGCTCATCGGGGACCTGCCCGCGGTGCAGCGCGCACTCGCCGAGCCCGAGGCGGCGCAGGGTGCGGCGGCGAGGACGGGTACGCCCGGCTCCGAGTGGGCCGATCGGCTCGCCGGAATGTCGCAGGGGGAGCAGGAGCGGCTGCTGCTCGACCTGGTGCGCGGCCAGGCGGCCGCCGTCCTCGGCTACGCCGGCGCGGAAGCGATCGAGCCCGGCCGGGCCTTCCGCGAGCTGGGCTTCGACTCGCTCACGGCGGTCGAGGTACGCAACCGGCTCGCCGCCACGACCGGCCTGAAGCTGCCCACCACCCTCGTCTTCGACTACCCGACCTCGGCCGTCCTCGCGGGCTACCTGCGGGCACAACTGGTCGGCGACGAGGGGGCGGAGGCCGGGCGCCTCGCCGCGGGCGGAGCCGTGGCCGCGACCCGATCGGTGGACGCCGACGACCCGATCGTCATCGTGTCGATGAGCTGCCGCTACCCCGGCGGCGTCACCAGCCCCGACGCCCTGTGGCGCCTCCTCGCCGAGGGGGAGGACGCGATGTCCGACTTCCCCGGCGGCCGTGGCTGGGACCTCGAAGCCCTCTACGACGCCGACCCCGAGCAGCGCGGCACGAGCTACGCCCGACAGGGCGGATTCCTTTACGACGCCGACCAGTTCGACCCCGTCTTCTTCGGCATCTCGCCGCGCGAGGCCCTGGCCATGGACCCGCAGCAGCGGCTCCTCCTGGAGACCTCCTGGGAACTCTTCGAGCGCGCCGGCATCAACCCGGCGACGCTGCGCGGTAGCCAGGCCGGTGTGTTCGTCGGCGCCTCGTCCCAGGGCTACGGCTCCGGGATGCAGCAGGCCCCCGAAGGCGTCGAGGGCTATCTGCTCGCGGGCGGCGCGACCAGCGTCATCTCCGGCCGCCTCGCCTACTCCTTCGGTCTCGAAGGCCCGGCGGTGACCGTCGACACGGCGTGCTCGTCGTCGCTGGTCGCCCTGCATCTGGCCGCGCAGGCCCTGCGCAACGGCGAGTGCTCGCTGGCCCTCGCGGGCGGCGTCACGGTCATGTCCAACCCCGGCGCCTTCATCGAGTTCAGCCGCCAGCGCGGCCTCGCCGCCGACGGCCGCTGCAAGGCGTTCGCCGAGGCCGCCGACGGCACCGGCTGGGGCGAGGGCGTCGGCCTGCTCCTCCTTGAACGCCTGTCGGACGCCCGCCGCAATGGGCACGAGGTTCTCGCGGTCGTACGGGGTTCCGCGGTGAACCAGGACGGCGCGAGCAACGGGCTCACGGCCCCGAACGGGCCGTCCCAACAGCGCGTGATCCGGGCCGCGTTGGCGAACTCGGGCCTCGCGTCGAGCGACGTGGATGCCGTCGAGGCGCACGGCACGGGCACCACGCTCGGCGACCCCATCGAGGCCCAGGCCCTCCTCGCCACCTACGGAGAACAGCGACCGGTCGACCGGCCCCTGTGGCTGGGATCGGTGAAGTCGAACATCGGGCACACGCAGTCCGCCGCCGGTGTCGCGGGTGTCATCAAGATGGTGCTGGCCATGCGGGCCGGCGTCCTGCCGCAGACCTTGCACGTGGACCGGCCGAGCACCCATGTCGACTGGTCGGCGGGGGCTGTTGAGCTGCTGACCGAGGCCCGGGAGTGGGCCGAGCGGGAGGGTGGCGTGCCGCGTCGTGCGGGTGTCTCGTCGTTCGGTGTCAGCGGAACGAACGCCCATGTGATCGTGGAGCAGGCGCCGGCGGCGGAGGCAACTGAGTCTGCTGCGACGAGCGCTCTACCCACCGCTACACCGTGGTTGGTGTCGGGCCGGAGCGCGGAGGCGTTGCGGGCACAGGCCGACCGCCTGCGCGAGCACGTGACCGGACGCGCCGAGCTCAAGCCCGTTGACGTGGGTTGGTCGCTGCTGTCGGGCCGGGCCGTGCATGAGCACCGGGCTGTGGTCTTGGGTCGGGAGCGGGTGGAGTTCCTGTCCGGGTTGGAGGCGTTGGCTTCCGGTGGCGGTTCGGGCGTGGTGTCGGGGTCGGTGGTTGAGGGTCGTCTCGGGGTTCTGTTCACGGGTCAGGGCAGTCAGCGGCTTGGTATGGGCCGTGAGTTGTACGAGGTGTTCCCTGTGTTCGCGGATGCGCTGGACGAGGTGTGCGCGCACCTGGACGGGCACCTGGACCGGCCGCTGAAGGATGTGGTGTTCGGTGGGGATGCCGGGCTGTTGGAGCAGACGGGGTATGCGCAGCCCGCGTTGTTCGCCGTCGAGGTTGCGCTGTATCGCCTCGCCGAGTCCTTCGGGGTACGTCCCGAGATCGTCGGTGGTCATTCGATCGGTGAGCTGACGGCTGCGTATGTGGCCGGGCTGTGGTCCTTGGAGGATGCGGCCCAACTGGTCGCCGCCCGTGGCCAGTTGATGCAGTCGCTGCCTGAGGGTGGCGCGATGCTCGCCGTGCAGGCGGCGGAGGCTGACGTGCTGCCGCTGCTGGAGGGCATGGAAGACAGCGTCGGTGTGGCCGCGGCGAACGGTCCCGCGCAGGTGGTCCTGTCCGGTGACCGCGTGGTTCTGGAGGGCCTGGAGGAAACCCTCCGGGGCCAGGGCCGCAAGGTGCGGTGGCTGAAGGTGTCCCACGCCTTCCACTCGCCACTCATGGACCCGGTCCTGGGTGACTTCCGCAAGGTCGCGGAGAGCTTGACGTACCAGGAGACGGCCTTGGCCGTGGTCTCCAACGTCACCGGTGAGCTGGCCGAGTCGGCCCAGCTCAAGGACCCCGAGTACTGGGTCCGGCACGTCCGTGAGGCGGTGCGCTTCCACGACGGCCTGACCACTGTCACCGCCCAAGGTGTGTCGACGCTGGTTGAGTTGGGCCCGGACTCCGTGCTCACGGCGATGGCGCACGACGCGCTCACCGACCCGGCCGCGCAGGCGGGCCTGATCGGCGCCCTGCGTAAGGACCGCCAGGAAGCGGACAGCTTCCTGGCCGCCCTCGCCAAGGCCCACGTGCGTGGCGTCGAGGTCGACTGGACGCCGCTGTACGCGCCCGTCGAGACGCGCCGCCGCGTGGACCTGCCCACGTACGCCTTCCAGCACCAGGGCTTCTGGCTCCGGCAGACCGCCGGCACCGCCGACGTCGAGTCCGCGGGCCTCGCCCCGGCCGGACACCCGCTGCTGGGGGCCGGGATGCCGTTGGCGGACACGGACGGGTACCTGTTCACCGGGCGCCTTTCCCTGGCCACGCACCCGTGGCTCGCCGACCACGCCGTGGCCGGGCGGGTACTGCTTCCGGGGACCGCCTTCGTGGAACTGGCGGTGCACGCGGGCGGCCAGATCGGCTGCGGCACACTCAACGAGCTGACGCTCGGCACGCCGCTCGTCCTGCCTGAACACGGCAGCATCCAGCTCCAGTTGCGCGTCGAGGCACCCGACGCATCCGGACGCAGGCCCATCAGCCTGCACTCGCGTCCCGAGCCCGGCGCCGGAGCCGAGAGCCTCTCGACCGACACCTGGACCAAGAACGCCACCGGAACCCTGGCCGAGTCCCTGCCGGACACGGCCGCCGCCCCGATGGCGTCCGGTGACCTGACGTCCTGGCCGCCGCGCGACGCGGAGCCGCTGACGGTCGACGGACTCTACGAGGAGTTGGCCACCGCGGGCTTCGCCTACGGCCCGGTGTTCCAGGGACTGCGCGGTGCCTGGCGGCGCGGCGACGAGGTGTTCGCCGAAGTCGCCCTGCCCGACGACGACAACACGCAGGCAGGAGCCTTCGGCCTGCACCCGGCGATCCTCGACGCCGCCCTGCACGCCCGTGCTGCCGGCACGCGCGCCCAGGCAGCGGCGGACACGCCGCCCGCGGCAGGCGGACTGCCGTTCACCTGGACCGGAGTCACCCTGCACGCCGCGGGTGCCGCCACGGTCCGCGTACGGCTGACGCCCAGCGGGACGGACGGCGTCTCCCTGGAGGTCGCGGACGCCACCGGCGCACCGGTGGCCTCGGTGGACGCACTCGTCTTCCGGCCCATGTCGAAGGAACTCATCGAGCAGATGAGCGGCGCGAACCCGCACACGGACTCCCTCTTCCACGTGGAGTGGAGGCAGCAGTCGCCTACCCCTGCTGGCGCGGTGTCGTTGGCGTCGTACGAGACGCGCGGCGAGAGCGGGGACCTTCCGGCCGCCGTGGTGTGGCGGTCCGGAGGTGCCGAGGGTGCCGTGAGCCCGGAGGCTGTGTCGGCGCGCCTGACCGAGGCACTCGGCGTGGTGCAGGACTGGCTGGCGGACGCGCGGTTCGAGGCGCTGCCGCTGGTGGTGGTGACACGCGGCGCTGTGGCCGCCGGTGATGTGGCCGTCGCCCCGGTGGCCGCGGCGGTGTGGGGTCTGGTGCGGTCGGCCCGCTCCGAGCACCCGGGGCGCTTCGTCCTCGTGGACGCGGACGGAGAGGTCGACGGGGAGACGGACGAGTCGGTGCTCGGCGCGGTGCTCGCGTCGGGTGAGCCCGAGGTGGCGGTGCGGGGCGGTTCGCTGTTCGTGCCGCGCCTGTCCCGAGCCACGGCCACGACCGCCGACGACACCGCCCCGTGGGGTTCGGGCACGGTCCTGGTGACGGGTGCGTTTGGTGGTCTGGGGCGTGTGGTGGTGCGGCACTTGGCCGTGCGGCACGGTGTACGTGATCTGCTCCTCGTGTCGCGCCGTGGCCCGGAAGCGTCCGGTGCGGCCGAACTCCGGGCGGAACTGGCCGAGTTGGATGCCAAAGTGACCGTGGCCGCGTGTGATGTGGCCGACCGTGAGGCTCTGGCCGGGCTCCTCGATGAGAAGGGCGCGGAGCTGTCGGCGGTGGTGCATGTGGCGGGTGTTCTGGACGACGGTGTGGTCACTTCGCTTACGCCGGAGCGTTTGGCGAGGGTGCTGCGTCCGAAGGTGGACGCGGCGCTGAACCTGCATGAGCTGACCGTCGGCCTGGGGCTGTCCGCGTTCGTCCTGTTCTCCTCCGCCTCTGGCGTCTTCGGTGGCCCGGGTCAGGCGAATTATGCGGCGGCGAACGCCTACTTGGACGCACTGGCCGTGCACCGGCGTGCGCAGGGCCTCCCGGCGACCTCGTTGGCTTGGGGGCTGTGGGCCGCGCAGGACAGTGACATGACCGGCGCCCTCGCCGACGCCGACCTCCAGCGCATGGCACGCGGCGGCGTCCTCGCCCTCGACACCGACCGGGCACTGTCTCTGCTCGACCTCGCCCCGGCGAGCGAGCACCCCGTCCTCGTACCCATCCGCATCGACACCGCGGCACTGCGCAACCAGCCGCAGGAGTCGCTGCCCGCACTGCTCAGCGGCCTCGTACGGCCTGCGGTGCGGCGCGCGCGCAACGGTACGGCCGCCCCGGCCGCCCGCACCGAGTCGCTGGCCCAGCGCCTTGCGGGCCGTACGGCCGCCGAACGCGACCGGGTGCTGCTCGACCTCGTCCGCACCCATGTGGCGGACGTGCTCGGCTACGCGTCGCCGAACGCCGTCGAGCTGAGCCGGGGCTTCCTGGAACTCGGCTTCGACTCTCTTACGGCCGTCGAGCTGCGCAACCGCCTCACCGCGGAGACCGAGCTGCGGCTGCCCACCACGCTGATCTTCGACTACCCGAACCCGGAGGCACTTGCCGAGCACCTTTCGGAGGAACTGCCCACGAGCGTCGCCGCACCTCCGATCGGCAGCCCGGTCGACCCCGGTGACCTGGACACCGAGCTCGACCGCCTGGAAAGCATCCTGAAGGCCGCCGGCCACGGCACCGAAGGAATCGAGGGCGGCGACCGCGACCGCGTCGCGGGCCGCCTGCGCTCCCTGCTCACGGCCTGGGACGCGACCCGTACCACCGCGCGCGACGAGGCCACGGACCCGGATCCCCGGCGGGAGCGCGAACAGCTCGAAGGCGCCACCGCCGACGAACTCTTCGACCTGCTCGACAGCGAGCTCCAAACCCCTTCAGAAACACCCGGACACAGCTCAGACACAGGGTCGGACACGGACCGCCCCGACCGCTTCGAGGAGGCGCTGTAAATGGCGGACGAGGAGAAGTACCTTGACTACCTGAAGCGGGCGACGGCCGATCTGCGCGACGCCCGCCGCCGGGTGCGTGAACTGGAGGACGCCCGGCACGAGCCCGTCGCGATCGTCGGCATGAGCTGCCGCTACCCGGGGGGCGTGAACACGCCGGAAGACCTGTGGCAGCTCGTCGACGAAGGCGTGGACGCCATCTCCGCGTTCCCCACCGACCGCGGCTGGGACACCGGCGAGCTGTTCGACCCGGACCCCGACAACCAGGGCACCAGCACCACCGCCGAGGGCGGCTTCCTCTACGACGCCCCCCGGTTCGACGCCTCCTTCTTCGGCGTGTCCCCGCGCGAGGCCCTCGCCATGGACCCGCAGCAGCGCCTCCTCCTGGAGACCGCGTGGGAGGCCATCGAGCGCGCGGGCATCGACCCGGTGTCGCTGCGCCGCAGCCGCACCGGCGTCTTCGCGGGCGTCATGTACTACGACTACGCGACCCGCCTGCACGCCCTGCCCGAAGGCGTCGAGGGCTACATCGGCACCGGCAACGCGGGCTCCGTCGTCTCGGGCCGCGTCGCCTACACCCTCGGCCTCGAAGGCCCGGCGGTGACGGTCGACACGGCGTGCTCGTCGTCCCTGGTGGCTCTGCACCTGGCGGCGCAGGCGCTGCGGCAGGGCGAGTGCTCGCTCGCGCTCGCGGGCGGCGTGACCGTGATGCCCACGGCGGGCACCTTCATCGACTTCAGCCGCCAGCGCGGCCTGTCCACGGACGGCCGCTGCAAGTCCTTCGCCGCGTCCGCCGACGGCACTGGCTGGGGCGAGGGCGCCGGCCTGCTCCTGCTTGAGCGGTTGTCGGACGCCCGCCGCAACGGCCACAAGGTCCTTGCAGTCGTACGGGGTTCCGCCGTCAACCAGGACGGCGCGAGCAGCGGTCTCACCGCCCCGAACGGTCCTTCGCAGCAGCGCGTCATCCGGGACGCGCTGGCCAGCGCCGGCCTGAAGCCGGGCGACGTCGACGCGGTCGAGGCGCACGGTACGGGCACCACGCTCGGCGACCCCATCGAGGCCCAGGCCCTGATCGCCACCTACGGCAAGGAGCACTCGGAGGAACAGCCCCTGTGGCTGGGTTCGTTGAAGTCGAACATCGGGCACACGCAGGCCGCGGCCGGTGTCGCCGGTGTGATCAAGATGGTCATGGCGATGCGGGCCGGTGTCCTGCCCAAGACCCTGCACGTCGACGAGCCGACGCCTCAGGTGGACTGGTCGGCGGGGGCCGTTGAACTGCTGACCGAGTCCCGCACCTGGCCCGAGCGGGACGGCGGTGCGCCGCGTCGCGCGGGTGTGTCGTCGTTCGGCGTGAGCGGCACCAACGCGCATGTGATCGTGGAGCAGGCGCCGACGGGCGGCACACCGGTCTCCGGGACCTCCGACAAGGCCGCCACGCCGTCGCAGTCGTCGTCCGTGGTGCCGGGTGTGGTGCCCGTGGTCCTCTCGGGCCGTACGCCGGAGGCCCTGCGGGCGCAGGCGGACCGGCTGCGGAACCACCTCCTGGCGCACACCGACCTCGAACTGGGCGACCTGGCTTGGTCGTTGGCCGTGGCGCGCTCGCGGTTCGAGCACCGGGGCGTCGTCCTCGGGCGGGACCGGGACGAACTCCTCGCCGGGCTCGACCAGCTGGCGCAGGGGGACGCGACCGCCCGGCACGTCGTCACGGGGCGGTCTCTGGGTGGCGTGGTCCGTCCGGTGTTCGTGTTTCCGGGGCAGGGTTCGCAGTGGGCGGGGATGGCGCGTGAGCTGCTGGACTCCAGCCCGGTGTTCGGGGAGCGGATGCGGGAGTGCGCGGACGCTCTGTCCGAGTTCGTCGAGTGGGACCTGTTTGAGGAGTTGTGCGGGGACCGGTTTGACCGGGTGGATGTGGTTCAGCCGGTGTTGTTTGCGGTGATGGTGTCGCTGGCTGCGGTGTGGCAGGCGGGGGGTGTGAAGCCGTCGGCTGTGGTGGGTCACAGTCAGGGTGAGATCGCGGCCGCTTGCGTCGCGGGGGTGCTGTCTCTGCGGGATGCTGCTCGTGTCGTGGCGTTGCGGAGTGTCGCCATTCGTGAGTTGTCGGGCAGGGGCGGGATGGTGTCCGTGCCGCTGCCCGAGGGTCAGGTGCGTGAGCTGATCATCGGCTGGGGCGGCCGGATCGAGCTGGCTGCTGTGAACGGGCCTGCTCAGGTGGTGGTGTCGGGTGAGCCCGAGGCGTTGGAGGAGTTGGTGGCGCAGTGCGTCGCCCGGGACATTCGTGCCCGTACGATCCCGGTGGACTATGCGTCGCATTCCTCGTACGTGGAGCAGATCGAGCAGCAGATCGGTGAGGTGTTGGACGGGGTCGCCCCGCAGGCTGCCGACATCCCGCTGTACTCGACGCTCACGGGGGAGTGGCTGGACGCCAATACCCTGATGGATTCGGGTTATTGGTACCGCAATCTGCGTCAGACGGTCCTGTTTGAGCATGCCACGCGTGGACTTCTGGCCGAGGGGCATGGGCTGTTCCTGGAGATGAGCCCGCACCCGGTCCTGACGGTCCCGGTGCAGGCGACCATCGACGCGACCGACAGCCCGGCGGCCACGCTCGGCTCCCTCCGGCGTGACGAAGGCGGCGCCGAGCGCCTGCTGGCGTCAATGGCCGAAGCCCACGCACACGGCGCGGAGTTGGACTGGAGCGCTCTGTTCCCCGGCGCCCGCACCACCGTCGACCTCCCCACCTACCCCTTCCAGCGCGACCACTACTGGATGGTGGCCCCCGACGACGACACGGACGGCGGCGATGCCGCGCAGACCGTGGACGAGGTCGAGGCGCGCTTCTGGGAGGCGGTGGAGCGCGAGGACCTGGAGCAGTTGACGTCCACGCTCGTCGACGTCGACGAGCGTTCGCTGGGCGAGGTGCTGCCGGGACTCGCGTCGTGGCGGCGGCAGCGTCGCGAGCGGTCGACTCTCGACGGCTGGCGCTACCGGGTCACCTGGAAGCCGCTGTCGGGCGGGCTCCCGACTCCTGCCCTGTCGGGCCGGTGGCTGGTCGTGGCACCGGAGAGCGCCGGGAGCCACGCGTGGGCGACGGGCACCGTCGAGGCGTTGGCGCTGGCCGGTGCGGAGGTCGTCGAACTTCGGGTCGGTGCGGATGAGTTGACGCGGTCCGAGTTGGCCGCTTGTCTGCGTGGCCTCGTCGGGGATGCGGGGCTCTCCGGTGTGGTCTCGTTGCTTGGTTTCGAGGAGTCGGCGCACGCGGCGTATGACGGCGTGCCCGTCGGTCTTGCGGGTACGGTCGCGCTGGTGCAGGCGCTGGGTGATGCCGGGGTCGG
>NZ_JBIAGW010000047.1:0-8187 GCF_042869955.1 Streptomyces sp. NPDC006691
TCCCATTCCGCGTTCGTCAGATCCCCACGACCCATACCGCAAGCCTGACCCCAACACCCCACCCACGTCAGGAGATCCGAGAAACAGCGCCTAGGTGGCGGCGGTAGGGCTCCAGCCGGTAGTCCATCGGCCCGTCCTGTGCCGGGGGTGTGGTGTTCGGCGACGGCGTGTTGCGGGTGGTGATGTGGTGCAGGTCCGGCACCGCGTTCCCGTCCTGGTCACGGTTGCGGTTCTGACCATGACCGGAGCGTGCCGTCGTCCACGGTGGGACGCTGCGGCTGTGAGCCGCCTTCTATTTCACGGCCAGGCGGTGGAGGTTTCTGTAGTGCCGCTGCCGCGGCCGGGAGCTTTGCCGTGAAGGCTGGTGGACAGTCAGGCAGCGTGTCAGGCGTTCCACCACTCGTCGTTGGCGCAGCCGACCTCGTGATACCACCAGCCTTCTGCTTCCCCTTGAGCCAGGAGCGCTTTGACACCGGCGAAGTCCGCCCCGGAGGGAACGGTGAAGGCCACCATGGGGAATTCCTTGCTGAAGACCTCGCCTCCGAGTCCGAACGGTGTAAGGCGCTGGTGCACCGCTTGAGGGCTGCGCCCCAGGGGGCCGTCGGGGGCGGACGTAACGCGAATGGTGCAGTTGCCGGAGGCGCTGACCCGTCCCACAGCCCAGTGGAGTCCGTCGGAGTCGGTGGTGAACCGCACCACGTCGCCTTCAGCCACTCCGTCCTGGAGGAAAGGGGCGTTGCGTACCCTGGCAGTGTCTTCGCTGAGTTTCGTCCCCCATAGGCCCTCGGTGTCCTGCGGAAGCCATCCCTCGCGGGGAACGAACCGGAACCAGATCTTGATCTTCTCGCCTGTGTCGCCCATGACGGGCATCATGCCGCCTTGTTCGACACCGCCCCGCACCGGGTGGGCCGGCCGCCGGCACCACAAAGCGGGGCGGTCTCGCCCTTTCCCGGCTCCCCGCGCAGGGCTTTGTGCCCCGGCGTGACCAAAGCCCCCACACACCACCCGGGTCCGGCTGACGGCGGCGTCACCGTTCCCGAATGCGCCGCCACCACCAGCGCCCCGCCGTCCACTCGCTCACCCAGCCCGGGTTCGGAAGAGTCCGATGTCCGAACTCCGCATCAATTCGCTCCACCAAGCGGCCCGGATCTGATCGGGTCTGCTGATGCTGCGCCGGGCCGGCGCCCAGCGGTGATGGGTGGGACGCTCGCCGTCGAATCCCTCGATCACGGGGACTTGGACGGCCGCCCAGTGATGAGGGCGGGGGCCCTTGGCGCCGTCGTCTCTCGAGTGTTTCTCGCATGCCTTGTCCGGTCCCTGGGCGAAGAGGTGGTCGGTGCGGCCGAAGCGCGGTACCGGCTGCAACTTCGGGACGGCGAGGGCATGAGTCCTCCCGGTGGAGACAAGGACAACAGCTGTGATGGGTGCCCGCAAGCGGCTGATCATCGAGCGGAACGTAGTGGATGCGTTCAGGAAGGAAGTCGCCGGTGCCGGTTCGCGATCTGCTGGCGGGCGGTCGACCAAACGCTCTCGAACTCGTTGGCCGACAGCCACCGCGGATCATGCCCCTCCCATTCAGAGATGGGTGGTTCTGCGGTCACCCCGTAGATGCCCTCATATTCCGCCAGCCGATCGCCCTTTTGAGCTTCTTGCCATTCGGCCAGCGATGCGGCGGCCAAAGCCTCGCCTCCGGGCTCTTGAAACTCGACTTGCCGGATAACGTATCCGTCAGCGTCGAGTTCGAAGTAGAACGTGATGGCTTCCTCGTCCCAGAAGCAACGCACCCAGCGCATCACTGGTCCACCACGTCGAAGGGCTCGTCGTGCCAGCGCCAGCCGGCGGTACCGTCGTCGTGGATGTGCAACATGAACTCCGCGACCGGGCTGCCGTCGGGGAACCACAGAGCGAGTGCGCTTCGGATCTGCGCGTAGCAGGCGTCGGCGCGCTCCCAGTCCTCCTCATCAATGGCCCGCTCTTGCTCGGCGAAGGCAGGACGGAACTCTTCGAAGCCAGGAAGTGTCTCCACCTCTGCGTTGACCCACGGCATGCCGGCGCCGGTCACAGTCAGCCGGGCAATCTCCTGGTCGCCGTGGTGGAGCCGCCAGATACTGCCGGTGGTCAGGTTCGGGTTGTCCATAGCCCCATGATGACGATCGCCGCGGTCAGGCGAAGCGCGGGGCGTGGCATCCCTCCACGTGGACGCTCACTCGATCACCCCTGGTGTGGCGTAGCTGTTGCGGCTGCTTAATGATCTTGATTGTGGCCTGCTGTTGTTCAGCTGTACTGAGCGGCATTTCTGTTCCTGCGGTGAGGCTGACGTGATGCCAGAGCGTGGGTGACCGCTGGCACATGGGCTGAGCTGGCTGTTTGGTACTGCGCAGTGAGCTGAGTGCGGTGCCGTCTTTTGCGCAGGGTGGTTGGTGCGCCTATAGGTACGGGGGACTTGTCGGCCGACGTGCTGAGGTCGGGGCAGCAGGGGCATGTGGGGGGTCAGCGGGTGTGTAGGCGTTGCCAGAGCAGGTCGTGGTCGGCGGGTGCGAGGCGGGGCAGGTGAAGGCGGCTGGCCAGGTCGTGGAGGAAGTCGGTCTGCTGGGCGCGTGTGAGGGGGTGTGGGGGTAGGCGGTCGAGGGCCGCGGCGAGGGTGAGGGTCTCGGGGTAGGTGATCAGGTTGCGGCAGGTCAGTGTGGGGGAGGCCGGGCCTGGGGGGATGTGGGGGTTGGCGGTGGTGAGCCGGCCCAGGCGTGTGTGCCAGCGTTCGTGCAGGTGTTGGTGGTGGTCGTACCAGCGCGTCGTGATCGTCGATGCCCAGCTCAGGGAGGTCGCTGTGGGGCGGCGGGCGCCGAGGTGGGCCTGTGTGAGTTCGGGGACGGGGCGGATGTCGAGGGGTGCGGGGTGTCTGGGGTCGCTGGCGGCCTGCTGGTGGCCTGCTGGTGGCGGGTGCAGATCATGATTCTGGGCAGGTCGGGTGCCGGGTGGATCCATGCGGGGACGGCTTGGTGGGGGCTGCGGCGGATGGTGCAGGCGGTGCATGCAGGCAGCGGCTGCAGCGCGGGCGGGGCGGGCTGCCAGCGGGCGGTGGCAGTGCCAGCTGTGCCGATGGCGGCGGGTGGGGGCCGGCGGGGCAGGGCGCGGGCGAGGTGTGCGGGCGGGATGCGGGTGAAGTGGGACAGGCGGCGGGTGGCTTCGTTGCTGAGGTGGATTTCGGTGGCGGGCGGGACCGCAACGCTGCCGGTGGTGGTGATGTGCAGGCCGTCGAGGAGGTGGGCGGGGGAGAGGTGGTAGGCGGCTGCGAGGCGGGTGAGGTAGGAGGCGGCGCTCTCGCGGGGTAGTGGCCTTACGTGCAGTGCGCCGGGAGGGGTGGGCCACATGGTGCCGGTTCGCACGGCGGGGCGGGTCGCGGTGGGGGCGGTCACCGGTTGCCGGGCCGGGTGCGGCGGGGGGTGCGGGGCCGGTAGTGCTCTTCGGCGAGGTGGTCGAGCGCGATGGAGTCCAGCAGCCCTTTGGTGATGCGTTCGCTGCTGTCGAGGATGGCTTCGATAGCGGCTTGTCGGATCAGGCGGGCCAGGCTGCCGATCCGTCCGGCGGTCCTCTCGTGGAGGTAGGGCGTGAGTCTGGGCAGGGTGCCCGGGCGGTGCGCGGTGAGGTCGAGGGCCGCTTCCAGGGCGGTGATCAGTTCGCGGAACGGTTCGCGGTCGCCGGAGCGTGCGGGCAATGCGCCGCAGTCGATCAGGGAGGCCCGTCCGGCGAGTTGCGCTCCGCGTACTCCGGTGAAGACGGCGCTGGCGGTGACGTCGATGCCGGCGTAGACGAAGGTGGCGGGCACGCGTTCGGTGAGGTCCTTGAGCCAGTCGGCGGCTTCCGCGCCGGTGGATGTGCGGGGGTTGAGCCGGTGGATCTCGTCGATCAGTACGAGCTTGATGCCGGCTGCGGTGTAGGTGTGGCAGACGGCGGTGGTGATCTGTGCGGTGGTCATGCGGGCGGCCACGGGGATGCCGAGGTAGCGGGCAAACTCCCCGGCCAGGGTCTTGGCGGTGGCGCCGGGCGGCACCAGCACATACGCCACCGGCACACTGTCGTCGCCCGGGGCGGCGCGGCGGGTGTGGGCGAGGTGGCAGGTCCGGCCGACCTGCAGCAGTGCGGTGGTCTTGCCGGTGGTGGCCGGCCCGGTGACGATCAGGCTGGGGCGTGCGGTCACTTGCTGATGCCGGCCGAGGACCATCAGTGTGCGGACCTGGCGTGCCAGGGTCTCGATGGCCGGGGTGCGCACGGTGACGAACTGGGAGTGGTAGGCGAGGCGTTCCTCCACCGGCCGTGGTGCCTGACCCGGCTGTGGTGGTGTGGGGGGTGCGGCGTGGGCGAAGCGAGCGAAGGCGTCGAACGTCGTCACCGCCCCCGCGGCTGCCTCCCCGTCACCCGGGGCGGGGGGATCGGTACGGGTCACCACAGTTCGGCCTCCTGATCAGCGTCGTACAGCGTGAGTACGCCGCTTCCCGGCAGCAGGTGCGCGCCGGGCTCGTCGGCGCCTGCGTCGTCACGGGCCTCGGCCTGGGCTCGGGCTTCCAGTGCGTCGAGGCTGTCCTCGGCCTCGTAAAGGCTCGCCGCTGGTTGGTCGCCCGTTGCGTGGGGGGCTGCTTTTGCGGTGTGGGTGCCCGGCGTCGTCTTGGGCGGTGCTGGTTGTGCCGCGGTGGTGGGCCGGGCGCGGCGCAGGACCTGGTCGGCGGCCTCGGCCAGGTCGGCCTCGTGGCGCTCGCGGTCGACGCGCCGGTTCACAGCGGCGCGGATGTGGCGCCATGCGGTCTCGCCCATGGGGTCGTGGACGTGGTCGCGGTGGATCCACGGGATCTCGTGCAGGTGTCCGTCGGGCAGGCGGATGTAGATCTGTCGCACGTCGTGCGGGTTGAGGTGGACCTCCCACCCGCCTCCGGGCCCGGTGGGGGAGGGCCGGCCGCGATGCTCATTCAGGCAGGCGTGGTCGTAGGTGCGGTAGTTGATGCGGATGCCGCGGCCGGTGATGGGGTGGAAGCGTACGGGCAGCAGTTCCAGGTAGTCGGCGCCGGCCAGCGGAAGCGGCACGTACCCGGACGCGCCCAGCAGTGCGCCCCACATCTCGTTCGGGGTGAGGGCCTTCTTGGGCAGGAGGGGATGGCGCAGGCCCTCGTGGGGGCGGTGCTGCCAGCGGGCGGTGATCCATTCGTCCAGCAGCTCCTGCAACTGGGCCACGGTGAACCGCGCTTCGTCCTCCACCGCCTCGCCGCGTTCGAGGACGTGGGAGCCGGTGTAGCCGGCGATGTGCTGGGCGACGAGTGTGTTGATACTGCCGAAGGTCCGCTCGACGGCGCCCTTGGCGGCAGGGGAACGCGGTGGCGCGGGCTGCACGCTCACCCCGAGGGTCTCGCAGGCGGCCAGGAAAGCTGCGGAGACGAAGATGGCCCCGCGGTCGATGACGATCGTCTCCGGCACCACCACCGGCCGCGCTGCCGCCTGTTCCAGCCGCTCGTCCTGGGCGAGGAGCCGGTCGTAGGGGACGGCGGCGTGGGACAGGCGCAGGTGGCCGGGCCAGCCGGGCCGTGCGGGATGGGGCACGGCCATCTCCGCCAGCAGCAGCGCCGCGTCCACGGCCTTGGTGCCCTCCTCACGCAGCACGGCCGCCACTACCGAGCGGGTCGCCACATCGAGAGCGATTGTCAGCTCCGGGCGCACCGGCTTCCCGTCCTCGCCGACGGCCATCACGTCGAGGCGGGTGGTGTCGACCTGCACCAGCTCGCCCGGCCGCAGCGCCACCGTCGGCGTGTACGGCCGTACCGGCGTGGTGGTGGCGGTGCGGGCCGGCCGTCCGGGATGCTCCAGAGGATCGGCGAGCACGCGCGCCAGCCGGTTGAACGTCGACGGCGGCGGCAACTCCATCACGCCCGGCCCGTGCGTGTCGGCCAGGATCTGCCCGGTCAGCTCCCGCAGCCCCTTCAGCGTGCCCTTCGAGCGGCCGCGCTGGCGGCGCAGCGCCTCCAGCACGGCGGCCACCACCCGCTCATCGGCCCGCCCTGTCGCACGCGAGGGTTTGCGGCGGGGGATCAGCCCGATCAGGCCGCTCGCGTGGTATCGGGCGCGCATACGGCGCACGGTGGCCCGGCTGACCTGGGGCCAGCCCAGCCGGGCGAGTTCGTCGGCCTTGGCCTGTTCCCGCTCGGCCATCGACTGCCGGGCCGGGTCGTATTCGGGCCGGGGTGTCCCGCCGCTTGCCGGCCCGCCGGGCAGCCCGGTCTCGACCTCGCGGATGTGCCGTTGCCAGGCCAGGGCCCGCTCGCGCTCCCGCTCGGGCACCGACTCCAGCAGCCCCCACGGCGGCACGGCAGCGGAGGGGGAGTCCGCCACGGCGAAGGCGGGGTCGGCGAACAGGAAGGAGGCAAGCACGGAGGCGGTCTGCCCGCACTCGTCGACGAGGCGCACCGACGCCCCGGCCACGGCGGCCACCTGCCAGGCGCGGCCCTCGAACGTCACGTACGCCCCGAGCTTGACCTGCCGGTGCCGGGCGCCAGCCACTGGGCGGCCGCCGTGTGCACTCACCACAGTTCGGCCTCCGCCTGCGGGTCGTACACCCCAAACCCGCCGGTATCCCGGGCAATGCGGTCGCCGACACCGCCGTCAGCGTCGTGCACCATCATGCCGTCGGCGATCCCTTCCACGGCCGCGACGTCCGCGGTGCGCCCTGTCTCGCCGGAACCGCCGGCCGCCTCGCTGCCGGGCGGTGCGCCCGCGCCGCGGCGCGCAAGGACGCTGCCGGTGCGGCGCCGGACCATCTCGTCGAACGGGCGCAGGGTGTGCTCGCCGTCGGCCCACCCGATCGCGTGGAGCAGGCCGTCGGGCAGCCGGACGAAGACCTGCCGCGGGTCGTGGGGTGGTGGTGGACCTCCCACCGTCGGCCGCGGCCGCGGTGTTCGTCCAGACACGCATCGTCGTAGCGGCGCCCGCCCAGCCGGATCCCGGAATCGGTGAGGGCGCACCGGGCTGCCGGCAGCAGTTCGCCGTAGTGCTGCCCGGCCAGCGGCAGCGGCACCGTCCCGGCCACGCCCAGCAGCACCTCCCACATCTCCTGGGGGGCGAGCCCCGCCCGGGGCAGCAGCGGATGGCGCAGCTGCTCCTGGGGCCGCTGGTGCCACCTGACGGTGATCCATTCGTCCAGCAGGTCCTGCAGCTGCGGCATGCTCCAGTACGCCCCGGCGGCCTCTCCCGCTGCGCATGCTTCCTCCGCCGCGGTGGCGTGCCGCGCGAACAGGCCGGCGAGGACCTCCAACGTGTACGCGGCGCCGCGGCGGGTGCCCGCCGTCCGGGACGGGGCCGGCTCCAGGCTGATGCCCAGGCCCTCGCACACGGCCAGGACAGCGGGGCTGACGGCGGCCGTGGACGGGGCGACGACGAGCGTCTCTGGCACGGCCGCAGGACGCGCCGCGGTGGCTTCGATCCGAGCGGGCAGTGACACCAGCCGCCGGACAGGCCCGCCCGCATGGGCCTGCTCCAGCAGGGCCGGCCAGCCCGGGCGCTGCGGCCTGGGCACGGCCATCTCGGCCAGCAGCACCGACAACGAAACCGGCCCGTCCTGCTGCGGATGCAGCACGGCGGCCAGCACGCAGCCGCTCGCCGTGTCCAGTGCCGCCGTCACCGCCACCGGCACCACACCCCCGTCCTCGCCCACCGCCCGCAGACCCAGGCGGACGGTGGCGACGTGGACCCGCTCGGCAGGCTGCAGCGCAGGCGGCGGGCCGCCCGGGCGGGCCGTGCCGGTAGCGGTGCGCGCCGCACTGCCCGGCGGCTCGGCGGGATCCGCCAGCACCTTCACCAGCCGGTACAGCGACGAGCGGCCGGGCAGCTTCACACTCCCCGGGCCGTAGGTGTCCGCCACGATCTGCTCGGCCAGCTCGATGACCTGCCCGGTGGTGGTCTTCGACCGGCCGCGGCACCGGCGGAGGGCCTCCAGTACGGCGGCCACCACACGCTCGTCGGTACGCCCGGTCGCCGATCCGGTGCGCAGGTGGCGCTTGTCTACCAGCCCCCACAGCCCCTGCCGCTGGTAGACCAGCCGCATCCGCTGCACCGTGGTCCGGCTAGGCCGTTTCCTTCGGATCATCTGATCGTTTGTTGATGTGTGTCATTGACTGACGCCCAGTGGGCAAGAATCAAGCCGTTGCTGCCGGA
>NZ_JBIAGW010000048.1:0-7936 GCF_042869955.1 Streptomyces sp. NPDC006691
CACGATCCAAGGCCGCGAATGACGTTTCCCCACGACCAGACCAACGACCAGCCGAACCGAAAGTCACATGATCAACGGCTTCTGTTAGGACCATTTACTCCGTGCGTGGAGAGCGCTTCCATGGTCTGTTCGGCCAGCAGCTGCGAGCTGGATGGCTTCGGAGACGGCGACAGGGTGCATACGAGCGCGAGAGCGCGTAGCGGAGTGGTGTCACTGGCTTCCGTACGCCCCCATTACCCCTGTGGGCAGCCCCCTATCAGGCGTTACTGCAACCGCCGCCGCACCGGCCTCGTTCGGGACGAATCATGAATCTCCGCGCCCACGCCTTCGCCAGAGCACACCGTGCGCCCCCGTCCAAAGCGATGGCGCTTCCACGCAACGACACGCGAGCACCCACGCGCCCTCTGCTCCCGGCTCCGTCCCGCAACTCACTGCCGTAGATCAAGTCCTCCGTGTCAGCCGACCGGGGCTGGCGCCGTCCGCGGAGCCAAGAACCAGCACGCCCAAGACGCCAGTTCGCCATAAGTCTGCGGTGGCGCGCGAAAGCTCGTTCAAGTGGCCATAAGTCTGGCCCCAGTTGGGGCACGCTTATACGGCACGGCCACGGGATCTGGCATCTTTCGATGGTGAATGATGCCGACGAACGGCTAGACGACGGCTGGCCGTCGTACGCACGGCGCTCAGGGCCCCGCGGAGCCCCGGCCGCTTACATCTTGATGTAGCGGGGCTCGACCAGCAGCTAGCGCTCTCGCATGCTGGACAACTACTTCGAGCAGGCCGTTGCGCACGACGCTGCGGTCATCGTCGACTGCGGCGCGCACCACTCCGCCGACGCGCACCGCCTGCGGCTCCTTCTAGCTACTCGCCATCAGCGCCAGCTCCTGTTGGTCGGGCCGCTCACGGCGTTTTACGCACCGGCTGGACGTCACCGGCACCGCACAGCTGTTCCCCGTCGCTCCTGCGCTCACCCACGCCCTTTCGCTCGTCAGCAGCTGATCGCACCGGTAGCAGGCATGGGGCGGGATAGCCTCAGGCTCTCCCCGGACGACAGGATGCGCAGGTATCCAGTCCTCGCGCAGCAGGAGATCCATACATGTACCAGCCCCCGCGTCGCACCGCCCTTTCCATGCAGCGGTACGCACGAAATGACAGCTTGGTGGTGGCGGTTGAGGGCGAACTCGACGCCCAGACGCTGGCCCCGCTACAACAAGCCCTTGAGCAAGCAGCTGCTACGCAGCAGGTCGTTGTATTCGACGCGTCAGCGGTGTCGTTCGCGGACTCCTCCACCCTGAACCTGCTTCTGCAGACTCACCGCACGACCACCCTGCGCATCGCCGGCGCGCAGCCCCAGCTGCTGCGCGTACTGGAGATGACAGGCGCCGATGCAGCTCTCGCGCTCTTCCCGACCGTGACCGATGCCTGCAAGGCCGTCGCCTCCTGAGCCGTTTCCGGGGCTCCCTGCCGTCAGACCAACTGCCCCCAGCCAGGGCACTGCAGACAGGAGCCCGGACCTGGAGTCCACTCCACCAGATGCGACTGCCCCTGCGCCCGCCCAGATCCGTGACGCCAGAGCCGGAGCGAGTGGGTTACCAGGCAAGGCCGGCTCGGGAAAACCGTGACGTTCCCAGGTGCCGGCAGAGAACGCGGTGATCGGACCAAGACGTGGTCAGGGCCGGTCAGTTCTCGGGAAAACGTACTCATCCAGAAGGAGACCGGTGGCGACTGCGACAGGGATGGCAACGAGCGCGCCGATGATGCCGAGCAAAGCCCCGCCGGCCAAGACCGCCACGATGGTGACCAAGGGATGGACGTCCACGGCGAACTTCATGGTCCGCGGCACGATGAGGTAGTCCTCCACAAGGCGGAAGACGATGTAGAAAGCGGCGGTTGCCACCGCGATTGGCAGCGACACCGACAAGGCGATGAGGCTGACCGCGATTCCGGCAAGGGTGGAGCCGACGATGGGGATGAGGTCCATCAGGGCGACGAAGATGCCGAGCGCGGCGGCGTAGGGAACGCCGGTGGCCGCGCACCAGGCGAACGTTGCCACTCCCGCGATGGCCGAGGTCACCAGGTTGCCGAGCATGAAACGCCCTGTTCGATTCATGATCTCTTCCGATACACGCTGGACCCGTTCCCGGCGGCTGCGTGCCACGAATCGGTAGCAGAACGTTTTGATCGCCGGCAGGCCCGCCATGCAGTACAGCGTCACCGTGATCACGATCGCGGTCGAGACAAGGGCATTCAGAACCATCTGGCCTGCCCCGAGGAGCCCGCCGGCTATGCCGGATGCTCCGCCACCCGAGCTGAGCTGCTGCTTCGCTTTCTCCACGAGGTGATAGCGGTCTTCCAGACGGCCCAGAGTGGACTGGTGATCGTGCACTTGCTGAAGCCAGCCCGGGACCGCGTCGACCAGCGCGGTCGCCTCCTTGGCCACAGGTGGAATGACCAGAGCGAGGAAGCCCCCGAGGACGACCAGAAACCCGCTCAGCACGATCGCGACGGACCAGCCCCGCCGGAGCCCCCGATGCGCGAGCCAACTCACCAGCGGCTCAAGGCTGATCGCTATGAAGACGGCCAGCAGCAAGAGCGTCAGCATCGAACTGACCCGCACAACGGTCTGGACCACAGACCACGCCAAGGTCGCAC
The DNA here is from genome assembly GCF_042869955.1 of Streptomyces sp. NPDC006691. Taxonomy (NCBI): domain Bacteria; kingdom Bacillati; phylum Actinomycetota; class Actinomycetes; order Kitasatosporales; family Streptomycetaceae; genus Streptomyces; species Streptomyces sp. NPDC006691. The sequence continues at coordinate 2,650 of NZ_JBIAGW010000048.1, forward strand.
CGAGCCCCAGCCCGAACCCGGCCCTCACCCAGGAACGGGGGCGCACGCTGCTTTCTTGCCCTGGCGGTCGCGCAGGGCAAGCGGACGTCCTCGGCGGCTCGGAGCCGCTTCCCAGCTCAGAAGCGGTGGCGAGCCTGTCTTCTTCCGGGGGACGGCTGCCGTTGCCGGGCAGAGACTCCGCCATCGCAGCTTCTTTCTCAAACGGTCCCGTGCGGAGCGGACAGCATGGCACCCACACCACCCCGCGGGAAGAGGCACACCCGGCTTGGCCCGTATCAGCCGCAAAACCGCAAATCCATGACTCCACTCAACCGCCGCGGTGCGTGAACCCGCAGGTTGCTGAGCCGGACCAGCCTGGATCCTGCTCGCGTCGGCGCTTCAGCGCCAGCCCGGCTCCGGCGGCCGAGCGACTCCCAGAGCCGTCTGACGGACATTGACACCCATCCGCCCCGTCCTCGGCTCCGAATCCCCTTCAGAGGCACGATTCGATGCGCCCCGGACCCGGCGCTCGGCTTCTTCCCGTCATTGACTCAAGCAGCCGCCGCAGCCTGCCCACAGCACGCGTTCCCTGTCCCCTCGGAATGCACATGTGGTGATCACCTGCACACCGCTTTGCGACGAGTCATCGCACGTCTGAGCACCACCACATAGTTGGAGGAGAGCACGATGACGAACACGAGGAAGACAGCGGCCAGGGTCCTGGCCATGACGGCACCGGTGGCGCTTCTCGCACTGCCCCTGGCCTTCACCAGCTCGACGGCCAGCGCGCGGTCGAGCGACAGCACGACGTACATGGCGACGCTGAAGCCGCTCAACCACGCCGGCGGCTCGGGCATGCTGATGGTCCAGCTGACCGGCTCCAGGGCCGTGATCACCGAGGACGTCAAGGGGCTGGCCGGGACGTTCATGAAGGCGCCGTTCCCGCACGTACAGCACATCCACATCAACGGAATGGGCACGTGCCCGGACGCCTCGGCGGACAAGAACGGCGACGGCGTCGTCAGCACCACCGAGGGCGGACCGGCCTACGGGGCGATCGGCACCACGCTCGGCCTGACCGGCGACACCAGCCCGGCAGCCGGCACGAACATCAAGATCGCGCCGTCCGGTGCGGACTTCCACTACTCCCGCACCATCACCCTGGACGCGGCGACCCAAGCCTCGATCAAGGCCGGTAAGGCCGTCATCGTCGTCCACGGTCTCGACCCGACGACGCTGAGCGCCAAGGCCCAGGCCGAGCCCAGCGACCTCGTGCCGTCGCTGCCGCTGGCCGCGACCTCGCCGGCGCTGTGCGGGCCACTGGCCGCCTCGCAGATGGCCATGGTCCCGGGCGGCGGCGTGAACACCGGCGGTGGCGGGACCTCGGGCATCCAGGACTCCTGGCTGTTCGTGACGGGTGCGGGCCTGACCGCAGCCGCCGGGGGCACCCTGGTCCTGCGTCGACGGACCAGCGCCGAGAAGTAGACCGTCATGTCATGGCCGACACGGCTGTTCGGCGGTGGCCACCGACGCCTGCTGGCGTCGGCGGCCGCCGTCCTGCTCCTGGCAGCGGGAGGGGCCCTGTCCCTCGGGATTTCCAGCCAGCACCACGCGCCCCAGCCGTCGGCTTCGGCCGCGCTGCCGACGCCCAGGCTCTCAACTTCCAACCCGGGCAAGGCATTTGCGGCCGGAGGCAACACGCCGAGTCCGACCGGCAGCACGGCCAGCGTTCCGGCGGGGCCCACGGCGCCTACACCGGCGGCCCCGAACGCCCCGACGGTGACTCCCACGTCGATCAGCATCCCGGCGATCGGTGTGCGCCACGCGCTACTGAGCCTCGGACAGAACAAGGACGGCACGCTGGAAGTTCCGCCGATGTCCGACGTCTCCGCGCCGGGCTGGTACCGGAACTCACCAGCCCCCGGCCAAGTGGGCCCGGCGGTCATCCTCGGCCACATCGACGGAACCACCGGAGCCAAAGGCGTGTTCTACGCGCTGGGCGCACTGCGCCCCGGCGACACCGTGAGCGTCACCCGCAGCGACAACACCGTGGCCGTGTTCAGGATCGACGGCGTCAACACGTACCCCAAGGACGCCTTCCCCACCCTGACCGTCTACGGCAACACCACCAACCCCCAGCTCCGGCTGATCACCTGCGGCGGCCGGTTCGACCACGCCACCCAGCACTACCTCGACAACACCGTCGCCTACGCCACCCTCACCGGAACCCACCCGGCCTGACCGCCCCACCACGAGGAGGGGACGATGAACACCGAGCAACAGAGCGCCGGCGCAGCCGGACCGCCCAGGGAACGACGGAGAATCCGCCTGTACACCCTCGCCGCCGCGGTGCTCGCAGCCGTGGCGGCCGGGTGCGCCTCCGAGAACGCCACCACCCCTGCCGCTACCGGGACAGTCGTGTCCACCAACGCATCGACGCCGACCGGCACGTCTGCATCCCCTGACGCGTCCATGCGGCCGGGGATGCAAATGCCCGGCATGACGCAGGCCGCCGCGCCTTCGGCATCGGCGCTGATGGTGTGCGGACCTGAGATCCGCGCGGACGTGGTCAAGATCCTCGCGCCCCCTCACGCGCCGACCACGACCACCACCTGGACTGATCACCTCTACACCTGCACCTACCACCTGCCCGGTGGCCAACTGGTCCTGTCGGTGAAGGAATCCCCCAACACTGCCTCCGCCGACGCCTACTTCCAATCACTGCGCAAGCAGTTGGGCACCACCACCCAGCTGACCGCCGCCCAGGGCCTGGGCAACCCTGGATATGAGTCGGCGAGCGGCACGGTCGTCATTCTCAAGGACGGCAAGACCCTGCGCGTCGACGCCACCGGCATGCCGGCCGCTTCCGGACCCCACCAGCTCTCCCGAGCAGACCTGGCCTATGAAATCGCCAGCGACATCCTCGGCTGCTGGAGCGAATAGCCAAGGAAACCAACGGCCATAGGCAAGGCCCCCTTCATTCCACAGTGACCGCGCCCTCGCCCCAGACAAGGACATGACGTGCCCAGATTCCCGACTCAAGTCGTACTCTCGGCAGCAGTACTCTTGCTGGCCGCGGGTGGCTGCACCACTGCAGCCACCACCTCCACGCCAGCTCCAGCGACAGCCTCAAAGGCGCAGAGTGCTCACAGCGGCGCCGCCGCCCCGAGCTCACCGCACGCAGCCGCGGCAGCACAGATCACGATCGACAACTTCGCCTTCAGCCCGGCGAAACTGACCGTGCACCCCGGGGAGACCGTCACCGTGGTCAACCACGATTCCGCTACACACACCCTCACCGCGAGCCCCGGCAGCGCCTTCGATACCGGCCCCATCAACCCGGGCAAGTCAGCGACGTTCACCGCCCCGGCAACCGCCGGCATCTTCCCTTACGTCTGCACCATCCACGCATCCATGCACGGCACTCTGACGGTCGGGTAAGGAGCCCTCTCATGGGCGTAATGCCCCATGCTCTGCGCGCTGTCGCGGCGGCGGCCCTCACGATCGACGGTTACGTCCACTTGGAGCTGGCCGACCGGTACTCCTCAGTCGCCTCCTTCATCATCAGCGAGGGCGCTCTGTTCCGTACCGAAGCCGGCGCGGCCATCCTTGCTGCGCTGCTCGTGCTGTTCTGGCGGCGACGGGCCGGCGACACCTTCGCCTACCTCACTGCAGCCGCCGGACTCACCGCCCTCCTCCTCTACCGCTACCTCGACCCCGGGGCCCTCGGCCCGCTGCCCGACATGTATGAGCCAATCTGGTTCGCCAGCAAAGTCTGGGCCCTGATCGGCCAGGCAGCTGCCATCCTGGCGCTGACTCCACTGCTCGCTGCGCGACCTCGACCTCACGGCAGGGACACATTGGGGAACGGCTGACAGGCGACCCTTCCGCGCATCGCGGCCATCCGTCCACCGTTCCCGCCGCGAAGTTGGTGGCCGGACACTCCCCGAACCATCCACGAGCAACACACCGCATCGAAGCGGTCCGGCAGGCGCTGCGGACGGGCAGTGGTCCTGGTGACCGATGGCCTCACCTACGGCGACCTGGGCGCCTACACGATGCGCCACGAGATCAGCGTCACCGGCCCGCTGCGCGAGTACTACCTGCGCGACGCCCGCCACACGCCCGACCCCACCAAGTGGACCACCGAGATCGGCTGGCCCGTCTTCCGAGCAGAACACCACCAGACCGACAGCGCCTGACGAGCCAGGGCACCCGGGAGGCTGGCCTGTCACGCAGGCCCACAGCCGGCCCTGCTCACGAGAAGAGCTCACCTGCAGGACGGCATCGGTGGCTGGCCCGCCTCCGTCCGCTGGGGCGGCCGGAACGGCAGCGATGGTGTTTCAGCTGGCGGGGCCCGAGGCGCCGCCCGCAAGACCAGGTGCCCCGTGCCGGACAGGCGCGGCGCGTTCGATTTCAAGTAGCAATCATCTGCTGCTGAATCTCGGGTTCTGGCACAACTTCTGTGCAGTCGTGGGCCGTCCCTGCAGTCCCCACCAGACCCCGAGCGGTTGGCGAGTGCCATCCCCCGTCTGGCAGGGTCGGTCGCATGGATTGCATTTTCTGCGGGCTCATCCGTGAAGGCAACGCGAGTTGGGTGGATCGTGGTCCGGTGGCCTGTGCATTTGCTCCACTGAACCCGCTGGCGCCGGGTCACACTCTGGTGGTTCCGACACTGCACTACTCGGATGTGTTCGAGACCCCGCCCGAGGTCCTCGCCGTGACGACGGCGCTGGTTCAGCGCGTGGCCGAGGCTGCGCGGACCGCCTTGAACGCATCGGGCGTGAACATCCTCAGCGCCAGCGGCCCGGGATCGGAGCAGTCGGTGCCCCACCTGCACTTTCACGTCGTTCCACGATGGGTGGACGACGGAATCTCGACCTGGCCGGCCGGACACTCCACACACCGCGTCACCGGGGATCCGGGGGCACGGCTTGCCGACGCCCTGGCTTACGGCCGGCACCACAGAAGCTGAGCCAGAGCCGAATCTCGTGAACAGAGCCACGTACGGACAGGCCGGGCTCGATGAAGGTCTAGGCAATAGTCCTCTCCGCCCGGCCGCGCGTGTCTCCCGGGTGGAGACGCGGTCGCGGGACCGAGCGGGCGGGAACGTAGAACACCGACTTCGCTAGCGTCCCATCCTGGCCGCCGGCCTCGGGCGGTGAAGAGAACCTCTCCCCACGGCTACTGCGTGGGGAAGACACCTCATGCAGTTAATGGTCCTAACAGAAGCCGTTGATCATGTGACTTTCGGTTCGGCTGGTCGTTGGTCTGGTCGTGGGGAAACGTCATTCGCGGCCTTGGATCG
>NZ_JBIAGW010000049.1:0-7544 GCF_042869955.1 Streptomyces sp. NPDC006691
CATGGTGCTGCACGCGCCGCGCACCGGCACCGTCGTGCGCTACGAGTCGATGGACAACATGCCGTTCCAGTTCGGTGTGCGCATCGGCTGACCCCGCCTTTCCCTTCGTCAGCCGCCGACACCGCCCAAACGGGCGAACTGCGGCGACACACGCTGACGCGACGCCCCGCCGGTGACCTGTGCTCTCCGGTGGGGCGTCACTTTGCGTAGGCGGCGCGGTCGTTGGCCCACGGGTATCCGTCCGGTTACTGTCCGGCGTGCGGTTCCCCCGGTGACTCGCCGCCCGCCCGGGCGGCAGGGGCCGCACGCAGTGCAAGGGAGTACGGCATCCGTGGCGTCCCATCGCCGGCCTTCGCAGTCGGGCCTGACCCAGAGCGCTCGCGTCACCGTCCTTTCGGCAGCCGCGGCGACGGCCGCGGCGGCGCTGGCGGCACCCGTTGCGAGCGCGGCTCCGCACGAGCCGGGGCCGTCCGGGAAGGCCAAGGTCGACCGGCTCTTCGAGGAGGCCGAGAAGGCCACCGAGCAGTACGACAAGGCCGACGAGCACGCCAAGGAGCTGCGTGACGAGGTCAGGCATGCGCAGGACGGGATCGCGCGCGGCCAGGAGAAGATCAACCGCATGCGGGGCGCGCTCGGGGCGATCGCCGGGGCGCAGTACCGCTCGGGCGGCATCGACCCCGCGCTCGCGCTGCTCCTGTCGTCCAACCCGAACACCTACCTGGACCAGGCCGCGGCCCTCGACCGGCTGAGCGAGCGCCAGGCGGGCGCCCTCCAGGACCTCCAGCACGAGCAGCGCCGGCTCGCCCAGCAGCGGGCCGAGGCCGGCCGCAAGCTCTCCGAGCTGGAGCGCAGCCGCACCGAGGTGGCCCGGCACAAGCGGACCGTGGAGTCCAAGCTGGCCGAGGCGCGCCGCACCCTGAACGCGCTGCCGGCCGCCGACCGCACCGCCTTCGACCGGGCCTCGCGCTCCGGCCGCACCGAGCTGCCGCCGCCCGCCGGCTCCGTGCCCGCCGCCTCCTCGCGGGCCGCGGCGGCCGTGATGGCGGCCCGCTCGGCGATCGGCAAGCCGTACATCTGGGGCGCCAACGGGCCCTCCGGGTTCGACTGTTCGGGCCTGATGCAGTGGTCGTACGCCCGGGCCGGGGTCGGTCTGCCGCGCACCTCGCAGGAGCAGCGGTACGCGGGCCACCAGGTGCCGCTCTCCGAGGCGAAGCCCGGCGATCTGGTCGCCTACCGGCACGACGCGAGCCACATCGCGATGTACGTCGGCAACGGCCAGGTCGTGCACGCCCCCTACCCCGGCGCGCCGGTGCGCTACGACCCCGTCGGGATGATGCCCATCTCCTCGGTGACGCGCGTGTGACCGTACGATCGGCGGCGTGGCAGGTCATGGACGCGGGCTAGGGGTACGGGGCGGCCGGGCGGCGGGATGCGCGCTCGCCGTGCTGCTGCTCGGCGCGGCCTGCTCGGCGCCCGGGTCGGCCCCGGACGCCACCGCGAGCCAGGTGCAGCGGCTCCTCGACCGGCGCGCGGCCGCCGTCCTGAAGCACGACGCGAACGGCTATCTGGCCGCCGTCGACCCCGCGGCGAGCGCCCTGCGGGCGGCCCAGGGAGCCGAGTTCGGCAACCTGGCGCAGGTGCCGCTGACGTCCTGGACGTACAAGGTCACCGGGGTGGACCGGCACGGCACGACGGCCACCGCGAAGGTGGACCTGCGCTACCGGATCCAGGGCTACGACACCGCGCCCGTGACGGCCGCCCGTACCCTCACCCTCGGCCGGCGCGGCGCCGACTGGTACGTCACCGGCGACCGGCCCGCCCAGGGGGCGGCCCAACTCCTGTGGCAGCAGGGCCCGGTGAGCGTCGTGCGCGGTGCGCACAGCCTGATCCTCGGGGTGGGCCAGGACGCGGCGAAGCTGCGCGAGATCGCGGACGCGGAGGACTCCGCCGTGCCCGCGGTGTCGAAGGCCTGGCCCGGCACCTGGGCGGGCCGCGTCGTCGTCCTCGTCCCGGCGTCGCTCGACGCCATGGCCGCGCTGCTCGGCGCGCCCGCCGCCTCCTACCGGGGCATCGCGGCGGTGACCACCGGCGAGGCGGGCGGCGCGGGGGCGGCCCCGGCGGACCGGGTGATCGTCAACCCGGACGCGTACGCGGTCCTCGGCGACCTGGGGCGCGAGGTCGTCCTCACCCACGAGACCACCCATGTCGCCACCCGCGCCCACACCTCGGCCGCCACCCCGATGTGGCTCTCGGAGGGCTACGCGGACTGGGTGGGCTACCGCGACACCGGCCGCACGGCCGCCCAGGCCGCGCCCGAACTCCAGAAGGCGGTCCGTGCGGGCGACCTCCCCGCCGGCCTCCCCTCTGACGCCGACTTCGGCTTCGACGGCGGCGCCGACCGCCTGGCGCGGGCGTACGAGGGCGGGTGGCTGGCCTGCCGCATGATCGCCGCCCGCTGGGGCGAGGCGAAACTGGCCCGCCTCTACACCGAGATCGGCGACCAGCCCCGTCGCGAGGGCGCCACGGAAAAGGCCATGTCCGACCAACTCGGCCTGACGCCGGGGGAGTTCACCGCTCAGTGGCGTGCGTACGTACGGGATCAGCTCGGCTGATCAGGGCGAGGTCAGCTCCTCGATGGCCTCCGTCAGCCACTTCTTCTCGGCCGTGCCGGTGGCGCGCGCGATCCGCAGCATGCCCTGCCGGAACAGGTCGGGCGCCTGCTCGGCCGTCACGGGCTCGCCGTCCCGGTAGAAGAAGCTCGCCGGGGTGTCCAGGAAGGCCTGGCGGCGCCCGAGGACGGCGGCCTGCTCGGCCCGGTCGGGCAGGTGCCGCAGGAAGGCGAGCAGGGTGAAGAACCGCTGGCCGTCGGTGATCTCGGTGTCCTTGGGGTGTCGCAGCCGCTCCAGGAGACCGGCCCGGCCCGCGTCGGTGAGGGAGAGGATGCGGCGCGGTGCGGCCCCGCTGCCGGGTTCGGTGCGCTGTTCCAGGGCGCCGGCCTTCACCAGGCGGGTGATCGCCGGATACAGCGCTCCGTCGCTGACCGGGCGGATGTGCCCGCTGAGCCCCTTGATGCGCTCCTTGAGCTCGTAGCCGTGCAGCGGCTCCTCGTAGAGGAACCCCAGGATCGACAGCTCCAGCACGAGCGCCCCTCTCCTTGTCCGGTTGCCCTCGTCATGGTACCTCTTATCGAGCTACCTCGAATCGAGGTATTGCGGCGATGGTCCGCCGGGAGAACGGGGGAGGGACATGGGTCCGACCGCGCATCGCCGGACGCTGGTGTCACTGGCGCATCCGGTCTACTTCGAGCTCCTGGCCGGAGTCACGGCCGGAATCATCAACACGGTCTGGGTGGCCCGGCTCGGCGGGGACGCCGTCGCCGCGGTCGCGGTCGCCACCAACGTCGAGAACGTGCTGCTCGGCATCGCCCTCATGGCCGGATCGGGTACGACCGTGCTGCTCGCCCGGGCCAGGGGCGCCGACGACCCGGCCGCGATGCGGGCGGCCGTGCGGGGCGGCTGGGCGCTGTGGGCCCTGCTCACCCCGGCGGTCGCGGCCGGTGGGTTCCTGTGCCGGGAGCGGCTCGCCCGCCTCGTGCTCGGCGCCGACGCGGGCGGCGCCCTGCCGCTCGCCGCCGGTTACTTCTCCGTCGCGCTGCCCGGGGTGGCCGTCTTCTTCGCCACCAATCTGGTGGACGGCATCCTCAAGGGGGCCGGCGACACCCGCACTCCGATGCGCCTCGCGCTGCTCGCCAACGGGATCGTCCTCGTCCTCGATCCCCTGCTCATCCTCGGCTGCGGCCTGGGGGTGCGGGGCGCGGCCATCGCCACGGTCATCGGCCGAACGGCAGCCCTGGCATGGGGACTCGGGGCCCTCCGGCGCAACCCCGTGCTGCGCGCGGCCGGCCCGCGAGCGCGGCTGCGGGCCGCCGAACTGCGCCGCACGGTCCGGGTCGGCCTCCCCATGTCCGCCGACTTCGTCGTCCGCATGGGCGGCACCCTGGCCCTGGTCGCGATCGTCGCCCGGATCGGCGTGGCCGAGGTCGCCGCGTACGGCATCGCGACCAAGGCGACGTACGGGGCGACCATGGCGTTCTACTCCGTACGCCAGGCCGCCTCGATCCACACCGCACGCCTGCTCGGTGCCGGGCGCGACGAGCGGCGGGCCGTGGGGCGGGCGGCGCTGCGGCTCTCGGGCGCGCTGGGGATCGCGGCATCGCTCGGGCTGCTCGCCGGGGCCCCCTGGATCATGGGGGCGTTCGGCGCGGGCGGCGAGGTGGCCGCCGCGGGGACGCTGTATCTGCGCTGCCTGGGGCCCTACCTGGTGCTGCTGTCCGGTCTCATCGCGCTGGGCGGGGTCTTCGAGGGCAGCGGCGGCAGCCCGCACCTGGCGCGGATCACCACCTGCGGTGTGGCACTCCAACTGGCGCTCGCCCACGGCCTGTCGGGGCTCGGGCTGCCGGGCGTCTGCCTGGCGATGGCCCTGGCGACGGCCGCCCAGTGCGCGGCCCTCGCCGTGCTCCACCGGGGCGGCGGCCGTCAGCGGGTGGCCGAAGACGCGGTGGCCCGGGTGGGCTGAACGGGCAGCGGGGGCAGGTTGCGGCTGCGGGAGGTGGAGCTCCACAGGCTGCGGCAGGCCAGGAGCGAAGCCGCGACCAGGAGGCCGTTGCGGGTGGTGAGGAGGAGCAGGCCGAGCCAGTCGCCGGACACCACGTGGGAGAACCAGATCGGGAACTCCAGGAACGTCACGGCCGTGGCGGCCAGGACCAGTTGGGCGGGCCGGGTCATCGGGCTGCGGCGGAAGGCCAGGCACACCGCGGCGAGGCCGATCAGCCACAGGAGGTACTGGGGGCTGATGACCCGGCTCGTCGTGGTGAAGAGCAGCACCGCGGTGAAGGCCGCGTCCGCGGGCGTGCTCGGACGCCCCGGGCCCCGCACCCGCAGGCGCCACAGCAGCAGCCAGCCGAAGGCGAGGGCGGTCAGGGCCATCGCGAGGGCGGACACCACCGGCACGTACGGGCCGAGGAACTCCACCGAGCCGTAGTTCAGCTGCACCCGCCCCCGCCAGCCGAAGTGCCGGGCCACCTGGAAGACCAGCGCGCCGAGCGACTCGACCTCGGTGCCGCGCTCGCGTTGAAAGGTGAGGAAGGCCAGCGCGCCCGGCGCCGCCGCCACGCAGGCCGCCAGGAGGGCCGCCGCGGTCACGACGGCGGTCGCCCACGACCGGCGCGGGGCCCGGACGAGGAGCAGCACCGGCCACACCTTGAGCAGCGCCCCGAACGCGGCGAGCGCGCCCAGGACCCGCGGGTGGCGGACCCCCGCGAGCAGCGCCGCGACGGCGACGGCCGTCACCATCAGGTCGTAACGGGCGTACGCGGTGGGGCCGAGCAGCGGCACGCCGAGCGTCCACACCCAGGCCCCGTTCAGGGATTTGCCCGGCCGGCCGCCCGCGTACATCAGGAGCGCGAAGACCAGTGCGTCCGCGAGCAGGACGAGCACGAAGAAGGCCGACGCGTACGGCAGGAACGGCAGCGCGGCGGGGGAGAGGATCGCGAGGGCGGCGGCCGGCGGGTACTGCCACGTCACGTCGTCCAGCGGATAGGTGCCGGTCCACAGCACCTGCGACCAGCCCTGGTAGATCACATGGACGTCGCTGGTGACGTCCGGGCCGGGAAGGGTCAGCACCTTGAAGACGCAGAGCAGCAGCAGATAGCGGGTCGCGGCCCAGGTGACCGCCACGCTGAAGGGGCGCCGGGAGGTGCGCATGATGTCCGTCTCGTCCTCGTTTCGGGGGCCGGAGCCAGCCATGATGCCGGGTGCCCCGGCGTGTCGACGGCAAGGCGGGGCCGGGCCTTTCGGTTCCGGTGGCGCCCCCCGGCGGGCTCGCCTCGGCCGCGCGCCCCGGGTTCGGTACTGTCGGCGGCGATGCACAAGACGTTGATCGTGACCAATGACTTCCCGCCGCGCCCGGGCGGGATCCAGGCGTTCCTCCACAACATGGCCCTGCGCCTCGATCCGGAGCGGATCGTCGTGTACGCCTCGACGTGGAAGCGGAGCCGTGAGGGCGTCGAGGCGACGGCGGCGTTCGACGCCGAGCAGCCGTTCACCGTCGTACGGGACCGCACCACGATGCTGCTTCCCACCCCGCGGGTCACCCGGCGCGCCGTCGGCCTGCTGCGCGAACACGGCTGCTCCTCGGTGTGGTTCGGGGCGGCCGCACCGCTCGGCCTCATGGGGCCCGCGCTGCGCCGGGCGGGTGCGGAGCGGCTCGTGGCGACGACGCACGGGCACGAGGCGGGATGGGCCCAACTCCCCGTCGCGCGGCAGCTGTTGAGGCGGATCGGCGAGGGTACGGACACGATCACCTACCTGGGCGAGTACACCCGCTCGCGGATCGCGGGCGCGCTCACCCAGCAGGCCGCGGCCCGCATGGTCCAGCTTCCGCCCGGGGTCGACGAGAAGACCTTCCACCCCGGCTCGGGCGGCGACGCGGTACGGAGCCGGCTCGGGCTCACCGACCGGCCCGTCGTGGTGTGCGTCTCGCGACTGGTGCCGCGCAAGGGGCAGGACACGCTGATCCGCGCCCTGCCGGCGATCCTGGCGAAGGTGCCCGACGCGGTGCTGCTCATCGTGGGCGGCGGCCCGTACGAGGCGGATCTGCGCACGCTCGCCTCCGACACCGGGGTTTCGGCCTCGGTCCGCTTCACCGGCGCGGTGCCGTGGGCGGAGCTGCCCGCGCACTACGGGGCGGGGGACGTCTTCGCGATGCCGTGCCGCACCCGGCGCGGCGGCCTGGACGTCGAGGGTCTCGGCATCGTCTACCTGGAGGCTTCCGCGACGGGTCTGCCGGTGGTGGCGGGCGACTCCGGAGGCGCACCGGACGCCGTCCTCGACGGCGAGACGGGCTGGGTCGTACGGGGCGACTCCGCCGGGGACGCGGCCGAGCGGATCGTGACCCTGTTGCAGGATCCCGGCCTGCGGCGGCGGATGGGGGAGCGGGGGCGGGCCTGGGTGGAGGAGAAATGGCGCTGGGACCTTTTGGCGGAGAAGCTCCGGGGTCTGCTTTAGCCTCCCTTTCCCCCGGGGGTGGGTGGGCAGGTGCGGCCCCGTTTCGGGGTGCGCGGGCTCGGGGTGTGCCGGCCCGGGGTGCGCTGGGGCTTCGCCCTGGGCCCTGGGGTTTTGCCCCTCCCCGCCCCTTCCCGCAACCCTCCGGGGGTGAAACGGGGGTGGGAGGGCTTCCGGGGGCTGCGCCCCGGGCCCTGCTCGTTCGGGTGCGGATCGTGGGTGGCTGGTCGCGCAGTTCCCCGCGCCCCTAAGGGCCTCGGTGCTGGCCCGCATCGGGCACTTCAGCCCGGCTGGCTGATCGGTACGGGCCGGTGGAGGTATCTCCAGCCTGTCGGGCTGATCGATATGGGCCGACATCAGGCACTTCAGCCCGTCCGGCTGACCGGACCGGTACGGGCCCGCATCGGGCACTTCAGCCCGTCCGGCGATTGAGGACGAGCGCCCTTAAGGCGCGATACGGGGTCCGGGGCGGAGCCCCGAACC
>NZ_JBIAGW010000050.1:0-3696 GCF_042869955.1 Streptomyces sp. NPDC006691
GCCCTTAAGGCGCGATACGGGGTCCGGGGCGGAGCCCCGAACCGGGGTGCAGGGGGCGCAGCCCCCTGCGGGGGTCCGAGGGGCGCAGCCCCTCAGGGGGTCTGGGGCACAGCCCCAGGGGCCGGAACCAATCAACCCCGGGCAACGGGCGGGCGGGTGGGCAGGCCCCCCGGGGTCTGGGGCGGAGCCCCAGCGGGCGCCGGGGGAACCCGTTAGTCCAACACGTCCCACCCCTTTGTCCATGGGCGCACCCGCACCCAGCGGAACATCGTGGCCCGCACCGCAAGCCGCACCGCAAGCCGCACCGCAAGCCGCCACGACAAGGAGCCCGCGTGAACGCCGAACAGCACGGGGACCAGCACGGGGACCAGCACGGACCGAACCGCAGGACGGTGGTCGCGGCCACCGCCCTCGCGGGGGCCGGAGCCGCCCTGGGCATCCCCTCGGCGGCCCTCGCCGCCACCTTGCCGGCCGGGGAGGCGGTACTGCGCTCCACCGCCCTCGACGTCCGCGTCGACACCGCCTTCCCCCGCATCGTGTCGTACACCGACCGCGAAACCGGCGCCGTCCTGCACGGCCAGGAGGACCCCGTCACCGCCGTCCTCATCGACAACACCCCGCACACCCCGAAGGTGACCTCGCGCGCGGCCCGTGACCGCATCACCTACACCCTCGCCTTCGACGGCGGCACCCGGATCGGCGCCGAGATCCGGGTCGACGGCCACCGCGTCGACTGGCGCATCACCCGCATCGACGACACCCCCGCCCTGCGCGTCGGGACCCTCCAGATCCCCGGCCTGGCCCTGCTGTCCGTACGCAGCGACCAGCCCGGCGCCCAACTCCTGGCCGCGCAGATCCAGTTGGACAAGGCCAAGAGCGGCGACACCCTGATCACCCCGACCTCCGACACCGCCCCCGACGCCAAACCCACCGGCTGCGCTTACGCGGTCCTCGCCCACCACGGCCTCGGCGGCGCCATCGAGACCAACACCGTCTACGACAGGCCCGACACCACTCCCGGAGCCACCTGGGAGAACGGCCGGCTGTGGCGCCAGACCCTGAAACGCGACGGCTACGTCAAGGCGCAGCTGGCCCCCGGCCAGTGGACCCACCGCGCCGCGACCGCGCCCACCGGCGCCACCGAGCCCCTGCCGTACGCCACCGTCACCGTCACCGGTGACCGCAACGGCGACGGCACCGTCGACTGGCAGGACGCCGCCATCGCGTTCCGCGACATCATGGTCACCCCGCTCGGCGCCGACGACCAGCACCTCCGGGTCGTCCCGCACATCCCCTTCAACTTCGCCTCGCAGGCCACCAACCCGTTCCTGGCCACCCTCGACAACGTCAAACGGATCTCGCTCGCCACCGACGGGCTGCGCCAGTACACCCTGCTCAAGGGCTACCAGTCGGAGGGCCACGACTCGGCCCACCCCGACTACGCCGGCAACTACAACCAGCGGGCCGGCGGCCTGGACGACCTCAACTCCCTCGTCCGCGAGGGCAAGAAGTGGAACAGCGACTTCGCCGTCCACGTCAACGCCACCGAGTCCTACCCGGTCGCGAACGCCTTCTCCGAGACCCTCGTCGACAAGACCAACCGGCAGTGGGACTGGCTCGACCAGTCCTACCGCATCGACCAGCGCCGCGACCTGGTCTCGGGCGACATCGTCAGGCGCTTCGCCGACCTGCGCCGCGACACCGACCGCGGTCTGAACGCGATCTACCTCGACGTGTTCCGCGAATCCGGCTGGACCTCCGACCGTCTCCAGCGCGCCCTGCGCGACCAGGGCTGGCTCGTCGCCTCCGAATGGGGCCACGGCCTGGAACGTTCCTCGCTGTGGTCGCACTGGGCCAACGAGACGGATTACGGCCCCGACACCTCGCGCGGCATCAACTCCCGCCTCATCCGCTTCGTCCGGCACCACCAGAAGGACGTCTTCGCCAACAAGTGGCCGACCCTGCTCGGCCACGCCCACATGGGCAACTTCGAGGGCTGGACCGGCAAGACGGACTGGAAGACGTTCTACGACCTGATCTGGACGGAGTCGCTGCCCGCCAAATACCTCCAGGCCCACCCCATCGCCCGCTGGAGCGAGAACGAGATCACCTTCGCCGGGCCCGTCCCCACCTCGGTCTCCGACGCGACCGGTGCCCGCCGCATCACCACCGACGGCCGCCTCGTGTACGACGCCGGCACCTATCTCCTGCCCTGGGAGCCCCGCAACGCCACCGACCCCGAGAAGCTCTACCACTACAACCCGGCCGGAGGCAGCACCAGTTGGCGCCTGCCGCGCGGCTGGTCGCGCCTGCGCACGGTCTCCCTCTACCGCCTGACCGACCAGGGCCGCGTGCACGTCGCCGACCTCCCGGTCCGCGCCGGCTCGGTCACCGTTCCGGACGCGGCGGCGGGCCGGCCGTACGTCCTCCACCGCGAGCGCACCCGCCCCCAACGAGACCCCTCCTGGGGCCAGTTCACGCCCGTCCGCGACCCCGGGTTCAACTCGGGCACGCTGGAAGGGTGGCAGGTCAACGGCTTGGCGAAGGTCGTCCTGAGCGCGCTCGGCGACTACGAACTCGTTCTGCCGGGCGGTGGAGCGGCCACCGTCACCCAGCGCCTGGCCCGGCTCGCGCCCGGCACGTACTCCGCCTCCGTACAGGTCGAGGTCGGCGAGCGGGCGGGGGAGCGGCGCCGGGCCGCGCTCGACGTGCGCACCGCGGACGGGGCCACCGCCACGAACTGGACGGACGCCTCCACCGCGGGCAACTACGTCGCCGCCGACCGCAAGCACGACACCCGCTTCCAGCGCATGTCGGTGCCCTTCACCGTCCCGGCCGGCGGCGGCCCGGTCACCCTCACGCTGAGGGCGGACGCGGGGGAGGCCCGGGTCCGCTTCGACAACGTGCGCGTCGTACGGGCGCGGGCGGTCGGCAAGCCGGGGGTGCTCGCCCACGAGGACTTCCAGGACGTGCCGTCCGGCTGGGGCGTCTTCGTCAAGGGCGACGCGGGGGGCTCCACGGACCCGCGCACCCACATCGCGCAGCGGCACGCGCGGTTCACCCAGCGGGGCTGGAACGGCAAAGCGATCGACGACGTCGTCGACGGTACGCAGTCGCTGAAGTCGCGGGGCGAGAACGAGGGCCTCGTCTACCGGACGGTGGACCACACGGTCCGCTTCCTGCCCGGCCGCCGGTACCGGGTGTCCTTCCGGTACGAGTGCGAACTGGCCGGCCAGTACGCCTGGATCACCGGGGTCGACGCCCCGGCGCCGCGCGAGCTGACCCGCGTCCCGCTGGCCGTCGCGGCCGAACCGGCCACGCACGTGTACGAGTTCACGGCGCCGGGTGAGGGTGGCGGCGTGGCGTGGGTGGGGTTGCGGAAGGTGGGGGATGACGGGGTGGCGGAGTTCACGCTGGACACGTTCGAGGTCCGCGAGCTGTAGCCCCGGGGGGTTTGCCCACCCGCCCGCCCGTGACCCGGGGTTGATTGGGTTCGGCCCCTGGGGCTCCGCCCCAGACCCCGGGCACCTTGCCCGCCCTCCCGCCCGTGACTCGGGGTTGGTGGGTTCGGGTCCTCCCTGGGGCTGTGCCCCAGACCCCCTGAGGGGCTGTGCCCCTCGGACCCCCGCAGGGGGCTGCGCCCCCTGCACCCCCGGTTCGGGGCTCCGCCCCGGACCCCGTATCGCGCCTTAAGGG
>NZ_JBIAGW010000051.1:0-3601 GCF_042869955.1 Streptomyces sp. NPDC006691
ACTATCACGACACCCCCCTGGACCGCTTCGACCGCTGGCGCTCCGCGCTGAGCCCCGATCTGCCGCTGGCGATCCCCACCACCCCGGTCATCGTGACTCCGCAACGCTGGGGCCGAGTTCCACGGACCTTCCTGCGCTGCGCCGACGACCGGGCACTGCCGACGGCCGTGCAGGATCTCATGATCACGGAAGCCGACCGGGCCATGCCCGCCCACCCCTTCACCGTCCGCACCCTCCCCGGCAGCCACAGCCCCTTCGCCGCCCGGCCCCGTGAACTCGCCACAACTCTGCTGCTATAAGCGGCGAACGCAGGGGGAGTGTCAGGCGGAAGCAGAATGCCGGCCGGGTCCGATGTCCGGGTGGGCTTCGAGCAGTCGGTCGGTGGCCGCCTGGCGCCAGGAGTCCTCCAGGATGTCGCGCAGCTCGCCCTGCCCCTCCAGCGCGGCCAGCCGTACTCTCACCCAGGACGATGCCGCTTCGTGTGCGGGCACCCAGAACTTCTCCGGTTCAGCCGCGATCAGTTCGGCCCGCTCGTGGCGGGGACAGCGTACGGCGAACGAGGTCTGCTCGTCGGGCATGGTGATGAACATCCTCCCGGCCACCCGGAAGGTTGGCATGCTCCACGCTTCCTTCTCTACGGTCTCGGGAAGGGAGAGCGCCATGCGCCGGACATCCTGGGCAGTGGGTGAGTGCGTCACGCCGACCACGGTAATGAACCCCCGACGTCCGACACGGACAGGGGGTGGGGCTGCTCGTGCCAGGGGGGAACCTATTACGGCAAATGAGAGCACGTTGGTCGTGACGTGACGGGACTTCGAACCCCTGGCTCGTCCGACCTCTTCGTTTCCTCCTCTGCTGGATCAGATGGCGGTCAGGACGTCGCGCAGCCGCTCGTCCGCGCGGATGGTGCTGTTCGCGACGCCTGAGCGGACGATCCGCCGGTCCTGCTCGGCGAGTTCGGCGACGCACAGGCGCTGGTGTGTGCTCGGGGTGGTGACATCGAGGGGACTGCCACCTCGATCGTGGACACACCGGTTGTCATGCAGCGATGGCCGGCGTAGTTGATCTCTCTTCGTAGGCGACCGGGGCGAGGTGGCCGATCGTGGAGTGCCTGCGCTGGTGGTTGTGGAAGCCGAGCCGGCGGAAGTCCGTGAGACGGGCGGCTCGTGCGGTTGGCCAACCGTGCCGGTGCCGGGCAGGATCTCCCGCTTGAGTGAGGCGTAGAACGATTCTGCGGCGGCGTTGTACGCCGAGGTGCCGACTGCTCCCATGGACCGGCGGATCCCGGGTCTGTGACAGGTCTCAGCGAACGCGTTCGCGCCGTACTGGGCGCCGTGATCGCTGTGGAATATGACGCCGTCCACCCGGCCGCTGCGGGTGCGGACGGCCGATTCGAGGGCGTCGGTGACGAGTTCGGTGCGCATGTGATCGGCCATCGACCAGCCCAGCAGGCGACGGGAGTACACGTCGTCGATGACCGTGGCCAGATATCCATCGAAGGGTTCACGCTGCGGCAGTTCGACCCCGAGGTCAAGGTGTGGCGGATCTGGTGGGCCTCCAGCAGTCGGCCAGGACATCTGGCCCCGTATGTGGAGGGCTCCTTCACTGACGGTCTCGGCCAGTTCTTCTGCGACGACGTGCTCGGCGGGCACGAGGTCAAGGTCCGCTTCCAGTGGACCACCCACAACCCGGACGCCCCGCGCTGGGACCAGGCTTTCTCCTACGACGGCGGAACCACCTGGCGCACCAACTGGATCATGGACCTCACCCGGACCGCATAGGCGGCTCTTCACACCCAGTAACCCTCCACGGCCAGATACCTCCCCGCTAACTGGCTGCACACGGGGAATTCCAACTGGCCGCTGTCACTCTAGGAGCCATGAAGCGGCGGCGGAGCCTCGGCGGGCCTGTGGCGCCCGCATCCGGTACGGGCTGGCAGCCGGGGCGAAAACGCTCGCGGGTGTGTTCAGTTCGCAACTGTCAGTACAGCGACATCGGTCCTTCAAGGGCGCTTGGTCCGAGCAGGTCTGTTTGATAACTCGGTCGACGAAGTAGCCTGGGCCAGGTGATCGCGGGCCCGTAGGGCCTGCGGCTGAAGGCGGGATTGTCCGTGGAGGCAGAAAGGGTGCGGGGAATGGCCACCAGGGGGATAGCGCGGCTCCTGCTCAGCAACGGTGGTGAGGCTGCGCTTGAGCTGACCGTGGAGCCCTGGGCGGAAACGCGGCAGATTCCGCCGAAGCAGACGTGGGCGGTTGTCACCCACTCGTCTGCAGCAGATGGATCGTGGTCCGGGACTCTGCGCCGGAATGAACCGTTCCAGGTCGACCATCGGCGCGAATCGGTCACGGTGTGGGTCAACGGCGACTGCTTCCACCTCAGCAACATGGATGGGAACTTGGTCGACTCGGCCGACTGGCATTGCCCTGTTCAGGGTTCTGACTCCTGACTCGATCAAGAATCGCGCCAGTTCGGGGTGGATTCACGGGCGAGCCGTCGGCTCATGAGGTCGACCATCGCGACCTTGATCATGTCTTCGGAGCGGTGGGGGTGGCTCTCGTAGTCGCGGGCGAGGCGGCGGTGGTGCATGGGCCAGCCGAAGGTTCGCTCGACGACCCAGCGTCGCGGAATCACCCTGAAGTCCTTCTGGGCGGGATCACCGCGGGTGACGTCGACGTCGACGCCGAGGGTGGCACCGTGATCGATTGCCTTGGTGCGGTAGTCGCTGTCGGCCCACGCTTTCGCGACGCGGGGGTGGCTCTCGGCGATGCCCGAGAGCAGGTGGATACCGCCGACGTTGTCGGAGACGCTGGCGGCGGTGACCAGTACGGCCAGGAGCGGGCCGGCGGTGTAGACGCCGATATGGCGCTTGCGACCCGCGGTCTTCTTGCCCGCGTCGAGGCCCTGGCCGGCGGCCGGGACGTTGGCCGATGACTTGATGCTCTGGGCGTCCAAGACGCATGCGCTCGGTTCGACGTCCCGGCCTGCGGCCTCCCGAACAAGTCGGCGCAGCAGGCCGTTGAGCTGGTCAATCACACTGTCCTTCTGCCAGGCTGCGAAGTATTCGTAGACGGTTTCCCGCGGCGCGAAGTCGTTCGGCAGATACCTCCACGGGATGCCGGTGCGGTCGACGTAGAGGATGCCGTCCATGATCCGGCGCAGGTCGTGTTCGGGCGGCCGGCCGATGTCCAGGCCCTTCCCTCTTCGTTCGGCCCGCCAGGCTGTCAGAGTTGGTTCCAGTAGTCCCCAGCGGGCATCGGACAGGTCGCTCGGATACGGTCGCGGTCTGTGAGGCATGTTTCTGTAGCACCGATGCCCACCGTCCCGTGGAGGGCCCAAACAGGTGCGACCGGGGGCGTGTTGGGATCAGACAGGAGCGAAGGAACCGAAACGGGCCTTTGCAAGCCGTCACCCGCCCCACCCGCCACAACAGGCATTCGCGCCTCAGTCGATCCGATTCCACCCGCCACTGAATCGCAATGAAACACCTATAGCAGGTCAAACGCTCTTTAAGAGGCCCTAACAAAGGCGTTGGACGTGGCGGTGGGTGATGAGGCAGGTGGCGAGGCCGAGGAAGGCTTCGTGGATGTCGTCGCGTCGTTCC
>NZ_JBIAGW010000052.1:0-1428 GCF_042869955.1 Streptomyces sp. NPDC006691
TTGCTTCAGAACAAACACAGTGGACGCGAGCAACTGAGGACAAGCCCTCGGCCTATTAGTACCAGTCAGCTCCACCCGTTACCGGGCTTCCACATCTGGCCTATCAACCCAGTCGTCTACTGGGAGCCTTACCCTCTCAAGGAGGTGGGAACACTCATCTCGAAGCAGGCTTCCCGCTTAGATGCTTTCAGCGGTTATCCTTTCCGAACGTAGCCAACCAGCCATGCCCTTGGCAGGACAACTGGCACACCAGAGGTTCGTCCGTCCCGGTCCTCTCGTACTAGGGACAGCCCTTCTCAATGTTCCTGCGCGCGCAGCGGATAGGGACCGAACTGTCTCACGACGTTCTAAACCCAGCTCGCGTACCGCTTTAATGGGCGAACAGCCCAACCCTTGGGACCGACTCCAGCCCCAGGATGCGACGAGCCGACATCGAGGTGCCAAACCATCCCGTCGATATGGACTCTTGGGGAAGATCAGCCTGTTATCCCCGGGGTACCTTTTATCCGTTGAGCGACGGCGCTTCCACAAGCCACCGCCGGATCACTAGTCCCGACTTTCGTCCCTGCTCGACCCGTCGGTCTCACAGTCAAGCTCCCTTGTGCACTTACACTCAACACCTGATTGCCAACCAGGCTGAGGGAACCTTTGGGCGCCTCCGTTACTCTTTAGGAGGCAACCGCCCCAGTTAAACTACCCATCAGACACTGTCCCTGATCCGGATCACGGACCGAGGTTAGACATCCAGCACGACCAGAGTGGTATTTCAACGACGACTCCACAACCACTGGCGTGGCCGCTTCAAAGTCTCCCACCTATCCTACACAAGCCGAACCGAACACCAATATCAAACTGTAGTAAAGGTCCCGGGGTCTTTCCGTCCTGCTGCGCGAAACGAGCATCTTTACTCGTAGTGCAATTTCACCGGGCCTATGGTTGAGACAGTCGAGAAGTCGTTACGCCATTCGTGCAGGTCGGAACTTACCCGACAAGGAATTTCGCTACCTTAGGATGGTTATAGTTACCACCGCCGTTTACTGGCGCTTAAGTTCTCAGCTTCGCCACACCGAAATGTGACTAACCGGTCCCCTTAACGTTCCAGCACCGGGCAGGCGTCAGTCCGTATACATCGCCTTACGGCTTCGCACGGACCTGTGTTTTTAGTAAACAGTCGCTTCTCGCTGGTCTCTGCGGCCACCCCCAGCTCAGAGAGTAAATCTCATCACCGGTGATGGCCCCCCTTCTCCCGAAGTTACGGGGGCATTTTGCCGAGTTCCTTAACCATAGTTCACCCGAACGCCTCGGTATTCTCTACCTGACCACCTGAGTCGGTTTAGGGTACGGGCCGCCATGAAACTCGCTAGAGGCTTTTCTCGACAGCATAGGATCATCCACTTCACCACAATCGGCTCGGCATCAGGTCTCAGC
>NZ_JBIAGW010000052.1:1524-2872 GCF_042869955.1 Streptomyces sp. NPDC006691
AGGCCTACACCCTTACCCCGGGACAACCACCGCCCGGGCTGGACTACCTTCCTGCGTCACCCCATCGCTTACCTACTACAAGTCTGGGTCACCGGCTCCACCACTTTCCTTTCCCCGAAGGGTCCGGAACGGCTTCACGGGCTTAGCATCGCCTGATTCGATATTGGGCGTTTCAAAGCGGGTACCGGAATATCAACCGGTTGTCCATCGACTACGCCTGTCGGCCTCGCCTTAGGTCCCGACTTACCCTGGGCAGATCAGCTTGACCCAGGAACCCTTAGTCAATCGGCGCACACGTTTCTCACGTGTGTATCGCTACTCATGCCTGCATTCTCACTCGTGAACCGTCCACCACTAGCTTCCGCTGCGGCTTCACCCGGCACACGACGCTCCCCTACCCATCCCAGCCCCCGTTGGGGGTACATGCTGGAATGACACGACTTCGGCGGTACGCTTGAGCCCCGCTACATTGTCGGCGCGGAATCACTTGACCAGTGAGCTATTACGCACTCTTTCAAGGGTGGCTGCTTCTAAGCCAACCTCCTGGTTGTCTCTGCGACTCCACATCCTTTCCCACTTAGCGTACGCTTAGGGGCCTTAGTCGATGCTCTGGGCTGTTTCCCTCTCGACCATGGAGCTTATCCCCCACAGTCTCACTGCCGTGCTCTCACTTACCGGCATTCGGAGTTTGGCTAAGGTCAGTAACCCGGTAGGGCCCATCGCCTATCCAGTGCTCTACCTCCGGCAAGAAACACACGACGCTGCACCTAAATGCATTTCGGGGAGAACCAGCTATCACGGAGTTTGATTGGCCTTTCACCCCTAACCACAGGTCATCCCCCAGGTTTTCAACCCTGGTGGGTTCGGTCCTCCACGACCTCTTACAGCCGCTTCAACCTGCCCATGGCTAGATCACTCCGCTTCGGGTCTAGAGCGTGCAACTCAATCGCCCTGTTCGGACTCGCTTTCGCTACGGCTTCCCCACACGGGTTAACCTCGCTACACACCGCTAACTCGCAGGCTCATTCTTCAAAAGGCACGCAGTCACGACTGTATGTGCAAGCACATACAGCGACGCTCCCACGGCTTGTAGGCACACGGTTTCAGGTACTATTTCACTCCGCTCCCGCGGTACTTTTCACCATTCCCTCACGGTACTATCCGCTATCGGTCACCAGGGAATATTTAGGCTTAGCGGGTGGTCCCGCCAGATTCACACGGGATTTCTCGGGCCCCGTGCTACTTGGGTGTCTCTCAAACGAGCCGTTGATGTTTCAGCTACGGGGGTCTTACCCTCTACGCCGGACCTTTCGCATGTCCTTCGCCTACACCAACGGTTTCTGACTCG
>NZ_JBIAGW010000054.1:0-1499 GCF_042869955.1 Streptomyces sp. NPDC006691
GATGGAAGTGCCCGGGGGATAGGCATCAGGGCTGCTGCAAGGCTGACGATCTCGGATCGTTGCTGGTCGGGTCGGTCCGAGTAGGCCGGCGGGCGGTGAAAGGGCTGGTAGGACATCTCCCGGATGCCGGCGGCGATGTTGGTGTGGCCCACTGTTCGTAGCTGGTTGATCGCGCTCGGCGCGACAGGAACGTTGAACACGCTCGTGATGCGGATGCCGAGCCGGGCGAGGGTGCCCTGCGGGGCGCCGCGGACCCGCCGGCCGATCGCGGCGAATGAACGGGCCCCGGTGAGCACGGCCGAGCAAGCGACCAGCAGCACATTCACGAGCGGGTGACGCTTCCCCGTCGGCGGCGGGGGTCAGCCGGCGTGGCCGGCCGCTGCGGCCATCCCGCAAGGGCACGGTGCTGACCGCGGGGGGATGATCGGACGGACACGGGCAGACTGACGGCACATCGAAGCTCCGGTTCGCCAGGGCGACTTGAGAGGTCACCCGCTCCAGCTGGAGCTTCGCTGCGTACGAGACGGCACGCTCAGCAGGCGTCACACCACTGTGACCTGAAACTCTCCACTACCGCCGGGACTTTGCAACACCCCTGTGGATAGGCTGTCGGCATGGGTCATGAAGTCGTAAAGGTGCTGCTTGTTGATGACGAACCCATGGTCTGCGCGCATTTGAAAACGATTCTCGGTTCGGCCGACGATATCGACGTCGTCGACGCGGCCCACGACGGAGCCGCCGCGGTCGAGGCCGTGATAAGGTACCGCCCCGATCTCGTCCTCATGGATTTGCGGATGCCGGGCGTGGACGGCCTCACGGCGATCGAATGCATCATGAAACTCGACCAGCCGCCAAAGGTGGTGGCGCTCACCACATTTGACGCCGATCAGTATGTGATGCGGGCGCTGCGCAGCGGGGCCAGTGGATTTCTTGTGAAGTCGACTCCGCCCGAGGACCTGATCGGGCTCGTCCGCGTGGCCGCCGACGGCCACACCGTCCTCTCGCCCGTCGCCATGCGCCGCATCGTCGGCGCCTCGTCCGACGAGGACGCGGCGCGCGAGCGGGCCAAAGCCCTGGTCGGCAAGCTCACCGAACGCGAGACGGACGTCCTCACGTGCCTCGGCGAGGGCCTGTCCAACGCCCAGATCGCCACGAAGCTGTTCCTCAGCGAGGCGACGGTCAAGGGCTATGTGTCGCGCATGCTGGTGAAGCTGGAATGCACCAACAGAACGCAGGCGGGGCTGCTGGCGTACGACGCAGGGCTCATCAGCCGCTGAGGCCGCGCGGGCCCCGGTGGCGGGGTACCGCGCACGTGGGCGGACGCGCGGGTGATGAACAGACAGGTGGGGCCGAAACATATCGTTTCGGCCCCACCTGTCTGTTCACGCCCCACCTGTCTGCCTGCATGCCGCGCTCCGGCCTACTCCTTGAAGGGCCGGCCCGCCGGTGCCGACGCGTCGTCCGCCCGGATCCAGGTCACCGTCGTCGGCACGTACGTG
>NZ_JBIAGW010000055.1:0-1287 GCF_042869955.1 Streptomyces sp. NPDC006691
TAGGGCTTGTCTGACAAATGATCACCGAGCGTGTGCGTGCTCCGTCCAATTGCCTTGCCGTCCTGACGTCAGCCAGTGATTCTGGGCAGGTGCCAGGACAGGGGAAAAGAAGGCGGCGGCAAGAGGACGCGCGGCAGCGGCTTGCTGCTCGCACCGCGTCGGACGCGGGACAGTGGGAAGTGGTTGTTGAGACTCCGGACCAGGCGGAGATGCGTACGACCTTGCGCCTTCTTCGGGAAGCAGGAGTCGACGGGTCGATGATCCGGATCGACACGCTGTGCGGACGCTTGGCGGTGCCGACCACCTACCGGCTGAGCCGTTTCATCACGGACCCCGCGCGAAAGTCCGAGCACGAGCACTCTGATCATTGATCTTGTGGCAGGTCGAGGTGAGTTGACGGAAGCGGCGTGGGGGCGAATAGAGCCCTTGTTGCCGCGGGTGGATGGGCGTGGCCGTCCGTGGCGTGATCACCGGCAGGTGGTCAACGGGGTGCTGTGGCGGCTGCGGACCGGGGCTCCGTGGCGCGATCTGCCCGAGCGGTACGGACCCTGGCAGACCGTCTACGAGCGGTTCGCCCGCTGGGAAGCGGACGGGACCTGGGCGAAGTTGCTGGAACACGTCCAGGTCCGCGACGACGCGGTGGGCCGGGTGGAATGGACCGTCGCCGTCGATTCCACGGTCAACCGTGCTCACCAGCACGCCGCCGGTGCCCGCAAAAAGGGGCCGCAGACGGGGACGAACTGGAAGATCCGGGCCGCTCGCAGACGCGCCAGGCCCTCGGCCGGTCCCGAGGCGGGCTGACCACCAAGGTCCACCTCGCCGTCGACGGCCGGGGCCTGCCCCTGTCCGTCGTGCTCACGCCCGGCAACGTCAACGACGCCACCGCCTTCAGTCAGGTCCTCGACGGGATCCGCGTTCCGAGAGTCGGCACCGGCCGCCCGCGCAGGACGCCAACCCGAGTCCTGGGCGACAAGGCCTACTCCAGCCGGGCGATCCGGCACCTGCTGCGGCGCCGCGGTATCGCCGTCACGATCCCCGAGCGCCGCGATCAAGCGGCCAACCGCTGGCGCCGAGGGCGCCTCGGCGGCCGGCCGCCCGCCTTCGACGAGGAGGTCTACCGCGAGCGCAACGTGGTCGAACGATGCTTCGCACGCCTCAAGCAGTTCCGCGCGATCGCGACCAGATTCGACAAGCTCGCCGACCGCTACCGTGCCGGAGTCGTTCTGGCCTCGCTGATCCTCTGGCTCCGCGAAACCAGTTCGTGATCATTTGTCAGACACCCCCTAG
>NZ_JBIAGW010000056.1:0-1090 GCF_042869955.1 Streptomyces sp. NPDC006691
GGCAGTACGGATTCGACGCAGAATCCGCCGTCGGGACGTGGTCCGGACTCGAAGGTCCCCCCGACCAGCTCGACCCGCTGCCGCAACCCCTTCAACCCACTCCCCGAACCAGACGACGCCAACTCCCGGTCCGCCACCGCCGTCGGCGCCGAATTCCGCACCCTCAACCGCACCCGATCCGCCTCATACCGCACCTCCACCCACACCCCACTCCCCGGCGCATGCTTCCGCACATTCGTCAACGCCTCCTGCACAATCCGATACGCCGTCCGCACCACCACCGGAGACGACACCGAACGATCCCCCGACTCACTCAACTCCACCTCAACCCCCACCGCCCGACACTCCTCCACCAACACCGACAACCCCCAATCACCCACCCTCACACCAGAACCCGAACCACCCACACCCGACCCCACCAACCCCACCGCACTCTCCGGCGACCTGAGCACCCCCACCAAATCCCTCAACTCCTCCAACGCCTGACACCCCGCAGCCCGCAACCCCTCCGCCTCCGCCCGCACCCGCTCATCCGACGACACCACCCGCAACGCCCCCGCCTGCAACACCATCAAAGACACCCGATGCGTCACCACATCATGCATCTCCCCCGCAAGACGCACCCGCTCCTCCGCCCGCGCCCGCTCCGCCAACAAAAACTGCTCCCGCTCCGCCCGCTCCGCCCGCTCCGTCAACGCCACAATCAACCCCCGCCGCGCCGCCACATACATCCCCAACAACGCCGGCACCGCCGTCAACAACACCCCCGACGCCGCCACCGCGAACGACAACTCCCACAACCGCGTCGCCACCAGCGTCAACACACCCGTCAACACCCACGCACCCCGCGGCCGCGACGAATACACCACCGCCGAATACGCCGCAAAAGGCGCAGCCAACGGCACCCACACCCCCGACCCATCCACCGACGTCACCAACAACCCCGGCACCCACCACACCGACAACGACATCAACACCGCCGACACCGTCGCCACACCCAACACCACCAACGGCCACACCCGCCGCACCGCCAACACCACCACCACAAAAACCTGCAACCCCAACCCCACCCACGGCCCAAACCGCGGAT
>NZ_JBIAGW010000057.1:0-1048 GCF_042869955.1 Streptomyces sp. NPDC006691
ACACCGTCGAACGAACCATCAACCGCCTCAAGGGCTTCCGCGCCGTCGCCACCCGCTACGAGAAACGCGCCCACATCTACCTCGGCACCGTCACCGTCGCAGCCCTCATCATCTGGCTCCGCACATGATCCGAGAAACAGTGCCTAGGCCTATTCGTCCGAGAGGTCGTGCCATCGGCGGGCCTCGGCCTGGATCAGTGCCGTCACTGCCTTCGGTCCTGCCTCGTTCCACCCGGGCACACGGCATGCCCTGATCCAGACCTGGTATCTGTCCATGACCTGTCGCAGCGGAGGACTGACCCGTTCGGCGGCGTGGACGGAGGGCTGGTCGTTCGGCGCGGCCCCGCCGGTACAAGTGCGTGCGTGCGTCCGCGTCGAGGCGCAGCGTGCGGCTGAGTGCGTCGACCACCTGGGGTGCGGGGTTGCGCTCGCGGCCTTGTCCCAGGCGGGTGTAGCAGTCGGCGTTCACTCCGGCGAGGACGGCGACCTCCTCGCGGCGCGGTCCGGCGACTCTGTGGGCCCCGTAGCTCGCCATGCCGACGCCCTCCGGCCGCAGTCCGTAGCGGCGTGTGCGCAGGACCTCTCCCCGGTGGTTGTCGTCCATGTGTTCATGACTAGACGGTGACCCGGTGCGCTGCCGGGGTGTGCCACACCCAGACAGTCCGCGTCCTGGTTGATGGCCGCTGACCTGCCCAGACTCGGTGGAGCGGGAAGGACCGCACCATTCGATGAGAGGAGTCCGCCATGGCAGGGACCGTTGAGGGCGACCACGTCGACGTGGTGGGAATGTGGGTAACCGCGGATGGTCACATCCGTCAGGAGCTGCTGCCGGACGGCCGTTATGCCGAAGCCCGCGGCAAGCGGCGCAGCGCGTACACCGGCCGATACACGGTGACCGGTAGCCACCTGGACTACGTCGACGACACCGGGTTCACCGCCACGGGCGACATCCGAGGCGGGGTGCTCCATCACGAGCACCTCGTGCTCTACCGGGAGCAGAAGTCGTCGTAGAGAGGCCGGGCCACGGCTGCCTTGGGCAGAATCCGCCG